>NZ_FNLF01000002.1:4047078-4721591 GCF_900103175.1 Tsukamurella pulmonis
CGGGCACGTCGAAGGTCTCCCAGAACTGCTTGGGCGGCACCATGATCACGTTGTTGAGCGACCACATGACCAGCGGCGTCACCACCGAGAGGATGCCGCGCTGCACGCGACTCATCCTCGGCACCTGGTACCCGAGCAACTGGTGCGCGAACGAGATGTGCCGGGCCTCCTCCGCCACGTGGATCGCGATGATCGCCGTCATCGCGGGATGCTGCGTCTCGGCGGCCCGCAGTTGGTGCTTCTGCATGTGGTCGATCGGCTCCTCGCCGCCGAGCACACCCACGAAGAAGCCCGGGGGCGCCCATACCGCGGCGCGGGTCAGGCGCGGCATCACGGCCCGGAACCAGCGCGGTGCGCCGGGGACCTTCTGCCCCGTGCGGTTGACGAACTCCTGGAACATGAGGGTGTGGTTGCACTCCTCGCGCGCCTCGTGGGTGGCGTAGCGGAACTCCGGGGAGCCGTTGCGCTGCACGAACGAGTACTGCATCAGCGCGGCGATGAGCACCTGCTCGAACTGCAGGCCGGCCTTGACCAGGTTCGCCTGCCGCCAGATGCCCATGGCGATGCGCCGCTCCAGCGGCTGCGCCTGGTACCAGGGGCTGCGCCCGATGTAGTCGAGCTCGGGGTGCAGCACCCACCGCGGATCGCGCTCGTCGATCGCCAGCTCGGGCGAGTCCCAGGCGATGTCGCGGTACGGGTCGAAGTTGCGCTCGACCGATGCGGTCGAGAGGTCCGACAGGGTCCGGTGGAAATCGGCGCGGGCGCCGCTGATGGGCGCGTCGTCGACGCCGGTGTGAGCGATGTCAACCATGATCACCTCGTGAGATAGACACTTCGTTAAGAACTGTCTATCACACGAGGGGTGAGGTCGCCCGCACGGCGGAGGCCGCGCGGGCGGCGCCGCTAGTTCGTGAAGCCGGACGACGGGGAGAAGCAGGTGCTGTAGAAGTCGCGGCCGAAGGGCGTGATCTCGATCCGCCGTCGCACGGACTTGGCGTACCGGCCGGCGCGGCTGATCGCGTCGATGACCTGCGGCTGCACCTGCAGCAGTTCGTAGCGCCGCACATCGACCTGCTCCTTGGAGAACCAGATCAGGCCGAGGCGGTGAAGGTTGCCCAGGTACGCGGCGATCCGGTCCGGCTGCCGGCACCCGGCGACCTCGGGGATCATCGACACGCCCGCCGCCACCGTCTCGGCGCCCACGCCGAACGGGCGGTTGGTGCGCACGTCGATCGCAGGCTGCGCACCGTCGTTGAACAGCAGCCGCAGAATGCGGGCCTCGTCGGGCGAGAGCTGCGTGAGGATGTGCTCGTAGGCCGGGTGCGGCATCTGCGCGGCCGCGGGCTCGGCGGACTGGGCGAGCAGGCGATCGCCCGTGCGGCGCAGCTCGTCGGGCGTGGCGACGGGCTCGGGTTCGTGATCGTCGTCCTCGTCGACGACCTCGCCGTGCACGACGACGCGCGGCGCGACCTCGGTGGTGAGCGCGACGTCCACGAGGTGGCCGGCCTCGCTGACGAACTGCTGGGTCAGGCGCTGCGCCGATCCGCCGAGCTCCCGGGTCACGCTGAAGGCGGAGTTGGAGACGCGGCCGAGCCGTCCCAGGAGGCCACCGGACTCCTGCTTCTCCGCCTCGGCGACCTCGCCCCCGTCGCGCACCGCGAGCTCGCGGGTCTCCTCGGCGTCCTCGCCGCCGGCCGCCGCAGAGGAACGGGACTTCTCACTCACGTCTGTCACACCCCGAATATCGCTAGATGGAGGAACCCGGCGAACGAGCCGAGCACCGCGCCGTGCAGGAACAGCAGCCACTCGTCCTGCTTGATCGCCGACCGGAGCAGCTCACTGAGGTCCTCCGGCCCGAGCAGATTCATCCGCTCCGTCACGAACTCGCGGACCTTGGTCTGCTGCTCGGCCACGAACTTCGGCTCGCTGACCGTGGCCTGCGCGACCTTGAGGGCCTCGGCCCCCACGAGCTGCGGCACCCGGTCGTAGGCCTCGGAGCCGACCGAGAGCTTGACGAAGCCGCGGGCCCAGCCGGCGGCGTTGTCGATCGAGTCGCGCAGCACCGTCTCGACGGTGGCGCGCGTGCGGTCGGAGCGCGGCCCGTGCAGCAGCTCGTCGCAGATGTTCTCGATGGTGATCACCTTGTCGGCCATGACGATGGCGTACTGCTCGGCGATCTCCTTCTTCCGCTTGAGGAACAGGCCCTGCTTCCACGGCACCCACCACGTGGGGTGGATCGGCTCGAAGATCATCAGGATGCCGATGTAGTTGACGACGTAGCCGATGACGATCCCGCCGAGCGGCAGCAGCCACCAGTACGGGAAGAAGTGCAGCAGCGCGACGAGCAGGAAGCCCATCGGGAAGCCGAAGTAGAAGCCGAAGTTCTGCATGAACTTCAGCTCCTTGCGACCCATGTTGTAGAAGATGTCCTTGAGCACCGACGGGTTGTTCGTCAGGTACCGGATGACCATCAGCTTGGCGTCGATGTAGTCGTCGATGTTCTCGCCGATGGTCGAGGTGATCTTGCGGACGTCCTTGGGCAGTGACGCCGAGACCCGGCGGTAGACGAGGAGCTTGACGTCCTCGGGCAGCGAGTACCACAGCCGCGGATTCTCGCGCTGCATCACCGATTCCACGATGGAGGGGATCATCGGCAGCGACGCGCGGGTGAGGACCTCGGAGACGTGCTCGGGATCCATCACCTCGTAGAACTCGGCGATGCTGCCGACCTTGTTGAGTGATTTGTCGACGGCGATGCTCGCCATCTTCTCGGCCCGGGAGGGCACGATGCCCTGCCACCCCACCCGGCCGTCCGGCTGGATCGCGGGGATCACCTGCACGCGGCGCGGCAGCAGCGGGTACAGCGTGGCCACGCCGGGCACCTTGATCCCGTAGAAGCGCTTCGGCTCGAAGAGCATCAGCACGCCGGTCCAGTTGGTGATGTACCCGATGATCCCGGTGAACAGCGGAACGGTGATGAGGTGCTGGATCAGGTTCGCGTCCAAGGCACCGCCCCCTTGCCGAGGCGTCCCGTCGAGCTCACCACAGGTCGTCCACCTTTCCCCCGTTCCACAACATCCGCAGTCACGGTACTCAAGATAGTGAGAGGATTACCCCTCCAATCGATCACTGTGACCAGATGAACACCGGCGGGCGGGCCGGCGTTCAGACAGTAAAGATCACATCTCCTGTTGCCACATCACGTTCTTCGAGATTCGTAATCGACCCGGGTTGGGAATCCATGACCACGACGGGACAGATGGCACTGAGCCCTCGATCACGGATGACGGACGGCGAGAACGAGATCAGCGGATCGCCCGCGCTCACTGTCGCCTTCTCGGCCGCGAGCAGCGTGAAGCCTTCGCCATTCAGGTTCACAGTGTCGATGCCGATGTGCACCAGCACGCCGACTCCGTCGCTAGCCAGGATGATCGCGGCGTGGGGGTGCAACTTCAGCACGGTCCCGGTCACCGGGGCGACGACGACGGCCTCGGCACCGTCGGCGGGGACCGACGGCTCGATGGCGACGCCCGAGCCCACCATCTCGCCGGCGAAGACCTCGTCCGGCACCGCCGAGAGCGGCAGGAGCCGCCCGGCGACGGGCGCGAGCACCTCGGTCACAGGAGGTCCTGCACTTCCTCGGCGAGCGCGTCGGCGGTCGGCCCGACGACGACCTGCACGGCCGATCCCGCGACCATCACGCCGTGCGAGAGCTTCTTCAGCGCCGCCTGGTCCACGAGGCCGGTGTCCTTGACCTCGCACCGGAGCCGGGTGATGCAGCCCTCCACCTCCTCGATGTTGTCGGCCCCGCCGAGTCCGTTCACGATGTCCTGCGCCTTCGACATGCCTGCCGCCCTTTCTGCGGAGGTTCGGGGAAACCGGCTCGCGCCGGGCCGAACTGGTTATAACCTGTCGTCACCCTAGTGGACTCGTCCCTCGACAGGAGCGAAATATGAGTTCCTCATCCGGATCCGGTATATCAGCACGACGGCTCGATCTGAGCGGTCTCCAGAAACTCGGCCGCAGCCTGATGCTGCCCATCGCGGTGCTCCCCGCCGCGGGCCTGCTCACCAGGCTCGGCCAAGACGACCTCCTCGGCCGCTGGTCGTCGATGAAGACGGTGGCGGCGGTCATCGGCGGCGCCGGCAACGCGCTGATCAGCAACCTGGCGATCCTCTTCGCGGTCGGCATCGCCATCGGCTGGGCGAAGAAGGCCGACGGCTCCACCGCGCTCGCCGCGCTGGTCGGCTACCTCTCCTTCCAGGCGGTCGAGAAGGCCATGTCGCCGGTCGTGCTCGCGGGCAAGGTCGACGACAAGGGCGACCAGGCGCTGGTCGACTACGGCGTGCTCGGCGGCATCGTCATCGGCATCATGTCGGCGATGCTGTGGCAGCGGTACTACAAGACCAAGCTGCCCGACTACATCGGCTTCTTCTCCGGTCGCCGCCTCGTCCCCATCCTCACCGCGTCCGGTGCCATCGTCGTCGGCGTCGTCATGTCCTTCCTCTACCCGATCTTCAACTGGGCCCTCACGGGCCTCGGCACCTGGGTGGCGGAGCACTCGGTGGTCGGCGGCGGCGTCTTCGGCGCGGTCAACCGGCTGCTGCTGCCACTGGGCCTGCACCACATCATCAACTCGGTCGTCTGGTTCGTGCTCGGCGACTACACCAGTTCCTCCGGCGAGGTGGTGCACGGCGACATCTCGCGCTTCCTGCAGGGCGACCCCACCGCGGGCACCTTCATGACGGGCTTCTTCCCGATCATGATGTTCGGCCTTCCCGCCGCCGCCTTCGCGATCTACCGCTGCGCGAGGCCCGAGAACCGCAAGGTGGTCGGCGGCATCATGCTCTCGGTCGCGCTGACCAGCTTCCTCACCGGCATCACCGAGCCGCTCGAGTTCTCCTTCATCTTCGTGGCCTGGCCGCTGCTCATCGTGCACGCGCTGCTCACGGGCAGCTCACTGCTCCTCGCCAACTGGCTCGACATCCACCACGGCTTCACCTTCTCCGCGGGTGCGATCGACTACGTCCTCAACTTCGGGCTCGCGACCAAACCGCTGCTGCTCATCCCGATGGGCCTCGTCTACGCCGTGATCTACTACTTCTCGTTCACGTTCATCATCAAGCGCCGGAACCTCAAGACCCCCGGCCGCGAAGACGACGACGAGGAAGCAGAGGTGACTGCGTGACCGAGGTCCTGCGCGGCACCGTCGTGACGCCCTCCGGGGTGATCGACGACGGGGTCGTCGCGCTCGCCGACGGCCTGATCGCCGAGGTCGGGCCGGCGGCGGCGTTCCCCGCGTCGACGGTGCCGGCACCGTCGGAGCGGGTGTACCTGCCCGGCATGATCGACGTGCACTGCCACGGCGGGGGCGGCTTCGGCTTCCCCGACTCCGACGAGGCCGGGGCCCGCGCGGCCGCCGCGCACCACCGGGGCCGCGGCACGACGACCCTGCTGGCCTCACTGGTCTCGGCGGCACCGGAGAAGCTGCTGGAGCGGATCGCGACCCTCGCGCCGCTCGTCGACGACGGCACCGTCGCCGGGCTGCACCTGGAAGGGCCGTTCCTCGCCCAGGAGGTGTGCGGGGCGCAGGACCCGCGCTACATCATCGACGGTGACCCGGCGCTGCTGGCGACCCTCCTCGACGCGGCCGGCGGACGGATCCGCTCGATGACCGTCGCCGCCGAGACCGCGCACTTCGCCGTGCTGGCGCGGCAGCTCTCGGACGCGGGCGCGGTGGTGTCCGTGGGGCACACCGCGGGCGATTACGACACCGTCGCCGCGGCGCTCGGCACGCCGAGCGGCCCGGTGAGCATCACCCACCTGTTCAACGGCATGCACCCGATGCACCACCGGCACCCCGGCGCCGTAGGCGCCGCGCTGCGGGTCGCCGGCGAGGGACGCGCCGTCGCCGAGATCATCGGCGACGGGGTGCACCTCGCCTCCGGGACCGTCGCGATGGTCTTCGCGACGGTCGGTCCCGATCACATCGCGCTGGTCTCCGACGCGATGCAGGCCGCCGGGATGCCCGACGGCCAGTACTCGCTGGGGCCGCTCGAGGTCACCGTCGGCGGCGGCGTGGCCCGCCTGACCACGAGCGACGGAACTCAGGGCTCCATCGCCGGTGGCACCTCGTCGGTGCTCGATGTGGCGGTGCGCGCCGTCCGGCACTCGGGCGTCCCGCTCGCCGACGCCGTCCGCGCCGGCGCCACCACCCCCGCGCGGCTGCTCGGCCTCAAGGACCGCGGCGAGCTCGCCGCCGGGCTGCGGGCCGACGTGTTGGAGCTCTCCGCCGAACTGGAGCTACTGCGCGTGCTGCGCGGCGGCGCCGCCGGCTGAGATCCGCTCAGCCGAGCGCGAGCTCGCCGCGGATCGTCGTGCGGGTGGCGCCCCCGATCCAGATCTCGTCGCCGGCGGACTCGACGCGGACGCGACCGCGGCGGCCGAGCGCCGTCCCCTGGGATGCGACGTACGCCGGCGGGAGCTGTCCGGTTCCGATGAGCCACTGGGCGATTCCCGCGTTGAGCGAGCCGGTGACCGGGTCCTCCGGCACTGCGAGGTCGGGGCAGAAGGCCCGCACCTCGACGTCCGCGTCACCACCCGTCGGATACGCCCCGACGACACCGATCTGCAGATCGCCCATCGCGGCGAAGTCCGGGTCCAACGCGAGCACCGCCTCGGCGTCGCGCAGTCGCACTCCCACCCAGCCCGGTCCGTTGTCCACCCACTCGGCGGCGAGGACGTCCGAGGCCGGCAGTCGCAGGCCGGCGGCGATCCGGCCGATCGTGCCCGCGTCCGCCGGGCCGCTGCGGCGCAACGGCGGCGCGGCGAAGGCCAACTCCGCTCCGCGGCGCAGGCGCACCAGTCCGACCCCGCACTCCTGCACGAGCGTGCCCGGCGAAGGGCAGCTCACCGCCGGGCGTGAAGATGCGCAGCCGGTAGTCCGCCCCGGGATCGGTCGGGCGCAGCAGGAAGGTGGTCTCGCTGAGGTTCGTCCAGCGTGCGAACGCCGCCATCTGCTCGTCGGTGAGGTCGTCGGCGTCGTGGACCACTGCCACCGGGTTGCCGAGCAGCGGTTCGGAGGAGAAGACGTCGACCTGACGGAAGCGGTGCACGACTCTAGTAAAGCTCACGCCCGTAGCCGGGGCCGTAGTAGCGGTCCAGCTCCTCGAGCGAGTCGTTCGGCCGCTCCAGGGATTTCGCGATCACGGCGCGCCGGGGCACGCCGTGATCGTCGGCCGCGGTCGGCCAGGTCGACGGTTCCCACGCCTCGGAGCGCAGGAACGCCTTGCTGCAGTGGAAGAAGACCTCGTCGATCGCGACCTCGACGATGAGCTGCGGCAGCTTCTCCCCCACGGCCATCCGCGGCGCGTAGGGGGCGTCGGCGAGCACCGCCGCGGTGCCGTTGACGCGCAGCGTGTCCCCGCGTCCGGGGATGACGAACTCGATCGCGATGTGCGGGTCCTGCAGCAGGTTGCGCAGGCCGTCGACGCGCCGGTTGCCGGGGCGGTCGGGCAGCGCGAGGGTGCGGTCGTCGAGCACCAGCACCGCACCGGCGGGATCCCCCTTCGGGGAGACGTCGAGATCGCCACCGGCACCGGAGGTCGCGACGAAGTAGAGCCGGGCGGCGGCGAGGAAGAGCCGGTGCACCTCGTGCAGCTCGGGCCGCGCCTTGTCGCGGATCCGCGCAATGGGCTCGGGCACCACCGCCCGCAGCTCCTCGATCGTCGTCACCGGCGTGCGCACGTGCCCCATGCCGCCGACTCTATAGCGCCGCAGACGCACGGGGCGACCGCCGTCGCCGGGTCAGAGTGGGCGCAGGATGCGGTCGAGGAACTCGCGTGTGCGCGCGTGCTGCGGGGCGCCGATCACGTCGGCGGGGCGGCCCGCCTCCAGCACGGCGCCGCGGTCGACGAAGAGCACCTGATCAGCGACCTCGCGGGCGAAGGCCATCTCGTGGGTCACCACCACCATCGTGCGGCCCTCGTTCGCGAGATCGCGCATCACGGTGAGCACGTCGCCGACGAGCTCGGGATCGAGAGCGGAGGTGGGCTCGTCGAAGAGCACCACCCGCGGCCGCAGGGCCAGCGCCCGCGCGATCCCCACCCGCTGCTGCTGCCCGCCCGAGAGCTGGTGCGGGTACTTGTCGGCGTGCGCGGCCAACCCCACCCGCGCCAGCAGCTCCCGCGCCTCCTCCTCCACCTCGGCGGCCGGCCGTCGTTGCACGACGGCGGGCCCCTCCGTCACGTTCCGCAGCGCGGTGAAGTGGGGAAAGAGGTTGTGCGCCTGGAAGACCATCGCGCTCTGCGCGCGGTAGCGCCGCAGTTCCGCCTTCCCGGGCGGCCCGGCCGCGAAGTCCACCGTCGCCTCGCCGACGGTGACGGTGCCCCCGTCGGGCAGCTCGAGTGCGTTGAGCGAGCGCAGCACCGTCGTCTTGCCCGATCCGGACGGGCCGATGATGACGGTGACGGTGCCCTCCGGGACGGTGAAATCGATGCCGCGCAACACCTGCGCGTCGCCGAAGGACTTGGTGAGGCCGCGCACCGAGATCAGGTCGCTCATCGCGTCACGTACCTTTCGAATCGGGTCTCGAGCCTGGTCTGGGCGATGCTGAGCACCTGGCAGATCACCCAGTAGTAGCAGGCGGCCACGACGTACATGACGAAGAAGTCGAAGGTCGGGGCCGCGGCGATCTGCGCCTGCCGGAAGACCTCGGTGACGAGGATGGTCGAGGCCAGCGAGGTGTCCTTGACCAGGGAGAGCAGGGTGTTGGCGAGCGGCGGGGTCGCGGTGCGCGCGGCCTGCGGCAGGATGATCCGGCGCAGCGCGGTGCCGTAGTCCATGCCGATCGTGGTGGCCGCCTCCCACTGCCCGCGCGGGACCGCGCCGATGGCGGCGCGGATGATCTCCGCCGCGTAGCCGCCCACGTTGAGCGAGAAGGCGATCACGGCCGCGAAGAACGGGTCGAAGACCAGCCCCGCGGCCGGCAGTCCGTAGAAGATGATCACGAGCTGCACCAGGAGCGGGGTGCCGCGGATGATCGAGACGTAGGCGGCGGCCAGCGCCCGCAGCGGTCGCCGCTGCGACATCCGGGCCAGCGCGACGGCCAGCGCGATCGCGAGACCGATCACGAAGCTGATCGCGGTGAGCGGCAGCGTCTTGGTGACCGCGGCCTTGAGCAGCGGCACCAGGTTGCGTCGCACCAGATCCCACGTACTGCTTCGCTGCGAGGCCTCCTGGTCGGTGCCGAAGTACTTCGTCGAGATGCGGTCGGCCGTGCCGTCGGCGCGGATCGCAGCCAGTCCCCGGTTGATCTCCGGCATCAGCCCGGATCCCTTGCGGGCGGCGAACACCGAGTCCGCCTTGTCCGGGGTCTCGCCCGCGATCTTCACCGTCGCGGCGTGGTTGACGGCGAGGTAGTTGCGGATGACGCCGGAGTCGTTGACCACCACGTCCACCCGGCCCTGCGCGAGCAGGGTGACGGCCTCGGTGAACCCGGCGACCGCCTCGATCCGTGCGCCCGCCTGTTCCGCGACCCGCGACCAGCTGCTGGTCGCACTCTGCGCCGCGACCTTGCCGCGGATGTCGGCGAGGGAGCGCACCGAATCGTCGTCCTTGCGCACCAGGATCGCGCCGCCGGCCTGCTGGTAGACGTCGGAGAGGTCGTACTTCGCCGCGCGCTCGGGGGTCGAGGCCACCTGGTTGGCCACGAGATCGAAGCGGTTCGACTCCAGCGCCGCGAACATCGAGTCGAAGGGCGTCTCGACGAATTCCACGCGCCGGCCGATCTTCTCGCCGATCGCCTCGATCATCTCCACGTCGTAGCCGGTGAGTCTCCCGGCGTCGTCGTGGTAGCTGTACACCTGGTAGACGCCCTCGGTGCCCACCCGCAGCACGCCGCCCGGCGGGGGCGCCGGATCGGCCTGCGCCGCGGGCAGCGGGGCGAGCGCCACCAGCAGCGCGAGCAGCGCCAGGAGCAGGCGGCGCGCCGCGGTCACCGGGCCGCCTCGGCGGCGAGACCGGCACGGGCGTCGTCAGGAGGGGCGGCCTCATCCATGCGTCGTTCTTAGCATCGCGCGGGTCACGGCGTGGGGCGACGGCCCCATCGAATCTTTTTCAACCTGGGGGTTGAACAAGTCGCGCAAGGGGCGTACCGTCGTATTCAACAAAGAGGTTGAACACAGAGGAGGTGCACCACGAACGACGACATCGACGACCTGTCCAAGGCGTTCGCCGCACTGGCGGACCCCACGCGCCGCGACATCGTCGCCCGCCTCGCGGACGGCGACGCCACGCTCACCGAGATCGCGGAGCGCTACGACGTGAGCATCCAGGCCGTCTCCAAGCACCTGACCGTGCTGGAGAACGCCGGCCTGATCAGCAGGACCCGCCGCGCCCAGGCGCGCCCGGCCCACCTCGAGGCCGAGGTCTTCGACCTCATGAACGGGTGGATCGAGCGGTACCGCCGCCGCGCCGAGCAGCGCTACCAGCGCCTCGACGCGGTGCTGGCGGACATGAACGACGAAGAGAACCCCACAGAACGAGGAGCAGCATCATGACCAACGTCAACGCCGAGGCCGGCATCGAGGCCTCCGCCACCCTTCCCACCATCACCATCACCCGCGACTTCCACGCGACGCCGGCGCAGCTGTTCCGCGCCCACACCGACCCCGAGCTCTACGCGCGCTGGGTGGGACCGTCGGACATCGACACCGAGATCGTGCACTGGGACGCGCGCACCGGCGGCAGCTGGGCGTACCTCAACACGCGCGGCGACGAGCGCTACTCCTTCCACGGCAGCTTCCACGACGTCGGGGAGAACCGGATCGTGCAGACCTTCACCTTCGACGAGTGGCCCGAGTCGGTCTCGCTCGAGACCATGACCTTCGAGGATCTCGGCGACGGCCGCACCCGGATGCACTCCGTCTCGCTGCTCGACAGCTTCGAGAGCCGGGACGGCATGCTCGCCAGCGGCATGGAGAAGGGCATCAACGACGGCTACGCCAAGCTCGACGAACTGCTCGCGGCCGGCGAGGTGTAGTGGTTACCGTCGAGGCATGACGGACGCCGCACCGATTCGCACGCACGTCGCCGACGGCCTGGGGGTGCTCACCCTCGGCGCCGCCGCCCGGCGCAACCCGCTCTCGCTGGCCACCATGCGGGAGGCCACCGCCGCGCTCGAGCGATTCGACGCCGACCCCGCGGTGCGGGTCATCGTGATCCGCGCCGAGGGGCCGGCGTTCTCGGCGGGGCACGACCTGAGCGAGATGGTCGGCCGCACCCTCGATGAGGAGCGTGAGATCTTCGCCGCCTGCACCGATCTCATGGCGGCGGTGCACCGCGCGCGGCAACCGGTCATCGCCCAGGTGCAGGGCATGGCGCTCGCCGCGGGCTGCCAGCTCGTCGCGACCTGCGACCTGGCGGTCGCCGCCGCCGACGCCCGCTTCTCCACTCCGGGCGTGAAGATCGGGCTGTTCTGCTCCACGCCGATGATCCCGCTCACCCGCGCGATCGGCCGCAAGCGCGCCATGCAGATGCTGCTCACGGGCGAGATGATCAACGCCGAGACCGCCGTCGAATGGGGCCTGATCAACGCCGCCGTGCCCGCGGATCTCCTGGAGACGACGGTGACCGACCTCGCGCAGCGCATCGCCACGTCCAGCGGCGAGACGCTGGCGATCGGCAAGCGCGCCTTCTACGACCAGATCGACCGCACCGAGCCGGACGCCTACGCCGCGATGGCCGAGGTGATGGCGACCAATGCGGTGATCCCCGACGCGCAGGAGGGGATGACCGCGTTCCTGGAGAAACGCTCTCCCGTCTGGCGGTGACGACCCGGTAACTTAGCAGCATGAAGCTGCCCCGGCTCCGCGCCGACTACGGGTCGATCCTCCTCGGGTCCGCCGACGACAGCTCGCGGCTGACGCGGGTGCGGGTCCAGCTGGTCATCACGATCGGCGTGATCGTCGCCAACCTGATCGGCGTGGGCCTGGCCATCGCGCTGGCCACCGTCGGCATCCCCGAGCCGTCCATCCCCTGGGACGCGTGGTGGATGAACTATCTGGTGGTCCCTGCGTACATCGGGATCGCCTTCGTCCTCGGCACGACGATCGGCACCGTCCGGCTGGTCCGCTCGCTGCGCTGGTCCATCCGGCGGGAGGAGCCGAACGCCGCGCAGGCGAAGGCCGCGATCGTCGGCCCGTGGCGGCTCACGGCCCTGCAGGCACTGCTCTGGGGCGTCGGCACGGTGGTCATGACCGTCGGCTACGGCACCATCGACCCCGATCTCATCCCGAAGATCGCACTGGTCACGGGTCTGTCCGGGGTCGTGGTGTGCGCCATCTCGTACCAGATCACGGAGTTCGCGCTGCGGCCCGCGGCGGCGCAGGCGCTGGAGGCCGGGTACCGCGCGCGCCGCAAGGGCCGGCTGCGGATGCGGGCGGCCACCGCGTGGGCCATCGGCTCCGGGGTGCCGATCCTGGGCATCTTCCTCGTGGTGCTCTTCGGCACCTTCCGCGACGACACGAGCAAGCTCGACATCTTCGTCGCCGTCGCCGCGCTGGCCGCGATCGCGCTCCTGACCGGACCGCTCATCAGCCTGCTCAACATCGACGCCCTCGCCGCACCGCTGCGCGTGCTGGGCAACGCGATCCGCCGGGTGCGCGACGGCGAGACCGACGTCGCCGTGCGGATCTTCGACGGCTCCGACATGGGCGAGCTGCAGGCGGGGTTCAACGAGATGACCGCGGGCCTGGCCGAACGGGAGCGGCTGCGCGACCTGTTCGGCCGGCACGTGGGCCGCGACGTCGCCGAGTCGGCGCTGGGGCTGGGTGTGCAGCTGGGCGGCTCCGAGCAGGTCGTGGGCGTGCTCTTCGTCGACGTCGTGGGCTCCACGACGCTGGCGCGGCAGCGCCCGGCGACCGAGGTGGTGGAACTGCTCAACCGCTTCTTCGAGGTGATCGTGACCGCCGTCGAGGAGAACGACGGCCTGGTCAACAAGTTCGAGGGCGACGCGGTGCTCGCCGTGTTCGGCGCGCCCCTTCCCCACCCGGACCCGGCGGGCGGCGCGCTGCGGGCCGCACGAATGATCGCGGCGCGGCTGCCCGCGGCCGTCCCCGATCTGCGCGCGGGCATCGGCGTCTCCTACGGCGTGGTGGTCGCGGGCAACGTGGGCGCCATCGAGCGCTACGAGTTCACAGTGATCGGCGATCCGGTCAACGAGTCCGCGCGCCTGTCCGAGGTCGCCAAGCGCGACACCTCCCTGCCCGTGGCCTCCGAGCCCGCGATCATGGGCGCCCGCGAGGCCGAATCGCAGCACTGGTGTTTCGCGGACGAGCTGGAGCTGCGCGGGCGCGACGAGCTGACCCGGCTCTACGCCCCCACGGTCTCGGCGAGCACGAGCACGTCGTCGACGAACGTGGTGCCGCCGACGGTGAACTCGCGCACCCCGGCCGAGACGAAGCCCGACTTGGCGTAGAACCGCTTCGCCCGGGCGTTGTCGGCGTTGACGCCGAGCCACACGGGCAGGCCCGCCGCGTCGGCGCGGACCGCGTCGAGCAGGGCGCGCGCCACCCCGCCGCCGTGCTGCTCCGGGTCGACGTAGAGCTTGGACAGGTAGGCCGACGGTGCCCCGCGCAGCGCCTCCGGCGCCTCCTCGTGCGCGCCGCGCAGCACCAGGGCGTACCCGACGGGGCCGTCCGCACCGTCGACGACGAGGACGCGGTGCGCGGGATCGCCCAGGTGCCGGGCGAACTGGGTCTCGCTGAGGTGGGTCGCCACGAAGTCCGCGATGTGCTCGGGCGCGAGGGTGGGCGGGCACGCCAGGGGGAAGGTGCGGGCGGCGAGGGCCGCGATCGCCGCGGCCTCGTCGGCGGCGGCGCGCCGCACGCGCGGCTCGGTGGTGGTCATTCTCTCCCCAGGAGTCTGTCGGTCTCGCGCCGCTCGCGCTTGGTGGGGCGGCCGGCGCCGCGGTCGCGCTGGGGCATGGACAGCACGATCTCCCGCGGCGGCGGGGGCGGGCTGTGGTCGAGGTAGCAGGTGGCGGCGATCGGCGCGCCCACGCGCTTGGGGATCAGCGTGGCGACCTCGACGATCCGCTCCCGGCCGCCCAGCCGCAGGCGCACCTCGTCGCCCACCACGATGTGCTGCGCGGGTTTGGCGGTGGCGCCGTTGACGCGCACGTGCCCGCCGCGACAGGCGGTGGCGGCGGCCGACCGCGTCTTGGTCAGCCGCACCGCCCACAGCCAGGCGTCGACCCGCACGGCTCAGCGCGCGCGGAGCAGCCGCGAGAGGCCGACCGCGCCGAGAACGCCGAACGCGACCAGCAGCAGCAGGCCCACGCCCGCGCCGCCGAAGACCCACCCGACCGCCACGATGATCACCGCCGGCGCAGCCATCGCCGCGACCATCCCGGGGTGCTGCTTCACCACGTCCAGCGCCGCCTGCTTGCGGGCCGGATCGAGCTCTTTTCCTGCCATGTCACCAATGTACGCATTCCCGGCAGGGCAAGATCGGGGCATGACGGTGCTGGCACTGCTGCGACACGGAGAAGCGCCCCTGTCGGTCCCCGACGAGGCCCGCCCGATCAGCGCGCACGGGCGCGAACAGGCCGCGCGGTCCGCCGCCTGGCTCGCGGAGCAGGGGCTCGAGCCGGGGCACGCGCTGGTCTCGTCCGCGCGGCGCACCGTCGAGACCTTCCACGCCACCGGTCTGCGCTGCCCGATGACCGCCACCGACGCGCTCTACGAGTGCCCGGGCCGCCGGATCCTCGACGAGATCAACGGCGTCCCGGGCGATGTGGCGGTGCTGCTCGTGGTGGCGCACTTCCCCGGCCTGCCGGAGGCCGCCGCGCAGCTCGATCCCGCCGCCGAGCCGCCCTCGTTCACGCCCGGCACCGTCGTCCTGCTCGACCTCGACGACGGCCCGGCGGCGCCCGGTTCGGGGCGGCTGCGGTCCTGGTACACCCCGTAGGATGTCCGTTCATGGACACCCTGATCCTGCTGCGGCACGGCAAGTCCGCGTACCCCGACAAGGTGAAGGATCACGATAGGCCGCTCGCCCCGCGCGGCGTCCGGCAGGCCGGCCTCGCTGGCAAGGCGATCCGCCGGTTCGGCCACACGGTGGACCTGGTGCTGTGCTCGACCGCGGAGCGCGCCCGCGCGACTCTGGAGCAGGCGGCGATCGACGCGCCGGTGCGGTACCTGCCGGATCTGTACGGCGCGACGGGCGCGGAGATCCTCGCCATCGTCGAGGCCGAGCGGGGTGATCACGCGACGGTGCTGGTCGTCGGGCACGACCCCGGCCTGCCCGAGGCCGCCCAGATCCTCGACCCCACGTTCACCTTCGCCAAGTTCCCCACCTCGGCGTTCACGGTCGTCCGGGAAGGCCGCGCGGAGCTGCACATCCCTCGCTAACGTGGGGCCGTGACCCAACGCGCACGGTTCGAGAACTCCGCCGGATCCCTGTTCACCGACGGTCTGCGGGGCCTCCTCGCGGCCCACCCCGACGCGACCTGGCACGACGGCGGCTTCGTCGCCCGCCGCACACCCCGCGCCACCGGCGTCGCCCTGGTCTCGGGCGGCGGCTCCGGCCACGAGCCGATGCACGTCGGCCTCATCGGCGCCGGCCTGCTCGACGCGGCCTGCCCCGGGCTGATCTTCACCTCCCCCAACGCGGTGCAGGTGGCCGCCGCGACCCGCGCCGTGGACACCGGCGCCGGCGTCCTGCACATCGTGAAGAACTACACCGGCGACGTGATGAACTTCGCCGTCGCCCGCCGCCTCGTCGCCGCGCCGGACGGCGGGGCCCCCGCCGTCGCCACCGACGTGGTCATCGTCGACGACGACGTCGCCACCGAGGACACCCCGGGCCCCGGGGCCGGGGCCGGGGCCGGGGCCGGGGCCGGGGCGATGGTTGCTCCCGACAGCCATGCGCGGGACGCATGCCCGCGAACACGCAGTTCAGAGACGTTTTTCGAGCAGCGAGTCATGCGTCGGACGCATGGCTCGGGCATTGCGCGGACGGTCTCGGGCCGCTGGGGTGAGAGCTCGGAGGTCGACGTGTTCGTCCCCCGCGCGGCACTGTCAGGCTGCCCGCGGGTGCACTCGGTGGGGTGGCGGGGCGGGGACTCAGGCGGCGGTGAGGGCCTCGAGGGCGTGGCCGTCGGGAGAGCGGAAGTAGACACCACGACCGCCGAAGCGGTGGTTGACCTCGCCGACGCCGGAACCGTCGGGCTGCGCCCAGAAGCCGAGGCCCCGCTCGGTGATCCGCGCGAAGATCTCGTCGAACTCCTGCTCGGAGACGAGGAAGGCGTAGTGCTGCGGATGGATCGGCGCGGCCACGGTCATGACGTCGAGGACCACGTCGTTGGCGAGGCGCACCTGCTGGAAGTGGCCTCCCCCGACGTCCACGGGATCCTCGAGACCGAGCAGTTCGGTGAGGAACCGCGCGGTCTCGAGGTTGTCGGTGGCGGCGACGATGGTGTGGTTCAGTTCGATGCTCATACCCCGACGCTAGGACCTCAAGCGTCGTTCATGTCAATGGCTCACGACCGTATCTGGGCGCCGACGAAACGCAGCACCGCGTCCCAGAAGACCTCTGCGGCCGCACCGTCGAACTCCTCGGGCAGTGAGGGATCTGTGAAGAGGTGACCGGCCCCGGGGTACTGCAGGAATTCGCCGACCGCGCCCGCCTCCGCCACCGATCGCAGTACCGATTCCACCGAACCGGGTCGACGGAAGGGGTCGTGCAGCGTGTAGTGCAGCTGGGCCGGCACGCCCTGCGGCCAGTGCGGACGACATGAGCGCCGGGTACCCGACCCCCTCCGCGTACGCCGAGGCCTCGTCGTACGAGTCGAAGACGCGGCCGTCGTACTGATCGATGACGTGCACGGTGTGCCCGGCGGCGCGGAGCCGCTCCGCGGCGAGCCGGACACCCTCCCGCACGCCGAGCACGGAGTGGAACAGCGCGACGGTGCTCACGACGCGGTCCAGCGGTGGCCGTTCCAGTTGGCGAGGCGCTCGGTGGGGCCGGCGCCCTCGCGCGGCTCGACGACGGGGCCGAAGGGCATGTCGCCGCCCCGGACGTCGGCGGGCAGCACGGACTTCACCACCGCGAGCACGCCCTCGGGCACCGCCGGCTCCGGGAATTCGGCGGGCTGTCCCGTCGCGACCGCGAGGTCCCAGCCGTGCACAAGGGTCTCGTTGACGTACATGCCCAGCGCGGCGAAGCCGGGGACGACGCCCCAGGGCACGGTGACCTCGCGGTCGAGCGGGGCGGCGTCCCACGCCGCGAGCGCCCGCTCGCGCAGCGCCCCGTAGGTGGTGGCGTCGTACTCGTCGGCGAGGAAGGGCTGCCCCTCGACGGTGGCGACCTCGGCCAGCGCGACGGAGCGCATGCCGACGGCGTTGAGGTGCCGCGCGAGCGTGCGGACGTCGAACTCGTCGCACGGAGTGGGGTCGGCGAGCTGGCCCTCCGTGACGCCGGCGAGCAGGGACTGCATCCAGGCGGAGACGGCGGCGTAGGCGGGGCGGGGATCTGTGGCTGCGTTGGTCATGGGAACGATTCAACCGGCCTAACATGACACCTTCTGTCACGTTTGTTTGGGAGTCTTGAGGCATGCGCGCCGACCGCCTCCTGTCCGTCCTCATGCTGCTGCGCCACCGCGGCACCATGACGGCTGCGCAACTCGCCGCGGAGCTCGAGGTCTCGACCCGGACCGTGCTGCGCGATGTCGAGGCGCTCGGGACCGCCGGCGTCCCCGTCTACACCGACCGCGGCCGCGGCGGCGGCATCAGCCTGCTCCCCGGCTACCGCACCGACCTCACGGGCCTCACCCTCGACGAGGCGAAGGCGCTGCTCGCCGGGGCGCCGGACTCCCCCGCGTTCGCGAACGCGATGCGCAAGGTCGCCGCGGCGCTGCCGGAGGCGCACCGTCGGGAGGCGACCGCCGCCGCCCAGCGGATCCATGTGCGCCCCGACGGTTTCGCCCGCGCGCCCGAACCCGACCCGTTCCTCGGCGAATTGCAGCGCGCCGTGATCGACGGGCTGCGCGTGCGCGCCGTCTACCGACCGCGGGGCGGCACCGCGGCGGAACGGGTGCTCGACCCCGTCGGCCTCGTGCACGCCGGGCAGGCCTGGTACCTGATGGCCCTGCGCGACGGCGAGCGGCGCACCTACCGCACGTCGCGCTTCTCGAGCGTGACAGTGCTCTCCGAGCCCGCGCGGCGTCCCGCCGAGGTGGACCTCGCCGCCGAGTTCGAATCCTCCCGCGCGTCCTTCCGGTCCGGGCACGAGGGCGTGCGGGTGTCCGTCAGCGCGGACGAGTACGGCTGGACCAAGCTGGCCGTGTTCGGCACGATCGTCACGCCGCCCGGGCCCGACGGTGCCGGCGTCCTCGCCTTCAGCGACGTCGGCCGCGCGATCTGGACGCTGTGGAGCGCGCTGCCGCATGTGCGCGTGCACGGCCCGTCCGACATCCGGGACGTGCTGCGCGCCAAGCTCGCCGAGGCGTCCGTCGCGCTCGACGAGTAGGTCAGCGCGGAGGCAGGACGATGACCTACACCGACGAACCAGTGCCTCACGGCACTGAAGATGCCGTCAGGTCAGGGTGACCGTGACCGATGTGCCCTTCGGCCCGCTCGTGGCGACGGCGCGGCCGGTACGGTCACCGTCGGGGAAATGGAGCGTGAGGTCGGCGCCCTCGCCGGAGAAGTTGCGCCACCACTGCTTCTGTTCGGGCAGGGCGACGCCGATCACGACCTCGTCGCCGCGGCGCTGGTAGGCGACCGGCAGGGAGAAGTGCTTGCCCGACTTGCGGCCCGTGTAGCTGATGGTGACCATCGACTTCCCCAGCGCCGGCCCCACGACGGGCAGGGACAGCAGCGGCGTGAAGACGGCGTTGAACAGCTTGGCCGAGCGCTGGAAGAGGTTCATGCTGCCAGGCTACGCAGATCCCCGTGCGCGGCCACCGAGTTTCCCGGCGTCTGGGCATACTGGTTCCATGAGGACGATTCTGAACATCATCTGGCTGGTGTTCTGCGGGTTCTGGATGGCCGTGGGTTACGCGGTCGCCGGGATCATCTGCTGCCTGCTGATCGTGACCATCCCGTTCGGGCTGGCGTCGTTCCGCATCGCCAACTACGCGCTGTGGCCGTTCGGGCGGACCGTCGTGGACCGGCCGGACGCGGGCGCGGCCTCGCTGATCGGCAACATCATCTGGCTGCTCGTCGCGGGGATCTGGCTGGCCATCGGGCACATCGTCACCGGCATCGCACTGTGCCTGACCATCATCGGCATCCCGATGGCCGTCGCGAACTTCAAGATGATCCGCCTCTCACTGCTGCCGCTGGGCAGCGAGATCGTCCCGGCCTGAGCGGCTACGCGCCGGCACCGTCCTGCGCCATCGCCCGCCGCAGGAAGCCCTCGACGCCGGCGATGTGCACCGTGGCGCAGGCGCACGCCACGTCGGCCTGCCCGGCGACCAGCGCGTCGTAGATCTGCCGGTGCTCCTCCATCGTGCGCGAGCGGGCCCCGGACTCGTCGTAGCCACGCCAGATCCGCGCTCGGAGCGTGGGCGCGGACAGGCCGGCGATGAGGGCGCGCAGTACCGGGTTACCGGAGGCCTCCGCGATGGTCTGGTGGAAGAGGATGTCCTGCTGCACAAGAGTTTCCACCGAGGCATCGGGCCCGCCGAGCGACAGGGTCCGCTCCAGCACCGCGAGCTTGTCATCACTGATCCGATGGGTGGCCATCGCGGTGGCCGCGGGCTCCAGTATCCGCCGCACCTCGAAGAAGTGCAGCACCGAATCCTCCTGCTGGAAGTCGACGACGAAGCCCATCGTATCGAGCAGCAACGTGGGTTCGAGACTCGTGACATAGGTCCCGTCGCCCTGCCGGACGTCGAGAATGCGCAGCATCGCCAGGGCGCGGATGGCCTCCCGCAGGGAGTTGCGCGAGAGCCCGAGCCGGGCGGCCAGGTCGGCCTCGCGGGGCAGGCGGCTGCCCGCGGGCAGCTCGCCGTCGGTGATCATGGCCTTGAGCTTGAGGATCGCGTCATCGGTCCGCGAGATCCGGCCGGCACCGTCGTTGGTCGACATCGGTCAAGGATACCGGCGCGAAGGCCGGATCGGCCTCATGACGTGGCCTCCAGGGCCGCCCACAGCTCCTCCGGCGGCGGGGTCCGCAGCAGGCCGAGATCGGTGCGGACCTCCCCCGGCGAGCGCATCCCGACCAGCACCGTACGCACCGCGGGATGCCGGAGCGGGAAGTGCACCGCGGCGTGCGGCAGCGTGGTCCCGTACTCGCGGCACAGCGCCGCGAGGCGGCGCGCCCGGTCGAGGATCGCCGGTGACGCGGGGAGGTAGTCGTAGGTGGCGTCGCTCCCGGGTTCCGCCGAGGCACTGATCCCGGAGTTGAAGACGCCACCGGCGGCGACCGAGACGTCCCGCTCCAGGCAGGCCGGGAGCAGGTCCTCGGCGGCACCGCCGTCGAGCACCGTGTACCGGCCCGCGACGAGAACGACGTCCAGATCGGTCTCCCGCACGAACCGGGTCAGCATCGCCGACTGGTTCATCCCCGCCCCGTACGAGGAGATCACGCCCTGCCGGCGCAACTCGTCGAGGGCGGGGAACGCGCCGTCCATCGCCGCGGCGAAGTGCTCGTCGGGATCGTGCACGTAGACCACGTCGATGTGGTCGCGCCCCAGCCGGCGCAGGCTCTCCTCGATCGATCGCAGGACGCCGTCGCGGCTGAAGTCCCACACCCGCTCCACGTCGGCCGCGACGGCGAAGCCCTCGGAATCCTGTGCGACGGTGCCGGTCCCCGGTCGCAGAACCCGGCCGACCTTGGTGGAGACGACGACATCGGACCGGTCCCCCAGCGCCGTGCCGAGCCTGCGCTCCGAGAGGCCCAGGCCGTAGTGCGGCGCGGTGTCGAAGTAGTCGATCCCCTCCGCGAGGGCGGTGTGCACGGCGTCCGTCGCCTCGTCGTCGGCGACCTCGGCGTACAGGTTGCCGATCGCGGCGGCACCGAAGGACAGCGGGGCCACGCGCAGTCCCCCGCGTCCGAACGCGCGGTCCACTGCGCGCGCCGTGCTCATCGCGGAGCCGGAAGTCGGAGGCCGCTCATGCCGCCGTCGACGGCCAGCGAGGTGCCGGTGGTGGCCGACGCCGCGGGACCGAGCAGGTAGCAGATCGCCCCTGCCACTTCGGCATCCGTGACCAGACGTCCCGTGGGCTGACGTTGTCGCAGGTACTGCACCTCCGCCTCGGGGTCGGCGGCCGCGTCCAGCAGCCGTCGCACCCACGGGGTGTCGACGGTCCCCGGATTCACGCAGTTGAACCGGATGCCCTCGCGCACATGATCGGCCGCCATCGCCCGGGTCATGGCCTCGACCGCCCCCTTGGACGCGCTGTACAGGGCACGGCCGGGCAGCCCCGCCGTCGCGGCGATCGAGCAGGTGGTCACGACGGCGGCGTTCGGCGACCGTCGCAGGTGCGCCAGTGCCGCCCTCGTCACCCGGACCGAGCCGAGGACGTTCACGTCGAGCACTCGCCGCCACTCCTCCAGCGTCCCGTCCTCGACGGTGCCCTGCGCACCGATCCCGGCGTTGCTCACCACTCCGTCGATCCCGCCGAGGGACTCGGCGGCGGCCGCCACCGCCCCGGCGACCGACTCGTCGTCGGCGACGTCGCAGGCGATGCCCACCGAACCGGGCGGCGCATCACCGGGATTCAGGTCGAGCACCGCGACCTCCGCTCCCCGCGCCATCAGCTCCTCCGCCGTCCGCCGCCCGATGCCCGATGCCCCGCCGGTCACCACGGCCCGGAACCCGGCGAACTCGTCCGCGTTGCTCATTGTGCTCCCTTCCAGGCCTCCCCGTCGGGGAAGCCGAACCACGCGAGCGACTCCGGCCGGATCTCGGCCGAGAAGCCGGGCGCCGAGGGTGCCGCGTAGGCCCCACCGACGATGCGAACCGGGTCCACGAAGTGCTCGTGCAGGTGGTCGACGTACTCGATGGTGCGGTCTTCGAGCGTGCCCGACACCGCGACGAAGTCGAACATCGCAAGGTGCTGCACCAGCTCACAGAGCCCGACACCACCCGCGTGCGGGCAGACCGGAACACCGAACTTGGCGGCCAGCAAGAGGATCGCGATGTTCTCGTTGACTCCGGCGACGCGGGTGGAATCGAGCTGGAGGACGTCGACCGCCTCGGCCTGCAGGAGTTGCTTGACCAGCACCCGACTGTGCGCGTGTTCACCGGTCGCGATGCGGACCGGCGACACCCGCCGGCGGATCGTGGCGTGCGCGAGCACGTCGTCGGGCGCGGTCGGCTCCTCCACCCACCACGGATCGAAGGGCGCGAGCCGCTCGATCGCCGCGACGGCGTCGGCGACGTCCCACCGCTGATTGGCATCGACGGCGATCCGCACGTCACCGCCGACCGCGGCGCGCGCCAGCGCGAACCGGCGGACGTCATCGTCGATGTCGGCCCCGACCTTGAGCTTGATCTGCGTGAAGCCCTCGGCCACCGCCTCCTTCGCGAGCCGTTCCAGCTTCGCATCGGAGTAGCCCAGCCAGCCGGGCGAGGTGGTGTAGCCGGGGTACCCCTCGGCGCGCAGCAGCTCCGCCCGCTCCGCCCGCCCGGGCTCCGCCGCCCGGAGCAACTCGAGCGCCTCCTCGGGGGTGAGAGCGTCGGTGAGATACCGGAAGTCGACGAGTTCGACGATCTCCTCGGGGCGCAGTCCGCCGAGCAAACGCCACAGCGGCAGGCCCTCTCGCTTGGCCCGCAGATCCCACAGCGCGTTCACCACCGCACCGATCGCCATGTGCATGACGCCCTTCTCGGGGCCCAGCCAGCGCAGTTGCGCGTCGTGGACCAGCTCACGCCACATGCCGCCGAGGTCGGCGAGGGTGGCCGCGACGTCGCGCCCGAGGACGTACAGGGCCAGCGCCTCGATCGCGGCGCGCTGCACGTCGTTGCCGCGACCGATGGTGAACACGAAGCCGTGCCCCTCGAGGCCGTCGCCGGCATCGGTGTCGAGGATCAGGTAGGCGGCGGAGTAGTCCGGGTCGACGTTCATGGCGTCGGAGCCGTCGAGCTCCGCGGACGTGGGGAACCGCACGTCGAGTGTGCGGAATCCGGTGAACACGGCGGACATCAGGCCTCCTCGAGCACGGATCGGTGGCCGCCGAGCAGATCGATGTGCGTCTCGATCACGTCGCCGCGCCGCAGGTAGGGCTTCGGATCGGGGTACCCGAAGGCGACCCCGGCCGGCGTGCCGGTGTTGATCACGTCCCCGGGTTCGAGAACCATGAAACGACTGAGGTAGCGGACGATCTCGCCCACGCCGAAGATCATCTGCGCGGTGTTCGCCTGCTGGCGGACCTCGCCGTTGACCGCGAGCCGGATGTCGAGCACCTGCGGATCCGGGATCTCGTCGGCGGTGACCAGTTCGGGACCGAGGGGGTTGAAGGTCTCGCAGTTCTTGCCCTTGTCCCAGGTGCCACCGCGGTTCATCTGGAAGTCCCGCTCGGAGACGTCGTCGGAGACCGTGTAACCCGCGACGCAGGAGAGACCCTGTTCGGCATCGTCGAGATACCTTGCAGTACTGCCGATCACGGCCGCGAGCTCCACCTCGTAGTCGGTGGCCGCCGAGCCTCGCGGGATCAGCACCGCGTCGTGCGGGCCCACGATCGTCGCCGAGGTCTTGAGGAACACCACCGGCTCCGCCGGCTCCTCGTGCTGGGTCTCCTGCGCATGCGCGAGGTAGTTCACCCCGATGCACACGATCTTGCCGGGCCGGGAGATCGGCGCGCCGACTCGCATACCCGCGATGTCGATCTGCGGCAGCCGATCCCCGTCGAGGGCGTCGGCCAGCCGGGCGCGCGCCTCCCCGATCGTCGCGGGTTCGTACTCGTGAACGACGGACGAGGCGTCGAACCACCGGCCGTCTCCGGAGGAGACGACCGGGCGCTCCGCCCCCGGCTCCCCCACTCGTCGCAGTCTCATCGGCGTCCTTCCGTGCTCAGTGCCAGATTCTCGGCTGATGCCGAATCCTTTTCCCGCCAGTACTCTTCGATCTCCTCCAGCGACTTCCCTCGGGTCTCGGGGACGAATCTCCAGACGTACGCGGCGCCGAGGAGCGAGAGCACCGCGAACAGGAGGAACGACGTCGTTCCCACCGCCTCCAGGAAGCTGGGGAACCACCGGGAGGAGACCGCGTTGAGCAGGTACTGCGTGAAGGTGATCACCCCCATCCCGAGAGCGCGGGCGCGCAACGGCAGCAGCTCCGGGCAGATCAGCCAGAAGACCGGGCCCAAGCCGAAGCCGAAGGCGAAGGTGTACAGGAAGACACAGCCGATCGCGAGGACCGGGACATCGGGGAACAGGGCGACCCCGACCGTGGGCAGCACTTGACCGAGCAGGCTCGCGATCAGCAGCGGTTTGCGGCCCATCCGATCCACGAGCGGCAGCGAGATCGCCGTCGACAGCACCAGGGCGATGCCCACCATGTAGTTGGCGACGGTGCCGGCGGAGCCGTTGCCGGTGTGCTCGAAGATGATCGGCGCGTAGTACACCACCGAGTTGATACCGGTGAAGACCTGGAAGAAGGTGAGGACGAGCGCGATCGTCAGGGCGGGGCGATAGAGGCCGGTGAAGAGCTCCCGGAAGCCGGCGGACTGCTCGTGCAGGCTCTGTTCGATCTCGCGGCTCTCCCGGCGCGCCTCCCCGGCATCGCCCCGGAGCCGTCCGAGGACCGTCTCCGCCCGGGCGACCTCACCGCGCATGATCAGCCACCGCGGGCTCGCCGGCGCGATCACCATGCCCACCATGAAGATCAGTGCCGGCACCGCGCCGAGGCCGAGGATCCACCGCCACTGCCCCGAGGGTGTGAAGGCGCTCCCCACGACGTACGCGGCCAGAATGCCGACGTTGACCGAGAGCTGATACAGCGCGGTGAGCGTGCCGCGCACCCGCTTCGGCGCGAGCTCGCTCAGGTAGATCAGGCCGAACTGGTTGGCGATGCCGCAGGCGAAGCCGAGGACCAACCGGGACACCGTCAGCGTGGTCACGTCGGGCGCGAGGGCGCAGCCGAGCGAGCCGGCGATGAACAGTGCGCCGCAGAGGATCAACAGGTGCCGCCGGTCGTACCGGCGGGCGGCCAGGGTCGCGGCGATGATCGCGGGAAGCGCTCCGAAGAGCAACATGCTCGTCAGGAGCCCCTGCCCATCGGCGTCGAGACCGAACTGTGCGGTGATGAGCGGGAGCGCCCCCGACATCGACCCGGAGTCGTAGCCGTAGAGGATCCCGGACATGCCACCGAGCACTGCGATCGCGTACACCACCCGCGGGATCGGCGTCGTTGTGTCGGGAGTCACAGAATCCGACTGTAAACATCGGAGGTCTCTGGGTCAACCGCCTGCGTTCATCCGTCGCCGAGTCGTACAGTTGCAGAAAGTACCGCTCAATGATCGGAGGACTCATGCGCCGCCAGGTACCGAAGGTGCGAGATCTCGCGCCGCTCATGCGCGTCAGGGCGCCCCGGTTCGACCGCCGCACCGCCCGGCTGGAGGATGCGCAGACCATCGGGGATCTGCGCCGGATCGCTCAGCGGCGCACCCCGCGCGCCGCCTTCGACTACACCGACGGCGCCGCGGAGGCCGAGCTCTCGCTGGCCCGGGCGCGGCAGGCCTTCGCCGACATCGAGTTCCACCCGCAGATCCTGCGCGACGTCGCCGAGGTCGACACCGCGCGCACCGTGCTGGGCGGCCCGTCTGCCCTCCCGTTCGCGATCGCCCCCACCGGCTTCACCCGGATGATGCAGACCGAGGGCGAGCTGGCGGGCGTGCGGGCCGCCACCCGCGCCGGCATCCCGTTCTCCCTGTCCACCATGGGGACCGCGTCCATCGAGGAGGTCGCTTCCGCCGCATCGGACATCGCGCCCGCCGGAACCCGCGGGAGACAGTGGTTCCAGCTCTACATGTGGCGCGACCGGGACCGCTCGATGGCGCTGGTCGACCGCGCCGCGAAGGCGGGCTACGACACACTGCTCGTCACCGTCGACGTCCCCGTCGCCGGGGCTCGACTGCGGGACAAGCGCAACGGCATGACGATTCCGCCCGCGCTCACCCTGCGCACCATCATCGACGCGGTGCCGCGCCCCCACTGGTGGATCGACTTCCTCACCACCGAGCCGCTCTCGTTCGCCTCGCTGGACCGCTGGTCGGGCACCGTCGGCGAACTCCTGGACTCGATGTTCGACCCGACCGTCGACTACACCGATCTGGCGTGGATCACGGAGCAGTGGCCGGGCAAGGTGGTGGTCAAGGGTGTGCAGACGCTCGAGGACGCGCGCCGCTGCGCCGAGCTCGGCGTCGACGGCATCATCCTGTCCAATCACGGTGGGCGCCAGCTCGACCGGGCCCCCGTTCCGTTCCACCTGCTTCCGGCGGTCGCCGCGGAACTCGGCGACTCGACGGAGATCCTGCTGGACACCGGCATCATGTCGGGCGCCGACATCGTCGCGGCGATCGCGCTCGGTGCGCGCAGCACGCTGGTCGGCCGCGCCTACCTGTACGGCCTCATGGCGGGCGGCGAGGCCGGCGTGGAGCGCGCGATCACCATCCTCGGCGACGAGGTGCGTCGTACGATGCGGCTGCTCGGCGCCAACTCGCTCGACGAGCTCGGCCCCGGCCACGTCACCCAGCTGACTCGCATGCAGCCGCTCCCCCGCCCCGGCCAGGAGGTCCGCCGATGAGCGAGACGATCGCCCTGCACACGCGCCTGCGTGCCGGCGCCGAGGAGCAGTACGACCGGGTGCACGCGATGATCCCCGCCGAGCTCGACGGTGCGCTGCGGGAGGCGGGTGTGCGCTCGTGGCGGATCTGGCGCGACGGCCGGGAGCTCTTCCACCTCGTCGAGGTCGACGACTACCGGGCGATGCGGCACCACCTCGCCGACCACCCCGCGAACGTCCCCTGGCAGGCGCGGATGGCGGAACTGCTCGAGGTGGAGGACGACTACTCCGGCGACGACCGCGGCATCCCGCTGGTGTGGGCGCTGCCGTCGGATCGATGATCGTCGACGCGCACCATCACCTCTGGGACCGGACCCGGGACGACCACGGCTGGCTCGATGCGCCCGGGCTGGAGGCGATCCGACGCGATTTCGGCACCGACGACCTCGCGGCCGCGGCCGCCGGAGCGGTCACGACGACCGTCGCCGTCCAAGCGCTGCACTCCTCCGCCGAAACGCACTCGCTGCTCGCGGCCGCCCGCCCCGTCGCGGGTGTCGTCGGCTGGGTGGATCTCGCCTCGTCGCGCTGCGACGAGCGGCTCAGTGCTCTCGTCGCCGGCCCCGGCGGCGAGAAGCTCCGTGGCATCAGGCATCTCGTCCAGGACGAGCCGGATCCGCAGTGGCTGCTGCGCCCTCGCGTCGCCCGCGGGCTGCGTACCGTCGCCGACCGTGGACTGGTCTTCGACCTCCTCGTCCGGCGGCCGCAGCGGAGCGCCGGCCTGGAGTCGGCGCGCTCGCTGCCCGACGTCCCGTTCGTGATCGATCACGCCGGGAAGCCGGACATCGGCGCCGGCGAGTGGGATGCGTGGGCGGCGTGGATCGACGCGATGGCCGCGTTGCCGAACGTCACCTGCAAGTTGTCGGGACTGGTCACCGAGTGCCCACCGCGGCGATGGAGCCGCGCCCTCATCGCACCGTACGCCCGGCACGTGCTCGACACCTTCGGAGCGGACCGCGTGCTCTTCGGCTCCGACTGGCCGGTGTGCCTGCTGCAGGCGTCGTACGCGCAGGTGCTGGAGCTGACCGTCGACCTGCTCGACGGCGCCTCCCCCACGGAACGCGACGCGGTGCTCGGCGGGACGGCCCGGCGGGTGTACCGGCTCTGAAACGGGCTCTCCCCTCCGGCGCGGCGGGGGCAGGCGCAACGGAGGGGAGAGCGAGTAGGCCGCCCACAGGCGGCCGGGTCTAGGCGCCGAGAACGGCCTTGCGCAGGTCGGGGCGGCGCAGGAACATGGCGACCCAGATGAGCACGCCCACGTACACGCCCGAGAGCACGAAGCCGGCGATCGGCTGCTCGGCGCGGAGGTTGATCGCGACGGCGCCGCCGAGGTAGCCGGTGAGATAGATCGCGCCGATCACCGCGGTCCGCGGGATGGTCCACAGGATCACCCCGACGAGGAGTACCAGCCCGATCACGAGGATGTGCTTCTCCTGGAAGCCGAGCTTGAGCGTCCCGTCGATGACGGCCTGCGGCTCGGTCAGCTTGCCCACCACGTCGAAGACCAGGAACGCCCAGATCAGCACGGTCAGCACCATGCCCGCGATCCAGGACTTCGATCGTCCCGCCCACGGCTTCGCGGCGGACGGTGCGGTGGCGGTCGCGGCGGTCATGGCAGCTCCTCGGTTCCGTGTTCACGGCGTGAACATCAGGCAATGTTCACACCGTACACACGGGTGATCTGCGCGTCAACAGCTGCGACCGCGCCGGCTCGCGCGGAGATTCCTGCGGTTTCCGCGGGCGGATCGCAGGCCGCGGCCGCGGAAACCGCAGGAAACGTCTCGCGGGCCCGCACGCCGCTCCGATCCGCTGCCGAAACCCGGGCCCACCGCACACCGTCGGACATGAAAACGGCCCCCGACCTGCATACGCAGATCGGGGGCCGAGTTCAGGACCGATTACCGGTAGCCGTCGGAGAAGCCGTAGTCGTCGAGCGGCACCGCGGCGCCGGACGGGGCGCCGAACGCACCCTCCGGGCCGTAGTACTGGTCGTCGAAGGTCGGCACCGAGTACGCGGCCGCGCGGGCCTCCTCGGTCGGCTGCACCTGGATGTTCCGGTACTTGTTGATGCCCGTACCGGCCGGGATGAGCTTACCGATGATGACGTTCTCCTTGAGGCCCACCAGCTTGTCGGAGCGGGTGTTGATCGCGGCGTCCGTGAGCACGCGGGTGGTCTCCTGGAAGGAGGCCGCCGACAGCCACGAGTCGGTCGCGAGCGAGGCCTTGGTGATGCCCATGAGCACCGGCCGGCCGGCCGCGGGCTCGCCGCCCTCGGCCACGACGCGACGGTTCTCGGACTCGAACTCGGAACGCTCGGTGAGCGAGCCGGGCAGGAACTCCGTGGAACCCGAGTCGATGATCGTCACGCGACGCAGCATCTGACGGACGATCGTCTCGATGTGCTTGTCGTGGATCGACACACCCTGCGACCGGTACACCTCCTGGACCTCGTTGACCAGGTGCACCTGCACCTGACGCGGGCCCATGACGCGCAGCACCTCGTGCGGATCGGCAGCGCCCTCGAGGAGCTGCTGGCCCACCTGCACGTGGTCACCGTCGGCCAGCAGGCGCTCGGTGCCGTCCTCGTGCTTGAACACGCGGAGGCGCTGGCGCTTGCTGATCTTGTCGTACACGACCTCTTCGCTGCCGTCGTCCGGCGTGATGGTGATCGTGTAGAACCGGTCGTCGTCCTCCAGGCGGATGCGGCCGGAGACCTCGGCGATCGGGGCCTTGCCCTTGGGGACACGGGCCTCGAACAGCTCGGTGACTCGCGGCAGACCGCCGGTGATGTCGTCACCGACGCCACCCTGGTGGAAGGTACGCATGGTCAGCTGGGTACCGGGCTCACCGATCGACTGCGCGGCGACGATACCGACGGCCTCGCCGATGTCGACGAGCTTGCCGGTCGCCATCGAGCGGCCGTAGCAGGTGGCGCAGACACCGGTGCCGGTGGTGCAGGTGAGCACGGAGCGCACCTTCACCTCCGCGATGCCGGCCTCGAGCAGCGCCTCGATCTGGGGGTCGCCCAGGTCGTGACCGCGCTCGACCACGACGGTGCCGTCCTTGGCCACCGCGTCCTCGGCGATCGTGCGGGCGTACGCCGAGGTCTCGACGTGCGCGTCGCGGATCAGCGAACCGTCCGCCTGCACCTCGGCCAGCGGCACGACGATGCCACGGCTGGTGCCGCAGTCGGTCTCACGGACGATGACGTCCTGCGAGACGTCCACCAGACGACGGGTCAGGTAACCCGAGTCGGCGGTGCGCAGCGCGGTATCGGCCAGACCCTTACGAGCACCGTGGGTGTTGATGAAGTACTCCAGCACCGTCAGGCCCTCGCGGAACGAGGACTTGATCGGACGCGGGATGAACTCACCCTTCGGGTTCGTCACCAGGCCCTTCATGCCGGCCAGGTTGCGGACCTGCGTCAGGTTACCGGTGGCGCCCGACTTCGGGATCATGATGATCGGGTTGTCGGCGGGGTAGAAGTCGTCGATCGCCTTACCGACCTCCTCCGTCGCCTGCTTCCAGATCTCCACCAGCGCGTCGCGACGCTCACCCGAGGTGAGGGCACCGCGGGCGTACTTGCGCTCGATGCCGTCGGCGCGCTCCTCGTAGTGATCGAGGATGCCCTTCTTGCTCGGCGGAACGAGCACGTCGGACATCGAGACCGTCACGCCCGAACGCGTGGCCCAGTAGAAGCCGGCGTCCTTGAGCTTGTCGACGGTCTGCGCGACCACGATCATCGGGTAGCGCTCGGCCAGATCGTTGATGATCACGGCCTGACGCTTCTTCGGCATCTGCTCGTCCACGAACGGGTAGTCCGCGGGGAGCAGCTCGTTGAACAGCACGCGGCCCAGGGTGGTCTCGGCCGTCCAGGCCTGACCGCGGGTCCACGCACCGTCGAAGAGCTCCGCCTCGACCTCGGCCGACGGGCGCTGGTGCTCCAGGCGCACCTTGATCGGCGCCTGGATCGACAGGTCGCCCAGGTCGACGGCCATGATGGCCTCGGCCGGCGACGAGTAGACGCCGGTCTCCGGCTGATCCTTGGCGGCCGGCGTGTACGCGCCCTTCGCCTCGTCCTTCTTCGTGGTCAGGTGGTACAGACCGGTCACCATGTCCAGACGGGGCATGGCGAGCGGGCGACCCGACGCCGGCGACAGGATGTTGTTCGAGGACAGCATCAGGATGCGGGCCTCGGCCTGCGCCTCCGCGGACAGCGGGAGGTGCACGGCCATCTGGTCACCGTCGAAGTCGGCGTTGAACGCCTCACAGACGAGCGGGTGCAGCTGGATGGCCTTGCCCTCCACGAGCTGCGGCTCGAACGCCTGGATGCCCAGACGGTGCAGCGTGGGAGCACGGTTGAGCAGCACGGGGTGCTCGGCGATGACCTCTTCGAGGACGTCCCACACCTGCGGGCGCTGCCGCTCGACCATGCGCTTGGCCGACTTGATGTTCTGCGCGTGGTTGAGATCCACCAGGCGCTTCATCACGAACGGCTTGAACAGCTCGAGCGCCATCAGCTTCGGCAGGCCGCACTGGTGCAGCTTGAGCTGCGGACCCACGACGATCACCGAACGGCCCGAGTAGTCCACGCGCTTGCCGAGCAGGTTCTGGCGGAACCGGCCCTGCTTGCCCTTGAGCAGATCGGACAGCGACTTGAGCGGGCGGTTGCCCGGTCCGGTGACCGGACGGCCGCGGCGGCCGTTGTCGAACAGCGCGTCGACGGACTCCTGCAGCATCCGCTTCTCGTTGTTGACGATGATCTCGGGCGCGCCGAGGTCGATCAGTCGCTTGAGGCGGTTGTTGCGGTTGATCACGCGACGGTACAGGTCGTTCAGGTCGGACGTGGCGAAGCGGCCACCGTCGAGCTGGACCATCGGGCGCAGCTCCGGCGGGATCACCGGCACCGCGTCGAGGACCATGCCCAGCGGCGAGTTGCCCGACTGCTGGAACGCCGCGACGACCTTGAGTCGCTTGAGCGCGCGCAGCTTCTTCTGGCCCTTGCCCGAGCGGATCGTCTCGCGCAGGATCTCGGCCTCGGCGTCGATGTCGAAGTTCTCGATGAGCTTCTTGATCGCCTCGGCACCCATGGCGCCCTTGAAGTACTCGCCGTAGCGGTCCTGCAGCTCACGGTAGAGCTTCTCGTCGACGATCATGTCCTTCGGAGCGAGCTTGACGAAGGTCGTCCAGATCTCGTCGAGCTCGTCGATGGCACGCTGCGCGCGGTCGCGGATCTGCCGCATCTCCCGCTCGCCGCCGTCCTTGACCTTGCGGCGCTGGTCGGCCTTGGCGCCCTCGGCCTCGAGCACGGCGAGGTCGTCCTCGAGCTTCTTGGCCCGGTTCTCCAGGTCCACGTCGCGCTGGTCGGCGAGCACCTTCTTCTCGGAGGTGATCTCGGCCTCGAGCGTGGACTGCTCGTTGTGGCGCTGCTCCTCGTCGACCTCCGTGATCACGTAGGCGGCGAAGTAGATGATCTTCTCGAGATCCTTGGGCGCCAGGTCCAGCAGGTAGCCCAGGCGCGACGGGACGCCCTTGAAGTACCAGATGTGGGTGACGGGAGCGGCCAGCTCGATGTGGCCCATCCGCTCGCGACGCACCTTGGCGCGAGTGACCTCGACGCCGCAGCGCTCGCAGATGATGCCCTTGAAGCGGACGCGCTTGTACTTACCGCAGTAGCACTCCCAGTCGCGAGTCGGTCCGAAGATCTTCTCGCAGAACAGGCCGTCCTTCTCGGGCTTGAGCGTGCGGTAGTTGATGGTCTCGGGCTTCTTGACCTCGCCGTAGCTCCAGTTACGGATGTCATCGGCGGTCGCCAGACCGATCTTCAGTTCGTCGAAGAAGTTAACGTCGAGCACTTCTCTCCTAATTCGTTCGGTTGGCGGGTACTAGTTCGCGAGATCTTCGGCGGAGGCGTTCTCGTTGCGCGAGAGGTTGATGCCCAGGTTGGCAGCAGCGCGCTCGAGATCCTCGTCGTCACCGTCGGCCATCTCGATGGCGGCACCGTCGGACGAGAGCACCTCCACGTTCAGGCAGAGCGACTGGAGCTCCTTGAGGAGCACCTTGAACGACTCGGGGATGCCGGGCTCGGGGATGTTCTCGCCCTTGACGATCGCCTCGTACACCTTCACGCGGCCGACCACGTCGTCCGACTTGATGGTGAGCAGCTCCTGCAGGGTGTAGGCGGCGCCGTACGCCTGCATCGCCCAGCACTCCATCTCGCCGAAACGCTGGCCACCGAACTGCGCCTTACCACCCAGCGGCTGCTGCGTGATCATCGAGTACGGACCGGTGGAGCGGGCGTGGATCTTCTCGTCCACCAGGTGGTGCAGCTTGAGGATGTACATGTAGCCGATGGCCACCGGGTACGGGAAGGGCTCACCCGAACGGCCGTCGAACAGCGTCGCCTTGCCGTCGGCCTGCACCATCACGTCGCCGTCGCGGTTGGGGAGGGTCGAGCCGAGCAGGCCGGCCAGCTCCTCGTCCCGCGCACCGTCGAAGACGGGGGTGGCGGTGTTGGTGTCCTTGGGCTGGCTGTACATCTCCTCGGGGAGCTGCGACGCCCAGTCCGGGATGTTCCCGTTCTCGTCGCGCACGTCCCAGCCGGTCTTGGCGACCCACCCGAGGTGGGTCTCCAGGATCTGGCCGATGTTCATACGACGCGGCACGCCGTGCGTGTTGAGGATGATGTCGACCGGGGTGCCGTCGGGCAGGAAGGGCATGTCCTCGGCGGGGAGGATCTTGCCGATGACGCCCTTGTTGCCGTGGCGGCCGGCCAGCTTGTCGCCGTCCTGCACCTTGCGCTTCTGGGCCACGTACACGCGGACCAGCTCGTTCACGCCGGGGGCCAGCTCGTCGTCGTCGTCGCGCGAGAAGACGCGGACGCCGATGACCTTGCCGGTCTCACCGTGGGGCACCTTGAGCGACGTGTCGCGGACCTCGCGCGCCTTCTCACCGAAGATCGCGCGGAGCAGCCGCTCCTCCGGGGTCAGCTCGGTCTCGCCCTTCGGGGTGACCTTGCCGACCAGGATGTCGCCGTCGCGAACCTCAGCACCGATGCGGATGATGCCGCGCTCGTCGAGATCGGCCAGCACCTCGTCGGAGACGTTCGGGATGTCCCGGGTGATCTCCTCGGCGCCCAGCTTCGTGTCGCGGGCATCGATCTCGTGCTCCTCGATGTGGATGGACGTCAGGACGTCCTCCTCCACCAGGCGCTGCGAGAGGATGATCGCGTCCTCGTAGTTGTGGCCCTCCCACGGCATGATCGCCACGAGCAGGTTCTTGCCGAGCGCCATCTCACCGTTGTCGGTGCAGGGTCCGTCGGCGAGGACCTGTCCGGCCTCGACCCGCTGGCCCGCGTTGACGATGGGACGCTGGTTCGCGCAGGTGCCCTGGTTGCTGCGCGCGAACTTGCGCAGCTTGTGGGTCTTGCGCGTGCCCTCGTCGGCCATGATCGTGATGAAGTCGGCGGAGACCTCCTCGACGACACCCGGCTTCTCGGTGATGACGACGTCGCCGGCGTCGACCGCGGCGCGCAGCTCCATACCGGTGCCGACCAGCGGCGACTCGGAACGGACCAGCGGCACGGCCTGACGCTGCATGTTCGCGCCCATGAGGGCACGGTTGGCGTCGTCGTGCTCGAGGAACGGGATCATCGCGGTCGCGACCGAGACCATCTGGCGCGGCGAGATGTCCATGTACTCCACCGCCGAGACGGGGACCATCTCGACCTCGGAGCCGCGCTTACGCACGAGCACGCGCTCGTCCGTCAGGCGACCGTTCGCATCGGTGGCCGCGTTGGCCTGCGCGATGTAGTAACGGTCCTCCTCGTCGGCCGTCATGTAGACGATCTCGTCGGTGGTGGTGCCGTTCTCGACCTTGCGGTACGGGGTCTCGATGAAACCGAACGGGTTGACCCGCGCGTACACCGACAGCGAGCCGATCAGGCCGATGTTCGGGCCCTCAGGGGTCTCGATCGGGCACATGCGGCCGTAGTGCGACGGGTGGACGTCGCGGACCTCGAGGCCCGCGCGCTCACGCGACAGGCCGCCGGGGCCCAGCGCCGACAGACGACGCTTGTGGGTCAGGCCCGAGAGCGGGTTGTTCTGGTCCATGAACTGTGAGAGCTGCGAGGTGCCGAAGAACTCCTTGATCGCCGCCGAGACCGGGCGGATGTTGATCAGGGTCTGCGGGGTGATCGCCTCGACGTCCTGCGTGGTCATGCGCTCGCGCACGACGCGCTCCATGCGGGACAGGCCCACGCGGAGCTGGTTCTGGATCAGCTCGCCGACCGTGCGCAGGCGACGGTTGCCGAAGTGGTCGATGTCGTCGACCTCGACGGGCACCTCGTCGCCGTCCGGGACGGTCATGTAGGTGAGCTGCTCCGACGGTGCCTCGTGCAGGCGCACGAGGTACTCGATCGTCGCGACGATGTCCTCCTCGGTGAGCACCAGCGGCTGCGTGCCGTCGGAGTTCGCCGGGAGACCGAGCTTCTTGTTGAGCTTGTACCGGCCGACGCGGGCCAGGTCGTAGCGCTTCTCCTTGAAGAACAGGTTCTCCAGCAGGGTCTGCGCCGACTCCTTCGTGGGCGGCTCGCCCGGGCGCAGCTTGCGGTAGATGTCGAGCAGCGCCTCGTCGGTGCCGGCCGTGTTGTCCTTCTCCAGGGTGGAGCGCATGATCTCCGAGAAGCCGAAGCGCTCGAGGATCTGCTCGCTGGTCCACCCGAGGGCCTTGAGCAGCACGGTGACGGGCTGGCGGCGCTTGCGGTCGATGCGGACGCCGACGGTGTCGCGCTTGTCCACGTCGAACTCGAGCCACGCGCCGCGGGCCGGGATGACCTTGACGCTGTGCAGCGGCTTCTCGGTCGACTTGTCGATGTTCTCGTCGAAGTACACGCCCGGGCTACGGACGAGCTGCGAGACGACGACGCGCTCGGTGCCGTTGATGATGAAGGTGCCCTTGTCCGTCATCATCGGGAAATCACCCATGAAGACGGTCTGCGACTTGATCTCGCCGGTGTTGTTGTTGATGAACTCGGCCGTGACGAACAGCGGGGCCGCGTACGTCATGTCCTTGTCCTTGCACTCCTCGATCGAGGCCTTGACCTCGTCGAAGCGCGGATCGGAGAAGGACAGCGACATCGAGCCCGAGAAGTCCTCGATGGGCGACAGCTCAGCGAGGATGTCCTCCAGACCGCCGGTGGGCTGTGCCTCGCCGCGTGCAGCGGCCTTGTCGCGCCACGCGGGCGTGCCGACGAGCCAGTCGAACGAGTCGATCTGCAGGTCGAGCAGACCCGGAACGGGAAGGGGCTCGGAGATCTTCGCGAACGACACGCGCTTGGGCGCTCCGGGCACCACGGCGTCGTTCTGATCGTTCTGAGTCTGGCTGGAGACGGAGACTGCCAAGATGCGTCCTCTGCTGTGACTAGTAACGTTGCCAAATTGTGCTGACGGCAACCCGCAGAGCAAACGTCCTCGAAGTGAGGCGCGAATATTCAAATGAACAGGGGGCAGCCAGCGCAACGTCCAACGTTAGCAGAGCGGCATGTATTCCGCAAGGAGCAGCCCAGACTAAGCCCCCGAGGGCTTGAGCGCAAGCACGACGCGCATGCGGTCGTTCGAACACGATCGGCATCCGCCGGCACCGCCGTTGACTCCGGCCTCGGCTGGCTACCCGGCGGCGCGGAGACACCCGGGGGTGCTCTCACATGGACACGAGCACGTCGCGTCCTGCCGATAACTCTGACCCGAAACCGCGCGAAGGTCAAGCGAAACCGCCGATCTCCTTCGAATATCGAGTCCGACGCTCCCCCGATGCAACGACGCCGGCCCGGGAGAACTTCCCGGGCCGGCGTCGGAGTCGAACGCTCGCGCGTGCCGGCTAGCGGCCGCCCTCCACCTTCGGCAGGTGGTCGGTGGGGTTCTCGTCGGCCTGGGTGACCTCGTAGGCGGAGGTCGGGGCCTCGTCGCCCGAGTAGTCCTTCTGGATCGAGACGGGGGCCGTCTCCGGCGCCTGCGCCACCTCGGCCTGCTGCGCGGCCGGGGCCGTCGTGGCGAACTCGCCCACGTCGTCGCCCAGGTCGCGGCGGATCGCGATCTGCGCCTTGGGCGGCAGGGTCGGCAGGATCTGGCGCACGCGCGCCTTACGGCGGGCCTCGCCCTTACGGGGCGGCATGCCCGGGGTGGGCTGCATCTGCGGGGCGATCTCGTCCGGCACGTCGACGCCACCGTCGGAGTGGCCGGCCGCGACGCGCGCGAGCTCCGCCTCCATCTGCGCCGAGTCCTTCTCCTCGGACATGCCGATCGGGCCGATCATCGAGCCGGAGAGGAACTGCTTGACGACGGGCTCCTCCGAGGTGAGCAGCACTTCGCGCGGGCCGAACATGACGAGGTGCTTGAGGAAGAGCATGCCCATGTTGTCGGGCACGGTGCGGGCGATGTTGATGTTGTGCGAGACGATCAGCGTCGTGCAGTCGATCTGCGCGTTGATGTCCATCAGCAGCTGGCTGGTGTAGGTGGTACGCACCGGGTCGAGGCCGGAGTCCGGCTCGTCGACGAGCATGATCTTCGGGTCCATCACCAGGGCGCGGGCGAGGCCGGCGCGCTTACGCATACCACCGGAGATCTCGCCGGGGAGCTTGTCCTCGGCGCCGATCAGACCCACCATCTCGAGCTTCTCCATCGTGATCTGACGGATCTCGCTCTCCTTCTTCTTCGTGTGCTCACGAAGCGGGAAGGCGGTGTTGTCGTAGAGGTTCATCGAGCCGAACAGGGCGCCGTCCTGGAACAGCACGCCGAACATCTTGCGGATCTCGTAGAGCTCCGAGGAGGTACAGGTCAGGATGTCCGTGCCGTCGATGATGATCTCGCCCTCCTCGGGGCGCAGCAGACCGATCAGCGACTTCAGGAAGACCGACTTGCCGGTACCCGACGGGCCGAGCAGAACCGAGACCTCGCCCGCGGGCAGGGTCAGCGAAACGTCGGACCAGATGTTCTGGGAGCCGAACGACTTCGTCAGGTTCTTGGTAGTTACTTCGACACCCACTGTCGGGACCTTTCGTCGCATCGAGATGTGGCTCGCGCCACAGACCGCTGAATGGACACTACCTCAGTCCCCGCTGGTCGCGGTACCGGACCTGGTTCTGTCCTACTGACGGGTCACTCCGCTCCCCCGTCGGGGTCGGAAACGGCGAACGGCCCCGTCGCACAGGGCGACGGGGCCGTTCGGGCGTGAGGGAACGGTCTTACTTGACCGAAACCGTGGCGCCGGCCTCCTCGAGCTTGGCCTTGGCGGCGTCGGCGGCCTCCTTGTCGACCTTCTCCAGGATCGCCTTGGGCGCGCCCTCGACGAGGTCCTTGGCCTCCTTCAGGCCGAGGCCCGAAACCAGCTCGCGGACGACCTTGATGACCTGGATCTTCTTGTCGCCGGCGCCATCGAGGATGACGTCGAACTCGTCCTGGTCAGCAGCGGCGGCGGCGTCGCCGCCGGCCGCGGGGGCAGCGCCGGCAGCCGCGACGGCGACCGGAGCAGCAGCGGTGACCTCGAAGGTCTCCTCGAAAGCCTTCACGAACTCGCTGAGCTCGAGCAGGGTCAGCTCCTTGAAAGCATCAAGCAGCTCGTCGGTGGTGAGCTTCGCCATGGTGGCGTCCTTCCGTTCAGTCTTGCTCGCTGATCCGCGAGGCAAGGTGGTGATGGTTCCCGCGAGCGGTGCGCGCGGGGGTTCGCTGGATCAGCGGTCTTAAGCGGCAGCCTCGTCGGCGGCCTTCTTCTCCTGCAGCGCGGCGGCCAGGCGGGCCACCTGCGAAGCGGGAGCGTTGAACAGGCCAGCGGCCTTCGCCAAGTTGCCCTTCATGGCACCGGCGAGCTTGGCCAGGAGCACCTCGCGCGACTCGAGATCGGCGATGCGCTCGACCTCGGCCACGGACAGCGCGCGGCCGTCCATGTAGCCGCCCTTGATGACCAGTGCCTTGTTGTCCTTGGCGAACTTCTTGATCGCCTTGGCGGCCTCGACCGGCTCACCCTCGATGAAGGCGATCGCGGTCGGACCCTCGAACAGCTCGTCCAGGCCCTCGACGCCAGCATCCTTGGCGGCGAGCTTGACCAGGGTGTTCTTGGCGACGGAGTAGGTGGCACCTTCTCCGAGCGAACGACGCAGCTCGGTGATGGAACCGACCGACAGCCCGCGGTACTCGGTGACCACGGTGGCCGTGGACTTCGAGAACTTCTCGGCGATCTCAGCGACTGCTGCGACCTTCTCGGCGTTTGCCATACTTCGCCTCCTCTCTACGTGTCATCCGTCGAGATGAAGGTTCAGGCCCGAAACGACGAGAACCCCGGCGCAGGGCGCACGGGGTTCATCAGATGAAACCTCGTCCTCCTGCGTGGGTCGCCGGCTCGGGGCCGGACCTTCGATCGGGCTCGCGCCCGACGACCGACGGTCTTCGGTGGAACGATCCGGTGGAACACCGGTTTCCGGAGGACCAGAGTACGGGACTCCCCGCCGGGCGCCAAATCGTGCCTCGATGGTGCGCCACCTCACCGGGCCCGGTGGCGGCGGTGACGCCGGGTCAGCCGACGGCGACCCCGGACTCGGCGTAGACGATCCGCAGCGCCAGGCCGGCCTCCGGCCCCATGACCTGCGCCGCGAGATCGACGAACGCCGCCGTGAACGACGGGCCGTGCGCGGCGCCCCCGGCACCCGTCGCCGCGACCACGTGGTGCGCCAGCTCGTGCAGGATCACCAGCTCGCGCAGGGCCCAGGCACCGTCGCGCCCGGCGGGGACCGCGACCACCGGACCGGCGGGCCCGCTCTCGTAGTGCGCGCCGCCCGCTCCCGCGCGAGCGCGCACCCGCACCGCGCCGGGCCCCAGCACCCGGTCGGCGTACGCCTGGATCGCGTCGACGGAGGCGAACCGGGCCTCGGGCGGCAGCGTCAGCGGCACCCCGAGCACATCGACGGTCCGCCCCGCGCCGGCGTGCTCGAACAGGCCGCGGACCAACTCCTCCGCCCGGTAGACCGCGGCCCGCTGCGCGTCCCTAGACGTCCTTGGCCACCTTGAGCTGCTCGACGATGGCCTTGCCCGCGGCCTCCAGGTCGGGGTAGCCGATCGGGATGTCGATGATCGCGTAGGTCTGCGGCGCGGAGGCGATCACGATCACCGTCATGTCGTCGCCCGTCACCGTGATGTCCGGCCGGCTCACCATGATCTTCGCGGTGACCTTCGCGGCGGGCACCCCGTCGACCGTGATGGACTCCGCCGACGAGAGCCCCTCGACCCGGGGCTCGGCGTTCATGAAGCCCTGCCCGTCGGCGATGCACTGCATCATCCGGGTGGCCGCGTCCTTCGGGTCCACCTTCGAGTCGAAGTTGGTCTGGCCGACCTCCGCGCCGGCCTGCCACGGCTGATCCCCCAGGGACTTCACCAGACCGGCGGGCGCGACACTCTCGGCGTACATCGCGTACGTCTCCGCGGTCCATCCGGGCGCCGCCGAGACCGGGAACGACAGCGGCCCGGACGCGACGCGATCGGTGATCGGCGAGGCGGCCCCCGTGCCCGGCATGCCGCAGCCCCCGGTCGCAGCGCTGGTGGTGGGCGCCGACGCGGCGCCCTCGTCATCCGAGCCGGAGCGCACGACCAGGACCACCGCGGCGATCGCGACGGCGATCACCAGCACCACGGCCACGCCGATCCCGATGAACAGGCCGGTACGGTTCGGCTTCTTCGGCGGCTGCGGCTGTCCCGGGTACTGCTGGCCCGCGTACTGCTGCCCGGGGTACTGCTGGCCGGGGTACTGCTGCCCCGGGGACTGATAGCCCTGCTGCGGGTACCCCTGCTGGTACGGGCTCGCCGGCTGCTGGCCGTACCCGTACTGGTAGCCGCCCTGGGCGTACGGGTCCGGCTGCGCGTACGGGTCGGGCTGCCGGCCGTGCGGATCCTGCGGGTCACTCATACGTCCCTCGCTACCTTCAGCTGCTCGAAGACCTGTCCTGCCACCGCCGCGAGGGCGGTATCCCCGATCGGGGTGTCCGACTCGAAGTATGCCTGGGGAGCCGAGCCGATGACCACTACCGTCACCACATCGCCCTCGATGTCGAGGCCGGGACGGCTGACCAGGATGCGTCCGGTGACCCGGGCAGCCGGCACCCCGTCGACGGTGATCGCCTCCGGCCCGGTCAGGCCCTCGAGGCGGGGCGCGAACGCGTCGTACCGGCTGCTCGCCACGATGCACGGGATGATGCGCCGCGCGGCCTCGGCGTTCGAGACCTTCGGCGCGAAGGTGGTGAGACCGATCTCGACGTGCGCGTCCCAGCGGTGGCCCGGCACCGCCGTCCGCAGCCCGACGGCCTGCGCCCCCGGGGAGAAGAGCTGATAGCGCTGCGGCGTCCATCCGGGTGCCGCGGCGACCGGGAAGGACAACGGTCCGGCGACCGCGCGATCGGTGACGGGCACCGTCGAACCCGGGCCGGGCAGGCCGCAGGCGCCCGCCGCCCCCGACGGCGCCGTCGACGACGGTGTGGCGGTGGTCGACGCACCCGTGCCCCGCACGAGCAGTACCGCGGCGACGGCGACGGCCACGACAAGCACCACGGCTCCCCCGAGGGCCCACCACACCGCGGTGCCGCCGCGCGCGGGGCGCGGCGGAGGGACGGGCGGCGGGCCGGGGTTCACGGCGCCCCGCGCTCCAGTGCGCCCCGGCCGCCACCGAGCTCGGAGTGCGCGCCCAGTCGCGCCGAGCGGCCGGCCCGGTCCCCGGCGCGGCGGGCACCGTCGGAGTAGCCGGCCGAGGCGGTGGACCCGCGCCAGCGACCCCGCGCGGAGGATTCCTCCTGGTAGAAGGACGCGAGCTCGACCTCCTTGTCGCGCAGGGCGACCGCGGTGCCGGGCTCGTCCCGCTCGGCGGCCTGCGCCGTCGCGGCGGCCCGCGCCTCCGCGAGCCGGGCCCCGATGCGGGCGGCGAAGGCGGACTGGAAGTTGATCCGCGCCGTGACCGCGGCGACGGGCTTGGTCTCGACCCAGCGCCGCCGCGTGCGCCGGTCCTCGTAGAGCTGCTGCACCGTCTCCGACTTGTAGGCGCCCGACCGGAGGTACGCGTCGGAGGCGCGCACCATCTGGATCACCAGGGAGGCGTACAGCGCCTCGCACGCGTCGATGTCCTCCGCGAAGCCGTAGGCGAAGACGAAGGTGGAGTTGGACGCCACATCGCATCGCACGTCGTTCGACTGGGCGATCGCGACGAACAGCTCGACGAAGGTGCGCAGGCCGCGCCGCCCCGCCTCCCCGATCCGGACGGTGCGCTGCTGGGGCACCGCACGCGCCCGCTCGGCACCGCGCTGGTGCGCGCGGGCCACCGCGAGGTCGATCGACGCGGCCGTGGCGAGGCGCTGCGCCGCCTCGGTGAACGTGGCCGCCTCGTGCTCGTTATCGGTCCCCTCCGCCTGCCGCAGCAGCGCGCCGATCCGGCTGAGCAGCCTGTCGTCGTCCATGGTCGCGACGATACCGGCGCCCACCGACAGGTTCGCGGGCCCTCCTGGCCCGCGCCAAGCGCCGGTTCAGGGGCGCCCGATACGCTGGGCGCACACCGTTCTTCGCAGTGACAAGGAGAGTATTCACGATGTCGACGCCCCAGGGTCCCGGGCAGGATCCGTACGGACAGGACCCGTTCGCCAAGCGCTCCGGCGACGACGCCTCCGCGCCCTACGGCCCGGCCGGCACCGGCCAGGACCCGTACGGCGCCGGCCAGTACGGTGCAGGTCCGTACGGCGCGGGTCAGTACGACCCCTACGGCCAGCCCCCGTCGTACCCCGCCGCCGGCTCCCCGGGAACGCAGGGCTACCCCGGCTACCCCGTGCAGGGCGAGGTACAGGACCCCGACAGCGCGCTGGGCATCGTCGGGCTGGTCCTGAACTTCGTGTGCTGCGGTCCCGTCGGACTCGTCGTCAGCTGGATCGCGCTCAACAAGTCGAAGGAGCGCGGCTACAAGAACACCATCGCGATGGTCGGCGCGATCATCGGCGGCGTCTACAGCGCACTCCTGCTGATCCTCGGCCTCATCTACGTGATCATCTTCGTCGTCGCTCTCGTGGCGGGCACGAGCACCACCGCCCTCCTCTGAGGCCCGGACACGCGAAAGCCCCCGGCCTCCTCGCGGAGACCGGGGGCTTTCGTCAGACCCTGATGAGGGAGGCTTACGCCTCTTCCTCGGTGAGGTTGTTCACTCGCGACGGGTCCACCTGGATGCCCGGTCCGGTGGTCGTCGAGACGGTGACCTTCTTCAGGTACCGGCCCTTGGCCGCCGACGGCTTCGCGCGCAGGATCTCGTCCAGCGCGGCGCCGTAGTTCTCCACCAGCTTCTTGGCGTCGAAGGACGCCTTACCGATCACGAAGTGCAGGTTCGCGGCCTTGTCGACGCGGAAGGTGATCTTGCCACCCTTGATGTCGCCCACGGCCTTGGTCACGTCGGGCGTGACGGTGCCGGTCTTGGGGTTCGGCATCAGGCCACGCGGGCCGAGCACGCGAGCGATGCGGCCGACCTTGGCCATCTGGTCCGGGGTGGCGATCGCGGCGTCGAACTCGAGCCAGCCGCCCTGGATCTTCTCGATCAGGTCCTCGGCGCCGACCTCGTCGGCACCCGCGGCCTTGGCCTCCTCGGCCTTGTCGCCGACGGCGAAGACGATCACGCGGGCCGTCTTACCGGTGCCGTTCGGCAGGTTGACGGTGCCGCGCACCATCTGGTCGGCCTTACGGGGATCGACACCGAGGCGCATGGCGACCTCGACGGTGGCGTCCTGCTTGGTGGAGGAGGTCTCCTTGGCGAGCGTGACGGCCTCGAGCGGGCTGTACAGCTTGTCCTTGTCGACCTTCTCGGCAGCGGCCTTGTAGGCCTTGCTGTTCTTGCTCATGAAAACTCTTTCGTTTCTTGCCCAGCGTGCGGGCAGTGAGTGGTTCTGCGGGCCGAGCCGGCCCTCCCACGGGAGGCGTGGGCCTCCCGGTAACACTCGGGCGCGCGAGCGCGCCCTGGCGACCTACTCGACGGTGATGCCCATCGAGCGAGCAGTGCCGGCGATGATCTTCGCGGCCTGATCGACGTCGTTCGCGTTCAGATCTTCCTTCTTGGTCTCAGCGATCTCGCGCACCTGATCCCAGGTCACCTTGGCGACCTTGTTCTTGTGCGGCTCGCCCGAGCCCTTCTGCACGCCGGCTGCCTTGAGCAGCAGCTTGGCGGCCGGAGGAGTCTTCAGCTTGAAGTCGAAGGAACGGTCCTCGTAGACCGTGATCTCGACGGGGATGACGTTGCCACGCTGCGACTCGGTCGCGGCGTTGTACGCCTTGCAGAACTCCATGATGTTGACGCCGTGCTGGCCAAGCGCGGGACCCACGGGCGGAGCAGGGTTGGCCTGCCCGGCCTGGATCTGCAGCTTGATGAGCCCGGCGACCTTCTTCTTCTTCGGGGGCATCCTCAGTATCCTTTTTCATCACCCCACGCCCTTTGCAGCGGGCGCGGGAAGCATGTGTCTCGCTAGGAGATCTTCTCGACCTGGTTGAAGGCGAGCTCGACGGGCGTCTCACGGCCGAAGATCGACACCAGCACCTTGAGCTTGCGCTGCTCGGCGTTGATCTCGCTGATGGACGCGGGCAGGGTGGCGAACGGGCCGTCCATGACGGTGACCGACTCGCCGACCTCGAAGTCGACCTCGACCGCGGGGCCCTGCGAGACCGCACCACCGGAGGCGGCGGCACCGTCGGACGCGGCGCCGGCCTTGTCCTTGGCGGGCTTGGTCCGGGCGCTCTCGGGGAGCAGGAACTTCACGACCTCGTTCATCGTGAGCGGCGAGGGCTTGCTGGTCAGGCCGACGAAGCCGGTGACGCCGGGGGTGTTGCGCACGGCGCCCCAGGACTCGTCGTTGAGGTCCATGCGCACCAGGATGTAGCCCGGCAGCACCTTGCGGTTGACCCGCTTCTGCTGGCCGTTCTTGATCTCGGTGACCTCTTCGGTGGGGACCTCCACCTGGAAGATGTAGTCGCCGACGTCGAGGTTCTGGACACGGGTCTCGAGGTTGGCCTTGACCTTGTTCTCGTAGCCCGCGTAGGTGTGGATGACGTACCAGTCGCCGGGGGCGGTGCGCAGCTGCGCCTTCAGCTCCGCGACGGGGTCGACCTCCTCCTCGGCCTCCTCGGCCTCGGGGGCGTCCGCCTCGGCGGTCGCGGCCTCGTCGGTCTCGACGGCGGTGGTGTCCTCAGCCGGCTCGACCTCGGTCGCCACGGCAGCGTCATCGACCAGCACGTCCTCCTGGACGTTCTGCTCTGCCTCGTTGTGCTCCGGGGTGCTCACAGCGCCGAAGTTCCTTCCGTCTCGTCTTCTCGTGCGGTCCGGCTACTTGCCGAACGCCCACAACATCAGCTTCGCGAAGCCGAGGTCGAGGAGGCTGATCATCGCGGTGAGGACCACCACGAACACCAGCACGATGATCGTGTAGTTGATCATCTGGCTCCGGGTGGGCCAGATCACCTTCCGCAGCTCGGCGACGACCTGGCGGATGAAGAGCCAGATGGCGGCGAACGGGTTGCGCGAGCGCGTCGGGGCCGCGGACTTCTTCGCGGAACCGGACTCGGCCGCCTCGCCGGCTTCCGGGGCCTCGGCCAGCGCGGTGCGGCCGCGACGGCCGCTCGAGCGCTTACCGGACGGGCGGGCCTGCTGGGCGTCTTCGGCGACGCTGTCGCCGGCTTCGCCGGTGGTCGCGTCGTCCTTCTCGTCGCTCACGCACATCCCTCCGCTGGATCGTCCAGCGGGCGTCGGCCCGCCGATTTCGACAGCCGGGCCCGGGGCCCGCCTATGCAGGGGCGACAGGACTCGAACCTGCGACCTGCGGTTTTGGAGACCGCTGCTCTACCAACTGAGCTACACCCCTTTGCGGAACCCGAAGGCTTCCGCACCCGCACCGTTCGATGGGCGCGCTTTCGCACGCCCGCCGTTTGGTGCGGACAGTTCAGTGTACGGCACATCGGTGCCGCACCTCAAAACGGGCGGTCACGCGGTCCGAGAGGGACCGCGGACCGTCAGGCGAACTGGACGGTGGCGACCGGCTTGCCGAAGATCTTGCGCTCGCCCTGCTTGACGGTGAGGAAGACGACGCCCGTCTTGGTCTCCTCGTCGAGCGACTTGATCTTGCCCGAGTACAGCAGCTCGGCCTTCTGATCGGCCGGCACGTAGACGGGGGCGGTGAAGCGGACGCTGTACTCCTTGAGCGCGCCCGGGTCGCCCAGCCACTCGGTGATGTAGTTCGACCCGAGGCTCATCGTCAGCATGCCCTGCGCGACGACGTCCTCCATGCCGGCCAGCTTCACGATGTGATCCGACCAGTGGATCGGGTTCGGGTCGCCGGTGACGCCGGCGTAGTTCACCAGGTCGCCGCGGGTCAGCTCGAAGGTGCGCTCCGGGAGCTCCTCGCCCACCGTCACGTCCGCGAAGTTACGAAGCGCCATACATCATCACCTTTTCCATTGCACCGACGAAGCCGGCGTCCTCGTCCTCACCCGACCGGCCGGCCAGGGTGGTCCAGGACGTGACGAGGTGGTTGCCGTCCTGGTCGTGGATCTCGTTGCGGGTCACGATCAGATCCACGCCGGCGACCTGCTTGAAGGCGTCGAAGTGGACGTGCGTGGTCAGCGTCATGCCCGCGAGCACGGGTGCGTGGAACTGCACCTTCTGCTCGGACTGCACCACGGGGCGCCGTCCGTAGCCCACGATCGCGTTCTCGAAGAGCGGCCGGTGCGCGATGATGCCGATCAGCGAGAACATGATGGGGGGTGCGACCAGGTCCGCGTAACCGGCGGCCTGCGCTGCCGCCACGTCGTGATGGACAGGATCGAGCAGCTGGCTCGCGTTCGCGAACTCGCGCACTTTCTCGCGGCTGACGAAGTACTTCTCGGAGTACTCGTAGTTGTAGCCGACCGCGGCGCGCGTGCGTTCGGCGACCTCCTCGGGGCTGAGCTGCTCGGTGACCGGACCGCCCGGCACATCGAAATCCTTGCTCACTAGTCGAACCTACCTATCGTGAATGGGCTGAAGGGCAGTATGCCAAAAGGGAGGGCATCCTTCTCGGATGCCCTCCCTTTTGTCGACGATCAGGTCAGCGCGACTCTCGGTGCGCCTGGTGCGATCCGCAGTTCGGGCAGAACTTCTTCAGCTCGAGGCGATCGGGATCATTGCGACGGTTCTTCTTGGTGATGTAGTTGCGGTGCTTGCACACCTCGCACGCCAAGGTGATCTTGGGGCGAACATCTGTCGATGAAGCCACGACGGTTCCTCTTTCGCGATCTTGTATCAGTTGTAGCGGTGGGGAGGCTCGATCTCCCGACCTCACGATTATGAGTCGTGCGCTCTAACCAGCTGAGCTACACCGCCCTGAGCTATCAGCACTAGCACTGGTCTAGCGAGCCCCCTGACGGAATCGAACCGTCGACCTTTTCCTTACCATGGAAACGCTCTGCCGACTGAGCTAAGGGGGCGTGCTCGTCGGGCACCGCTTCCGGCGCTCCTTGAGCCTCAACGAGACTACACACGACGGAGGAGTTGAAACAAATCCGCTGGTCAGTCCGTTATCGCTTCGGCCCCTGGTGCGTGAACACCAGGGGCCGAAGCTTGTGGCACGTGTAGGATTCGAACCTACGTAGGCAAAGCCGACGGATTTACAGTCCGCTCCCATTGGCCGCTCGGGCAACGTGCCTTTCGCTACCGGTGAAGGCAGCGGACGATAGACTACAACGCCCCCGTGGGGGGCGCGCAAACCCGCAGGTCAACCGATTAGGAGTCCAGCTAAAGATGGCCGATTCGTCGTTCGACGTCGTGAGCAAGATCGACCGCCAGGAGGTCGCCAACGCCCTCAACCAGGCCTCGAAGGAGCTCAGCCAGCGGTACGACTTCCGCGGCACGAACACCACCGTCGAGAGCTCGGGCGAGGACAAGATCGTCATCACCTCCGACGCCGAGGAGCGCGCCAAGGCCGGCCTCGAGGTGTTCCAGGAGAAGCTCATCAAGCGCGGGCTGTCCTTGAAGGCGTTCGACGCGGGTGACCCGGTCGCCTCCGGCAAGACGTACAAGATCACCGGGACGCTCGTCGAGGGCATCACCAGCGAGAACGCCAAGAAGATCAGCAAGCTCATCCGCGACGAGGGCCCCAAGTCCGTCAAGGCGCAGATCCAGGGCGAGGAGCTGCGCGTGACCAGCAAGTCGCGCGACGACCTGCAGGCCGTCCAGTCGCTGCTCAAGAACGCCGATCTCGACATCGCGGTCCAGTTCGTCAACTACCGCTAGTCCCCCGATCCCGACGGTGACCGTCGCGCCCGAGCGGGTGCGACGGTCACCGTCGGTCGCGTTGCGCTGTGTGTTTCCTCACGCCCCGTCCCGTCGGCGGATTCTCGTCACGTCGCCCCCCTTGAACGCCACAGCCCCCCCCGATCCGTTGCCTCCCCACCGGAACACCGGGCGTTCCGGTGGGGAGTGAACGGATCGGGGGGGATCAGCGTGCGGCCGGATGACAGCACCCAACGGGGCGACTAGGCGGTGAGGGCCTGCAGGCGCTCGACCCGGCTGTCGAGGGGCGGCTGGGTGCGGAAGATCCGGCCCAGTCGGTCGCTGTCGCGGAACGGCGGCACGAGCATCGTGTTGGCGTGCACGGCGATCTCGGGCTCGGGCGGCAGGGGTGCGCGGGCGGCACCGTCGGAGACCTTGCGCAGGGCGCTGACGAGCGACGACGGTGCGCCCGTGAGCAGCGCGGCGGCGTGATCGGCGCGGTAGTCGACGGTCCGCGAGACGCCGAGCCGGATCAGGGCGCCGGCGATGGGCGCGAGCACCGAGAGCATGGCGTCGACGACCCGGCTGCGACGCGCGCCGCCGTCACCGAAGCCGAGCAGGTATCCGAAGCCGGCGAACCCGCAGATCACCGCCCCGAGCGCCCCGGCGACGGAGGCCGTCAGCGTGTCCCGCGCGCCGATCCGCGCCAACTGGTGCGCCAACACCGCGCGCAACTCGTCCTCCGGGAGCAGTTCCAGCAGGCCGATCGTCACGCACACCGCGGAGTGGGTGGGCCCGTGCCCGGTGGCGAAGACGTTCGGCGCGCCGGTCGGCGAGAGGTAGAGGGCGGGCATGGGCAGCCGCGCGGACGTGGACAGCTCCCGGACCAGCCGGAACAGGACGGGCTGCTGCAGTTCGGAGACGCGGCGCGCGTGCATCGCGCGCAGCGGCAGCGACGGTCCGCTGACGTAGAGGTAGGCGCAGACGCCGGCGGCGAGCACGATCGACAGCACGAACGCCGTCTGCCCGAAGACCGCACCGGTCGCCATGACGAACCCCGCGACCAGCGCCAGAAGCAGCGCGGTGCGGATCTGGTTGCCGGTCCGACTCCCCCGGCCCTGCACGGAAAGCGACCTCAGCCCAGGCGGGCGACCGTGAAGGTGACCAGGGACTCGAGCGAGGAACGGGGCTCGGATTCGGGCAGTTCCGCCAGCTCGGTGCGGGCCTCGTCGGCGTAGCGGGCCAGCGTGGCCTGCGCCTGCTTCATGCCGGCGGAGCGGCCGAGGAGCTCGATCGCCTCATCGACGAGGGCGTCGTCGGTGACGGGACCGACGAGGATCTCCCGCAGCCGGTCGGCCTCCGGGCCCTCGTCGCGCAGGGCGTAGAGCACCGGCAGCGTGAAGACGCCCTCGCGCAGGTCGGTGCCCGGCGTCTTGCCGGAGTCCTGCGCGATCGAGCTGATGTCGATGATGTCGTCGCTGATCTGGAAGGCCATGCCGATCGCGGCACCGATGCGGTACATCCGCTGCGCGGTCTCCTCGTCGGCGCCGCCGTGCAGCGCGCCGAGCAGGCCGCAGGTGGCGATGAGGCTGCCGGTCTTGCCCCAGATGGTGTCGAGGTAGTGCTGCACCGGGTCGCCGTCGCCGGTGCCCTTGAGCTCCAGCATCTGGCCCGTGACCAGCTCGCCGAAGCACTTCGCGATCACGCCGACGGCGCGGGGGCCGAGGTCGGCGCCGTAGGCGGAGGCGCGCGCGAAGAGGTAGTCGCCGGCCAGGATCGCGATCGAGTTGCCCCAGCGCGCGTTCGCCGACGGTGCGCCGCGGCGGGTGTCCGCCTCGTCCATCACGTCGTCGTGGTACAGCGTCGCGAGGTGGGTGAGCTCCATGGCCGCCGCGGCGGTGATGACCTGGTCCGACGGTGCCCCGCCGATCCGGCCGGAGAGCACCGTGAACATGGGCCGGAAGCGCTTGCCGCCTGCCTGGAACAGGTGCAGGGCCTCGTCGATCACGCACCCGTCGGCCTCGGCGATCCCGTCCGCGATGACCTGCTCCACGCGGGCCAGATCGGCGCGGATCCCCGCCGCGAACTCGTCGGATCCCAGTGAGACCCCGGCTACCGTCTTCTCCACGTGTTCAGCCTAGCGGGCGGGTGGCGGTGTGCAGCGCGACGATGCCGCCGGTCAGGTTCGTCCAGGCCACGTCGCCCCAGCCGGCCTCGCGCACTATTCCGGCGAGGTCGGCCTGGTCGGGCCAGTTCCGGATCGATTCGGCGAGGTAGGTGTACGCCTCCGGGTTCGACGAGCCCTTCGCCACGAGCTGAATCGCCTCGAGCGCGACCTTCTCGTACAGCGCGCGGAAGGCGCCGTTGGTCGGGGTGGAGAACTCGCACACCACGAGGCGGCCGCCGGGCCGCACCACGCGCGCCATCTCCCGCAGGCCCGCGGCGGTGTCCTGCACGTTGCGCAGGCCGAAGGAGATGGTGGCGGCGTCGAAGGAGTCGTCCGCGAAGGGCAGCGCCATGGCGTCACCCGCGACCATCGGCACGCGGCGGAACGCGCCCGCCTGGAGCATCCCCGTCGAGAAGTCGCAGGCCGCGACCCACGCGCCGGAGCGCGCGAGATCGACCGTCGAGACGCCGGTGCCGGCGGCCAGGTCGAGGACGTGGTCCCCGGGCTTGAGTGCGAGCGCCCGCCGGGTGCGGCTGCGCCAGTACCGGTCGAGGCCGCCCGTCATGAGCGTGTTGGTCCGGTCGTACCGGCGGGCGACACCGTCGAACATCGACGCGACGTCGCCCGGTTTCTTGTCCAGGGAGGCCCTTGCCATGCTCCGAAAGCTACACGACCGCGCGGACGGGGCGGCCCGCCGCTGGTCCGGCGATCACGCTCTCGTAGTGCTCGAACAGCTGGTCGCACAGCGCGGGCCAGGTGCGGGCCAGAACGGACTTGCGCGCGGCCTCGCCGAAGCGGGCGCGCAGGGCGGGATCGGCGAGGGTGTCGACGACGCCGGGCAGCAGCTCGGCGAACTCGGCGACGGGCAGCAGGTAGCCGTTGCGGCAGTGCGCGACGAGATCGCGCGGCCCGCCCTGGTCCGGCGCGATCGACGGGACGCCCGACGCGAGCGCCTCCTGCACGGCCTGACAGAACGTCTCGTGCTCGCCGGCGTGCACGAACACGTCGAGCGAGGCGTAGGCGGCGCCGAGCTCGGCCCCGCCGAGCTCCCCGGTGAACACGGCGCCGGGCAGGAGCGATTCCAGCCGCGCCCGCTCCGGGCCGTCGCCGACGATGACGAGCTGCACGTCGTCGCGGTGCGCGAGCCCGGCGAGCCGCTCGACGTGCTTCTCGGCGGCGAGCCGCCCGACGAAGCCGACGACGAGCCGGTCGGGCCGGTCCCCCAGCCACTCCGCGCGCAGTGCGGCGGAGCGGTGCGACGGGGCGAAGCGCTCCGCGTCGACGCCGCGCGCCCAGGTCTGCACCCGCGGGATGCGGTGCGCCTCGAGGTCGGCCACCGAGGCCGACGACGGGGCCAGGGTCAGGTCGCACTGCTTGTGCATCTGCCGGGTCCACCACCAGGCGGCCCGCTCGAGCGGCCCGAGGCCGTAGGAGCCGGCGAACCCGGCGACGTCGGTCTGGAAGATCGCGACGACGGGGATGCCGAGCCGCTTGGCCGCGGCGAGGCCGCCGGCGCCGAGGAAGTAGGGCGAGGCGAGGTGGACGACGTCGGGCGCGAACTCGCGCAGCACCTCGACGATCCGCATGGTCGGCTGGCCGATCGGCAGCGACGAGATCCTCGGCAGCATCCGCGCGGGCACCCGGTGGACCGGGAAGCCCAGGTGCTCGAGCGGGGCCGGCTCCTCGCCCGCGACCGCATCCGGCGCGATGACGATCGCCTCGGTTCCCGTGCGGCGGCAGTGCTCGAGGACGCGGAGCACCGAGTTGGTCACCCCGTTGACGTTCGGCAGGAAGGACTCGGCCACGATCGCGATACGCACGTCAGCAGTCTGGCGCGGGGCGGTGACCGTGAGGTTCCCTACCCGTCGACGGTGCGCGGAACGTCAGGTGAACTCTCGCCCCGGTGGTAACCGGCGGCGATGAGCACCATGATCACGCCCACCACCAGCCAGGTCCCCGCGGCGACCGAGGCGGCGGGCAGCACCGCGACGGCGGCGGACCGTCCGGCCACCCGCACCAGCTCCGGGTCGGAGCGGCTGTACTCGACCTGGATCCGGTCGCCGACGTTGAGTTCGCTGGGGTACAGGACCCCGAGCGGGGGATTGTGGTTGACGCCGTCGGTCGTGTAGAAGCTGATCGTCGAGCGGCGGGGGCCGGCGGAGAGCACCTCGGCGGTCGCGGTGCCGCGGTCGGCGTCGATGGTGCGGTCGTCGCGCACCGCCGCGGCGACGAGCACAACGCAGAGCCCGGTGATGAGGATCGCGGCGCAGAGCAGCACGATCTGCACCCGGCGCAGCGCGGTGCGGCTCACGCGTCCTCCCCCGACGCCGCGGCGCTGATCCGGGCCCGCATCCCCGCGTGCAGGGCGCGCAGGCCGGTGCGCTGGGTGCGCACCTCCACCACCCGGAGCCCGTCGGCGCGGGCGGCCTCGGCGAGGCCGTCCAGGTCGGCGCGCACGTACTCGACGCCGTAGGCGGTGCACAGCGCGGCGAGGTCGGTGCCGTGGGGCGTGCCGAAGACGCGGGCGGCGGCGCCGTCGTACTCCGCCCCGGAGTAGCGCTCCTCCCCCTGCTCGAGCAGGGAGAAGATGCCGCCCCCGTTGTCGTTGGCGACCACGATGGTCAGGTTGGCCGGGCGGGGCTCGTCGGGGCCGATGAGCAGCCCGGACGCGTCGTGCACGAAGGTCAGGTCGCCCATCAGCGCGACGGTGCGCCGGTCCGGGAAGGCCAGCGCCGCGCCGACGGCGGTGCTGACGGTGCCGTCGATGCCGGCGACGCCGCGGTTGGAGAGCACCCGAACGCCGGCGGGCACGTCCCCGGCGAGCGCGATGTCGCGGACCGGGTTCGAGGCGCCCACCACCAGCTGATCGCCGCTGCGGAGCGCGGCGCAGACGGCGCGGGCCACGTGCAGCCCCGTCGCCGGTTCGGCGGCGAGCCCCTCGGCGACGGCCGCGCGGGCGGCCGCGTCGGCGTCGGCGCAGCGCTGCAGCCAGGCCGAATCGGGCTCGCCGACGGGCAGTACCCGGGTGCCGGTGGCGGCGACGTTGCCCGAGACGTCGGGCCAGCGCGGGCCCGTCGTGACGGCGTAGACGGTGACCTCCGGGTCGGCGAGCAGGGCGCTCACCTCGCGATGCAGGGTCGGGCGGCCGCAGATGATCGCCTGCTTGGGCCGCAGGGCGGGCAGGGCCCAGGGGTGCAGCGCGTTCACCGGCGACGGTGCCGTCGGCTCGGCCACCGTCGGCAGTGCGGCGAGCGCGGGGTTCTCCCCCGCGCCGTGCCCGGAGATCACGACGGTGTCGGGGGTCAGGTCGATCGGCAGCGGCACGTCGAGGGTCGCGACGGGCGCGACGGTCCACGGGCCGCCGTCGGGCCGGCCGTGCGCGAACTCGGGCGACGGGTCGTCGGGGACCAGCGGCTCGCGCAGCGGGATGTCGAACTGGACGGGGCCGGCGTTGCCGGTGCGGGCGCCGCGGGCGGCGGAGAGCGCGCGGCAGACGGCGCTGCGCCACTGGGAGTTGCGGTCGAGGCCGGGCTCGGCGAGCCCCAGCGAGAGCGACGCCCGGACCTGGGTGCCGAAGATGCCGAACTGCTCGACGGTCTGGTTGGCGCCCGAGCCGAGCAGCTCGTAGGGCCGGTTCGCGCTGATCACCAGCAGCGGGACGCGGGCGTAGTTGGCCTCGTAGACGGCGGGCGCCAGGTTCGCGACGGCGGTGCCGGAGGTCATGATGATCGCGACGGGGCGCCGGGCGGCGGCCGCGAGGCCGACGGCGAGGAAGCCCGCGGTGCGCTCGTCGATGCGCACGTGCAGCCGCAGTTCGCCGCGCTGATCGGCGGCGTGGACGGCGAAGGCGAGCGGTGCGTTGCGCGAGCCGGGGCACAGCACCACGTCGCTCACGCCGCCGCGCACCAGCTCGTCCACGATCACGCGCGCCTGGAGCGTGGACGGGTTCGGCGGCTTGTGCATGCGCACCACCTTACGACCGCATCATCCGTCCGCCAGCTTCGCCAGGACCGGACCGGCGAGCAGCAGCACGCCGCGTTCGAGATCGGTGAGGCGTTCGGTCATGGCCGCCTCGAGCCAGGCGTTGCGGATCTCCCGGTCCTCCTCGATCACGGCGCGGCCCTGGTCGGTCAGCTCGACGTACTGCCGGCGACGGTCCGCCTCGTCCCGGCGCCGGCGCACCAGGCCGGCGTCGGCGAGGGCGTTGAGCGCGGGCGTGAGGGTCTGCGCGCGGACGTGGTGCGCGTCGCCGAGTTCGGCGGGCGTGGCCGGTCCGCCGCGGTCGAGGCTGCCCAGGATCAGGTACTGAGTCTCGGTGAGCGCACCGGGGCGGCGGTGGGCGCGGATCTCGCGGCTCAGGGAGTGCACGCCGTAGCGGAGGTCGCTGACATCGGACATAGCAAGATTTTACTTCACATTTTTGCGCATTTCGCGAGTTGCACCGCGTGTTCTTCAAGCAGATACTTGTGGTCATGCGAAGTGCGTGGGGGAGATGGACAGGGCTGATCGTCGCCTCCTGCGCCCTCTCCGCCGCACTGATCGCCGTCGGCGTGCCGAGCGCGCCGCTGTTCGCCGCACTGGCGTGCGCGGTGGTCGCGGCGCTGGCCGGCCGGGCGCCGGGGCCGATCCCGCGGTCGGTGCAGCTGGGCGCGCAGGGCGTCCTCGGCGCGTACATCGGCACGCTCATGCAGGCGCACACCGTCGCGGCGCTGGGCTCGCGGTGGCCGGCGGCACTGCTCGTCGGGTTCGCGACGCTGCTGCTCTCCGTCGGCGCCGGGGCACTGCTGGGCCGGCGCCGCGACACCGATTCGATCACCGGCTCGCTCGCGCTGGTCGCGGGCGGCGCGTCCGGGCTGGTCGCGATCGCGCGGGAGCTCGGCGGCGACGAGAAGGTGGTCGCCGTCGTGCAGTACCTGCGCGTCGGCCTGGTGACGGTGTCGCTGCCGCTCGTCGCGGCGTTGTATCCGCACACGCCGGGATCCTCGTCGGTCGCCGCGGGCCCGGAGCGCGCCTGGTGGTTCGACCTCGGCTTCACCGCGCTGTGCGTGGGCGGGGGCCTCGCCGTCGGGCTGGCCACGCGGCTGCCCGCCGGCGGGCTGCTCGGGCCACTCGTCGCGTCCGCCGCCCTGTCGCTGTCGGGCGTCGCCGCGGGGGCGACGGTGCCCGCGGCGCTCGTCTTCGCCGGGTACCTGGTGATCGGCTGGCAGGCGGGCGTGGGCTTCACCCGCGAATCCCTGCGATCGATGGCGCGCCTCCTGCCGTGGGCGGTGCTGCTCATCATCGGCGTCGGGATCGGCTGCGCCGGGCTCGGTTTCGCACTGTCGGCCATGACCGGCGTCTCCGCGCTCGACGGCTACCTGGCGACCACGCCCGGCGGCATCTACGCGGTGCTCGCGGTGGCCGCGTCGTCCAACGTCGACATCACCTTCGTCGTCGCGGCGCAGCTCATCCGCGTGCTGCTGATGCTCTTCCTCGCGCCCGCCGCGGCCCGCGCCTTCCAGCGTGTCCGCTCCCGGCGCGAGGACGGCGCGCGCGAGCCGACCGGTGTGTGACGCGGGCCATGCACCCCCACGCGAACGCTGCTAACATCGCGACCATGACTGCGGGCACCCGGGAATTCGACCTCATCGTCTTCGGCGCGACGGGCTTCGTCGGCGAGCTGACCGCGCGTCACCTCGCGTGGCACGCGCCCGCCGGGGTGCGCATCGCGCTGGCCGGACGCACGCAGGCCAAGCTGGAGAAGCTGCGCACCGCGCTCGGCGACGGCGCGAAGGACTTCGGCATCGTCGTCGCCGACGTCGACCAGCCCTCCACCCTCGACGCGATGGTCGCGCGCACCACGGTGCTGTGCAGCACCGTCGGGCCGTATGCGCTGTACGGCGAGACAGTGGTCGGCGCGTGCGTCAACGCCGGCACGCACTACACCGACCTCACCGGCGAGGTGCTCTTCGCGCGCCGCTCGATCGACAAGTTCCACGAGCAGGCCGTCGCCAACGGGACGAAGATCGTGCACTCCTGCGGTTTCGACTCCATCCCCTCCGACCTCGGCACCTTCCTCGTCTTCGAGAAGGCGAAGGCCGACGGTGCCGGCACCCTCGGCTCCACCACACTGGTCATGCGCGACCTGCGCGGCGGCGCGAGCGGCGGCACCATCGCCTCCGCGATCGGCCTCGCCGACGAGGTGAGTGCCGACCGGGACGCGCGTCGCGTCGCCGGCCGCCCGCACTCGCTGAGCGTCGACCACACGCGCGAAACCCCCAAGCAGCCGGGCGATCTGTCCGTCGTGGACGCGAAGGACGTCGACCCGTCGCTCTCGGGTTCGCTCGCGCCGTTCTTCATGGCGAGCTACAACACCCGCGTCGTGCGCCGCTCGAACGGACTGCTGGACTTCGCGTACGGGCCCGACTTCTCCTACCGCGAGACGATGGCGGTGCCCGGTCCGGCGCTGGTGACGAAGGTCGCCTCGCACGTGGTGCAGGGCGCGCTGGCCGTCGGTATGGCCGCGCTCGCGATCAAGCCGCTGCGTCCGGTGCTCGACCGCATCCTCCCCGCGCCGGGCGAAGGGCCGAGCGAGTCCTCGCAGGCCAAGGGCAGTTTCCGCGGCGAGGTCTACACCCGCACCACGAGCGGGCGCCGCTACCGCGCGACCATCGGCGCGAAGCTCGACCCCGGCTACAGCGGCACCGCCGTCATGGTGGGCGAGTCCAGCCTCGCCCTCGCGCTCGACGGTGACGCCGCCCGCGGCGGCGCGCCCCTGCCCGCGCACGCCGGCGTCCTCACGCCCGCCGTCGCACTGGGCGACGCGCTCGCGGATCGCCTACGCGCGCAGGACTTCACCGTCACCGTCGATGAGCTGACCTAGGCGCTCCCGGTTCCCCGAGCCGCCGGCGCGCACACGTTCAGGCGAGCGAGAGGAACAGCTTCTCCAGCTTCTGCTGGTCCACGTTCTCCGGCCCCTCAGTGGCGATGCAGTGCTGTAGCCCGGTGGCGACGAGGGCGTATCCACTGCGCCCGAGCGCCTTGTTCACGGCGGCGAGCTGCGTCAGCACGTCCTCGCACTCCTCGCCCTCCTCGAGCATCCGGATCACCGTCGCGAGGTGGCCGTGCGCGCGCTTGAGGCGGGTGAGGATCGGCTTGGCGCCCTCGTCCGGGATCTTCACGAGGCCAGCCCGTCGAGCATGCGGCCCAGTCGATCTCGCGCATCGGCCGCGACACCGGAGAGCTCGGCCGTGCCGGTGAACTCGGGCATCACGTTCGGGTCCATGACCTCCACCAGCGAGGCCCCGGCGTCCTGCGCGGAGACGACCACGTTGCAGGGCAGCAGCGCGGCGACGCGCGGGTCCAGCCCCAGCGCCTCGTGCGCCAGCTGCGGCCGGCAGGCGCCGAGGATCACCTTCGGCGGCACATCCACATCGAGCTTGGCCTTGAGGGTCGCGCGCAGGTCGATCTCGGTCAGCACGCCGAAACCGACGTCCGCGAGGGCGGCGCGCACGCGCTCCACGGCCTCGTCGTAGGGCGCCTCGATCGTCGCACTCATCGTGAATTCCGCCATGGGTTCGTTCCTTTCGTCCGTCACCAGCGGTGCGCCACCAGTATTGCATAACCCCCCAGGGGGATGCTAGCTTCGGGGCGTGCGTATCCCCCCAGGGGGTTCATGGAAGGAGTCAGGGATGTCATCGACCACCGACGAGACGGCGCCGCACACCGCGCCGGCCGCGGAGGTCCGCGCGGCCGGGCCGCTGGGCAGGCTCGGCCTCTGGGTCGTCGGCCACGGCAAGCTCGTGGCAATCGCCTGGATCGCCGTGGTCGTGGGCCTGGGCGTCTTCGCGCCCTTCGTCGAGAAGAACCTCTCGGGCGCGGGCTGGCAGGCCAACGGCTCCGAATCGGTGCAGGCGCGCGAGCTGGCGCAGCAGCACTTCGGCGGCAACGCGAGCAGCGCCATCCAGGTGGCGGTCTCGAGCGCGGAGGGGCGTCTCGACGAGGGCGACGGTCCGCGCATCCTCACCGCCGTCACCGACACCCTGCGCGCGGATCAGCGCATCTCCCAGGTGATCCCGCCCCAATCCGGCATGACGCTGAGCGCCGACGGGCGCACCGCGATCGTCATCGGCGGCGCGGGCGCCGATCCGAACGACATGGTGCGCGCGGCGACCGACCTGAAGGACCCGCTGCACGCGCTCTCGACCGAGTCGATCGCCGTGAACCCCACCGGCTCGTCGGTGCTGTGGTCGGACTTCAACGCGGCCAACCTCGAGGCGATGCTGACCTCGGAGATGCTCTCCTGGCCGATCACCCTGGCCATCCTGGTCATCGCTTTCGGCGCGCTCGTCGCGGCGGGCCTGCCGATCCTGCTCACGCTGGCCGGGCTGGTCGCGTCCGCGGGATCGCTGGTGCTGATCAACGAGATCGTGCCCACGTCGATCTGGGCGATGAACTTCGCCATGATGTTCTCGCTCGCGCTCGGCATCGACTACGCGCTGTTCCTCGTGGTCCGCTACCGCGCGGCCCGGTTCGGGCAGAAACTGAGCCGCGAGCGCTCGATCGCGCAGACCATGGACACCGCCGGCAAGGCGGTCCTGCTCTCCGGCATCACCGTCATGGTCTCGCTCTCGGCGGTGATGATCATCCCGTCACCGTCGTTCCGCTCGGTCGCCGGCGGCATCGTGCTCTCCGTGATCTTCGTGCTCGCCGCGACGCTCACGCTGCTCCCGCTGGTGCTGTTCACGCTCGACGCGAAGATCAACCGGATCGCCCTGCCCTGGGCCAGGTTCGACACGCACCGCTCGCCCGTCTTCGAGCGCTGGGGCGCGCGGCTGTGGCGGCGTCCCGCCGTCTGGGGCGCGGGCGCCCTGCTCGTGCTCGTCGCCCTCGCGATCCCCGTCGCCGGGCTGAAGACGGCGATGCCGTCGATCGCCGTCCTCCCTGACGACGCGAGCGCCCGGCTGGGCTACACCGAGGTGCAGCGCGCCTTCGGCCCCGGCGCGCCGGGCACCCTGCAGATCGTCGTGCCCTCCGAGCACGCGGACGCGGCCGCGGCCACCCTGCGTGAGGACTCCGGGATCGCCGGCGCCATGCCCGCCGTCTCCGCCGGGGACGGCAGCGGCCTGAGCATGATCCAGGCCGTGCCCGCCGTGGGCCCGTCCGATCCGGAGCTGTCCGGCACCGTCGACCGGCTGCGGGCCGCGCTGCCCGACGACGCGCTCCTCGGGGGCGCGGCGGTGGAGAACCTCGATCTCAAGACCCAGCTCGACACCTACGCCCCCATCGTCATCGGCATCATCCTGATCCTCGGCTTCGCGCTGCTGCTGCTCGCGGTGCGCGCCCCGCTGATCGCGCTCCTCGGCACCGCCGTCAGCCTGCTCTCCACCGCGGCGGCGTTCGGCGTGGCGAAGCTGATCTTCCAGGACGGCCACGGCGCGGGACTGCTGGGCTTCGAGTCGCAGGGCTTCCTCGACGCGTGGGCCCCGGTGTTCTTCTTCGCGATGATCTTCGCCATCGCCATGGACTACACCGTCTTCCTGCTGTCCTCGGCGAAGGAGCACTGGGAGCGCACCCACGACGCCGAGGAGGCCGCGGTCGGCGCGGTCGCGCACTCGGGCCGGGTCATCTTCGCCGCCGGCGGGGTGATGGTCGCGGTGTTCTTCACGTTCGCGCTCTCCGGCCCGCTCCCGCCCAAGGAGATGGGCGTGATCCTCGGCGTCGCGGTGCTGCTGGACACCTTCCTCGTGCGGCTGATCCTGCTGCCCGTCGCCCTGCGGCTCACCGGCCGCACGGCGTGGGCGATCCCGGCCCGGCTCGACCGGGTCCTGCCGAAGATCAGCTTCGCCCACGACTGACGCCCGACCATCGACCCAGGAGCCACCATGACCGAGCCCTTCGGCGGCCTCCTCCCCGGCCCGAGCGCGTAGGGTCCGCACCATGTGCAGTCCGATCGCGTGCCGCGTGTGCGGCAAGACCACCTGGACCGGGTGCGGCTCCCACGTCGAGGCCGTCCGGGCCACCGTCCGGCCCGAGGACTGGTGTCCGGGCCACTCCGCACCGTCGGGTGCCGAGCAGCCGGCCAAGCGGGGCTGGTTCCGCCGCTAGCCGGCGCTACTGATCGATCCGTGCGAAGGGGCGACGCTCCTCGACCTCGTAAGCGAGCTCGAGGAGCGTCGCCTCCGTTCCGGCCGGACCGGCGAACTGCGCACCCAGCGGGAGCCCGGCATCGTCGAACCCGCACGGCACGGAGATCGCCGGGCCGCCCGAGACGTTGTTCAGCGGCGTGATGCCGACCATCTCGATGGTCCGGGCCATGAACTCGTCGAAGGGCAGGGTCGGGGCGAGGTGGCCGATCCGCGGCGTCGTGCTGGTCATGGTGGGCGAGAGCATCGCGTCCACGCCCCGCTCGACGAACATCCGCTCGTAGTTCCCGCGCACGCGGCGCAGGCGGGCGATCGCTCCCGGCATCGACGGTGCGCCGCGCACGCCCGACCACAGCAGGCTGCGGGTCACGGGGTCGAGCGCGGCGAAGGAGCTGCGGCCGCGCGCCGCGACGGCCGTCGCCGCCACCTCCAGCCCGGCCAGCAGGCCCCAGTAGCGCAGGAAGTCGTCGACGAAGCCGCCGTCGATCCGCAGGTCCGCCATGGTCAGCTCGACGATCTCGTGCCCCTGGTCGGCCAGGTCGTCGGCGAGCGTGCGCACCGGCGCCAGGCACGCCTCGGCGATGCCGAAGTCGGTGACCGACTCGGTGACCAGCCCGATCCGGCGCCGCCGCCCGGGCCCGCGCACGTGCCCGACCGGCGGCAGCGCGGGGTTCCGACGGTGCCGCTCCGCGGCCGCGACGTACCGCGCGGTGTCGCGCACGGTGCGCGTGAGCACGCCCTCGCAGACGATGTCGACCGGCAGCACCGCGAGCTCCGGCATCCCGGCGAGGCGGCCCCGCGTGCCCTTGAGCCCGACGAGGCCGTTCAGGGCCGCGGGGATGCGGATCGAGCCGCCGCCGTCGTTGCCGTGGGCGATCGGCAGCGCGCCCGAGGCCACGAGCGCCGCCGCGCCGGACGAGGAGCCGCCGACGGAGTAGTCGGTGTTCCACGGGTTCCGGGCGGGCGCACGGTCGGCGAACTCGGCGCTCGCCGTCATCCCGAACTCGGGCATGACCGTCGAGGCGAGGACGTTCACGCCCGTCGCGGCGAACTGCGCGCCGACCGGGCCGGAGCGCTTCGCCGGGGTGGCGGGCAGGGCCGCCGAGCCCATCGTGGTGGGCAGGCCCGCGAAGTCGGTGTTCTCCTTGATCGCCGACGGGACGCCGTGGAACGCCGCGTCCGCGGGTGCCTGCGGGCCCGCACCGCCCTCGGGCAGCCACCAGCGCACCGCCCGGGTCGCGGGGTCGACGGTGCGGATGCGCGCCGTCGCCGCAGCCGCGGCCTCGGCGACGCCGAGCGTGCCGGACGCGATCGCCTCGGCGACGCCGGTGGCGTCGAGGGTGCCGAGCGCATCGTCGGTGAAGGCGTTCGCGCGGCCGGCCGCGCGGGTGATGTCGGTGGTCATGGCTGCTCCTCCGGCGGCGGGCCGCCGAGTTTGTACAAATTTACAGAAACGGACGATAGCCCGAGTCTGCAACTTTGTACAGACTTTCTGTGCGGCCTACACTGCGGAGCGTGGAGGAGCGCAAACACCGGCGGAGCACCCTCGAGCGCAGGCGGGCGCTCCTGGATGCGACGGTCGAGATGGTCGGCGAATCGGGGTACGCCTCGGTCACCCACCGCGCGGTGACCGCGCGGGCCGGGCTGCCCACCACGTCGATCGGCTACTTCTTCGCCTCGATCGACGACCTCACCCACGAGGCGATGCGCACCTTCGTCGCGGAGGAGTTCGAGCGCCTGGACGTGCTCTCCGCCCACCTCGACGACACCTCGGCGCCGCCGGATCAGGTGATCGCCGCGTTCGCGCAGTCCACCGAGGCACGGGGCACCGAGTCCCTCGCCCTCATCGAGGCCTACTTGCGCGCGGCCCGCGATCCCGCCTCCCGCGTGGTGATCGAGGAGTACCTGCGCGCGGCCGACGCCCTGGCCCAGGGCGCCAGCGCACTGGCCGGCGCCGCGATCACCCCCGAGACCGCGCGCGGCGTGGTCGCGCTCATCAACGGATTCACGGTGATCGACTCCGCCCTTCCCGGCGCCGCCGACATCGAGGTCAAGAAGAAGGCGTTGCGCACCATGCTGATCGGCGCCCTGTTCGAGCAGGGGCAGGAGGAAGCGGCCCGCGCGCTCCGCGACGAGCACCCCGCCTGACGGGGCGCCCCGTCGTCTCAGGACGCGGCGGACGGCCCCATTCGGCCCTCGCGGTCGCCCGCGGCGATCCGGGCCGCCATCGCCTCCTGCGCCTCGCGGATGCCGGTCGCGTAGGAGGGATCGATCGCCGAGTCGAGCGCGAAGTCGAACTCGCGGCTGGTCTGCAGCCGATCCGCCGCGTCGGCGAAGCGGCCCTGGCGGCGGTAGCCCTCCGCGAGGTTGAGGTGCAGCGAGGGCATGAACCCGGCCACGCTGAGCGACGGGTGGATGGCCTGCAGTTCCGCGTCCGAGACGTGCGCCGACTCCGCGAGGGAGACCTCGTCCCACTCGACCTCGGCGTCCAGCTCCTCCTGCACGTCGGCGATGTAGTGCGCCGCGATGCAGCGCGCGGCGTGATCGGACGGATCGATCCGCGCCCACACCGCCTCGAGCTTCTGCTTGCGCTCCCCCGGCTCACCCGTCATCGCGGCGCCGAGATCGATCATCAGGTTCTCCATGCCCCGCACCCTAGACGGCGGCACCGACAGGAACGCGGGCCGCGGGCGCGGCGCGTTCGCGAGATCCCCCGGGTGGGTACTGCTAGAAAGAAACAGATGAAACGCATCCTGGTGGCGGCCTTCTCCGCGCTGTTGCTCGCCCTGACGATGGCGCCGCCCGTCCACGCCGCCGATGTGGAGGCCGCTATCGCCCGCGGCATGACGCTGGTCGGCACCGACACCTTCGGCGAGTACGGCTGCGAGGACTTCGTCGACTTCGCCTACGGCAAGACCACGGCGACCGGGATCCCGCGCGACCATGCGCGCTCGTACTACGAGGCGCTGGAGGCGAAGGGCCTCGGGCACTCCCGGTTGCCCGCGCCGCGCGGCGCGCTGGTCTTCACCGAGAGCGATTACGGCTTCCACGTGGACATCTCACTCGGCGACGGCACCTACCTCAGCGGCGGCGTCCAGGGCCTCAAGCGCGGCTACGGCGACGGCAGCCAGATCCAGGTGATCCATGCGCCGAACCCGCGCCCCTACCGGCTGCTGGGCTGGGCCCACGCGCCCTGGAAGTAGGGACCGCACCCGCCTGCTGTGCCGGGGCCACGCGCGCTGGAAGTAGGGACCGCACCCGCCCACTCACGATGTGGGCGTTCGATGACGCGGAGGCGCGCCCGCGCACCTCCGACGCAGCAGAACACGACATCGTGAGCGCCGAACCGACTACAGCAGCGCATGGCAGCGACGCAGGCGGGCCAGCCACCAGTCCCGGCGCTCCCCGACGACCTCCACCGCCGCCAGTTGTTCCTCGGTCGGCGCGACGGTGCGCACCTGCAGGGCGCCGTCGACGAGCGGGTGCTCGCCGAGGTCGGCGGTGAAGAAGCCGCCCGTGCCGAGGCCGGCGGCGTTGCCGTCCTCGATGCACGCCGCGGCGACGATGCCCGCCGAGAGCCCGACCGCGGTGTCCAGGGCCGAGGAGACGGTGACCCGCACGCCCGCAGCGGCTTTCAGCGCATCGGCGACCTTGAGCACCGCGCGGACGCCACCGAGCGGGGCCACCTTGACGATCGCGACGTCCGCGGCCCCGAGCTCGGCGACCCGCATCGGATCGCCCGCGCGGCGGATGGATTCGTCGGCGGCGATGTCGCACGCGCCGTCGAGCCGGCGCCGCACCTCGGCCAACTCCTCGACGGTGGCGCAGGGCTGTTCGGCGTAGTCGAGCGGGCCGTCGGCGACGAGGCGGGACAGCGCCTCCGTGGCCTCGTCGACCGTCCAGCCGCCGTTGGCATCGACGCGGATCGCGCCGCCGGGCATCGCCGCGCGGACTGCGGCGACCCGTGCCAGGTCGTCGGCGAGCGACTGCCCCTTCTCGGCGACCTTGATCTTCGCGGTGCGGCAGCCGGGGAAGCGCGCGAGCACGTCGGGCACCTGCTCGGCGGTGACCGCGGGGACCGTCGCGTTGACGGCGACGCCGGTCCTGCTCGGTTCCGGCAACCCGTCGTACGCGGCCTCGATCCCGGCGCGCAGCCAGTTCGCGGCTTCGGCGTCCTGATACTCCGGGAACGGCCCGAATTCGCCCCAGCCGGCGGGGCCTTCGAAGACCAGGGCCTCCCGTGCGGTGATCCCGCGGAAGCGCACCCGCATCGGCAGACTCACCACGCGTGCTGCCGCGACCAGTTCGTCGACGTCCACCATGGCCCCCACAGTAGAGTCGTTTCCGTGACTTTCAACCCGGAGCTGTGGCAGCCGATCCCCGGATTCGAGGACCTGACCGACATCACCTACCACCGGCACGTCACGCAGGGCACCGTCCGCGTGGCGTTCGACCGGCCGGAGGTGCGCAACGCGTTCCGCCCGCACACCGTCGACGAGCTGTACCGCGCACTCGATCACGCGCGACGGTCCGCCGACGTCGGCGCGGTGCTGCTCACCGGCAACGGCCCGGCGCCGAAGGACGGCGTGTGGTCGTTCTGCTCGGGCGGCGATCAGCGCATCCGCGGCCGCTCCGGCTACCAGTACGCGACGAGCCACGACTCCGACGTCGAGGCCGCGACCGCGGACGGCGTCGACGAGGCGCGGGTGAAGGCCGAGGGCGGCCGCCTGCACATCCTGGAGGTGCAGCGCCTCATCCGGTTCATGCCGAAGGTGGTGATCGCGCTGGTCAACGGCTGGGCCGCGGGCGGCGGGCACTCGCTGCACGTGACCTGCGACCTGACGCTGGCCTCGCGCGAGCACGCGAAGTTCAAGCAGACCGACGCCGATGTGGGCAGCTTCGACGCCGGATACGGCAGCGCCTACCTGGCCAAGCAGGTGGGCAACAAGTTCGCGCGCGAGATCTTCTTCCTCGGCGATGTGTACAGCGCCGAGGACATGCACCGCATGGGCGCGGTGAACCGGGTCGTGGATCACGCTGAGCTGGAGAACGTCGCGCTGGAGTGGACCGCGAAGATCCTCGGCAAGAGCCCGCAGGCGCAGCGCATGCTGAAGTACGCCTTCAACCTCCCCGACGACGGGCTCGTGGGGCAGCAGCTCTTTGCCGGCGAAGCCACGCGGTTGGCCTACATGACCGACGAGGCCGTGGAGGGCCGAGATTCGTTCCTGGAGAAACGCGCTCCCGACTGGTCCCCGTTCCCGTACTACTACTAGACCGCGTCAGGCGGGGTGAATCAGCCCCCAGTCCACAGCTGGTCCGCACCAGGCGACAGAGCCGCCTTCGTGAGCGCTGGCGGCCGAGCGGGGCCATCGAACCCGGGCACCACTTCACATTTCGGCGCCCGGGTTCGATCTGGGGTTTCTAGCGATTCGCGATGAGCCCTGACTCCGCCGCGTTGGCCTGCGCGATGCGATCCGCGGCATCAAACGGGACAGCTGAAACGAAGTACGTCTGCGGCTTGGTGTTCACGACAACCACATGGAACCGGTCCGCGCCCTACAGGAGCCCCCTGCACCTCGATGCTCGCTGTAGCACGGGTCGCCGGGACGCCGGGACGCCGGAGATGTTGGTCGGAGTGACAACCAAGCCCACGGCGCGAGCCTTATTCTTCGCGTAACCCGATGTATTCGGCGCGTTGAGCACAATCGACCGCGCCACATCCTCGCTTGTCCGACCGTCAGCTCCCGTGATCCCAAGCTCGAGACCGATGCCCAGTTCTTTCCCGGTAGCTTCACCGAGGCAGCTGTCGTGCTCTCTGCATCGGGACCAGAGACGTTCCACCCCTGCCAGCGCCGCTCGCGGCATCGACAAGGGCCCGGCTGCGATACGCCCTGGATCGGCGGAAACTGCGCCCGCCGCCAGCGCTGAACCCACTACCGTTGCAATCACCCCCCGGCAAGTCCCCGCCGAACGCTAGCGTCAATACTCATTTCAAGACCTTTCGGAAAGGTTGCTGGGGAACCATTCAGGAACATCTTCCTGAGAACGCGGAAACTCCTGTAGATCACGCTCGTACTCGTCGTCGGACGGCATAGGGCCGCCGTCCCACTTCGGCTCTGTATCGTAGTCGAAATTGTAGCCAAACTCGCCCGATGGTGTTAAGGATAGCGTACAGGTGAACCATGGTCCGCTCGGAGTCGCCATCTCGGCGCGCAGTTCATACAACCACCCGCCGATATCTATCGGAGCAGAGACGATATTAGGATCACCGTCCACTAGTGTCGCCTCACTGGCACACCCGCCGACGATTTCGAATATAAACTCCGCGCCCCGCCATTCGTCCAACGAGTTTACAGCCTCGAACAAGCTTCGCGCGGCCTGCTCCTGCAGGGAAGACACCTTTTCCGAGTCCATATCGCACCTTACTTTGCTAGTTGAAGAGTCGGCGGGTGACTGTGTTTCCGGATTCGTTAATCCAGGAGACCACGCACGAGGAGGGTCGTACTGAGTCTCCCTTGTAGGCAAGTTTGATTGTAGCATCGACCGGGTTTCCGCCGGCGATTTGCTTCGCCTATTGCCGTTCAATTTGACGGAAGGAATCTTTGCCTGCTTGGCTGAGTCCTTTCTTCATTGCAGTGATGTTGATTCCTTCTCCTGGGCCTCCGAATTGCGCGCCCCAGAGGTGTCCACCTTGGTCGCCAGGCAGACGGTCGCCACCACCGGAAATTAACTACTGATGGCCGTTGCGATCAGACTTGTTGAGACCGGAGAGGAGTCCTCGGGTTCCGGTTACGCGACCCTTAGAGTCTGTGCTGTAAATGAACTTTCCGCCGTCGACAATGTATGTGGTGTCGGACTTTGGCTTGTGAAGTTCCTTAGTCCAGTTTCCTTTTCCCCCAGAGGTTAGCTCGGCCAGGTTGCGTCCTGACTGGGCGGCTGCGTCACTCTCCGACGGTAGAGCCGCCCACGCCGCGCACGGAACCCGCTACACGCATCTATCACACGATCTCCACACCGGCACCGCCCGTCCTGAGTCGAGGCCTCAACGGGTCCGCCGCGTAGCCTGACCGCATGCAGAGCTGCATCTTCTGCGCGATCGTCGCGGGCGAGGCGCCGGCGGCCGTGGTGCACGAGACCGACGATCTCGTCGCCTTCCTGGACGCCCGGCCGCTCACGCGAGGGCACACACTCGTCGTACCGCGCGCGCATGCGGCCGGCCTCCGCGACCTCGACGGCGTCCTCGGCGAGCGGATGTTCGCGCTCGGGCACCGTCTGGCACGGGCCGCGCGCGAGGGAGGCCTCCGCGCGGACGGCGTCAACCTCGCGCTCAATGACGGCCGCGCCGCCTTCCAGACGGTCGACCACGTTCACCTGCACATGATTCCGCGGTTCGCGGGAGACAAGCGGGCCGTGCTCGGCCGGGTCCTGCGCCGCGGGCCCCGCTCGTCCGACGATGCCGCCGCCCTCCTGCGCGCGGCCCTTCCGGACTGACGCCCCGCGCGACCACCCGCGTATCGTGCTCGCATGGACGTCGATGTGGTGGTCGAGCGCGTGATTCCCGTTGCGCGCGAGCGAGTCGCGCAGTTCGCGGGTGACCCGTCGAACGCGCCGCGCTGGTACGGCAACATCCGCTCCGTCGCCTGGCGGACGGAGCCTCCGGTGCGGATCGGCTCGCGGATGGATTTCGAGGCGCGCTTCCTCGGCCGCCCGCTCTCGTACACCTACGAGGTGACCGAACTCGTCACCGGTGAGCGGATGGTGATGCGCACCGCCGACGGCCCCTTCCCCATGGAGACCACGTACACCTGGGAGCCCGTGCCCGACGGCACGCTCATGCGCCTGCGGAACCGCGGCACGCCCAGCGGCTTCGCCCGCGTCGCAGCGCCGGCCATGGCCCGGGCGATGCGGTCCGCGATGACGAAGGACCTCGACCTCCTGAGCGAGATCCTCGCCGCAGGCGAATAATTCCCTGCCTTCGGTAACGAATCCCTTCGGGGCGACCGATACTCCGGGTGTCAGCGACGACGCACCTTCGACACCGAGGAGCACTGATCACATGACCGCACGCACCACCCGCACGGCCCTGGTCGCCGGCACGTGCGCCGCACTCGCGCTGGGCGGGCTGCCCGCCGCTGCGAACGCCGACACCGTCGTCCGATTCGACGGTTGGGTCACCACCCCCGGATTCGCCGACCCGATGCCCTTCCCGACTGTCCACTACACCGGCACCATCGACGCGAAGGGCTGGATCACCGTGCGCCCCGACTGCATCAAGGGCGCACTCGGCGGTCCGAACGCGCCCTGCGTCGACAACCCCGCGCTTCGCGCGACCATCGCCACTCGCACGCTGAGCTGGTGGAACGACGGCAAGCGCTACGGCGGCGAGGTCAAGGCCCGGCCGGACGGCTCCTTCACCACGCTGATCGGCGAGAAGAAGGTGACGTTCACGGTCGGCGGGCCGGGCACCATCGGCAAGGCCGTCGCGCACTACTCCGCCTGAACCGCCTGAATCGCCCCGGACAACGGCGGTGCAGCAACGCCGACGTCAGCCGTGGGCGCGCCGATGGCGCGGCTGGTACAGGCCGATCGCGCCGCCGCCCGGGAGCGCCAGCGACGTGAGCAGGCCCCAGCCCTGATCGGTGATCGGCGCCGTTTCGACGCCCTTGGCCCGCAGGGCCGTCACTTCGGCCTCGACGTCGTCGCACATCAGATACAGCTCCTGCTTCGGCGGGCCGTCCGTGGGATGCACCGCGATCTCGGACGCGGGCAGCGGCAGGATGAGCCAGCCCTGCCCGGCGTCCACCCCGTCGACGCCGAGTACGTCGCGCAGGAACGCGCGGTCGGCGTCCGCGTCGGCGGAGTAGTGGATGATATGCGCCCCGTTGATCATCCGCTCACGGTAGCGCTCGATCTTCGGTGCGTCTCTGCGACGACACGCCGATGCCCGATCGCAGAAACGCACCGAGGCCGGCGCGACTATCGCTCGAGAACGTCCGCGGCCGCGTCGTCGGCCGGCCAGTCGGCGTCAACGGCCGCGCGCCGCGTCTCGTCGACTGCCTCGAAGCGGATGCCGAGCGCGTCCGCTGCGAAATAGGCGAAGGGGCGGCCGTCCTCGCGTCCGTCGTAGGCGAGCCGCAGGCCGTCACACGCGTTCCACCGGTCCACGGTCGAATCCAGCGACTCCGTCCAGTACCCGAGGTGGTCGAATCGCGGGCCCGATGCGCTGACGTCCCACGGACTTCCGGCCGGGCCCTCGATCAGTTCGATCCGCGGCTCCGCGGTGCTGAACACGATGCGATAGGTCCAGTCCCGGAGCCTCGCCGTCCGCGGCTCATGCCAGCGAATCCCCACGGCTTCAGCGAACGTCACCATCGCCGCGTCGAGATCCGGGACGGCGAAGGCGACGTGGTAGAAGGCGTTGGGCTGCACGCTATTCCTCGATCACCCGGAAGACGTACGTCGTGCGGCCGAGGGTGAGCTCGTCACCGTCGGAGAGCGGGTGCTGGCCGACGACGCGACGCTCTCCGACGTAGGTCCCGTTGGAGGACTGCAGATCCCGTACGGCGAAGCCGCTCACACTGCCGGTGATGACGGCGTGCTCGCGGGAGACCTTGGTGTCGTCGATGCTGATGTCGTTGTCGGGCAGGCGTCCGAGCCGCACCTCGCCGTGCACGGGGTGCTCCGTGCCGTCGGGCGCGGTGAGGGTGCCGCGCGGACCGGCACCGTCGACGGTGACGTCGGTCTCCGTCTTCTCGAAGGCGCGGGCGTCGCCGGGCTGCGCCGCGGGGCGCGCCGCCGCGAACGCGAGTTGCTCCTGCCGCAGCACCTTGCCCTCCAACTCGACGAGGGCGGGCGTCGGATCGGCGCCGAGCTCGTCGGCGAGGGTGCGCCGCAGTTCGCGCGCGGCCTCGAGGGCGTCGGCCTGGCGGCCCGTCACGTAGAGCGCTGTGATGAGCTGGCCCCACAGCGGCTCCTGCAGCGGATGCTCGGAGACGAGGCGCCGCAGCTCGCCGATGACGGAGGCGGCGCGGCCGGCCGCGATCTCGGAGTCGTACATGGCCGACTGCACGGCCGCCCGCTCCTCGGCCATGCCGATGGCGAAGTTGTCGGCGAACTGCAGCCCCCGCAGATCCGCGACGGCGTCGCCGCGGAACTCCGAGAGGGCCGTCGCGAACGCCAGCGAGGCCTGGTCGTACCGGCCGGCGGCGGCGAGCTCGGCGCCCCGTCGACGGGCGGCGTCGAACCGGCCGACGTCGGACTGCTCGGGTTCGAGGTCGAGGCGGTACGTCGAGCCGGACGTGACCAGCAGCGCGTCGAGCCCGGAACCGGCGGGTCCGCGCAGCGCCTTGCGCAATCCGCTGACGAAGACCTGCAGGCTGGCACGGGCCGAGGCCGGCGGATTGCCGTCCCAGACCTGCTCGCTGAGCGAGTCGACGGTGACGGCGCGCCCGCGGTTCATCACCAGCAGCGCGAGCACGGAACGCGGCTTGACGCCCGAGACCTCGTTGGGTGCGCCGTCCACGGAGAGCGAGACCTGCCCCAGCACGCGGATATCCAAAGACGCCATGCGCAAATAGTAGTCGGGGCGATCGCACAACCCTTCGGCGCCGAACAACGCACCTGCAAACTCCGGACAAATCCACTCTGTCCGGGGGATTCTGAGAGCGTCCTGAATGAACATCTGGTGAACGATGGTCGGAGGATCATGAACCTGCAGGTCAGGAGGATGTCGTACACGTCTCACCCGTTTGGTGGAACGCGCCCTCCGGCCTCACTATTTTCATCATGAACAGCGAACTCATCATCCTGCTGTTGGTGATTGTGACGGCGCTCGCCTTCGACTTCACCAACGGCTTCCACGACACGGGCAATGCGATGGCGACGTCCATCGCGACCGGCGCCCTGAAGCCGAAGACGGCCGTCAGCCTCTCGGCGATCCTGAACCTGGTCGGCGCCTTCCTGTCCGTCGAGGTCGCTCTCACCGTCACCAACGCGGTGATCAAGATCCAGAACAAGGACGGCTCCCCCAAGGAGCAGTTCACCGAGAACCACGGGCGCGCGCTGCTCATCATCGTGCTCGCCGGCCTCATCGGCGGCATCGTGTGGAACCTGCTGACCTGGCTGCTCGGCCTGCCGAGCTCCAGCTCGCACGCACTGTTCGGCGGCATGATCGGTGCCGCCATCGCCGCGCTCGGCCTGAGCGGCGTGGTCTGGATCGGCCACGGCAAGCTCGACGGTGTCATCGGCAAGGTGGTCCTCCCGGCGCTGTTCGCCCCGGTCGTCGCGGGCCTCGTGGCCGCGGCCGGCACGTTCCTCATCTTCAAGATCGTCGCCGGTGTCGCCGAGCGGTTCACCGAGGAGGGCTTCCGCTGGGGCCAGATCGGCACCGCCTCGCTCGTCTCGCTGGCGCACGGCACCAACGACGCGCAGAAGACCATGGGCGTGATCACCCTCGCCCTCATCGGCTACAGCGCCGGCACCCCCGAGGCGAGCGGCAGCCTGCTGTTCTGGGACGACACGCACGGCGTCCCGCTCTGGGTGAAGTTCTCCGCCGCCGCCGCGATCGCGCTCGGCACCTTCCTGGGCGGCTGGCGCATCATCCGCACCCTCGGCAAGGGCCTGATCGAGATCAGCTCGCCGCAGGGCATGGCGGCCGAGGCCTCGTCGGCCACGATCATCCTGACCTCGAGCCACCTCGGCTTCGCGCTCTCGACCACCCACGTCGCCACCGGCTCGATCCTCGGCTCGGGCGTCGGCAAGCCGGGAGCCAAGGTGCGCTGGAACGTCGCTGTTCGCATGGTCGCCGCCTGGCTGATCACGCTGCCGGCCGCCGCCCTGGTCGGTGCCGTCATGTGGTTCGTCGCCGCGAAGGTCCCCGGCCTGGCCGGCCCGCTGGTCGCCTTCGCCATCCTCTGCGCGTTGTCGGGCTACATGTACTGGCGCGCGCAGCAGCAGAAGGTCGACTCCAACAACGTCAACGCCGAGTGGGACGACGAGACCAACGCGGTCGCGCCGACCGCCGACGAGAAGATTGCGAAGGTCTAAGACATGGAAACCATCTCCCTCGCCCTCAGCGCGGTCTGGAAGGTGCTCCTCGTGGGCCTCATCCTCGGCGCCGGCCTGCCCGCCCTGTTCGCCGTCGGTGTCCGCGGTCTCGCCATCGGCAACGGCCACGAGACGGAGGACGGCTCCGTCCGCCCCCCGAACCCGCTCGGCAACGTCCTCGCGGCGATCGCCTTCGTCATCGTCGTCGCCGCCGTGCTGTTGGGCATCGCGATGATCGTCGCCTCGGGCTTCAAGTACGAGCTGACCTTCGAGAACATCTACCCGTGGTTCGAGAAGAAGAAGTAGGAGTAGGCGAATGACCACCGAGAACACGCAGGACAACGTCCTCACCCAGGTCCTCGACTGGCTCCGCGCGGGCTACCCCGAGGGCGTGCCCCCGAAGGACTACTTCCCCCTGCTGGCGCTGCTGCAGCGCCAGCTCACCGAGACCGAGGTCGACGCGGTCATCGGGCGCCTGCTCGCCGCCCGTCCCGACGAGGTGCACCGCGAGGAGATCGAGGCGGCGATCGCCAAGGTCACCCAGACCGAGCCGAGCGAGGACGACCTGCGTCAGGTCGCCGGCAAGCTGGCCGCGGGCGGCTGGCCCCTCACCGGTTTCACCAGCTGAGATAGTTCGCTTCTGCACTGTTCACGAGGCGAAGTCGGCCCTCTATCCTGTGTGCGGTAGGACCGCGACGGGATAGGGGGCCCTTCCCTATCGTCCGCACCATCCGCGCCCCGCCGGGGCGCCCGCACTGGGAGGTGATCGCCGATGAGCTCCAGCCAGGGCTTCATCGCGAGGATCGTCGATTGGCTGCGCGCCGGCTACCCCGACGGCGTCCCCACCAACGACTACCAGCCCCTGCTCGCCCTGCTCGACCGCCAGCTGACCAAGGACGAGGTCAAGGAGGTCACCCGCGAGCTGATCAACGATGTGCAGCTGACCCCGGAGGGCGTCGAGCCCATCACGCGCGTGGACGCCGGCGTCGCCATCAGCGGCCACACCCACGAAATGCCGCTCGAGAAGGACATCACCCGCGTCCGCGAGCGCCTCGAGCGCAAGGGCTGGCCCTTCAGCGACGCCCCGCTCGACCCCGACTTCCACCGCCGGGACGCGCAGTAACCTCGACCGGGTGAACCTACAGACGCTGCCGATCGACACCGTCGAATCGGCGCTGCCGCAGCTCACGGCCCTCCTGGAGGGCACCGCGCCGGCGTGGTTGCCCGTCCCCGCCCGCGATCCGCGCGAGGCGGCGCGCCTGGCGGACGCCCTGGCCGCGGGCACCCCGATCGACGAGCGCGCGGCGCTGGTCGTTGCCACCTCCGGCACCACGGGCACCCCCAAGGGCGCGATGCTCACCCGCGCCAACCTGCAGGCCAGCGCCGCCGGCACGCACGCGCGGCTGGGCGGGCCCGGGCAGTGGCTGCTCGCGATGCCGCCGCACCACGTCGCGGGAGTGCAGGTGATGCTGCGCTCCCTCGCCTCCGGGCACGCCCCGGTGGGCCTCGACGTCTCGCGCGGCTTCGATCCCGCCTCCCTCGCCACCGGCTTCGCCGCGATGACCGCGGACCGTCGGTACGTCTCCCTGGTCCCGACCCAGCTCGTCAAGGTCCTCGCCGACCCCGCCGCGACGGCGGCGCTCGCCCGGTTCGACGGGGTGCTCATCGGCGGCGCCGCCTGCCCCGCGCCGGTCCGCGAGGCCGCGCTCGCCGCCGGGATCCCGATGGTCCGCACGTACGGCATGTCCGAGACCGCCGGCGGCTGCGTGTACGACGGTGCGCCGCTGCCCGGCGTCGAGGTCCGCCTGGACGGCCCGGAGCAGCGGATCGTCCTGGGCGGCCCGACGGTGGCCCTCGGCTACCGGAACCTGCCCGCGCATCCCGCGTTCGCCGAGCCGGGGCACTTCCGCACCGACGACGCGGGCACGCTCAGCGACGACGGCGTCCTCGCGGTCACGGGCCGCCTCGACGAGGCCGTCTCGACCGGCGGCCTGACGGTGCTTCCCCAGGTCGTGGAGGCCGTCCTCGCCCGGGTGCCAGGGATCGCGGAGGTGGCCGTCTTCGCGCAGCCCGACGCGCGGCTCGGCCAGCGGGTGGCCGCTGCGGTCGTGGCCGTGCCGGGGGCGGAGGTCACCGTCGAGCTGCTGCGGGCCGCCGTGGAGGCCGAGCTGGACCGGACGGCGGCCCCGCGGGCGCTGTACCTCGTCGACGAGCTGCCGCGGCGCGGGCCGGGCAAGATCGACCGTCGCGCGCTCGCCGACCGATTCACCGAATACTGAGAGAATTCCAAAACCTCCGGTATATGGTCGGCGCATGACCTGGCGGCGCACCCTCGGACGACTGGCAGCGATATCGACCACCCTCGCGCTCGGCGCGGCACTCGCCGCCGGAGCCGCGCAAGGCGCACCGTCGACCACGTGGATGTGCCGGCCGGGCACCGCGAACCCGTGCACCCTGCCCACCGATACCACCGACCTCGGCACCGGGAAGACCACTCCGGCACGGAGGGTGACCGACGCCGAGAAGGCCGTCGACTGTTTCTACGTCTATCCGACGGTGACCAATCAGGTGGCCTTCAACGCCAATCCGGTGCGGATGCCGGAAGTGGATTCGATCGCCCGTTTCCAGGCGGCGCGGTTCGGATCGATGTGCCGGGTCTTCGCACCGGTCTACCCGCAGATCACCGTGCTCGGGCTGACGACCACCGCGACACTGCACCTCAAGCCGGTGATCGACACCGCCTATGAGTCGGTGCGCACCGCCTGGCGCGAGTACCTGGCCCGGGACAACGGCGGGCGCGGCGTGGTGCTGATCGGGCACTCGCAGGGAACGATGATGCTGCGCAAGCTGATCCGCGACGAGATCGACCGCGACCCGGCGGTTCGCGACCGCCTGGTGGGCGCCTTCCTGCTGGGCGGCAACGTCACCACGGCCGCGGGCAGCACGACCGGAGGCGACTTCGCGAACATCCCGCTGTGCACCCGTCGCGGCGAGTTCGGCTGCGTCGTCGCGTATTCCACCGACATCGTGCCGCCCGTGCTCTCCCTGTTCGGCAACACCGATCTCGACCTGCTCTCGCACACCATGGAGCTGCCCTTCGGCGCCGGGAAGCACATCGCCTGCACCGATCCCGCACCGCTGTCCGGGGAGCGGGGCCCGGTGGGCGTGACCGTGCCGAGCGCGCCGTTCTCCTTCGGGATCATCTCGGTGCTCATGGACTACACCACCTTTCCGGACGGGATGCCGACGTCGGCGAGCACGTGGACGGTCAGCAAGGGACGGGGCGTGGGCCGCTGCGAGGACGTCAACCGCCACAGCATGTACCGCATCAGCATGACGGTGCCGCAGGCGATCAACGAGTTGCCACTGTTCAGTACGCATCTGCTGGACATGAACTTCGGCCTGGACCGGCTGGTGTCGATCGCGGCACAGCAGTCCGCGGCGTGGCGAGCCAGGTGAGCCGAGCAAAAGCTACAACCGTGTAGAATTCCGTCTGGACCGATGCCCGAACGGAAACCTAGGATGCCCCCGTGAAGCAGAACATCGCAGCGCAGACCCCGCTGCTCAGCCCCCGCGACGTCGACTTCCTGCTCTACGAGTGGCTGAACGCGGAGGAGCTGACCAAGCGCGACGCCTTCGCGGATCATTCGAAGGAGACCTTCGACGCCGCTCTCGACCTGGCCGCCGACATCGCGGTGCAGAAGCTGTCGAACCACTACAAGCTCGCCGACGCGAACGAGCCGACGATCCAGCCGGACGGCACCGCGAAGACGCTGCCGGAGACCAAGGCCGGGCTCGACGCGATCAACGAGGCCGGGTTCACCTTCGCCGAGCTGCCCGCCGAGGAGGGCGGCATCGGCCTGCCGTCGCTGATCAGCAAGGCCGCGTTCGCGTGGATGCAGGCCGCGAACGTCTCCACCACCGTCTACTCGGGCCTGACCCTGGGCAACGGCAACGTGATCCGCTCCTTCGGCACCGACGAGCAGAAGCGCCTCTTCCTCGAGCCGATGATCGAGGGCCGCTTCACCGGCACCATGTGCCTCTCGGAGCCCGACGCCGGTTCCGCGCTCGCCGACATCAGCGCGAAGGCCGAGCCCCGCGAGGACGGCAGCTACGCCATCACCGGTACGAAGATGTGGATCACCGGCGGCGACCACGAGATGACAGAGAACATCGTGCACCTGGTGCTCGCGAAGGTCCCCGGCGCGCCGGACGGCGTCAAGGGCATCTCGCTGTTCATCGTGCCGAAGTACCTGGTGAACGACGATCAGTCGGTGGGCGAGCGCAACGCCGTGAACCTGGTGAGCCTGAACCACAAGATGGGCAACAAGGGCACCACCAACTGCCTGCTCTCGCTCGACGGTGCGACCGGCTACCTGGTCGGCGCGGAGAACCGCGGCCTCGTGCAGATGTTCCAGATGATGAACGAGGCGCGCGTCGCCGTCGGCCTCGCCTCGTCGGCGATCGGCTACACGGGCTACCTGCAGTCGCTGGAGTACGCCAAGACCCGCGTGCAGGGTCGGCCGGTCACCGCGCCGACGGGGCCGCAGGTCCCGATCATCGAGCACCCCGACGTGCGCCGGATGCTCCTCGCGCAGAAGAGCTACGTCGAGGGTGGGCTGGCGCTCGCGCTCTTCGGGGCGCGCCTGGTCGACGACGCCGCGACGGCACCGTCGGAGGAGGAGCGGACCGCGGCGGCGCAGCTGCTCGACCTGCTGACCCCGATCATCAAGAGCTGGCCCAGCGAGTGGGCCACCCGCGCCAACGACTACGCGCTCCAGATCCACGGCGGCTACGGCTACACGCGCGAGTTCAACGTCGAGCAGCTCTACCGGGACAACCGGCTCAACGCGATCCACGAGGGCGCCAAGGCGATCCACGGCCTGGACCTGCTGGGCCGCAAGGTGCCGCAGCACGGCGGCGCCGCGTTCGGTGCGCTGCTCGGGCGGATCGAGGCGACGGCGGCGCGCGCGGAGAAGCACGAGGAACTGGCGGCGCACGCCGCGGCGCTGCGGGCGGCGTCGCAGCGGGCCGTCGAGGTCACGATGACGCTCGGCGGGTCTGGCGATCCGTCGCTCTCGCTGGCGAACGCCACCTCCTACCTCGACGGCCTCGGCCACGTCGTGGTGGCGTGGCTGTGGCTCGATCAGGCGCTGGCGACCTACCGCGAGGACGGCACCGCGCAGTCGGAGGCCTTCTACCGCGGCAAGCGGGCGGCCACGCAGTACTTCTTCGTCTACGAGCTGCCGAAGGCGCACACCGAGTTCGACCTGCTCGCGAAGCTCGATCGCACCACGCTCGACCTGGACACCTCCGTCCTGTAGCGACTGCATAGGCTGGGTGCATGGCAACCGCAGCGCAGTGGCTCGAAGGGGCCCGGCCCCGTACGCTCCCGAACGCGATCGCCCCGGTGATCGCGGGCACGGGGGCCGCGGGCTTCCTCGGTGAGGCGGTCTGGTGGAAGGCGCTGCTTGCGCTGGTGGTGTCGTTGTCGCTGATCATCGGCGTCAACTTCGCCAACGACTACTCCGACGGGATCCGCGGCACCGACGACGACCGCGTCGGGCCGCTGCGGCTCGTCGGCTCCGGGCTCGCCTCCCCCGCCGCCGTGAAGCGGGCCGCCTTCGCGTGCTTCGGGATCGGCGGCATCGCGGGTATCGCGCTGTCGCTGACCTCGGCGCCGTGGCTGATCCTCGTCGGCCTGGCGTGCGTGGCCGGGGCCTGGTTCTACACCGGCGGCTCCAAGCCGTACGGATACCTGGGCTTCGGCGAGATCGCGGTGTTCGTCTTCTTCGGCCTCGTCGCGGTGCTGGGCACCGAGTTCGTGCAGGCCGGGCGGGTGGACGTGGCCGGCGCTCTCGCGGCCTGCGCCGTGGGCTCCTACAGCTCGGCGGTGCTCGTCGCCAACAACCTGCGCGACATCCCCACCGACCGCGAGTCCGGCAAGATCACCCTCGCCGTCCGGCTCGGGGACTCCCGCACCCGCGTGCTGTTCGCCGTCCTCGTCGCCGTGCCGACGGTGCTGGGCCTGGCCCTCGCGGCCGTCGCCACCCCGTGGGCGCTGCTCTCCCTCGCCTCCGCGCCGCTCGCCGTGCGCGCCGCGCTGCCGGTGCTCCGCGGCGGCCAGGGCCCGGCCCTGATCCCCGCTCTCGCCCAGACCGGCCTCGCCATGCTCGTCTGGTCCATCGGCGCCGCGATCGGCCTGTTCCTGGGCGCGTAACGCTCCCGATCCGCACTGGTACGCGCGCGACCTGATCACGTAGTCGATCGGGCGAGCCATGCGCGCCGCGCATACCCTCGATAATCGCAGTTCAAAGCACATTTTCGGCTTCGAGTCCATGCGTGGGACGCATGGCCTGCCATCCGCAGGGAGACCGCCGCCGCCATCGCCACCATTCTCGTCAGTGGGCGGCGGTACCGTCCCGGCATGTCGGACATCGAACGTTTGCGGGTGGTGGCGACGGTGGCCCGCACGCACAGCATCAGCGAGGCGGCCCGGGCGCACGGCGTCGCGCAGTCGACGGTCACGCGGTCGGTGGCGAAGACGGAGGAGCTCGTGGGCTTCCCCCTGTTTCGGCGCACCGCGGAAGGCGCGCATCCGACCACGGGCGCACGGTCCGCGATCACCCTGATCGAGTGCATCGTCGGCGGTTTCGACGAGCTGCGGGCGCTCGGCGCGAACCGCCCCGCAGCGTTCCGCCTCGCCCACCGCGCGGACCTGCCGGTCCCCGCCCGCCTCGAGGACACCGTCGCCCTGTGGAACCGCGACAACACTCCCACAGTGGAGCCGATCGTCGTCGAAGATCCGGTGGCGGCGGTCCGTGCCGGCGACGCCTCGTTCGCACTCGTGACCAACAGCGGTCCGCTGCTCCCCGGCCTGGAGACGGTGATGGTGCGGGTGACGCGCCTCGAACGCATCGAGCTACTGCACCTTTCCGAGCCGCCCACCGAGGCGGCCGCGTTCCTCGCCCGCGTCTGATGTGCGCACGAGCGCTCTCCCATCGGGCCATGCATCCGACGCATGGCCCGATCGCACGAAAACCGCCACTGAACAGGGAGGATTCAAGCCATGCGTGGCGCGCATGGCCTTCCGAACCGACTACACGCCCCGGCCCGGCTCGCCCGGTCCGGAGCCCCCGGACCCGAGGTGCGGCCTACTCCCGCCAGGTCCCGTCGGCGAGGAAGCGCTCGACGGTGAGCGTGGGCGGGAGGAGGTCGAAGCCCTTGGACTCGACCCAGGCGTCGTCGAAGTAGGTGTCGAGGTAGCGATCGCCGCCGTCGGCGAGCAGGGTGACGACGCTGCCCGAGCGCCCCTGCCGCACCATCTCCGCGATCACCCCGAAGGCGCCCCACAGGTTGGTGCCGGTGGAGCCGCCCACGCGGCGGCCGAGCAGCGCGGAGGCGATGCGGGCCGCGGCGATCGAGCCCGCATCGGGCACGCCCACCATGCGGTCGACGATGTCCGGGATGAACGAGGGCTCCACGCGCGGGCGGCCGATGCCCTCGATGCGCGACGACTGTCCCGTCTCCACCGTGCAGTCGGCGGACTCGAAGCCCGGCAGGAAGCTGGAGTTCTCGGGGTCGACGACGCACAGCCGCGTCGCATGCCGGCGGTAGCGGATGTAGCGGCCGATGGTCGCCGAGGTGCCGCCGGTGCCGGCGCCGACCACGATCCACGCCGGCTCCGGGTGCTCCTCGAGCGAGAGCTGCGAGAAGATCGACTCGGCGATGTTGTTGTTGCCGCGCCAGTCCGTCGCGCGCTCGGCGTGGGTGAACTGATCCATGTAATGGCCGCCGCTGTCGCGGGCCAGGCGCGCGGCCTCGGTGTAGACCTCGTCCGCGCGGTCCACGAAGTGGCAGGTGCCGCCCTCACGCTCGATGAGCGCGACCTTGGCGGGCGAGGTGCTCCGCGTCATCACCGCGACGAAGGGCAGTCCGAGCAGCTTGGCGAAGTAGGCCTCGGAGACGGCGGTCGAGCCCGACGACGCCTCGATCACCGTGGTGCCCTCGCGCACCCAGCCGTTGCACAGGGAGTACAGGAACAGGGACCGGGCCAGACGGTGCTTCAGGCTGCCCGTGATGTGCGTGGTCTCGTCCTTGAGATACAGGTCGATCCCCGGAACGCCCGCACCGTGCGCCCACTCCCCCAGCGGGAAGCGCAGCAGGTGCGTATCGGCGCTGCGCCGCGCGTCGGCCTCGATGAGGCGCACGGCGTTGTCGACCCACGACCGGTCCGAGGACCGGTCGCAGACCACCGTCATTCGTCCACGCCCTGCAGGCGCCGGCGGAAGTCGTCGCGCTTCTCCTTGCGGGCCTCGTCGATCACCGCCGCGCTCTCGTTCACGCTCGTGCGCAGCTTCTTGCCGAGCACCATCGACAGCGGCAGGGAGATCACGAGCGCGAACAGGAACACCGGGATCGGGGGCACCTCGTCGAGGAAGAGCATGCCGATTCCGTAGAGCAGGGCGAACACGACGACGACCAGCCCCAGGCGGAACGCCGTATACAAAACAAGGGCGCGCGCGAGGGTCCGCTTCGCGGTACTCGTATCGGTCATGAACACGAGCCTACCCTCGTCCGAAATACGACTTTACCAATTCTTGGCACTCGGATAGAGGTTCGAGTACTCGGGCAAATCGCTGCATACTGGGCATCATGACCACCGCACATCCGAACCTCGCCCAGCGCGCAGCGGACCCGCGGGCCGCTGCGCCCCGTCAGCCCGAGCGCCTCATGACCCCAGGCCAGGTGGCTGCACTGTTCAACGTGAACCCGAAGACGGTCACCCGGTGGGCCGGCGCGGGCCTGCTCGGCTCCGTCCGGACGCCCGGCGGGCACCGTCGCTTCCGCGCGTCGGAGGTCTTTGCTCTCCTGAACCAGAACACGACGGCCTAGGCACGGTCGGACAAGGGCGCCGCCCCACCGAGATGATCGGTGGGGCGGCGCCCTTTTCCGTACGCGACGTTCCTGCGCGGACTCAGCCGGCGTAGGAGTGCAGGCTGCCCGTCGCGAAGTAGTTGATGATGAACAGGTTGAAGACGATCACCGCGAAGCCGAGGATGTTCAGGTAGGGCGCGGCCTTGCGCCACACCGACGTCGCCCGCGCATGCAGGTACGCCGCGTAGAGGACCCAGGCGATGAACGAGGTGGTCTCCTTCGGGTCCCAGCCCCACGGCCGGCCCCACGCCGCCTCGGCCCAGACCGCGCCGCAGATGACGCCCGCGCTGAACAGCGGGAAGGCGACGATCACGGTGCCGTACGCCACGCGGTCGAGCACCTGCGTGTTCGGAATGGCCTGCAGCAGCCGGCCGCCGATGCCGGAGGTGACGCTCACGGAGCCGTCGGGCAGCTCGAACCGGCGGCGGATCAGATACAGCAGGCTGGCGACGCCGGAGACCAGGAAGATGCCGGCACCGATCGAGACGATCGAGACGTGGATCGCGAGCCAGTACGACTTCAGCGAGGGCACCACCGGGCCGGCCGTGGTGTACAGCACGCCCTCCGCGACGAACATGAAGATCAGGATCGGGACCAGCACGAAGCCGAGGATCGGCCGGGCCTCGGGCTTGCGCAGCAGCACCAGCGAGGCCAGGACCGCGCCCGCGCACATGATGGACATGAACTCGTACATGTTGCCCCAGGGCATGCGGCCGGTGGCGACGCCGCGCAGCACGATCGAGGTGACGTGCACGAGCAGTCCCGCCACCACGAGCGCGTAGCCCATGCGGCCGATCCGTTCGGACTTCGAGCGGCGGGGCCCGTCGTCGACGACCCGGCCCGGGGTGGAGTCGGTGGCGATCGGGCCGCCCCCGGCGGCGACGAGCTCGCGCTTGCGGTCGCGCGCGGCCGTGGCGTCCACCCGCGACGTCGCGAGCTCGATGACCATCAGGACCAGCGCGAGCGCGTAGATCCCGGTGGCGCTGGTGAACAGCACGTCGGCGAAGTTCGCCAGGTCGACGTTCGTCTCGGTTCCCATGCTCACGCCACTTTCTCACCGTCGGGACCGACCAGGCGGTCGGCCAGTGCTTCGAAGTCCTCGGTCCATCCGGCCTGGTCGGTGCGCGCCAGTCCGGCGATCTCCATCACGGTACCGCCGCCCTCGCGCGGGGTCAGCCGCACGAACACCCGCCGCCGCTTGACGGTGAGCGAGACGATGAGCCCGCCCAGCATGCCGATCGCGAAGATCAGGGTCCAGTTCTGCGCCGGGTTGTGGCTCACCTGCAGGGCCGCGAAGTTCGTCACGCCGTCGAAGCGCACCTGGGTGCCGTCCTCGAGAGTCGTGGATTGGCCCACCGACAGGTTCACGCGCGCCTTCTTCTCCAGCCGCTTCGAGTCGATCTGATCGCGGCTGAGCGAGAAGATGTTCTGCGGCTTGCCGGTGTCCAGGCCCGTGTCGCCCTGGTAGATGTCCACGGCGACGGCCGGATCGTTCGGCGCGGGGAAGCGGGAGGTGAGCAGCGTCCCGTCGAGCTGCTTGGTGGGGGCGAGCAGCCCCTCGATCCCGATCTGCTTGGTGCGACGCTCGTCCTCGGTCCGGTACAGATCGGCCGGCGGGTCGAAGCGCAGCGCGCCCGAGGAGAGGAAGTTGATCTTGTCCTGCGGCGCGAACTGCATGGTCTGCTTCCGCACGGCGCCGTTCGGGTAGGTCACCGAGAAGGTGCCCGCGTAGCCGTGGCCCAGCATGTAGACGCGCACGCCCTCCATGCGGAGCGGCTTGTTGACCTCGATGGCGTAGTTCTTCCAGGTGCCGTCGCGCAGGCCCTCACGGTCCTGGTACGAGGCCATCGTCCGGAACATGTCCGGCTGCGCGTTCGGCAGGAACGTGGCCTGCACCTCGTCGGCCTTGAGGCAGAAGGGCGCGAGCCCGGTCCCGTCGACGAGGTTGCCGGCGCGGAAGTTGTCGTAGTTCGACGAGGTGTTGCAGAAACCCTCGTCGCCGGCGATCACGATGCGCGAACCCTCGTAGGAGAACTGCTGGCCCACGCCGATCGCGATGAGTATCCCCACCAGCGAGATGTGGAAGACCAGGTTGCCGGCCTCGCGCAGGTAGCCCTTCTCGGCGGAGACGGTGACGGCGCCTTCCGCCTCGCCCCTGCCCCCCGTGCGGCTGATCTTTCGCCAGCCGCGCAGGCCGCCCAGCACCGTCTGCGCCGCGGCCTCGGGGTCCTGGTCGCTCTCGCGGGTGGTGTGCCGCGGCAGGCGCGACAGGTTGCGCGGGGTGGCGACGGGCGGCGTGCGCAGGGCGCGGAAGTGCTCGAAGCAGCGGGGCACGATGCAGCCGACGAGGGAGACGAACAGCAGCGCGTAGATCGCGGTGAACCACACCGATTTGAAGACGCCGAAGAACTGCAGCTTGTCCAGGAGTTCACCGAGAGTGCCGTGATCGTCGATCCACTTCGCGGTGGCGGCCGAGTCGACGTCGCGCTGCGGCAGCAGCGCGCCGGGCATGGCCGCGACGGCGAGCAGGAACAGCAGCACCAGCGCGGTCTTCATCGACGTGAGCGAGCGCCACGTGTTGCGGACCGCGGCGAGGGCGCGGCGCGGGAGGGATTGCTTGACAGGAGTAGTCATCAGATCGGCATCACCGTGTTGGAGACGAACAGGCGGCGCACCAGGTCGATGAACTCGGCCCAGTACCCGGTGACCAGCGCGACGCCGACCACGATCATCAGCACGCCGCCGAAGATCTGGATGCGGCGCGAGTTGCGGCGCAGCCACCCGACGGCGCGGACGGCCACCGTCGACCCGAGGGCCAGGACGATGAACGGCAGGCCCAGCCCGGCGCAGTAGGCGACGATGAGGACCGCGCCGCGGGCGGGCTCGGCGTCGGTGCCCACCACGATCGACAGGATCCCGGCGAGCGTGGGTCCGATGCACGGGGTCCAGCCCAGCGCGAAGACACCGCCGAGCAGCGGCGCGCCGGCGAGGGTGGTCCACTGCCGCGGCGCGAACCGCACGTCGCGCTCGAGCATCGGGACCAGGCCGATGAAGGCCAGGCCCATGACGATGGTGATCACGCCGCCGATCCGCATGAGCGTCTCGGCGTTGAGCCGGATCGACGTGGCGAGCCCGAAGACCGACATCGTCATCAGCAGGAAGACGGCGGTGAAGCCGGCGACGAACAGGATCGCCGCGCCCATGACGCGCCAGCGCCCGGCGCGCACGCCCGCCTTCGCCTCGTCGACGGTGGCGGCCGGCGCCTCGGCCCCGACGAGCCCGGCGAGGTAGGACAGGTAGCCCGGGACGAGCGGGACGATGCACGGCGACGCGAACGAGACGAGCCCCGCGAGCAGGCACGCGCCGAGCGCGAGCAGCAGCGGGCCCGAGACGGCCGCGGTGGCGAAGGCCTCTCCCATCAGCCCTCCCCCAGCACCTTGTCGATGGTGTCGGTGAGTTCCTTCTCGCCGACGGTCGTGAGGTAGGAGGCGGCCACGCGGTGCTGCCGGTCGAGCACGAAGGTCATCGGCACGACGGTGGTCGGGTACTGCTCACCGATGGCCAGCAGGGTCTTGCCCGGCGGGTCGTAGATCGACGGGTAGGTCAGGCCCTGCGAGCCGATGAAGTCGCGGGCCGCGTCGTCGCCGGCGGTCTCGCGCACGTTGATGCCGAGGAACTGCACGCCCCGGTCCTTCGTGGCGACGAAAGTCCGCTCCAGTTCGGGCGATTCGATGCGGCACGGCGCGCACCAGCTGCCCCAGACGTTGATGACCACGACCTTGCCCGCGTAGTCGGCGAGGGTGATGGTGGTGTTCTCGTCGGTCACGCTGCGGCCGGACAGGTTCTCGACGGTGCTGCGCTGCCCGGGCTCGTAGAACTGCCGGACCTTGCCGCCGGGGGCGATCACGCCGCCCTTGGCGGCCTGGTCGGAGAGTTGGACGCACCCCGAGGCGCCGAAGGCGACCGCGCCGGCCACGAGCAGCGCGGCGACGCGGCGGGCGGGCCTCACGCGCCGCGCACCAGCGGGTCGGTGGCGCCCGCCGGCTCGGAGTACACGATGTCCACGAGCTCGTCGCCGTCGTAGACGAGGCTGGTGAGCGAAGCGAGGGAGCACTGCCGGTTGCGCGGATCGTGCCAGAGGCGCTTGCCCTCGAGGTGGCGGCGCAGGGTCACGACGGGCAGCTGATGGCTGACCAGCACGGCCTCGTGGCCGCGGGCCCGCTCGCGGGCGATGTCGACGACGCCGACCATGCGGTGCGCGATCTGCAGGTAGGGCTCGCCCCACGACGGGGTGAAGGGATCGCGCAGCTTGGCCCAGTGCTTGGGCTGGCGCAGGGCGCCGTCGCCGACGGCCACCTTGAGGCCCTCGAACCGATTGCCCGCCTCGATGAGCTCCTCGTCGGTGATGATCGGCAGCCCGTGCGAGGCGGCGATGGGGGTCGCGGTCTCCTGGGCGCGCTGCAGCGGCGAGGCGAAGACGGCGGTGACGTCGTGGTCGGCGAGCGCGTCGGCCACCGTCTGCGCCTGGGCCCGGCCCTTCTCGGACAGGCGGAACCCGGGCAGGCGGCCGTAGAGGATGCCGTCGGGGTTGTGCACCTCGCCGTGCCGCATGACGTGCACGATCGTCGTCTCGGGGTGAGCGGTCATCGGGGCCTTCTATTCTGTCGCCGCGGCGGCCGCGCGGGCGGCGGCGGGCAGTGCCGCCTCGATGGATGCGAAATCGTCGTCGCTGAGCGCGGCGGAGACGAACCAGGCCTCGAAGGCGCTGGGCGGCGGGTAGACCCCCTGCTCGAGCAGGGCGTGGAAGAACGGCGCGAAGCGGAAGGTCTCGGCGGCCTTGGCCTGCGCGTAGTCGGTGACGGGTCCGTCGGTGAAGAAGACGGAGACCAGGTTGCCCGCGTACTGGACGTGGTGCCGCACGCCCTCCGCGGTGAGCGCGTCGCCGATGAGCCCGCCGAGGCGGATCGAGTTGGCGTTGAGCTTGGCGTACACCTCGTCGGTCGCGTGCTGCAGCGTCGCGAGGCCCGCCGCGACGGCGACGGGGTTCCCCGACAGCGTGCCGGCCTGGTAGACGGGGCCGAGCGGGGCGAGATGCCCCATGACCTCGGCCGATCCGCCGAACGCCGCGGCCGGGAGCCCGCCCGACATGACCTTGCCGAAGGTGAACAGGTCGGCGTCCACGGGGTCGAGGCCGTACCAGCCGGCCTTGCTCACGCGGAAGCCCGTCATGACCTCGTCGAGGATGAGGAGGGCACCGTCGGCCCGGGTGATCTCGCGCAGGCCCTCGTTGAAGCCCGGGAGCGGCGGGACGGCACCCATGTTGCCGGCGGCGGCCTCGGTGATGACGGCGGCGATCTGCCCGGGGTACTGGGCGAAGGTCGCGCGCACCGCGTCGAGGTCGTTGTAGGGCAGGACGAGCGTGTCCTGCGCCTGCGCGCCGGTCACGCCGGGGCTCGTGGGCAGGCCCAGGGTCGCGACGCCGGAACCGGCGTCGGCGAGCAGCGCGTCGACGTGGCCGTGGTAACAGCCGGCGAACTTGATGATCTTGGCGCGACCGGTGACGCCGCGGGCCAGGCGCACCGCGCTCATGGTGGCCTCGGTGCCGGAGTTGACCAGGCGCACCCGCTCGACGGGGGCGACGCGGGCGATGATCTCCTCGGCGAGCGCGATCTCCGCCTCGGTGGGAGCGCCGAAGCTCAGGCCCGTGCCGGCGGCGCGCTGCACGGCCTCGACCACGGCGGGGTGGGCGTGGCCCAGGATCATCGGGCCCCAGCTGGAGACGAGGTCGACGTAGGTGTTGCCGTCGGCGTCGGTGAGCTGCGAGCCCGTGGCGCTGGTGATGAAGCGCGGGGTGCCGCCGACGGCCGAGAAGGCGCGTACCGGGGAGTTCACCCCGCCGGGGATGGAGCGGGCGGCGCGATCGAACAGGGCCGCACTGGCCTGGGTCTGGGGAGAACTCACGACCTCCAGTGTCCCAGGCCGGTGCAAATCGTCAACTACAGGGTGTAGGAGACCGCCGCCGGACCCCGGATCGCCGCGCCCGATCAGGGGGACCCCACCTCCTGCTGCAGGGTGTGCGTCTCGCGCATACCTCCACTCATCCCAGGTCAGAGCGTCTTATCAACGCCACAGGGTATGCACGGGACGCATAACCTCGCCGACCGTGCGTCACCGCCTCCCACCCCCTCTATAGTGGAACAGGTTCCACTTCCGGGGCCGCGCCGCGCACGGTAGGAGTAGAGCCATGGAACGCCTCAGCGGATTGGACGCCTCGTTCCTGTACCTCGAGTCCCGCTCCCAGCTGATGCACGTGAGCGGCATCCTGGAGCTGGACCCCGGCACCGTCGAGGGCGGGTACCGGTTCGAGGACCTGCGCAGTGAGCTCGCGCGGCGGATCACCGCGATGCCGGCGTTCCGGCGCAAGCTGCACGACTCCGTCGCGAATCTGGATCACCCGGTGTGGGTGGAGGACGAGTCCTTCGACATCGAGGCGCACGTGCACCGCATCGCGGTCCCCGCGCCCGGCGGCGAGCAGGAGCTCGCGGAGTTGTGCGCGCACATCGCCGGCCAGGCGCTGGACCGCAGCAAGCCGCTGTGGGAGATGTGGGTCATCGAGGGCCTCGCCGACGGCCGGATCGCGATCATGATGCGCATGCACCACGCGGGCGTCGACGGGGTGACCGGCGCGGGCCTGATGGCCCAGCTGTGCTCGCTGACCCCGGAGCCGCCCGCGCTCGACCCGTCGATGGTGGACAAGTCGACCGGCGGGGCGCCGCTGCTGGCGCTCGCCGCCGACGGCGCCAAGAACGTCCTACTGCGGCCGCTGTCGCTGGTCTCGCTCCTGCCGCGCACCCTCCCGGTGCCCGTCCGCTGGTGGACCCGCTCGCGCCGCGGCGCCGCGATGCCCGCACCGTTCAGCGCGCCCCGCACCTCGCTCAACAGCTCGATCACCGGCCACCGCTCCATCGCGTTCGCCGCGGTGCCGCTCGCCGACGTGAAGAAGGTCAAGGACCACTTCGGCGTCAAGGTCAACGACGTGGTGCTCGCGGCCTGCTCCGGCGCGATGCGCGAGTTCCTGCACGACCGCGGCGAGCTCCCCGGGCAGCCGCTGGTCGCGATGATCCCCGTCTCCGTGCACGAGGCCGAGATCGGCGCGACCCTCACCGAGGGCACCAACAAGGTCACGGGCATGTTCACCCGGATGACCACCGATGTCGACGGCCCCGTCGCGCGGCTGGAGGCGATCCGCGAGCGGGTCGCGACGAGCAAGGAGCACCACGGCGAGCTCGACGACAACCTGCTGCGCTCATGGGCGCAGTTCGCGCCGGCGTCCATCATGCAGGTGGGCGCGCGGATCTACGGCGACAAGAACCTGCCCGAGCTGCATCCGGTGGTCTACAACCTGGTGATCTCCAACGTGCCCGGCCCGGACATCCCGCTCTACTTCCTGGGCGCACGCATCCACTCGATGTACCCGCTCGGCCCGGTCTTCCACGGCGCGGGCCTCAACGTGACGGTCTTCTCACAGGAGGGCACACTGAACATCGGTGTGATCGCCTGCAAGAAGCAGGTGCCCGATCCGTGGCCCATCGTGCGCGCCTTCGAGCGCGACATCGCGGCGCTGGTCGCGGCGGTGGACGAGGAGAGCGAAGAGCGATGACGACCGACGGCCCGCGGGTGCGTATCGACAGCGGCGAGATCGCCGGACGCGATCAGGGGACGGTGCACGCCTACCGCGGCATCCCGTACGCGCAGCCGCCCGTCGGGCCGCTGCGCTACCGCGCCCCGCAGCCGGTCGAGCCGTGGGACGGCGTGCGCGCGGCCACCGAATTCAGTGCCGCCGCACCGCAGAACAAGAAGTACACCCTCGTCGGGTTCCGCGAGTACCAGCCCACCAGCGAGGACTCGCTCACGCTCAACGTGGTCGCCCCCGCCGGCCCGGCGACCGCTCCGCGCCCGGTGATGGTCTTCCTGCACGGCGGCGCCTACCTGATGGGCAGCTCGGCGACCCCGCTGTACTACGGCAATTCGCTCGTCGAGCGCGGCGACGTCGTCTTCGTCTCGATCAACTACCGGCTCGGCGCGCTGGGCTACCTGGACCTGACCGAGTTCTCCACCGACGAACGCCCGCTCGACGGCAACCTCGGCCTGCGCGATCAGGTCACGGCCCTGCAGTGGGTGCAGCGCAACATCGCCGTCTTCGGCGGCGATCCGGGCAACGTCACGATCTTCGGCGAGAGCGCGGGCGGCAACGCCGTGACGACCCTGCTCGCCACGCCCGCCGCCCACGGCCTGTTCCATCGCGCCATCGCGCAGAGCTCCGCGCCCGGCCTCACGGTCGACGCGGTCACCGCCCGCGGGTGGGGCAAACGCTTCGTCGAGGTGCTCGGCGGGCCGGAGAAGATCGACGAGGCGACCTCGGAGGATCTGGGCCGCGCCGGCAATCGCCTGATGGGCGAGCTGAACCGGGAGCAGCTCGGGGTCATCCCGTACGGCCCCACGGTCGACGGTGACTTCCTGCCGGAGGATCCCGAGGTCGCGATCGCCGCCGGACGAGGCGCGAACGTGCCGCTCATCATCGGCACCAACCGCGCCGAGGCCACGCTGTTCACGAAGATGCCCGGCATGGGCAAGCCCACAGCGGATCGGGCCGCGCACACCCTCGGCGCCGATCCCCAGCGCTTCGCGCCGCTGACCGCCGCGTACCCGGGGTTCCCCGGCGTGGCCTCGCTCAACCGGATCATCGGCGACTTCATGTTCTGGGCGCCGTCGCTGCGGATCGCGCAGGCGCACGCCAAGCACGCGCCCACGTACTTCTACCGTTACGACTTCGCCCCGAAGACGTTGGACCTGTTGGGATACGGCGCCACGCACGCGAGCGAGCTGATGGCGGTCTTCGGCGTCTACCACGGCACCACGGGGTGGGTGCTCGGCGCGCTGGGCGATCGACGCGTCGCCATGCGCGTCTCCGACGGGATGCAGCGCGACTGGATCACCTTCGCCCGCACCGGCCATCCCGCGAGCGAGTGGCCGACGTACAACGGCACCTCCCGCGCGACGCTGGTGATCGACGACCGCAATCGCGTCGTCTACGACCCCTCCCCCGAGATCCGCAGGGCCTGGGAGGAATTCAGCTCCGCATCAGCGCGATGATCGCGTCCGCGCGGGTCTGGGGATCAGAGGAACTTCAAGCCCCACGGTCACCGCGAAGCCGCGCGGCTGACGTACACGATCACATCACCGCGCATCGGTCCGCCGAAACCTCCAGACGCCCAGGAACGCGATCCCTACGCACCACGCCGCGAGCACGAGCGCACCCAACGTGATCTCTGACGTAGAACGACCAGGAAAAGCAATGGAGTATCCGGCGGAGTCCGGCAGGAACTGAGCGATGGAGTACCGATCACGGACCAACGGCCCCACGATGAAGTAGTACACCAACACCACACACAGCGTCGGCAAGGTGCGCCGCATCAGAAGCGCCACCGACGCGGAGATGAGACAAATGCTCGCCAGATAGATCGCTCCCCCTAACCCCCACGAAACTCCGCGCACCAGCCCGACTGCCGTCGCGCCGGACAACACCGCGACCAGCACGCTCACAGCGACCGCAACGACCCCCACCGCCACACCGACCGAACCGACGACAACCAATTTCGTCGAACAGAACGTGACGCGACGCGGAACTCCAGCGAGAGAGGTAGCGAGCTGTCCGCCGGAGAACTCACTCGTCACCAGCAATGTTCCGATTGCCACGAACCCTGCCTGGATGTACCCGATGGGAGCCAGGCCAATGTCGAGAGCAGTCATCTGGTCATCGCCACCCCGAGACACAGCGAACGCAATGGAGAGTATTGCGCCGACCGCCAGGATCGCCAGGGAGGCCATCGGCACAGCAGGCAGGCTCGCCGCCTTGATGCGCTCAGAGTGCAACGACCGCCCGAACTCGCTCATGCGTCTCTCCTCGCGAACACTGAAACCGCCACCACCCCGATGACGACGACCCAGGCAGCCATCACTGCACCACCCGCGGCCGGAGACAGCGCCACCTTCGAATCAACGTCGCGCAGGAACATTCGCATACCCGCCATGTCAGGAAAGAAGCTCCCCGCGGCAACGATCCTCGAGAGTAAATAGGTCACCGTCACCACCGATGTGTTCAGCACGAGAACGATCAGCGGAAGCACGCCGTTCCGGGTTATCCACGTGATCACACAGGCGAGCTCCGCCATCAGGATCCAGTACACGACGACGCCGAGCACCCTCCCGGGAGCGCCGCCTTCGAATGCGGGCGACACCGTCGAGGCGACAGTCAGGGTCACCAGGCTCGAGACCACGGCGAGCAGCGCCACCAACACCGCCACAGCGATGCCCTTCGCAACGAACACCGCATAGCGGTTCGGCTGAGCCGCGAGCGTCGTCGATATCTGGCTGGTGTCGCCGTTGTCACCTTCAGAGCTGTACTCACTGCTCACAGCGACGACGCCGACGACAATCGCTCCCACCACTCCGAAGGCCAGCTCTTGATACCCGAGATCGCGGTTGGGCGACGAGGAAGACGGGGCACTGATGTACGTGACCACCGGTGCCACCACAAGCGCCAACACCGAGCCTGCCCACACGGCGGGCAGCGACGCCAGTTTGAGCAGTTCTGCACGCGTGGCGCGCGCCGCCGCACCGAGATTCATCGCTCTCCGATCCGCGCGAAGAACGCCTCTTCGAGACTCCCGTGATCACCGACGACTTGTCGCAGCGACCCAGAATCAACTATCCGACCATCGTTAATAATCACTATGTCGTCAACCGTTTCTGCAAGTTCACGCATCATGTGACTCGACAGAAGTACGGTGCGTCCTTCGTCAGCTCGCTTTCTTAGGAAGTTTCTCACCCATCGAATGCCTTCTGGATCGAGCCCGTTGATCGGCTCGTCCAGGATGAGCACCTCCGGATCGCCGATCAACGCCGCAGCGATCCCCAGTCTCCGGCTCATCCCCAGAGAGAACGTTCCGACGCGCCGCTGTGCTGCATTCGCTATCCCGGCGAGCTCGAGTACTTCCTGAATACGCCCCGAATCCACTCCGGCCGAAGCGGCGACCCACCGCAGATGAGCGTGAGCAGTCCGGGTTCTGTTCGCTCCCGATCCGTCGAGAACTGCGCCGATCTTGCGCAGAGGATTCGTCACGTCTCCGTAGCGGAGCCCGTTGAACGTCGCGTTCCCACCGTCAGCGAAGTCCAACCCGAGAAGAATACGCAATGTCGTCGTTTTTCCGGCGCCGTTGGGACCCACAAAGCCGGTAACCCTCCCGGACCTTGCTTCGAAACTGACATCGCTCAGCACCTTGGAACCGCGACGAACCTTCGTCACTCGATCGATCGAAATCATGCGCAACCCCCTCGAACGCGGAACACAACGCCCTCCAGTCAATAGCGTGCGTCCGGCTCCTGCATCCGGCCACGGTCTGCAATCAGCGCATCGGCATCGGACCGTGGTCTGAATTCGTCGCTCGCGCAGATGCCGGAGTGTCGCGCCGCTGCTACCTTGGGCAGATGAACGCCACGAACCGACCTCGGTGGCGCTCAGGCTCTTGGGCACCGGGCGTCGTGGCGGTGCTGAGCCTGCTGGGAATCGCTATGGCGTTCGGGGTGGCTATGCCGTACGCGCGGCTCGCAGCATCGTCCATGGTGACCCTAGCGGTGGCCGTCGCCATCTGGACCTGGTGGCGCGCAAAGCAGATGCGTGTCGACTTCGAGGCGCGATTGGCAGCGTGGTCTGCTCACGAAGCACGAAGAGCCGAGCAGATCAGAATCGCCCGCGAGCTGCACGACGGCGTGTCGAACAGTCTCGCACTGATACTCATGCGTGCGGCTGTGGACCGCGACCGTGGATCGGACACGCAGCGCCGGGCGCTGGCCGCGATCGAATCGAGCGCGCGGACCACGATCGCTCAGCTGCGCGAGATGCTCCTGCTGCTGCGCGGCGACGGCGAGGCACCACGTGGGTCAGTCGATTTAGAAGCGCTGGTGTCGAATTCGCGCGCGGCAGGCATGCATGTCGCCGTCACCAAGAACCTCGGAAGCCGCATCACCCCCGAGGTCGCAGAGATGATTCACGCAGTAGTCGGCGAAGGTCTGTCCAACGCCGCTCGGCATTGCGGCCCCTGTCGCGCTGAGGTGCATGTCGATGACAGCGCAGCAGGCGGCCTCGCAGTCGAGGTCCGAGATAGCGGGGCGGTTCCCGGTTGGGTGCCTGCACCTGGGAGCGGGTCCGGCTTATCGAGCCTGGAGACCCGGATCGCGAACGTTCACGGAGTGCTGACATTCGACCACTGCGACGAAGGCTCGACCCTGGCGGCGTGGATACCGCGACGCGACCGGTCGGAGAGCGAGTCGGCGTGACGACTTCCGGGAGAATCGGCAGGTCCACGGTGTCCGTCCTCATCGCCGACGATCAAGAACTACTCCGAGAGACTCTCGCGGACTACGTATCTCGACATGCCGACATGGTGGTCGTTGGCCAGTGCGGATCGGGGCGTGAGGCGGTCTCGATGGCGGCCGCCCTCAGTCCCGATGTCGTACTCATGGACGTGCAGATGCCCGACATGGACGGCCTCGAAGCTACGGAGAAGATTCTCTCGATGCCGTTCGATACCGCACCTCCCCTGGTGATCGTGCTGACCATGTACGACATGGAGGAGTACGTGGACCGAGCACTCCGAGCCGGGGTTTCAGGTTTTCTCCTCAAGGACGCACTCCCGGCTGAGGTCATCGCGGCGATCCACGAAAGCATGGGCGGGCGCGCGCGGTATTCACCGTCCGTCCAATCCAGGATCATCGACGGATATCTCCGTCGCCGCGAGACATCGCACAACACGCCGCCCGACTTGACGCCCCGAGAGGTCGATGTGCTCACGCTGATAGCGAGGGGGCAATCGAATCACGAGATAGCGGCCTGTCTGCACATCTCCGTGAAGACCGTGAAGACTCACATCACACATCTACTGCGGAAGCTCTCGGCTCGCGATCGAGCTCAGCTCGTCATTGCAGCGTTCCGCGCGGGAATCACGTAGAGCCACCGCCTGCGCCGCGGAGTCGAATGATTTCAGCTCCGCATCAGCGCGATGATCGCGTCCGCGCGGGTCTCGGGGATCAGCGCGTAGGACAGCAGCATCGCCGTGTCGGCGACGTCGCCGTCGGTCAGCGCGTGGCCGGCGAGCGTGGAGACGCGGTAGTCGTTGCGGCCCAGCGCCGCTACCGCGGCGGCGAGCGCCGTCTCCGATCCCAGATCGACGGTCAGGTGCAGCCCGGCGTCGGCGCCGAGGACGAGCGCGTCGGGCAGGTGCCGCGCGAGTGCCCGCCGGACCGCGGCGCGGCGCGCGCCGTAGGTGCGGGCCGCCCGCGCGACATGGGCGTCCCAGGCCCCCGACGTGAGGAAGTGGGCGAGCATCGACGCGGCCGTCCCGTCGACGCCCGCACTCGATCCGTGCCCCGCGTGCGGGAGCCCGCGCAGCACCGGCGGGATCGCCGCCCACGCGAGCCGCAGTTGCGGGCTCAGCGCCTTCGAGGCGGTGCCGAGGTAGACGACGTGATCGGGTGCGAGCGTCTGCAGGGCGGGCAGCGGGGCGACGTCGTAGGAGAACTCGCCGTCGTAGTCGTCCTCCACGATCACGCTCCCCGTCGCCCGCGCCCAGTCGACGAGGGCGAGCCTGCGCTCCATCGACAGGCGCACGCCCGTGGGGTACTGGTGCGCCGGGGTCGTGTAGACCAGGCACCGTCGGCGGGGCAGGCGCGCGACGAGCAGGCCCTCGGCGTCCACGGGCACGCCGAGGACCTCGCGGCCGGTGGCGCGGAAGGCGTCGAAGGCGCGGCGGTACCCGGGCGTCTCCACCGCGATCGGCCCGCCGACGTGCCCGGCGATCGCCGTCAGGGCCGGGTTGACGCCGGGGAACAGGCGCAGGTCCTCGGGGGCGGCACGGACGGCCCGGCGCCGCCGCAGGTGCACGGCGAGGGCCTCCTGCAGGGCGGCGACGTGCGGCGCGGCCGACGCGGTGGGCGCGAGCGCGGTGGCGTGCCGCCAGGAGCGGCGCCACCGGCGCTCGTCGATGAGGGCGACGTCGGGGACGCCCGGCTCCAGGCTCACCACCCGCGGGTCCGACGGTGCCGTCGCCGCACGTCGGGGTGCGGGCGCGGCGTGCAGCGCGTGCGCGAAGCGGTCCGTGCCCGGCGCGATCCGGGTGCCGCTGCCGGGCACCGCGGTCGTGATGCCCATCGCGGCGAGTGTGTCGTAGGCGGCGACCACGGTGTTGCGCGCGACGCCGAGCCCGGCGGCGAGGACGCGCGAGGACGGCAGCACGTCGCCGGGGTGCAGGGCGCCGCGGTCGAGCCCGTCCAGGACGGCCTCGACGATGCCGGCGCTGGCCAGCGGCGCACCGGCGCGGGTGGCCCAGAAGTCGGGCAGCGACGCGGGTGGGCGGGGCACCGTCCCAGAATAGTGGTTCTCAGAATGAGATCGTTGTGGATCTTCTACAGGTTCCAGTATTCGCGGACACTGAACGTATGGACACACTCACCCGCTACCCCGACCGCGGCGGCGACCGCCGCCTCCTCGACGAGGTCCTGGACGAGGGCGTCGTCGCCGTGCTCTCGACGGTGCGCGACGGCCTGCCCTGGTCGATCCCGATCGCCTACGCGCGGATCGGCGAGCGCATCGTCCTGCACGGTTCGACGGGGGCCGGTGCCCTGCGGCACGTCGCCGCGGGCGCCCCGGTCACGCTGACCATCACCCACCTCGACGCCCTCGTCGTGGCCGACACGGCCTTCGACCACTCGATGAACTACCGCTCCGCGGTGCTGCGCGGGGTGCTCGAGTCCGTGTCGGCCGACGCGGAGGAGCTGCTGGACGCCTTCGTCGACGCGCTGCTGCCGGGCCGCAGCACGGAGCTGCGCCGCAACACCCGCAAGGAGCTCGCGGCGACCGTCGTGCTGACCCTGCCGATCGTCGCGGACAACTGGATCGTCAAGGCGCGCAACGGCGGAGCGTCGTCGAGCGAGGGCGGATGGTCCGGCGTGCTGCCGCTGCGCACGGGCTACGCGCGCGTCGAGCCGTCCCCCGGCCAGGACCTCCCCGTCCCCGCGTCGGTCCGCGCGGCGCTGCGGGCCGGCGATCCCGCGACGTGCTCGTGATTCCGCTCTCGGAACCGGCATGAATCGCCCGTGCTGGGTACGGTTGAGGCCATGAGTGATCCCACCTCGCCGGCATCGTCGCCCGAACTGACCGCAGCGCTGCGCGCCATCCTCGACGGCCGGTGGGCCGCCACGAGGGACGTCGTGCGCGAGCAGATCCAGGAGGGGAACGTGGTACCCCAGGCCGGGCTGAGCCTGGACGAGTACCGCGAGCTCATGCTGGGGCAGATGAAGGCGATGGTGCCGCTCGGCTTCCCGGCCGACGGTTTCAAGACCGAGCACGGCGGCACGGGCGACGTGGGCGCCGCGGTCACCGCGATCGAGACCCTCGGCTACGGTGATCTCTCGCTCATGGTCAAGGCGGGCGTCCAGTGGGGCCTGTTCGGCGGCGCGGTCGAGAACCTGGGCACGCAGTACCACCACGACACGTACGTCAAGGGCCTCATCGACCTCGACGTGCTCGGCTGCTTCGCCATGACCGAGACCGGCCACGGCTCCAACGTGCAGGAGCTCGAGACCACCGCCACGTACCTGCCGGAGACCGACGAGTTCGAGATCCACTCCCCCACCTCCAGCGCCCGCAAGGACTACATCGGCGGCGCCGGGAAGCACGCGCGCTGGGCGTCGGTCTTCGCGCAGCTCATCACCGGCGGCCCCGGCGAGGAGCCGACGGGCCGCGGTGTGCACTGCTTCGTGGTGCCGATCCGCGACGAGAACGGCGACGACCTGCCCGGCGTCACCACCTCCGACTGCGGCTACAAGGGCGGCCTGCCCGGCGTGGACAACGGCCGCATCGTCTTCGATCATGTGCGCATCCCGCGGCGCGAGCTGCTCAACCGCTACGCCGACGTGGAGGAGGACGGGACCTACTCCAGCCCCATCGAATCCGACAACAAGCGCTTCTTCACCATGCTCGGCACGCTGATCCGCGGCCGCGTCACCGTGGGCGCCGCGGCGGGTGCCGCCGGCCGCCTGGGCATCACGCTGGCCACCAAGTACGCCCTGGTGCGCCGCCAGTTCGACGCGCCGGGCGGCGAGGACGAGCTGCTGCTGCTGGACTACCGCACCCACCAGCGCCGCCTGCTGCCGCTGGTGGCGCGGGCCTACGCCTTCGCCCTCGCGCAGAACGAGCTCACCGCCGAGCTGCACGAGCTGCAGACCGGCGACCCCGACGCCGTCGACCCCGCCTACGCCCGCGAGATCGAGGGCAAGGCCGCGGCGATCAAGGCCGGCCACACCCGACTGGCCTCCGACGCGATCAGCGCGGCCCGCGAGGCCTGCGGCGGCGCCGGCTACCTCTCGGAGAACCGGCTTCCGCTGCTGCGCGGCGACATCGACGTCTTCACCACCTTCGAGGGCGACAACCTCGTGCTCACCCAGCTGGTCGCCAAGGAGCAGCTGACCGCGTACGCCGGCGACGTCCAGGGCCTCGACGCCGTGGGCTGGGTGCGTTTCGTGGCCGAGATGGCCCGCGACGTGGTGCTGGAGAAGACCGCCGCCCGCCAGGTGGTGCAGACGCTGCTCGACGACTCGAACGAGGACACCGAGGAGAGCGAGCTCACGCACCCCGGCACCCAGCTGCGGCTGCTGCGCAACCGCGAGGACCACCTGCTGCGCACCGCAGCCGCCCGCATGCGCCGCGCGAAGGAGCCCGATGAGGACGCCCTGGAGGTGTTCACCGAGACGCAGGACCACCTGATCAAGGTGGGCGAGGCGCACATCGAGCGGATCGTGCTGGAGGCCTTCGTCGATGTGATCACCGACGTGAAGGACCGCGCGACGCGCGACGCCCTCAAGCTCATGCGCAACCTGTACGTCTACTCGCTGCTCGAGCGCGACCTGGGCTGGTACCTCATGCACCGGCACGTCTCGGTGGAGCGCGCCAAGGCGATCCGTCGCGGCGTCAACGAGCTGTGCGGCAAGGCCCGCCCGCTGGCAGACTCGCTGGTCGACGCCTTCGGCGTCCCCGCCGCCGCGCTCGATGTCCCGATGCTCGACCCGGCCAACAGCGTCGCGGTCCGCTGACCCTCAGCGCTGCTCCGGCGGTAGTGCCTCGCGCACCCGCCGGACCAGCGCGAGGGCGGCGGCACCGTCGGGCGGCTCGGGCAGGCCCGCGGTGAGGGCGATCCCGAGGCAGGCGCCGGCGATCACGGTGTCGGCGTACTCCATCGGGTCGCCCCACGGCAGGAACGGCTTGGCCACGAGCAGCGAGGCCACTCCGTGCACCACCGTGAGCATCCGCAGCGCGATCGGCCGCGGGTCACCCGGCGGGTAGTAGCCCACCGCCTGCAGCTCGCGCACGTTCTGCTCGAGGTGCGCGAACGCCGCGGTGCCGAGCACGACGTCCACGTCGGAGGCGTAGTCCGACGGGGTCATCACCGCGAGCCGGTACAGCTCGGGCGTGGCGAGCGCGAAGCGCACGAAGGCCAGCCCCTGCGCCCGCGCCGCGTCGAGCGGGTCCGGCGCACCCGCCTCGGCTTCGGTCAGGGCGTCGTCGAGCTGGCCGAGGTAGCGGGCGACGACGGCGGTGAGCAGCGCGTTCTTATCGGGGTAGTGCAGGTAGATGGACGGCGGCGTCACCCCGGCGCGCTGCGCCACCCCGCGGATCGAGACCGCCTCGGCGCTGCCGGTCTCGATCAGCAGATCGGTGGCGGCGTCGAGGATCTCGGCGGCCAGCCGCTCTCCGTCGCCGCGCTTGTTGCGCCGTCGTCTCCCCTGTTCCATAGCCCTACGATTCTCGCAGACCGACGCGGTCGTACAGCCGTTTCATCGGCGCGGGCGCCCACCAGTTCCACACCCCTGCCACCCGCATGAACGCGGGGACCAGCAGCATGCGGATCAGGGTGGCGTCCAGCAGCACTGCGATCATCATTCCCACGCCGAACATCTTCATGAACGAGACGCCCGCGAATCCGATGGCGGCGAACACGATCGCCATCAGCAGCGCCGCGGCGGTCACCACCCGGCCGGTGCGGGTGATGCCCATCGCGACGGCCTCGTCGTTGGCGGCGTGGTCCTTGGTCTCCGAATGGTCCCAGAACTCCTTGATCCGGGAGAGCAGGAAGACCTCGTAGTCCATCGACAGGCCGAAGGCGATGCAGAACATCAGCACCGGCATGTTCGCGATGATCGCGCCGGTCACTGTGGTGTCGAGGCCGCCGAGCCAGCCCCACTGGAAGATCGCGACGAGCGCGCCGAACACCGCCGAGAGCGAGATCACGTTCATCACCAGGGCTTTCAGCGGAAGCACCAGGCTGCCCGTGAGCAGGAACAGCAGGATGAACGTAGTCACCGCGATCACGATGAGCACGGTCGGCAGGGTGTCGAGGATCGACTCGACCGAGTCCCGGTTGAGCTGCGCCGAGCCGCCGAAGCTCGCGGGTGCGGGCGCGGGCGTCTCGTGCAGCCGGTCGAGCTGGTCCGAGGCGTCCTGCGAGAGCGGGTCGAGCTTCGACGAGACCAGCAGCAGCACTGTGCCGTTCGCCGCCCGGGCGGTCGGGTCACCGTCGGCCACCCGCTGCCCCGCGAGGTAGGTGCCCGTCGGCGCGACGACGGTGCCGGTCTCCTCGACCGTCGACAGGCGGGTGGCGTAGTCGGCCACGGCACCGTCGTCCGTGGACTCGGTGAGCACCACGCTGACCTGTCCCGCGGCGTCCTCGGTGAAATCGGAGCGGATGGTGTCGCCCACCTGGTGCGAGCTCGACGAGGCCGGCAGCACCCGGTCGTCGGGGAAGCCGAAATGGATGCTCAGGAACGGGGTTCCGAGGATCAGCAGGAGCGCGATCAGGGCGAGCCCGATGGGCACCGCGCGGCGCAGCACGCCGCGGGTGAAGCGGTAGAACAGGCTCTCCTGCGGGGCGGGCTCGGCGCGGCGGCGGCCGATCTTCAGGGCGTCGACGCGGTCGCCGAGCACGGTGAGGATCGCCGGCGTGAGGATCAGCGTGGCGAGCGCGGCGAAGACCACCACCGCGACACCGGCGTAGGCGAAGGAGCGCAGGAAGTACATCGGGAAGATCGCCATCGCCGCCAGCGAGAGGCCGACGATGATCGCCGAGAAGAGCACGGTACGCCCGGCGGTGTTCATGGTGCGGCGCAGGGCTTCCGGGCGATCACTCCCCGCCGCCACCTCCTCGCGGTAGCGCGAGATCACGAGCAGCGTGTAGTCGATCGCGAGCGCGAGCCCCATCGCGGTGGTGAGGTTGAGCGCGAAGATCGAGACGTCCGTGAACGTGGTGAAGGCGCGCAGGATGCCGGTGGTCGCGATGATCGCGGCGATGCCGATGAGCACCGGGATCGCCGCGGCGACCAGGCCGCCGAAGACCCACACCAGCACGAGGAAGGTGATGGGGATGGCGACGGCCTCGGCGATCAGCAGGTCGCGCGAGGACTGATCGTTGATCTGCGCGTAGCTGTAGGCCTGGCCGCCCGGCGTCATCGTGACCGACGGCGGCGGCTGCGGCAGGTCGCCGACGATGGCCTTCGCGTTGAGCGGCGCCTGCGATTCGCCGCCGGCGATCGCCGCCACGATGAGCGCGGTGCGCTTGTCCTCGCTGAGCAGCATCGGCGTGGGGGTGCTGAACCCGTCCACGACGCTCTCGACGCGGTCATCGGCGCGCAGGCGCTCGACCAGGCGGCGGCCGTAGTCGCCCGCCGAGACCTCCTGGCCCGGCGGCACCGAGACGGCCAGCACCAGCGGCAGGCCGCCGCGGTCGAAGTCGTCTGCCATGCGATCGTAGGTCTGCATCGCCTCGGCCTGCGGATCGACGTAGCCGCCGGCCTGCAGTTTGTCGGCGACACCGGCGCCCGCGAGGCCCAGACCCGCCAGCAGGATCACGGCCAGCAGCAGCACGGCCTTCGCGCGGCGCGCGACGAAGCGGGTGAGTGCGTCGATCATCGGGCGTCCCTTCCAGTTGTAATAACGACGTTAAGTTAACAGCGTTATTACAAGGCGCGTCAACCGCCCAGGGGAGGAGGTGTTCCGGCGCGGAGGTTGAGACGCCGCCGAGGCGGTTCTCGCCCAGCGTGTGCACGAAGCGCGGGCCGAGCAGCGCGAGCTCTCGCGTGTAGGCCTCGGACCAGCCGCCGAAGGGGACGTGCGCGAGGTACTCGTTGCGGAAGCGGTCGTCCTCGGAGACCTCGGTGGCACAGAAATCGGGGATGGCGAGGTCGACGACGGGGCCGCCGCGTTCGACCTCCGCCATCACGAGCGGGGCGTTGCCGCCGAGGAATTCGTCGATGACCCAGCCGTCCTCGCCGAGCCACATAGAGTAGCGCACCTTGGCGACGACGTGTTCGGCGCGGCGGACGATCTGCCCGGCGACGAGCGCGTCGAGCTCGCGCTCGGCCTCGTAGCGGGTGCCGCTCACGGCAGGTCCCTTGGCCGTCATGGTCCCGGTGGTCACACCGTCGAGGGCGTCGACGAGCGCACCGGGATCGTCGATCAGCTCCGACGGCGCCGGCCCCTGCACCCGCACGCGCACGGCGTAGCCGTCGGCGGCGAACAGGTAGGCCTGGACGATCAGCGTCGGAGCGGGGTCGAGCGCAGCGGCTTCGGGGACCTCGCGCACGAAGAACTTGCGCTCGAACTCGAAGTCCCCGAAACCCTGCTCAGACATGTCCCCACCGTAACCGGTCGGGACGGCGATCCGCGCGAGGCGGGACCGCTCAGACCAGCGTGTAGCCGGCCTCCTTGACGGCGGCCTCCACGGCGTCACGGGTCAGCTCGGCCTCGCTGGAGACGGTGACCGCGCCGGTCTCGACGTTCACGTCGACGCCGGTGACGCCGCCGATCTCCGAGATCTCCTCGCGCACCGAGGACGCGCAGTGCCCGCAGGTCATGCCGGTCACGGTGTAAGTGCTCTCCACTGCCATTTCCCACTCCTTCTCTCGGACGGCCGATGACCTCCATGGTCGCGCGCACCGTCCACTTCACCATACCCCCTGGGGGTATTAAGACGCTAGGCTGGGTGCCATGCCCATCCCCGAGTACGTGCGCAGCATCCGAGAGAAGGTCGGCACCGATCTGTTGTGGCTGCCCGGCGTCGCCGCCGTGGTGGTGAACGACGCGGGCGAGGTCCTGCTCGGTCGCCGCGCCGACACCGGCGAGTGGGCGTCGATCGCCGGCATCCTCGAACCCGGGGAGCAGCCCGCGGCGGCGATCGTCCGCGAGATCCGGGAGGAGGCGGGCGTCGAGGCGCAGGTGCTGGACCTGCTGGCGGTCCGCACCGACGAGCCCGTCCGCTATCCGAACGGCGATGCGGCGCAGTACCTCACGCTCCTGTTCCTGTGCCGCTACGTCTCCGGCGAGGCGCACGTCGCCGACGACGAATCCCTCGAGATCGCCTGGTTCCGCCCCGACGCCCTGCCGGCCATGTCCGTCCGGCAGACCGAGCGCGTGCACCGCGGCCTCGCCGCCCTGCGCGGTGACACCCACCCCGCCTGGCTCTGACCGCGTCGCGAAAATCGGGTCCTGCCGGCGTCGGCGGCATGAATCGCCTGCGTAGGGCAGGAGAACCCGACGTTCGGGAGCTGCTTCCTCCACAACTTCGCGTACATAACCTGTTTTCTCCACAGGCGGCCCTCCGGCGCGGGCCGACGGACGGTGCCGCGAAGCAGGATCGACGGCATGGACCCACTGATCCCGATCGCCGCGGCGGAGAACGGCGGCGTGCTCTCCCGGCGCCACCTGCTGCGGATCGGCGCGGACCCGGCCGAGATCGACGCCCTGCGCCGGCACGGGACTCTCGCACCCGTGCGCCGCGGCTGGTACGCCACCGCCACCGCTGACCCCGCGGTCGTCGCCGCGGTCCGCTCCGGCGCCGCGGTCACCTGCGTCTCGGCGCTCGAGTACACCCCGGGCGTGTGGGTACCGCCGGGTGAGCGGCGGACGCATCTGCGGTGGCCGGAGCACAGGCCGGTCACGCTCCGACCGGCGCGCTCGTGCCGCGGGCACCGGCCATTGCGCACGCCGGCGCGGGCCGTCGATCCGCTCCCGATCGCTCTGCAGTGCGCGGCGAACTGCGTGAGCGCCGAACAACTCGTCGCGGTGCTCGACTCGACGTTGCGTATGCCCCACCCGTACACCGTCGACGTGCTGGCCGAGGTCTTCGACGGCGCACCGCAGCGCGTGCTGCGCGTTCTCGGGCTGGTGGATCCGCTCGCGGGCTCCGGGACGGAGTCGCTGGTCCGCTACCGCCTCGTGTGCGCCGGCATCCGCGTGCGCAGCCAGGTGATGGTCCGGGGCGTCGGCCGCGTCGACCTGCTCGTCGGCGACAAGCTCATCATCGAGTGCGACAGCGCGAGCCATCACAGCGGCGCGCAGCGCAGAGCCGACTACCGTCGCGACCGCGCGGCGGTCATCGGCGACTACCGGGTTCTGCGCCTGGACTACGCCGACGTGCTCTTCGACTGGGACGCGGTGTACGGCGACATCCTGGCGATCGTGCGCAGTGGCCGGCACCGCGGACGCACGCGATTCTGAACGTCGGGTCCCGGAGGCGTCGGGTGCCGAATCCGGCCGCGAGGCCCCGCAGAACCCGAAACTCGGGAGCCGCTAGCGGGTGAGCAGGGGCTCGAGGGCGGCGCGCAGGGCGTAGTCGTTGCGGGCCCAGGCCTGCACGGTCGAGCCGTCGGCCAGTTGCAGGCCCATGCCGTAGCGGCGGCGCGGCACCGTCTTGAGCCGCCCCATCGCGCGCGCCGACGACCACGCGGGGAAGTCCTCCGGCTTCGCCTTGCGCGGGTGATCGGGCGCCTTGCCCGGCAGGATCCGGGCGATCTCGGCGACGGGGATCGTCTCCTCGCCGCAACGCAGTTCCTCGGCGGTCAGCGCCATCGAGACGTGGGTCCGGCCGGCGGTGACCTGCAGCCACACGAAGCCCTGCGTCGCCAGGCCCAGGAGCACCCAGATCCACCAGTCGGAGGTGCGGCCGGCGAGCAGCCACTGGGTGAGGATCATCGCGACCGTCGCGGCGGGCACGAGCAGCAGCCAGACACGGGACAGGCCCCGCTCCGCGTACAGCGGGCTCACCGGCCGGCCGCCGTGGAACCCGGCTTGAAGTACTCCATCGACTCGCGGCTGTTGGCGGTGATCATCGCGCCCACCACGGCGACCGCCGCGAGAATCGCGGGCACCGCGATCGTGGCGTTGCCGGTGGTGAAGGCGAACACGCCCTGCACCAGGACGAAGGCCGCGACGAACTGCAGCACCAGGCGGGCCCAGGACTGGCCGCGCCACAGGAAGTACACGAGGACGGAGGCCACCACGACACCGATGACCACCGTCGCGATGGCCATGACGAACATGGTCGTGTCGTACTGCTCGAAGGTCTTGAACTGCTCGACCGACGACTTCGCGAACGAGCTGTCGCTCTCCTTGAGCATCGTGTACTGCTCGCGCGACTCGTCGGAGCCGCGGGTGGAGAAGGCCTGCGCGAGTCGGGAGATCGCCGAGGTGATGATGACGAAGATCCACAACTGCACGGAGAGCTTCACGTCGTCGGGCCGGGGGCCGCGCTCGGGCTTGGGGACGGGCGGCGGCGCGGGCCACGTGGGTGGCTGCGGGCCGGGCCCGGGCCACACGGGGCCCTGGTGCTGCATGTTCACCACTGCGCTCCTTCTGCCCGACCGCGTGCCGAATCGCCGTGGAGGCGACGTGCGTTCACCACGTTCCCCTGTTCAACCACTGTGCGGCCTCGGTGGCCCAGTAGGTCAGCACGATGTCCGCGCCCGCGCGACGGATCGACAGCAGCGACTCGCGGATCGCGGCGTCCCGGTCGATCCAGCCGTTCTGCGCCGCGGCGGTGATCATCGAGTACTCCCCCGAGATCTGGTACGCCGCGACGGGCACCGGCGAGGCGGCCGCGATGTCGGCGAGCACGTCGAGGTAGCTCATCGCGGGCTTGACCATCACGATGTCGGCGCCCTCGTCGAGGTCGAGATCCAACTCGCGCAGCGACTCCCGGCGGTTCGCGGCGTCCTGCTGGTACGTCCGCCGGTCGCCCTGCAACGACGAGCCGACGGCCTCGCGGAACGGCCCGTAGAACGGCGATGCGTACTTCGCGGTGTACGCGAGCAGTGAGACGTCCTGGTGCCCAGCGGAATCCAGCGCGGAGCGCAGCACACCGATCTGTCCGTCCATCATCCCCGACGGTCCGAGCATGTGCGCCCCGGCGTCCGCCTGCGCGACGCCCATGCGGGCGTACCGCTCCAGCGTGGCGTCGTTGTCCACCCGGCCGTGCGCGTCGAGCACGCCGCAGTGCCCGTGCGAGGTGAACTCGTCCAGGCAGGTGTCGGCCATGATCACCGTGGCATCGCCCAGGTCCTCACGCAGGGCACGCAGGCCGCGGTTGAGCACCCCGTCGGGATTCCACGACGCGCTGCCCTCGGCGTCCTTGTCGGCGTCGTCGGGGACACCGAAGAGCATGAGCCCGCCGACGCCCTCCCGGACCGCCTCCTCGGCCGCGGCCCGCAGCGAGTCGACGGTGTGCTGGAACACGCCCGGCATCGACGAGATCTCCAGCGGGGAGTCGATCCCGTCGCGCACGAACATCGGCAGCACGAGCTGCCGCGGCTCCACCGAGACCTCGGCGACGAGGCGGCGGACGGCCGGCGTGGTACGCAGCCGGCGGGGACGGACGTGAGGAAAACTCATACTTCCAGCCTACGGACGGCGCAGGGAGCGGGCCGCATCAGCTCCGCGAGCGGCGCGGCTTCTTCCGCGGCGGGGGCAGGGCGCCCTCCGCGCGCAGCCGGGAGGCGTGCGCGGCCAGGGCCTCGACGAGGTCCTCCACCGACGCGGTCTCCGGCTGCACGTCCACCCGCAGGCCGAACTCGATCGCGGTCTCGGCCGTCTTCGGGCCGATGCACGCGACGATGGTGCGGGCGTGCGGCTTGCCGGCGATGCCGACCAGGTTGCGCACCGTCGAGCTGGAGGTGAAGCAGACCGCGTCGAAGTCGCCGGACTTGATCATCTCGCGGGTCGAGGCGGGCGGCGGCGCGGCGCGCACCGTGCGGTACGCGGTCACGTCGTCGATCTCCCAGCCGCGGTCGCGCAGGCCCTCGGCGAGGGTCTCGGTGGCGATGTCGGCGCGCGGCAGCAGGACCCGGTTGACCGGGTCGAAGACGTCGTCGAAGGGCGGGAAGACCTCGAGCATGCCGAGGCTGGACTGCTCGCCCGTGGGCAGCAGCTCCGGCTCGATGCCGAAGGCGCGGACCTTGGCGGCGGTCTGCTCGCCGACGCAGGCGATCTTCACGCCGGAGAAGGCGCGGGCGTCCAGGCCGAACTCGATGAACTTCTCCCACACGGCGCGCACGGCGTTCGTGGAGGTGAAGACCACCCACTGGTAGCGGCCGTCGACGAGGCCCTTGACCGCGCGCTCCATCTGGGCGGGGCTGCGGGGCGGCTCGACCGCGATGGTCGGGACCTCCATGGGGATGGACCCGTGGGCGCGCAGCCGGTTCGACATCTCGGCGGCCTGGTCCTTGGTGCGGGGCACGAGCACGGTCCAGCCGTACAGCGCGCGCGACTCCCACCAGGAGAGCTTGTTGCGCTGGCCCACCACCTTGCCGACGGTGACCACGAGCGGCCCGGGCAGGCCCGCCCCGGCCTCGTTGAGCGTGGCGAGGGTGGCCTCGACGGTCTTCTGCTTGCAGGTCGAGCCCTGCGCGGTGACGGCGACCGGGGTCTGCGGCGCGAGGCCGTTCTCGACCAGCGCGGAGGCGGTGTCGGCGAGGTGCTCGGCGGTGGCGCTCAGCACCAGGGGCGACGGGGCCGCGGCCAGCGCCGCCCAGTCGACCTCGCCGCGCACGTCGGCCTCGGTGTGCGCCGAGCCCAGCGCCATGCCGGCGTAGGTGGGGACGGCGGTCGCGGGCGCGAGGCCCGGGACGATCTCGAAGGCGATCTGCGTGCGGGCGACGGCGTTGACCTCGGCCAGCACGGCGTCGGAGGACAGCGGGTCGCCGGCGACGAGGCGCACCACGTCGTGCCCGTGGCGGGCCTGCGCGAGCAGGGTCTTGGCGACCTCGGCGGGCTCGCCGAGTGCGGGCGCGACGCTGGCGGGGTTGCGCACGGCGGGCTCGCCCTTGCGGCCCTTCGCCGGGGCCGCGTCCGCCGCGTCGGCGGCGTCCTCGATCGGCTCGGCCGGGAGCGCGGTGCCCACCATGTCGAGGACGGTCTGCGGAACGTCGGGGTCGGTGTAGACCGTCCGGGCGCCCGCGATAGTCTGCTCAGCACGCAGGGTCAGCAGCCCCGGATCGCCCGGACCGGATCCCACGAAGGTGATGCGGCCCGGTGCCACCGCCCGGCCTCGGGCGGGCTTGGTGGTCTTCGCGGCGACGCGGGTGGACACCGTGTCGGTGTCGGCTGCCGTGTCGGCCTTCGCGGACTGTGCAGTGCGGCTCATGTATCGGCTCCCAGTAGTTGCGGGTGCTACGCGAGCAGGTCGCGTGCGCCCAGGTCGAGCAGCTCCCGTGCCAGCGCGATGCCCAACGCGCCGGCCTCGCCCACCGGACCGACCACGGAGGCCCGGACCGAGTCGGAGCCGTCCGCCGCCAGCGCGATGCCGCGCAACGACAGCTCCTCGAAGATCCGACCGTCGTCGTCGAGGGACTCGACGACTTCCGCGATCGCACCGACGGGCGCGGTACATCCGGCTTCCAGCTCGGCGAGGAGGGCGCGCTCGGCGGTGACCGCCGCACGCGTGACCGGATCGTCCAGGCCGGAGAGCACGGAATGCAGTTCCGCATCGTCGCGTCGGCACTCCACTGCGAGTGCGCCCTGCGCGGGCGCCGGCAGCATCTGCACCGGGTCGAGCGCCTCCGTCACCTCGTTGTGGCGACCGATCCGCTTGAGTCCGGCGAGGGCGACCACGATCGCGTCGAGTTCACCGTCCGCTACTTTGCGTAACCGAGAGTCAAGGTTGCCTCGTAGGGGGCGGATTTCCAAACCCAGACCCAGTGCAGTAAGCTGGCTGGCCCGCCGCGGGCTCGAGGTGCCGATCACGGACCCCGCCGGCAGCTCCCCCAGCACCAGTCCGTCGCGCGCCACGAGCGCGTCGCGGGCGTCCTCGCGGGGCGGCACGGCGGGCATGGACAGGCGCTCGTCGGGCGCGGTCGGCAGGTCCTTGAAGGAGTGCACGGCCACGTCGACCTCGTCGTTCGCCAGCGCATCGCGCAGCGCGGAGGTGAAGACGCCGACGCCGATCGTCTCGACCGGCGCGGCGCTCAGATCGCCCGGCGTGGTCACGATGACGAGCTCGGCGGGGTGGCCCGCCGCGATCAGCGCGTCGCGCACGGTGCCGGCCTGGGTGGTGGCCAGCAACGAGCCGCGGGTGCCGATGCGGATCGGGTTCGGGAGGGAGTGCGTGGTCACTTCAGACACTTCGGTCGTCGGATCCTTCGGTCGCGGAGACGGCGCCCGTGGCGCCGGGCTTGAGTTCGAAGAGCTCGCGCAGCGCCTCCGCGTAGGAGTCGCCCCCCGGGGTGGCGGCCAGTTGCTTGACGCGCACCGTCGGGGCGTGCAGGAGCTTGTCGACGACGCGGCGCACCGTCTGCGCCACCTCGTCGCGGTCCGTGCCCTCGAGGCTCGGAAGACGTGAATCCAGGCGCAGCAGTTCGGCTTCCACCACCTCGGCGGCACGGCGCCGCAGCGCCGTCACCGTCGGGGTGACCTCGGCGGAGCGCTGCGCGGAGAGGTACTCGGCGAGCTCGTCGGAGACGATGCGGCGCGCCTTCTCCGCGTCCTCCTCGGCGGCCTGCGTGCCCGGCTCGCGCGAGAGCGCGTCGATATCGATGACGGTGACGCCCGGCAGCCCCGCCACGGCCGGGTCGACGTCGCGGGGCAGGCCCAGATCGCACACCACGAGATCGGTGTCGACGGTCCGCTGCGCCAGCGCGGAGTGCACGTCGGCGAGGCTGACGACGCTGCCGACGGCGCCGGTGCAGGCGATGAGCACGTCGGCGTCGGCGAGGGCGGCGACCACGCCGTCCATCGGGACGGACCGCGCACCGTCGACCCCGGCGTCGAGGGCGGCCTGCGCGAGCCGCTGCGCCTTGTCCTGGGTGCGGTTGGCGACGGTGACGTCGGTCGCGCCCGCGCGGGCGAGGTGCGCGACGCCGAGGCCGCCCATGGCGCCCGCGCCGACGACGACGGCGCGCCGCAGCGAGCCGCCCTGCGCGCCGAGGATCTCCTGGGCGCGGTCGAGGGCGACGGAGACGACGGAGGCGCCGGCCTTGTCGATGCCGGTGTCGGTGTGCACGCGCTTGCCCACGTGCAGGGCGCGCTGCGCGAGGTCGTGGACCACGCGGCCGGCGACCTGGTGCTCGTCGGAGGCGGCGTAGGCGCCGCGGATCTGCCCGAGGATCTGCTGCTCGCCCACGACCATGGAATCCAGGCCCGAGGCCACGGAGAACAGGTGCTGGACGGCGGCCTCGGAGTAGCGCACGAAGGCGTGCTTGCTCAGATCGTTGATGGTGAGCCCGGAGCGGGCGCTCAGGACGTCGGAGACGGCTTCCAGAGCGGGGTGGAAGGCCTCGACGACGGCGTAGATCTCGACGCGGTTGCAGGTGGTGACGACCATGACCTCGTCGATGTGGGGCGACTCCATGAGCTGCGCCAGCACCTTGGGACGATCGGTCTCGGTGATCGCCAGTTTCTCGAGAACCGACACCGGCGCGCTGCGGTGCGACGCGCCGAACAGCAGAACCGACACCCTCGCTGCTCCTTCGAAGATCTTGACGGGTGAACTACAGTCCGTAGTTTCCCGTTAAGGCACGGTACCCCGCATCCCCTGAAATGGGAAAACGCGCACAGCCTCACCTCACCCGCGCAGGCGACGGCTGTCACCCGTCAGGGTCGTTCAGCCCAGGATATCCGCCCGCAGCTGCGGAATGTCCGCTTCCCAGTAGCTGTGCTGCTCCCCGTCGAGCAGGACCACGGGCAGCATGTCGCCGTACTCGCCCCGGTACTCGGTGTTACCGGGCGCGTCGACGTCCAGTTGCCGGTACTCGACGGTGCGCTCGGCGGCGTGGAGTTCGGCGACGAGCGCGGTGAGCTCGTCGTGGGCGCGGGCGCACATCCCGCACCCCTCCCTGGTGAGCAGAGTGATCACGGCCATGTGCCGAGTGTCCCACCCCGGTGTCGGCGCGCGCCGCTAAGGTTGAGGGGAATCACGCGAGCGGGGAGGTGCCCTTGTCCGACCAGGCCAACGCCGACGAACGTCGGCAGAGTGCGGCGGGCGAAGCGAGCGCGGACGCCGCTCACTCGCTGCTGCTCGAGAAGGAGGGCCGCGAGGACGGGCAGGTGCCGCCGGATCTCACCGCGGCCGCGTTCTTCGACGTCGACAACACGATGGTGCAGGGCGCGTCGATCGTGCACTTCGCCCGCGGCCTCGCCGCGCGCAACTACTTCTCCTACTCCGACCTCGCCTCCGCGGCGTGGGCACAGGCCAAGTTCCGGCTCACGGGCAAGGAGAACAGCGACGACGTGGCCGCCGGCCGGGAGAAGGCGCTCTCCTTCATCGCGGGCCGCTCCACCGAGGAGCTGAAGGCCGTCGGCGAGGAGATCTACGACGAGATCATCGCCGACAAGATCTGGCCGGGCACCCGCGCGCTCGCGCAGATGCACCTCGACGCCGGCCAGCAGGTGTGGCTGGTGACGGCCACCCCCGTCGAGCTGGCGCAGACCATCGCCGACCGGCTCGGCCTCACCGGCGCGCTGGGCACCGTCGCCGAATCGCAGGACGGGGTGTTCACCGGCAAGCTGGTCGGCGACATCCTGCACGGCCTGGGCAAGGCGCACGCCGTCCGGTCGCTGGCGATCCGCGAGGGCCTGAACCTCAAGCGCTGCACCGCGTACAGCGATTCGCACAACGACGTGCCGATGCTCTCCCTGGTGGGCACGGCCGTCGCGATCAACCCCGATTCGGACCTGCGCGACGTCGCGCGGGTGCGGGGCTGGGAGATCCGCGACTACCGCACCGGCCGCAAGGCCGCCAAGATCGGCGTCCCCACGGCCATCGGCGTGGGCGCCGCGATCGGCGGCGCCGCCGCGCTGATCAAGCACTTCAGCGACGACTAGATCCTCGGGCCCGACGGTGCCGTCCCCGCCCCGGCGCTCTCGTCTCGTCGCCCGGGCCCGACGGTGCCGCACCCTCCGACGGCCGTCGCGCGGCGCGGACCACAGTCCACAGATCGATCCCGCTTCTTCATAGCGTTGCAGCGTTATGAAGAGTCAGGACCGATAGCGAGAGGAGCCGTCGAGGAGCAGCCCGAACGGATTGAGGGCGTCGTGGAGCTTGTTCCGGAGACGATCCGGCTCTTCGCAGTCGTTCCAGTCCCAGTGCGTCGGGTACAGATTCCGCCCCATCAGCAGGCTGTCGCGTTGAATCCGCCGCTCCGAGGTGAAGCCGTCCCTCTGCTTGCCCTTGCCGTCGAACTCGCCCACCACGCGTTCGGCCCACAGGAAGTCGACGCGCGCCTCGAGCGCGCCCGCCTCGTTGAAGAATTCCCGCTGCAGCTCCGGGCGCGGGATCTCGGGCCATTTCAGCATCAGCGCCCTGCTGCGGGATTCGCCGACCGATTCCGACAGCGGCGACGCCTCCCCCATCGCTGCGAGTAGATTCGCGGCACCACGCCGCCGGCCGAGCCGGTCGATCGCCGCCTCCAGCTCCTCCCGCGTGACACCCATCCGCAACGCCGCGTCCAGCGCGCAGACGGCCGCCACGAAGTCGCCGGCCAGCGCGAGGTCGAGCGCCGTTCGCGCGATCGACGTCACCGTCACTCCGTCGACCACGACGACGTCCTCCGCGTCGAGCCGCCGCACGTGCAGCCGTCGGCGCCCGCGCTTCGTCCCGCCACGCGCGCCGTCACACGTGAAATCGACGGTCTGCCAGTCGGAGTTCAGCACCTTCATGCCCAACACCGCCGCAGCCGCCGCATGACTGAGCACCACGGAGTCCCCCGATCGCTGCGCCGCCGCCAGCGCGCTGATCCGCAACTCGTCCCACGGCGGAAGCCTCGCCCCCAGGTGGTAGGCCCCGCGCCACACGCGGGTCACCGCGTTCTTCTGCTGCCAGAAGCGGATCTGCCGGTCCGTCGCCCCCAGCGCCACCAGTTCCTCGCGATGCCGGAACTCGACCGGCTCGTCGTCCGCCATATGAACACCCCCGTCGGCGCCCCCACGCCGTCCACTGCATTCTGGCTCAACGGTGGGAATCCCGATGCGGTTCCCCGACTCTCCGGCCTCCCGCTATCGGTTCCGCTTCTTCATAACGCTGCAGCGCTATGAAGAAGTAGGACCGATCTGTGGACCGCGGTCCGCCCGGACGGCGGCTGCCGGCAGGCGAAGGCACCGTCGGGCCCGAGGACGCAACCGTCGGGCTAGAAGTCCTGGAAGATGTTCTTCCGGCGCGCGAGGATGCGGTAGAGCGACTGCTGGATGGTCTCGCGGACGTTGTCGGTGAGCTCGAAGACCACCATCGGGTCGTCGGCGTCGGCCTCGGTGAAGCGGTCGGTGGCGATGGGCTCGCCGAACTCGATGTGCCACTTGGACGGCAGCGGCACCATGCCCAGCGGGCCCAGCCACGGGAACAGCGGCGTGATCGGCGCGTAGGGCAGGCCGAGCAGCCGCGCGACGGGCTTGACGTCGGCGAGCATCGGGTAGGTCTCCTCCGCGCCCACGATCGACACGGGGATGATCGGCACCTGCGCGCGGATCGCGGCCGTCACGAAACCGCCGCGCCCGAAGCGCTGCAGCTTGTACCGGTCGCGGTAGAGCTTGCCGATGCCCTTGAAGCCCTCGGGCCACACGGCGACGAGCTCACCGCGGGTGAGCAGCGCCTCGGCGTCGGCGTTGCAGGCGACGGTGGCGCCCAGCTTGCGCGCGACCTCGCCGATGAACGGGTACTCGAAGGCCAGATCGGCGGCGAGCAGCCGCAGATGCCGCTGCTCGGGATGGTTGTCGTGCACCGCGACGGCGGACATGAGCCCGTCGAGCGGGATGACGCCGGAGTGGTTCGCCACCAGCAGCGCGCCGCCCTCGACGGGGAGATTCTCGGCGCCGGTGGTGTCCACGCGGAACCACTTGTCGTAGACGGGCCGCAGCGCCGGCAGGAAGACCGCGTCGGTCAGGTGCGGATCGAAGCCGAACGGGTCGATGTCGTAGTCGCCGGTGAGGCGCTCGCGGACGAAGGCGGCACCGTCGACCACCGATTCCGCGGCGCGCTCGCGCCAGCCCGGACCGGGCTCCCCCGGCTGGGCGGCGGCGATGTAGTCGGGGTTGAGGGCGTGCACCGTGGCCTCGCGGCGCGGGGCCGACGATGCCGGCGTGCCGGTCAGCGCGGACGGGTGCCGCTGCTGGGCGCGCTCGCGCCCCTCGGTGCGCGCGGTGTCGATGGACACGGGCAACTGCAGCACCTTCGCGTGCTGAGAGCCTGATGGGTTGGTCATAGATCTACCGTCCAGCCGTGCCGTCCTGAAGAACCGATTCCCGCGAACCGCCGGGCGAGCGAGGCGACCCGCTGCTCGACGCCCACGAAGGAATCCACACCGATTGTAGGTTCTGCGCGACCGTGGCGGGCGGTGTCCTCCATGACCTGCCGCGTGCTCAGACGCGGTTCGAAGCCGAACTCGCGCCGCATCCGGGTGGTGTCGAAGGCGTTGCCGAACCGCAGGTAGGCGAGCTGCACCCGGTCCGTCTGACCTCGGCCGCGGCCGCGGATCGCGGCGACGGCCGGCCCGAACGCGGGCCCCACGACGGGCAGCGGTACCCGGCCGGACAGGCGGATGGCCTGCGACATGGAGATGGCACCGTCGCCGGCGATGTTGTAGGTGCCCGGCCTGCCCGCCACCACGGCGTGCTCGAGCGCACCGAGGGCGTCGTCCTCGTGCAGCAGTTGCAGGCGGGCGTCGCGGCCCACGATCGAGGGCACGACGGGGCGCTCGAACAGCGAGCCGAGCAGGGTCTCGATGTTGGGGCCGAGGATCGGTGCCAGGCGCAGGATCGTCAGGTCCAGATCGGTGCGGCGACGGGCCATGCTGCGGGCGTAGGCCTCCGCGTCGAGGAGATCGCGCGGGTGGCCGATCGCGGCGGAGCCGCCGCCGAGGTCCTCGGTGATCAGGGCGGGATTGCGCGAGCGCGAGCCGTAGACCTGGGTGGACGAGCGCATGACGACCCGCTTGACCGTCTCCGACTTCTGGCACGCGGCGAAGACCCGCATGGAGCCGAAGACGATGGCGTCCTTGGTGGACGCGGACGGGAAGTGGTTGTCGGTGACCGAGGTGGAGCAGTGGACCACCGTGTCGACCTCGTTGGTGGCCATGATCTTGCCGAAGATGTGGCTGCGGTAGTCGACGCGGATGAACTCGGCCGGCTCCATCCGGCGGTGCATCGTCTTGGTGGGCGGGACGGCGTCCACGCCGATCACGCGCTCGATGTCCGGACGCTGCGCGAGCCGGCGCACGAGGTAGCCGCCCACGAACGTGGAGGCCCCCGTCACCATGACGACGCGCGGCGCGCTGACGACCGACTCACTCATTACTGCAGGGTATCGGGAAACACGAGAGCCCGCCCATGTCCTGGGCGGGCTCTTGCGAAAGTGTGACCAGAAGGCCTACTTGCCGAGTTTCCTACGCTGCACGCGAGTGCGACGGAGCAGCTTGCGGTGCTTCTTCTTCGACATGCGCTTGCGGCGCTTCTTGATCACTGAACCCATGGGTTCCTCACGTCTCTCTATCGAATTGCCATGTTCGGTGCGCGGCGGCCGGGTACGGATGAAGCCCCCGCGTCCACGCAGCAGGCTTCTACTTTACCCGGCGCGACGGCCCAGGCGAAATCCGCCCGTGCCGCGGCCGCGACTGACGTCCTCCGGGCGGGCCTAGCCCGCGTCGAAGAACGAGGTCTGCAGGTAGTCGTGGACGGCCTTCTCGTGGACCCGGAAGGACCGGCCCACGCGCACCGCGGGGAGCTCCCCGTTGTGCACCAGGCGGTAGACCGTCATCTTCGACACCCGCATGAGGGTGGCGACCTCGGCCACCGTCAGGAACGACGAGCCGGCTGCCTGGGGAGCCTGGGCTCCGGCACCGATCTCGGCGGGCTTGGTGTTCTTGTTTGCAGACGCCATGTAATCCCTAACCTCCGGCACATGTCGCGCCGCCGGCTTCCCCTCCGGCGGACCTGACACGCACGTGCTTCGAGCAGCTTAGCGGTACCAATGGGAATAATGCGACGGGAGTGAGCTAAACGAAGGTTCTACGCGAGCTTCCCGAGCTCGGCCGAACGCTCCGCACACGCCCGGGTCGCCGCATAAAACGCAGGTCGCAGGCCGTTTTTCTCCAGCTCGCGGATCGCCGCCGCCGTCGTTCCGCCCGGCGAAGTCACCGCCGCCCGGAGCTCGACGGGGGACGAGGAAGTCTCAACCATTAGTGCACCCGCGCCCGCGATCGTGTGCGTCGCGAGGGTGCTCGCCTGGTCGCGCGTGAGCCCCAGATCGACCCCCGCGTCGATCATCGCCTCGGCGACGAGAAAGGCGTAGGCGGGCCCGGAGCCCGACAGTGCGGTGAGCGCGTCGAGCTTGGACTCCGGCACGACGAGGGTCTGCCCTACCGCCTCCATCACCTCGCGCACGAGCGCCACGTGCGGCTCGCCGGCGTCGCGCCCGCCCGCGATCCCGCTCATCGACTTCCCGACGAGCATCGCCGTGTTGGGCATGACCCGCACGACGGGCGTCCCGTCGGGCAGAGCGGCCTCGTAGACCCCCGTGGGGACACCCGCCGCGACCGAGGCGACGACGGCGCCCGGCTGCAGCGCGGAGGCCACGTCGGGCAGGATCGCGGAGACCACGTCGGGCTTGACGGCGATCACCACGAGATCGGCCCCGTCGACCGCCTCCGCGACGGTGGTCACCGTCGACACCCCGTAGCGCTCCGCGAGCTCCCCGCCGCGGCCCGCGTTGGGCTCCGCCACCGTGAGCGCCGACGGGGCGTGCCCGGCCGCCACGAGGCCGCCGAGCAGGGCCTCCCCGATCCGTCCGCCGCCGATCAGCGCGATACGACCATCCATGTCAGTGCCTCCTCGATCAGTTCTTCTCGGGCTTGGGGGCCGGCATCATCGCCAGCTGCCGGGACGTCGCGACGACGTGCCCGGACTCGTCGACCAGCACGTGGTCCTCCTCGAACCACCGCTGCCCGACGACGGGCGCGGACGCGCGGAAGCGCAGCCAGCCGTTCACGGGCTCGCGGCGCACCGACGCGGTCAGCGTGATCGTCGGCGCCCAGCCGACGCCGCCGAGGTTGGCGACCACGGGCAGCGAGATGTCGGTGGCGAGCAGCGCGAACAGCCCGGACAGGGGCTCCTCGCGCAGCCGCACCCAGCCGCGGGTCTCGGCGGCGCCGATGCGGCCCTCGATCACCGGCAGGGTGTCGGCGTCGTAGTGCACCTCGGCCACGCGGCCGACCTTGAAGATCTTGGCCGCGGGGTGCTCGGGATCCCAGGCCAGCGCGGTGGGCGGCGGGGTCGGCGGCATCGCGTCGAGCGGCGTCGGCTCGGCGTAGCGCTCCTCGCCCTCGTCGCGGCGGGCCAGCGTCACGGCCGCCTGGACGTAGACGCGCTCGCCCTGCACGGCCTCGACGTTGACGAACGAGGTGGTGCGGCCGCGCTTGCGCACGTCGGTGCGCAGCTCGAGAGGGCCGGCGTCGGGGGCGCCGAGGTACTCCGCGGAGATCACCACGGGCTCGACGTCCGGGTCTCCCCCGTCGTCGCGGTAGGCGGCCCGCGCCGCCGCCGCGACGACGGCGAGCAGCGCACCGCCGTGCACCTTGCTGCCCACCGTCCATGTGGGGTCGATCTCGGCGGTGTACCCGCCGGGGGCCTTCGTGACGGACACCAGATCCGCGAACAAAGCCATCTGTGCGCTCTCCTTACCGGGGCACCCGCGCGGGTGCTCGACGTCAGGCTGCCGGGTCGGCGCGCAGGTGCTCCCGCGCGAATTCCAGCGCCTCCGTGAGCATGGCACGCCGCTCCTCGGGCGTCTTCGCCGAGCCCGTCGCGATCTCGAGGATCACGTGCCCGTCGAAGCCGGAGGTCGCGAGCCGCCGGCACACCTCCGCGGCCGGCTGGGTGCCGTGACCGGGCACGAGGTGCTCGTCGACGGCGGCACCGAGGCCGTCCGTCAGGTGCAGGTGCCGCAGCCCGTCGCCCATGCGGTCCATGAGCGCGAGCGCGTCCACGCCGGCGGTGGCGGTGTGCGAGAGGTCCAACGTGTAGTGCGCGTAGCCGACGTCCGTCGGGTCGATCGACGGGGAGAACGCGGAGACCGCGGCGCCCGGGTTGCCGCGCCGCCTCAGCCGCTCGACGGACTCGTTGCGCCGCAGCACGTCGAACCGCAGCGGGAACATGTTCTCCACCGCGACCGCGACGTGACTGCCGTCCTCGAGCTCGTGGACCAGGTCGACGAAGTGCTCGGCGTAGCGCCGCTGCCACCGGAACGGCGGGTGCACCACGACGGTGTCGGCGCCCAGGTCCTCCGCCGCCGTCACCGCGCGGCCGAGCTTGGCCAGCGGGTCCGGACCCCACACGCGCTGGCTGATCAGCAGGCACGGCGCGTGCACGGAGAGCACCGGCACGTCGTAGCGCATCGACAGCCCGGCGACGTTCGCGATGTCCTGGCTGGCGGTCTCGTGCCAGACCATGAGCTCGACACCGTCGTAGCCGGTCTCGGCGGCGTACCGGAAGGCGTCCTCGAGCTTCTCGGGGTAGACCGAGGCCGTCGACAGTCCGACCGCGATCCCGCTCACCCCGCCGAGGGTACTCAGTTCGAGCCGAGCGCCATCAGCAGCGGGCCGAAGGTGATCACCAGGCCCACGAACAGCGCGAGCCCCAGCGTCAGGTAGTCGGTGGTCTTGCGCAGGTAGTGCGTGAAGGTCACGATGCCGATGATCACGATGAACGCCAGCACGACGGTCAGCGCGATCGTCGCCTTGCCGCCGCCCCAGTTCCACAGCTTGAAGAAGCCGTAGAACAGGCCGGCACCCGCCGCGAGGCCGAGCACGACCTCGGCGGCCAGCACGAGCCAGCCGCGCCCGGTGCCGCCGGACTTCTCGGCGGCGTCCTCGCCGGCGTCGTCGGCATCCGCGTCGGTCTTCTTGGCCAGGAAGCCGGAGGGCTCCTCGGTGCGCGCCTCGCCGATCTGCTGGGCGCTCAGCGCAGCGGTATCGGGGGTCGACGGTGCCTCACCCTCGCCGTCCGGCACGGCGACCGGCGCCACGTCGACGGTGTCGTCCGCCGGCGCGTCGGCGAAGCGGGACTGCCGCTCGCGGACCTGCGCGGTGTTGAAGTCGGCGGTCGCCATGATCGGCGTCTCGGCCTGATCCCACCGCGACCACGCGTAGTCGGTGCCGTCCTCGGCCTGCGCGGCGGCCTCCTGCGGGGCCTCGGCCGGCGCGTCCTGCGCGTCGTCCTGCGCGGGCGCGGTGTCGGCCTCGGGCTGCGCCGGCTCGGCGCTCGCGCCGCGGTTCCAGCGGAGCAGGCCGGAGCGCCGGGGCTCGCGCTCGGCCGGAGCCTCGGGCTCCGCCGGTGCCTGCTCGACCTGCGCCTGCTCGGCGGGCTCCGGGGCCTCGGCGAGGCCGGGGTCGGCCACGGCGGCGGCGAGGAACGACGAGGTGATCGGCTCGTCGTCGGACTGCTCGGAGCCGGCCTGCTCGGCGGCGGGCGCCGGCGGCTCGACGATCTCGGGCTCGACGACCTCCGGCTCGACGGCCTCGGGGGCCGGGGTCCGGTGCTCCGGGGCGGGCTGCTGCGGCGCCTGCGCGGCGGTGGCCTGCTCGGGCGCGCCACCGGCCTCCGGCGCGGCGGGCTCCGCCGGGGCGGCGGCCTGCGCCGCGGGGTCGGAGCCCGGCGCGGGCTGGTCATCGCGGACGACCGGGATCTCACCGGTCAGCTCGGCGACGGTGATCGAGTTCTCGCCCCCGCGGTGGCGCCGCCGGCGTCCGCCCGTGGGTGCGGGTGCGGTCCCACCTTCCCTGGCGAGCAGCTCCGCCAGCGAAATCCTTCGCTCCTCGCTCATGCACGTCACCGTCCTGTGGCTCGTCGGCCTCGTGGGCCGCGCGCGTGCCGGAATTGTCACAACCGCCACCCACGCCTGTGTGGTCTTCTCGCAGATTCTACTGGTACACCGCGGCACTACCGTGACGGCACACGCGGCGGCACACGATGTTACTTCGTGCCCTTAATGGGACTTCGCGCCGTTCTCCGGCGTGAAACCGGCCTGGGTGTCGAGGTAGCGCAGGATCACGCCCTCGCGCAGCGCCCACGGGCAGATGTCGAGCGCCTCGACGTTCATCGCCCGCATCGCGGCCTCCGCGACCAGCGCGCCGGCCACGATCTGGCCCGCACGATCGGAGCTCAGCCCCTCGAGCTCCTTGCGGTCGGCCGCCGTCATCCGGCTGATGAACGCGATCAGCTGGCGCAGTCCGCTGGCCGTCAGGGTGCGCTTGACGCGCGGTCCCGCGGAGGACGGTGCCGCACCGGTCAGGCGCGCGAGCGTGCGCATCGTCTTCGACGTGCCCGCCACGAGGTCGGGCGTGCCCGCGGCCTCGAGTCGGGCGGCGGCGGGGGCGATCTCGGCGTCGAGCCAGTCGCGCAGCATGCCCACGCGACGGCGGCCGGGCGGGTCGTCGGGCAGCCACTCGCGGGTGAGCCGGCCCGCGCCCAGCGGCAGCGAGAGCGCGACGTCCGGCTCCTCGTCGACGCCGTTGCTCAGCTCCAGGGAGCCGCCGCCGATGTCGATGTTGAGCACGCGGCCGACGCTCCAGCCGTACCAGCGGCGCACCGCGAGCGCTGTGAGACGCGACTCGTCCACGCCGGAGAGCACCTCGACGTCGACGCCGGTGGCCTGCTTGACGTGGGCGAGCACCGTGTCGGTGTTGCTGGCGTCGCGGACCGCGGAGGTGGCGAAGGCCATGACCTCGGAGCAGCCGGAGCTACGTGCGATCTTCGTGAACTCCTCGACGGACTCCACGAGCGCGTCCTCGCCGGCCTGGCTGAGCCGGCCGCTGGGTTCGATCTTCTCGGCCAGCCGCAGCGTGGCCTTGGTCGAGCTCATCGGTGTCGGATGCGCGCCCCAGTGGGCATCGACCACGAGGAGATGCACCGTATTGGACCCGATGTCGAGGACTCCCAATCTCACCCCGCCAATCTAGACCCGACTACGGTGGCCCCTGTGACCGACCTTCCGATGCCCGGCCTGCGACGTCCCGTCCCGGAGGTCCCGTTGGACTTCCCGCGGGAGTGGCTGGAGTTCGCGGATCCCGCGGATCCGCAGCACCTGATCGCCGCGGACATGACGTGGCTGCTCTCGCATTGGACCTGCATGTTCGGCACGGCGTCCTGCCACGGGATCGAGCCGGGCCGCGAGACCGACGGCTGCTGCAGCCACGGCGCCTTCCTCTCGGACAAGGACGACAAGAAGCGGCTCAAGAAGGCCGTGGCGAAGCTCACGGACGCCGACTGGCAGTTCCGCGGCAAGGGGCTCGGTACGAAGGGCTACCTCGAGGAGGACGACCTCGACGACGAGCCGGCCCTGCGCACCCGCCGCTACGAGGGCGCCTGCATCTTCCTCAACCGGCCGGGCTTCCCCGGCGGCGAGGGCTGCGCGCTGCACGCCATGGCGCTGCGGACCGGCGTGGAGCCGCTCACCGTCAAGCCCGACGTGTGCTGGCAGCTGCCCGTCCGGCGCACCCAGGAGTGGATCGAGCGGCCCGACGGCGAGCAGATCCTGCGCACGACCATCGGCGAGTACGACCGGCGCGGGTGGGGCGCGGGCGGCCTGGACCTGCAGTGGTACTGCTCGGGCTCGCCGGAGGCGCACGTCGGCGCGCAGCAGGTGTGGCAGAGCTATGCCCCGGAGTTGACGGAGATGCTCGGCGAGCAGGCCTACGCCGCGCTGGCCCGCGAGTGCGAGGCGCGCAAGGACCGCCTGGTCGCCGTACACCCCGCCACCGCCGCCGCCACCGAGCGGCAGAGCTTCGACATGAAGTACGTCGAGCTCTGATCCGACGCGGACGGCGTCAGGCCACCACGGCTCCCCGCCGGACTTACCAGCATTACCCCAGAAGCCTTCCTGGCAGAACGTCTGAATCGGCTGCTACCTACCTGGGGATAGCCGCACCGGCCGCCATCTACTCGGACGGCGCGCGCCCGGCAACGGACCCGCACAGCCCGTCGAGCAGGTCCCTCTCCTCGTCCCGCGAGATTCCCGTCACCACGGCCGCGGGGTTCCCACGGAGCCATGCAGCCGTGTCCCGCGCGGTGTCCACCAGGCTCCGGGCCCGCAGCCCCGCGGCCGCGGAGAACGACGCGTCGTGATCGAGCATGCCGCCGTAGGCGGGCCGCGGCAGCCACAGCGGGAGCGAGCGCGGTCCCGTCCACGGTTGGACTCCGTGGCCGGATAGGAAGTCATCGGTCGCCCAGCACCATTTCGGCGCCACTCCGACGCCGGCTGCCGTCTGATCGAGGAACGCCCGCATCGGCGTCGCGGCGGCGACCGCGTCGAAGGTTCCTGCGGTGCGCCGCTCCGCGAGGAGGACGAGCCACTGCGCCAGGTCCCGCACGTCGATCACTTGGACCCGCGCATCAGGAGCGCCGGGTGCGAGCACGCGGTCACCGTCGGCCAGCGGTGCGAGTCGCGCCGGCCAGTAGGAGAACCGCCCCGTCGGGTCGCCGGGGCCCACGATCAGGCCCGGCCGCACCACCACCGCGCCGGGGTACCGGGCCCGCACGATGGCCTCGCACGCCACCTTCGTCGCGCCGTACGCCTCCGCGCTCGAGATCGGGTCGAGGTCCGTCTCGGCGGCGTTCAGGAGGGGCAGTGTCGCGGGTGTTCCGCCCGGCGTCGCAGAATCTGCGTACACGCTGATAGTGGAGACGAACACCCAGTGCGCGGCGGGCAGCGCCGCGACGGCCGACCGTACCCATGTCGGCGTTCCGGCCACGTCCACGACGGCGTCGAAAGCACCGTCGGACAGTGCGGACGGAACCGGCCCAGAGGATCGGTCCCACCGGACGAGCTGTGCACCGTCCGGCACGCACCCGGATGCGCCCCGCGCTGCGCAGACCACCTCGTGACCGGCCCACAGCGCGGCGACCGCCACCTCGCGGGACAAGAAGGCCGTGCCGCCGAGTACGAGCAGTCTCATACCCACACGCTGCACCGGCCGGCGGCTCCGCGCGAGCCGGCGCTGCTCACAGCAGTGTCTACGGCTCCAGCTTGTAGCCCAGCCCGCGGACGGTGACCAGGTGCTTCGGGTTGGCGGGGTCGGCCTCGATCTTGCTGCGCAGGCGCTTGACGTGCACGTCGAGGGTCTTGGTGTCGCCCACGTAGTCGGCGCCCCAGACCCGGTCGATGAGCTGCCCGCGGGTGAGCACGCGGCCGCTGTTGCGCAGCAGGTACTCGAGCAGGTCGAACTCCTTGAGCGGCAGGGTCACGGCCTCGCCGGCGACGGTCACGACGTGCCGCTCGACGTCCATCCGCACGGGGCCGCCCTCGAGCACCCCGTCGTCCAGGCCGTCCGCGGCGGCGGTGTCGGCGCCGCGGCGCAGCACCGCGCGGATGCGGGCGATGAGCTCGCGCGCCGAGTACGGCTTGGTGACGTAGTCGTCGGCGCCCAGCTCGAGGCCCACGACCTTGTCGATCTCGCTGTCGCGCGCGGTCACCATGATGACCGGCACGGACGAGCGGGCGCGCAGCTGCTTGCACACGTCGGTGCCGCTCATGCCGGGCAGCATCAGGTCGAGCAGGACGATGTCGGCCCCGGCGGAGTCGAAGTGCCGCAGCGCCTCGGCCCCATCGGTCACGACGGTGGTCTCGAACCCCTCCTTGCGGAGCAGGAACGCGAGGGGGTCGGCCAGCGACTCCTCGTCCTCGACGATCAGTACGTGTGTCACCGCACTACATCCTCACTGTGGTCATCGCGCTCTGCAGGTTCCGCACCCGGGTCGACCGGCGCCGGCAGCACCAGCGTGAAGGTCGAACCCATGCCCGGTTTGCTCCAGAGCCTAATGGTGCCGCCGTGGTTCGCGGCGACGTGTTTGACGATGGCGAGACCGAGTCCGGTACCGCCGGTCATCCGGGACCGCGCCTTGTCGACGCGGAAGAAGCGCTCGAAGACGCGCTCCTGGTCTTCGGGGGCGATGCCGATGCCCCGGTCGGTCACCGCGATCTCGATCGACGCCGTGCCGTCGACCGTCCGCCTGCGGCGGCTGATCGAGACCTGGGTGTTCTGCGGCGAGTAGGCGATCGCGTTGGAGATGAGGTTCGACAGCGCCGTGAGCAGCAGGGTGTCGTCGCCGCGGATCTCCACGCCGGAGGGGGCGTCGACGATGAGCTCGATGTTGTGCGCCTCCGCGGCCACCTGGGCCCGGGCCACGGCCTCGCCGACCACGTCGTCGACCTCGACGCTGCCGAGGTCGGGCAGCTTCTCGGCGCCCTGCAGCCGCGAGAGCGCGATCAGCTCGTTGACCATGTTGCCCATCCGGGTCGACTCGACGAGGACGCGGGAGCCGAAGTGCCGCACCGCGTCCGGATCGTCGTCGGATTCCAGCAGCGCTTCCGCCAGCAGGCCGATCGCGCCGACGGGCGTCTTGAGTTCATGGGAGACGTTCGCCACGAAATCGCGGCGGGTGGCCTCCATGCGCTGGTTCTCGGTGTCGTCGTCGGCGTAGACCACGGCGTACTGCTCGTCGGGCTCGATCCCCTGGATCAGCTCGACCCGGCAGCGCACCGCGATGCTCGCCCGGTCGGAGCGGCGCGCGACCGTCAGTTCGACGGTGGCGGGCATCCCCGTCTCGAGGACGCGGGAGGCGGCCTCCCAGACGCGGTCGTCGAGGAGCTGTTCGCGCACGAGGGAGAACTCCTCGGCGCGGGCGTTCGAGGTGATGACGTCACGGAACCGGTCGACCACCACGAGGCCGGTGGGCGACTCGCGGATCACCGCGCGGTTGAGCTCGGCCACCGTCAGCCGGGTGGGACCGGTCGGGGCGGCGGTGATGACCCGCTGCCGCACGCGCCGCGCGAACCATCCGATGAGGGCGCCCACCAGGGCGGACACCACACAGAGGGCCACAGTCACGCGGTCAGTGTACCCACGTCCGCCTACGTTTCTTCACATCGGGAACGACTGGTGAACAACGGGTTACCGCTCGGCGGCGTCCTCGACAACGGCGGCGTACTCGGGGTGCTTCGCGACGTAGCTCGCCACATAGGAGCAGACGGCGCGCGCCTTCTTCCCGGACTCCTTGACGTCATCGAGAGCCGCCTTGGTCAGCACGGCCGCGTAGCCGTTGCCGCCGTACTCGGCGTCCACGACGGTGTGCGTGAGCAGCCGGACGTCCACCTCGTCCACGTAGTCGAGGTAACCGGCCTGCTCCCCGTCGACGGTGAGCAGGTAGCGCTCCTGCTCCGGAGAATTGGTCACAGACACGTCAGCCATGTCGTCCAACCTATCGCCTCGGCCGCCCCGGAGCCTGAGGAAAGACTTAAGGGGCGGTACCGATTTCCTCGGTACCGCCCCTCGTGTGGTCTGAGTGCTACTTCCCGCCCTGGTTGGCGACCGCAGCGGCGCCCGCGGCGGCGGCCTCGGGGTCGAGGTAGGTGCCGCCGGGGTTGGCGACGGTGCCGTCCTCGGCGAAGGTGTAGGTCAGCGGGATGCCGGTGGGAATGTTGAGCTGCGCGATGTCGGCGTCGGAGATGCCGTCGAGGTGCTTGACGAGCGCGCGCAGCGAGTTGCCGTGCGCGGCCACCAGCACCGTCTTGCCCTGCGCGAGCTGCGGCTCGATGACGGCCTGGTAGTAGGGCACGAAGCGCTTGACCACGTCGAGCAGGCACTCGGTGAGCGGCACCTGCGGCAGGTGCGCGTAGCGCGGATCCTCGGTCTGGCTGTACTCGCCGGCCGGGTCGATCGCGGGCGGCGGGGTGTCGTAGCTGCGGCGCCACAGCATGAACTGCTCGTCGCCGTACTTGTCCTTGGTCTCCGCCTTGTTCAGGCCCTGCAGCGCGCCGTAGTGCCGCTCGTTGAGGCGCCAGTCGCGGACCACCGGGATCCAGTGCCGATCGGCGGCGTCCAGGGCGAGGTTCGCCGTGGTGATCGCGCGACGCAGTAGCGAGGTGTACAGGACGTCCGGCAGCAGGCCGGCCTCCTTGAGCAGCTCGCCGCCGCGGACGGCCTCGCCGCGGCCCTTCTCCGTCAGCGCCACATCGACCCAGCCGGTGAACTGGTTGGACGCGTTCCACTCGCTCTCGCCGTGACGGAGCAGGATCAGAGTGCCGTAGGTCATGGCACGGAGTTTAGTCGGGAGGCGAGGAAGCGCCGGAGGGGACCGCGCAGGTCCGCGCGGCTGCGCTCCGTGGCGGCGACGAGGCCGCCGAGCGACCGGGCGCCGTACAGCCGGTCGAAGAGCAGGCCCTCCATCAGGCTGACGAGGTCGCGCGCCGCCTCGTCCGGCTCCGCCGCGCCGAGTGCGGCGAACAGCCCGGTGGCGAGCGGCACCGAGAACAAGCAGGTCGCGAGGGGTTCCGCGAGATCCTCCGTCGCGGCGTCGGGAGCGAAGGCGTAGCGGGCGAGCGCGTCGCGCCGGCGCCCACCCAGGAGCAGGTCGAGTTGTGCGGCCATCACCGTGGCCGCCGTCTCGAGATCGACGGCCTCGGGCGCGGCCCGGTCGAAGGCGGCGCGGGAGCGGACGGCGAGGTGCCCGATCGCGCCACGGAGCAGGTCGGAGCGGGTGCGGAAGTAGTACGACGTGGACCCCTTGGGCAGATCGAGCCGCCGGTCGACGGCGCCGTGCGTCACCGCCCGGTTCCCGCCCTCGGCCGCGAGATCGAGTGCCGCCTCGCAGATCGCCGTCCGTCGCTCGTCCATGCTCCCCCTCGCGTCTTCTGCGGTTTCCGCGGCGAAACGGCTGGTCGTCGTCGCCGGAACCGCAGGGAATTGCGCACACCTCCGCCTTCCTCTACAACTATAGAGACTCTACTTTCATAGAGGATAGGGGAGGGTCATGACCGATGTCGGAGTCCGCGCCGTCGACGACACCGCGCGCTGGGTCGCGCACCAGCGCGCCGTCGAATCCGCGCGACCGGACGCGCTGTTCCACGACCGTCTCGCGGCCCGCCTGGCCGGGGCCCGCGGGCGCGAGATCGCCGCGCGCGCCGCCGCGGAACCGGCCTCCGCGGGTGGCGACGGCTGGTACCTGGTGGCCCGCACGGTGCTCCTCGACCGGGCCGTCCGGGACGCCGTCGACGCGGGCGTCGAGACGGTCGTCAACCTGGGGGCCGGGCTGGACGTGCGCCCGTACCGGCTGGATCTGCCCGCCGAGCTCGAGTGGATCGAAGTCGACCTGCCGGCACTGATCGCCGAGAAGGACGCGGCGCTCGCCGGCGAGACGCCCCGCTGCCGGGTGCGGCGCGTGCCGCTCGACCTGGCCGCGGGCCGTGTCACGACGGTCCTCGACGGCCTGCGGGGGCGCCGGACGCTGGTGCTCGCGGAGGGCCTGATCATGTACCTCTCGCCCGACGAGGCGGATGCGCTCGCGGCCGACCTGCTGGCCGCGGGAGTCGACCGCTGGTGCTTCGACCTCAGCACGGCGGGCGTGGGTTCGCTGGTGGCCGAACGCAATCGAGGCCTGCTGCGGTCGGCGCCGTGGCGCTTCCTCCCGGCCGACGGGGTGGCCCACTTCGAGCGGCGCGGCTGGTGCGCCGAGCGGATCGAGCCGATCTTCCCGGCCGCGGTCGCACTGGGCCGCCTCGACACCCCCGACGCGCGTCGCCTCGCCGCAGCGCCACAACCGGATCCGCGCGCCCCCGGCGACGCGCCGTACAGCGCCGTCGTGACCCTCACGCCCGCCCCCTGATCCACTCGCCCCGGCCGCCGCGCGCGCGGCGCGCCCACGGGCGCGGCCGATAGTCTGGCGATGTGGGGAACGAGCGAGCGGAGCCGGTGACGCTGCGCGCCCGGGTGCGTGCGAGCGGCGTGCGGGTGCGCGACGTGCTGTGGGCCGTCGTGGTGTTCGCCTGCGGCGCGCTGCAGTTCGACGACCTCGGCGCGAGCGGGTGGGAGTCCCCCGCGTTCTGGATCGCCGTGGCCGCGCTCGCCGCGGCGGTGCTCCTGCGCAACGCATCGATCGCCACCGCGACGGTGCTGGCGATCGCGGCGGGCGGCCTGTTCGTCGCGGCCCGCCCCGCCGGCCCCATCGCGGTCGTGATCGGCTACACCGTGGTCTTCGCCACTCTCGGCGCATCCCGGGAGCGCCTGTGGCGCACCGTGGGTGCGATCGGCATCGCGGCGGGCGGCCTCACCGGAGCTCTGTGGGTGGTCCGGATGGCGTGGCCCGAGTTCGTCCGCGCCCCCGGCGAGCTGTGGAGCGTGATCGGGTTCGTCGCCGTCGCCGCGGCGATGGTGTGCCTCATCGGTTACGTCATCGGCCTGGTGCAGCGGCAGCGCACGGCGGCCGCCGAGGTCCGCGCCGCGCGCGCCGAGCAGGTGTGGGCCGATCGACTGCTCGAGCAGGAGCGCGAGCGCAACCGCCTCGCCCGCGAGATGCACGACGTGGTCGCGCATTCCCTCGCGGTGATCGTGATGCAGTCCCAGGGCGCCCGCTACATCCAGCACACCGACCCCGCCCGGGCCGGCGCGGCGCTCGAGACCATCGGCGACATCGCCCGCGACGCCCTCGCCGACGTCCGCATCCTCTTGGGGCGGTTGCGCACCGGGGACGGCGCGCCGTCCACGCGCGACGCCGCCGCGCAGGACCTCGAGGACCTCGTCGGCCGGCTCACCGAGTCGGGGTGCGTCATCCGGTTCGACGGTGCCGGCGCGCCCCCGCTCCCCGACTGGGTGCACCGCACCGACGCCACCCGGGCCCTGCCCGAGCTGATCATCAACGCCGCCAAGCACGGCGACGACGCCGAACCGATCACCCTCGTGCACGAGCGGTCCGAGGGTCGCACGACGGTCACCGTCGCCAACACGATCGCCGCCGCGCCGTCGTCGTTCCCGCGCGGCGGCAACGGCCTCGTCGGCCTGCGGGAAGCGCTCGCCGAGGTCGGGGGCAGCCTGGAGGCGTCGGCCGACGCCGGACGGTGGCGCGCCGTCGTGACCGTGCCGGACCGGCCCGCCGAGCCCCCCGAGCACACCGAGCACACCGAGCAGGAGGAAACGTCATGATCCGGGTGGCCGTGGTCGACGATCAGGCGATGTTCCGCAGCGGCCTGGCGATGCTCATCGACAGCCAGCCCGACATGGCGCACGTCGGGGAGGCCGCGGACGGCGTCGAAGCCCGTGCGCTGGTGCGCGAGCAGCGCCCGCACGTCCTCCTGATGGACGTGCGGATGCCGAACATCGACGGCATCGACGCGACGACCCGCATCATGGCCGAGCCGGACCCGCCCGCGATCGTCATGCTCACCACCTTCGACCACGACGAGGCGGTCGCGCGCGCGATGGAGGCCGGGGCGGCCGGGTTCCTGCTCAAGGAGTCGCAGCCGCAGTTCGTGCTGGCCGCGATCCGCGACGTCGCGGCGGGCAACACGGTGGTCGCGGCGTCCGCGGCCCGGAGCCTGTTCTCGCGTACCGAACGCGCCCCGGAGCGCACGCGCCCAGCGGAGTTCGATCGTCTCACCGAGCGCGAGCAGCAGATCTTCCTGCGCGCCGCCGAAGGCCTGTCGAACGCCGAGATCGCCGCGTCGGAGTTCCTCGCCGAGACCACCGTCAAGACCCACATCTCCCGCGTGCTCACCAAACTCGGCCTCCGCGACCGGGTTCAGCTCGTCGTCTACGCCCACCGGCACGGGCTCCGCTGAGCCACGCGTCGGGGTAGTCCCCCAGCGCTCGACCGCACGATGTCCTCCTTGCGGAGTACGACGATGGTCCCTGCGGCGGACGATCCGGCACCGTCGGCCCCCGACGATGGGGGCATGCATCCTGATCACGCCTCCGGCACCCTCGCCCCGCCCCGCTCCGTCCCGGTGGTCGCCCTCGCCGGCGTCACCAAGTCCTACGGCTCCGGCGACGCCACCGTCGTCGCGCTCGACGCCGTGGATCTCACCATCGCGCCCGGTGGCTTCACCGCCGTGATGGGGCCGTCGGGCTCCGGCAAGTCCACCCTGCTCAATCTCGCGGCCGGGCTCGACCGGCCGACGCACGGCGAGGTGCACCTGGCCGGCGCCGCCATCACGGCCCTGCCCGACGATGCCCTGGCGGACCTGCGCAGCGCCACAGCGGGTTTCATCTTCCAGGCGTTCAACCTCGTGCAGTCGATGACGGCGCGGGAGAACATCGAGCTGCCCTACCTGCTGCGCGGGGCGCGCATCACCGGCGAGGACGCCGGCTGGATCGACTACCTCGCGGAGACGCTGGGCATCACGGGACTGCTGCACCGCCGTCCCGGCGCCATGTCCGGCGGGCAGCAGCAGCGGGTCGCGATCGCCCGCGCGATGGCGGCGCGGCCGCAGGTGATCTTCGCCGACGAGCCGACCGGCTCGCTCGACACCCGCACCAGCCGTGAGGTTCTCAGCATCCTCAAGGCCGCGTGCGCGCAGTACCGGCAGACCGTGGTGATGGTGACCCACGATCCGGTCGCCGCGTCCTACGCCGATCGCATCCTGGTGGTCGCGGACGGACGGGTCGTGGGCGACTACGCGCCGATGCCCGCCGGCCGGATCGCGGCGATGATGGTCGAGCTGGAAGGCGGCGCACGGTGACGGCGCCACGGTTGACCGCGCGCCGGGACCTGCGCGCCGTCGGGCTGGTCTCGGGTCTCAGCGCCGCGTACGGGGTCGCGCTCGTCGTCGCCGCGGGCGTGCTCGCCGCGGCCGGCGGCGCCGCGGGAGCCACCATCGCGCTGACCCTCTCAGCGCTGCTGATCGGGATGGCTCTCTACGTCAGCGCCATCGTCATCTCCACGGGCGTGAGCACCGTCGTCGTCGGGATCCGTCCGCACATCGCGCTGCTGCGGCTGCTCGGGGCGCGGTCCGCTCTGCTGCGGCGGCGACTGGTCACCGAAGTGCTCACGGTCGCCTCCGCCGCCGCGCTGCTGGGTGCCGCCGCCGGCGGCTGCCTCGCGATCGGGGTGCGCGGACGCCTCGTGAGCCGGGGCACGATCCCACACGAGAGCTTCTGGGCCACGGACCGTTTCACTCCCCTGGTCGTGCTCGCCACGATCGCCGTCGCCGCCCTCGCGGCGCGCTCGGCGAGCCGCACCGTGCTCGCGGTCAGCCCCGCATCGGCGCTTTCCGCCGCCGACGAGCACGCCGCTCCGGCCGCCTCGACGACGGCGACCCGAACGGTCGGCGCCGCAGTCCTGCTCGGCGTCGGCGCGATCGCCCTGCTCTACCCCGCCTTCGGCTCACTGCGCGGGTCCAGCAGCGGCATCCTGCTCGCCGCGCTCGGCGCGGTCCTGCTCTCGCTCGGCGTGCTCGTCGGGGCCCCCGTGCTGCTCCCCTTCGTGGTCGCCGGGATCGGTGCGCTCTTCGGCCGCTCCGCCCCCGCGGCGGTCGCGCGCAGCAACGCCCACGCCTACCGCGACCGCACCACCCGCTCGACCATCGGCATCCTCACGGGCGTCACGCTCGTGATCACGCTGGCCACCGGCGCGACGGCGGTCAAAACCGCTCTGGCGAGCGAGATCTCCGCGCAGGACTACCCCGAGGTGGCGCGGTTCATCGACATGACCACCATCGTGCTGATCGGCGTCACCGTGATCAGCGCCGTGATCAGCGCGATCGGCTATGTGAGCGTGATGTCGGCCGGGGTGGAGCAGCGCCGCCGCGAGATCGGCATGCTGCGCGTGCTGGGACTGCGCCGGACCGACGTCTACCGCACCACCGTCTTCGAGTCGCTGGCCATCGCGGGCGCGGCGGTCACGTGCGGCATCGTCCTCGGCGTCGTCATCGGCTCCGCCGGCGCGCGCGCACTGATCCCGTTCGCCGGCGACGTGCTGTTCGTGCCGTGGAACGCGCTCGCGTCACGATCGTCGCCGCCGCGGGCCTGGTGATCGCCAGCGCGATCACCCCGGCGCGTCGCGCCGCCGCGGTCTCGCCGATCGAAACGATCCGCGCATGAGCGCCCCCGCGACCACCGGCCGGCTGCTCGGTGTCGACGCGGCCCGCGGCCTGGCCGTGCTCGGCATGTGCCTGGTCCACGTCCACCCCACGACCGGTCCGACCTGGCTGCTCGACCTCGCCCAGGGTCGCTCGGCCGCCCTGTTCGCCGTGCTCGCGGGCGTCTCGCTGGCGCTGTTGTCCGGGGGAACGCATCCGCCCGCCGACCTGACCACGACGCGGCGACGGATCGGGGTGCGCGCCGCGATCCTGCTGGTGCTCGGCCTGACCCTGGCGACGCTGGGCACGTCGGTGATGGTGATCCTCTGCTACTACGCGCTGTACTTCCTGTTGTGCCTGCCGCTGCTGCGGCTGCGGGCCCCGGCTCTCGCGGCGCTCGCCGCCGCGACCGCCGTGGCCGGGCCGGTCGCCTCGTTCGCGATCCGGTCGCACATGGAGATCAACGAATTCGGTGGTTCCCCGTCGTGGCTCTCCGTCGGCGACGCCGGCGGGGCGCTGACGATGCTCCTGCTCACCGGCGCCTACCCCGCGCTGACGTGGACGCCGTTCGTCCTGGCCGGGATGGCGCTCGGCCGCCGGGGCGCGGGAACGACGCCACCGATCCGGCTGGTCACCGCCGGGGCGGCCCTCGTCGCCGCAGGCTTCGGCGGCTCGTGGTTCGTCCAGACGGTGCTCGGCGGGCGCGAGCGCCTGGTGGCGGTGCTGGAGCCGATCCTCGCGGGCTCGGGGCTCTCGGCCGAGCAGATGCTCAGCGCGCCGTCGTTCGGCGCGGCGACGACCACGTCGTGGTGGAACCTGACCCTCGCGAACGCCCATTCGGGGACGCCGTTCGAGATCATCGGGTCGATCGGCGTCGCGCTGGTGGTCCTCGGTGGCCTCACCGCGCTCAGCGAACGCCGCTGGGGGCGGCTGGCGCTGCGCCCGCTGATCGCCACCGGGACGATGGCGCTGACCGTCTACTGCCTGCACATCGTGATCCTGGCGGTACTCCCGCCGATGCGCTTCGAGGGAGAGGAGGCGATCACGCTCGGCGGCATGTCGCTGTGGACGTACTTCGTGCTATTGATCGCCGCACTCGTGGTCTTCGCCCTCGCGTGGACGAGGCGGATGCGGCGAGGCCCGCTCGAAACGCTGGTGCACCGCGCGACGCTCCTGATCCGCCCGCGGCCGAGCGCGCCGGCGGGCGACGGCGACGCCGCGCCTACTGTGCGTCGCGCCGGCGCAGGAGGGCCTTGATGACGGTGTAGTCGAACTCCGGGGCCGCGAGCTCGGCGGTGAACTCGGTGACGCCCTCGGCGGTCAGCTGATCGACGAAGGCCAGCGCACCGTCGGCCCCCATCCCGCGCGGGATGGCGACGTTGTGGGCGATGTCCTTCGGGTCGCGGCCGATGCGCTCGCAGGCGCGCGCGAGCACGCCGGCCTTGTGCCGGTAGGTCTCGAGGTCCACGAAGTAGTGCCACACCGAGGCGTACTGCGCGACCAGCGGCAGCGTCTTCTTCTCGCCGCCACCGCCGATGAGGATCGGGATGTCCCGGGTGGGAGCGGGATTGAGCTTGCTCCAGCGCTCGGTGATGCGCGGCAGCGCCGCGCCGAGGTCGTCGAGACGCGAGCCGGCGGTGCCGAACTCGTAGCCGTACTCGTCGTAGTCGCGCTGGAACCAACCGGAGCCGATCCCCAGGATCAGGCGCCCGTTCGAGATGTGGTCGACGGTGCGCGCCATGTCGGCGAGCAGGTCCGGGTTGCGGTAGCTGTTGCAGGTGACCAGCGCGCCGAACTCGATGCGGGAGGTCTGCTCCGCCCAGGCGGCGAGCATCGTCCAGCACTCGAGGTGCGTGCCGTCCGGGTCGCCGGAGAGCGGGAAGAAGTGGTCCCAGTTGTAGACCACGTCCACGCCCAGGTCCTCGAGCGTGGCGACGGCGTCGCGCAGCTGCTGGTACTCGGTGAAGTGCTGGGGCTGAAGTTGGACTCCGATGCGCATGCCGTCGACGCTACTCAGCGCTCCGCCGGCGCGCTGGCCGAACCGGGAAGCACCACCACGACCAGCGCGAACGCCGCGACGACGGCGACCGAGACCGCGACCACCAGCCCGGCCCACCCGAGCGCGGCGAAGGCGGCGCCGCCGGATGCCCCGAGCACCGACGAGCCGGCGTAGTAGCAGAACAGGTACCCGGAGGAGGCCTCGGCGCGGTGCTCGGTCGCGAGCAGGCCGACCCACCCGCTGGCGACGCTGTGCGCCGCGAAGAAGCCCGCGGTGAAGACCACCATGCCCGCGAGCACGGCGGGGGTCGAGTCCGGCAGCGTGACGAGCAGGCCGGCGCCCATCGTCGTGACGGAGCCGAGCAGCACGCGCCGTCGCCCGATCCGGTCGGCGAGCCGGCCGGCCCGCCCCGAGGACCAGGTGCCCGCGAGGTAGATGAGGAAGACCAGTCCCACCACGGCGGGCGCGAGTGCGAAGGGCTCGGCGAGCAGCCGGAAGCCGAGGAAGTTGTAGACGCTGACGAAGCCGCCCATCAGTAGGAAGGCGAGCACGAAGAGCGTCGCGAGCTCCGGCCGGCGCAGGTGACCGAGCATGCCGCGCACCGTGGTTCGCACCGAGACCGGGACGGGCTCGTGGAAGCGCGACGGGGGCAGGGTGCGGATCATCACGACGGTGAGCACGGCCGCGGCGATCGCGAACAGCTCCATGGCGCCGCGCCACGGCAGCACGTCGAGGCCGACGGCCGTCACCACGCGGCCGAGCAGCCCGCCGATGGTGGTGCCCGCGATGTAGCGGCCCATCGCTCCGCCGAGGTCGCGCCCGTCGACCTCCTCCGCGAGGTAGGCCATGGCCACCGCGGGGACGCCGGCCAGCGCGATCCCCTGCAGCGCGCGCAGGACGAGCAGCACGGGCAGCGTGGGCGCGAGCGGGATGAGCAGGCCGAGGACGACGGCGGCGACCGCGGACACCGTCATCACCCGGGTCCGGCCGAAGCGCTCCGAGAGCGCGCTGACGGGGATGATGGCGAGGGCGAGCAGGCCCGTGGTCACCGAGACCGCGAGCGCCGAGACCGCGGGGGCCGCGCCGAAGACGCGGGTCAGCTCCGGGAGCACCGCCTGCGTCGAGTACATCGAGCCGAAGGTGGTCAGGCCCGCCACGAACAGGGCCAGGGTGGTGCGACGGTACGCGGGCGTCCCCGCGCGCAGCGGCGCGGTCCGGGGGCTGTCGACGGTGGCGCTCATGGGTTCACCGTGCTCCCCGATCGTCGATGTGTGAAATGCATTGATCATCAAATCTTGATAGAAACAACGCATGACCGCAGATGGCAGGCCCGGATCGAGCGCCTCGGACGATCTCGTGCGGTTCATCACGCTGGCCGAGACCGCCCACATGACCGACGCCGCGGCCGCGCTGCGGATCACCCAGCCCACGCTCTCGCGCACCCTCGCGCGCCTGGAGGCGGACCTCGGTGCGCCCCTGTTCGACCGCCGGCACGGGCGCCTGGTGCTCAACGCGAGCGGCGAGATCTACCTCGACCACGCGCGGCGCGCGCACGCCGAGTTGGAGGCCGCCCGCGCGCAGATCGCCGACCTGCGGAGCCCGTCGCAGGGCACCATCCGGCTGTCGTTCCTGCACTCCTTCGGGGTCGCGCTCGTGCCGCGACTGGTCTCCGGGTTCCGCGAGCGCGAGCCGCGGGTGAGCTTCGCGCTCTCGCAGTTCGCCGCCGGCACCGTGACCGAGCGGGTCCTCGCCGACGAGGCGGACCTCGCCATCGTCTCGCCGCGGCCGGCCACGAGCGCCGTCGCCTTCGGCCTGCTCGCCGTGCAACGGCTGGCCCTCGCGGTGCCCGCCGGGCATCCGCTGGCGGGCCGGGCGTCCGTGCACCTGTCGGAGGCCGCGGACGCGGACTTCATCACGATGCACCCCGAGTTCGGCCTGCGTCGCATCCTCGAGGAGCGCTGCGCCGCTGCGGGTTTCCGACCGCGGATCGCCTTCGAATCGTCCGAGTCGTTCACCGTCGCGGGCCTCGTGGCGGCGGGGCTCGGGGTCGCGCTGCTACCCGTCGACCAGGATCCGCTCTGGCCACCCGGAATGGTGCTGGTCCCCATGTCGGGGCCGGCGCCCACGCGGGAGGTGGGGCTCATCTGGCGCCCCGACACGGCGCTCCCCCGCGCGGTGCGCGCCTTCCGGGATTACGCGCTCGCGCAGGCGGAGTGACCGCTCACCGTCGAACCGCGACGGCGAAGATGCGGCGGAACGGGAGCACCGTCCCGAAATCCTGTGGCGGATAGGCGATGTTCAGCTCCGCCTTGTACCGGGTGACGAAGTCCTCGCGCTCGGCACCGTGGAGCCGCGCGAGCACGGGCCGGGCGCCGGTGCCGGAGATCCACTCGAAGACCGCATCCTCGCCCTGCAGCACGTGCAGGTAGGTGCTCTCCCAGACGTCCACCTCCCACCCCGGTCGCAGCAGCGCCGCAAGGTATTCGGCCGGGGCGCGGACGTCGATGCGGCGGAAGTCGGTGACGCCGTGCTCCGCCGCCAGGCGCCACAGCAGCGCGTGCGAGGGGGCGTCCTGATTGCCCGGCACCTGGAACGCGAAGGCGTGGGCGGCACCGTCGGCGGCGGCGGGCAGCAGATCGATGTGCCGGTCGACCCACTGGTACATCGCGTTGGAGACGATCACGTCGGGCCGCTCGCCCGCGGGACGCCAGGCGGCGGCGTCGCCGATCTCGAAGCTCGTGCGCGGGTCGGCGACCTCGGCGCGGGCGCGCTCGATCATCTCCGCGCTGGAGTCGACGCCGTGGATCGTCGCCTCCGGCCAGCGGGCGCGCAGGGGCGCGACGTCGTTGCCCGGGCCGCAGCCCAGATCGACGACGGTGCGGGCCCCGCCGGGGATGCGCGCGAGCAGATCGAGGAACGGTCGCGTGCGCTCGTCGCCGAAACGGAGGTACTGGGATGGATCCCATCGGGACGAAGTCATACAATCATCCAATCAATTCCGGAGGAGAGGTGGACAGTGACCGAAACCGCGACGAGTGCGCCGCACGTGTTGAACATCGACCACGTGGACCTGATCCGCACCGGCCGTGCCCTCCTCGACGACGTCTCCCTCACCGTACGCCGAGGCGAGCACTGGGTACTCCTGGGCGCGAACGGCGCCGGCAAGTCCACGCTGCTGGGGCTGTGCGGCGCCGTCACCCACCCCACCCGCAGCACCGTCGACGTGCTGGGCAAGCGCCTCGGCCGGGTGGACATGCGCGAGCTGCGCACCCACATCGGGCACGTCAACCCGCGGCACCGCCTGGACGAGCCGCTGACGGTGCGCGACGTGGTGATCACGGGCGTGACCAACACGCCGGAGTTCCCGCCCCGCTGGGCGCCCACCGAGGCGCAGCGCTCCCGCGCGGAGGCGCTCGTCGAGACCCTCGGGATGTCGCGCCACATCGAATCGCGGTGGCCGACACTCTCGCAGGGCGAGCGCGGGCGCGCCCTCATCGCGCGCGCCCTGATGGGCGACCCCGCCCTGCTCCTGCTCGACGAGCCGGCGACGGGGCTCGATCTCGCCGCCCGCGAGCGCCTGCTGACCACGGTCGACGGTGCGCGGCGCGCCCACCCCGAGCTCGCCTCGATCCTCGTGACCCATCACCTCGAGGAGATCCCGACCACCACCACGCACGCTGTCCTCATCCGGGACGGGCGCATCACGGCGGCGGGGGCGGTCGACGACGTGCTCACCACCGAGGCGATCAGCCACGCCTTCGATCACCCGATCAGCATCACCCGGCAGGACGGCCGCTGGACGGCGCGGTCGTAGGCCGCACCGGTGCCGCGGTTCCGCCGCCCCGTCCTCAGAAGGGCGGGGGCGACAGCGGCGCTGTGGCGTCGTAGGTTTCGCCCGCGGCTTCGGCGGCGGCGCGTTCGCGTTCCCGGGCCCGGGCCTCGGCGTCCGCCCTCCGCCGGTCGCGGCGTTCGTGGCGCAACAGCCTGTTCCGAGCGCGGAGGGCACGACGGGCCTTGGCACGGCGCTTGGCGGCGGACGCCAGGCCGTCGGGGTTCTTCGGTGCCGCCGGGCCGGGGTCGGGGGCGTCCCAGATGATCCGTTCGAGTCCGGGCAGCAGCGCCCGGGACGCGCCGGGCGGGACGGTGTGGATTCCACCGGCGGGGTGCCGCCACTCGACGGTGCCGTCAGGGAGAACGTCGGAGATCCAGCCGGTCTCCGTCTTGATGCGGTGATGGAAGCCGCACAGGGGCACCAGGTTTCCGGGTGCGTCGCGGCCGGCCACGGTGGTCGCCCCGCCCTGAGAGGGATCGTCGTGGTCGTACTCGGCGACGTGGTCGGCCTGGCAGCGATCCGCCGGCGTGCTGCAGCCGGGGAAGACGCAGGTGGGGTAGGTCAGGCGCATGACCAGCAGTTGGTACCAGGTGGGCCGGTACCCGCCGGCGCCGCGGACATGGACCGCACCGGTGGCGGGGTCGCGGCGGCCGAGGACCCGCCACTGCGTCCGGGCACGGGCGATCATATCGCGCGCCCGCTCGACGGCGACCGGGCCGGTGATCCCGGGCTCCGCCGTGAGGATCACCGCGCCGCCACCGCCGCGATCCACGTCGTGCGCCGCGGTCGCGGGCTCGGATGCGGGGTCGGGTGCGGGTGCGGGGTCGGGTGCGGGCTCGGCCTTGTGCGCGGGCCCGGCCTTGTGCGCGGGATCGGGGAGGTGCGCGGGACCGGGCAGGTCGGTTTCGTTGAGGACGATCACCGCCAGGGCGGCGATCTCCTGCGACGCTGCGCCGCTGCGGGGCCGGGCCTCCCGCAGCTCGCACGACTCCGCGCCGCACCGACAGCCGAGCGTCTCGTAGCCCTCGGCGAGAGCGACGAGTGCGGCGACCTGCCGCTGCCCCAGCGTGCGGCCGTCGGCCCGGCACACCGACTGGGCGACCGGAGTCACGGCGGCTGCCAGGCGCAGTGCCTGATCCGTCGGCATTACGGCCTCGAGATCGACCAGACCGTCGGCGCGCGCGTGGAACTCGATCCGCTCACGCGGCTCCGACGGCGGCGTCTCGCGTGCGGCCGCGGGATCGAGCCCGACGAGGACCGACTTCGCCGCGTCCGCGACTGCCCGCACCGTGAGCGACTGCCCACTGCGGGCCGTGAGCCAGCCGGTGATCCGCTCGTCGAAGGCTCGCACGATCCGCTCGTCCAGAACCGCCGCCGACGACCGCAGCACCTCGCGCACCAGCGTCGGACTGACGGCACCGGTGGCGAACAGATCGAACAGACGCGGGCAGCGTTCCCGTAGATCCAGCCCGCGATGCACCGCCGAGCCCGCGGCCGTGCGGCCGGTGCCCAGCGCGGCACCGACCTCCGCGACCAACTCGTCCCAGTCGTCGACGAAGCGGCGGGAGGATTCCGCACGCACCTGCCGCGCGTCGTCCCGCAGCTGGTAGAGCCTGGTCAGCACTGCCGACCGCTCCGCCTCCAACCGGTTCTGCTCCACCGTCAGACCCCGAAGGCGCGCCACGGCGCCCGCCGCGCTCAACCCGGACACCGCACCGTCGAACACCGGGGGCAGCGGCGTGGACACCCGCCGGCCCAGAGTGAATGCGTCGTCCGAGTAGCTCATGCTTTCCATTTTATGGAGAGAAATCGAACGATGATAGGTCTTGACACCGTCTTTCTACGGTGACATCGCAACCTGATGATTCTTGTCAGTGGCCTGCGGTTGACTGGAGCCGTACCCGACCCCGTCAGGAGTTCTTCATGCCGTTCATGGCACCCCCGGCCGAGACGGAGCGCGCCGGCCTTCGCGGCTTCCTCACCCAGCAGCTCGACGGCCTGCGCCACACCGCCTTCGGCCTCACCGAGGAGCAGATCCGACTCGCACCCACCCGCAGCACGCTCAGCATCGGCGGGCTGCTCAAGCACGTCGCGCTCACCGTGGACGCCTGGTCCGCGCGTGCCGAGGCGGCACCGGAAGCGTTCCACGATCCGCGGCTCGACGCGATGGCCGAGGGCGACGACTTCCTGCTCGGCGCGGACGAGACGCTCGCGTCGCTGCTCGCCGCCCACGACGCCGCCGCGGCGCGCGTGCTCGCCGTCGCGGACTCGGCCGATCTCGACGCGGTGGCCCCCACGCGGCCGGCGCCGTGGTTCCCCGAAGGCTTCACGGGGTGGACGGTGCGCTGGATACTGCTGCACGTCATCGAGGAGGTCGCCCGCCACGCCGGCCACGCCGACATCATCCGCGAGCAGATCGACGGCGCCACCGGTCATCCGCTCATCGCCGCCGCGGAGGGACTGGGCGACCTGGGCTACGTCCGGCCCTGGACGCCGCCCGCGTGATTTCCGGTTGACTTCGAGTGCGCTCGAAGGCCTAGCGTTGCTCACGTGGTCGCACACACCGATGAACTCGCCGCCATCGTCCGCTCGCGCGGGCCGTTGCCCAACGCCGCCGCGATCCTCGCGGGGCCCGCACAGGAGGGACCGCTCACCGTCGCCGAACTGGCGGAGCTGGTGGGCATCACCGGCCACACGCTGCGCTACTACGAACGGATCGGACTCGTCACCGTCGACCGGGACGGCGCCGGGCACCGCCGGTACGGGCCCGAGGCGATCGCCCGCGTCATCTTCCTGACGCGGCTGCGCCTCTCGGGCATGCCGATCGCCGACATCACCGAGTACGTGCACCTCGTCGACGGCGGGGAGGCCACCGTGCCGGCCCGGCTCGCGCTGCTCACGGCGCACCGCGCGCGGACCGTCGCGCAGATCGAGGAACTGCAGTACTCGCTCGCGGTGATCGACTACAAGATCGCCACCTACGGCGGCGAGCTCGGCACCTGCGCCGGCGAGACCGCCGACGCCTTCGAATCCCACTCCCAGGAGGACTGACATGCTCCCCACCCGCACCCTCGGTGACCTGCGCGTCTCCGCCCTCGGCCTCGGCTGCATGGGCATGAGCCACGCCTACGGCACCCCCGACCTCGACGAGTCCCGCGCCACCCTGGACGCGGCGCTCGACGCCGGCGTCACGCTCTTCGACACCGCCGACATGTACGGCAACGGCGCCAACGAGGAGTTCCTCGGCCCGTTCGTGCGGGCGAATCGCGAGCGGATCGTGCTCGCCACCAAGTTCGGCTTCGTCAACGACGAGAACCAGCGGCCGATCGGCATCGACGGTCGTCCGGAGCGCGTCGCGGGTTGTGTCGACGCCTCGCTGCGCCGGCTCGGCGTGGACGTGATCGATCTGTACTACCTGCACCGCGTCGACCCGCAGGTCCCCGTCGAGGAGACCGTGGGCGCGATGGCGGAGCAGGTCGCGGCCGGGAAGGTGCGGGCGCTGGGCCTGTCGGAGGCGAGGGCCGACGACATCCGGCGGGCCGCCGCCGTGCACCCGATCGCGGCGCTGCAGTCCGAGTTCTCGATCTTCACCCGGGACGTCGAAGACGGTCCGCTGCAGGCCGCCCGCGAGGTCGGCGCCGGCCTGGTGCCCTTCAGCCCGCTCGGCCGGGGCCTGCTCACCGCCGACCGCAAGGCCGTGGCGGCGGCGTTGGACGGGAACGACTTCCGGAACTCGATCCCCCGCTGGCAGGGCGAGAACCTGGAGGCGAACCTGCGGCTCGTCGACCGGATCGACGCCGTCGCGGCCGAGCTCTCGTCGTCCGGTTCGACGGTGACCGCCGCCCAGGTCGCGCTCGCGTGGGTGCTGGCGCAGGGGGACGACATCGTCCCGATCCCCGGCACCACGCGCCGCAAGCACCTCGCGGACAACCTCGGCGCCGCGGACGTCACGCTCAGCGGGGCGCAGCTCGCCGAACTGACGGAGCTCTCCGCCGTCGGCAGTCGCCTGCCGCAGCGCACGCTGCAGCAGCGCTGATCAGCGCGCGAACCAACCGTCCGACAAGGCGCCACCAAGGGTTTCGGTTGATCGTGGATGTCAGCAGGGAGGTGCCCTGCGGGAATCCGGGAGAGGCCGATGCATCCACACGTGATGAAGGAGACGCAGCGCGCGACGGGACAGATCGTGCTTCACTGCCGGCGCGGCCGGCAGGGCTTCTGGCAGCGGTTTGACACCGTCGATCGGATCGTCGACTTCTTCTGGACCCGCAACCCGCTCGACCTGATCCCCTGGCTGGAATTCAACGGCCCGGAGGTCTGGGCCACCGTGGACGGCCTGGTCAAGCAGTGGCCGGTGATGACGATGTGGCGAACGAACACGCTGACGGTGGAGGCGGGCGATCGACTGCTGCGCGTTGCCTGTAACACGGACAAGGCCACCTTCACCTGGCTCTACCTGCCCGTGCGCGTGCTCCCGGGGCAGACGGTGACCGTCTACTACACCGCGCCGCGCGCGAAGGGCGTACCCGCCACACTCGGCTTCGCGCCGTCCTGACGCGCCGCTGCTCAGCCGGCGCGACCGGCGAGGCCCGCAAGCTGGTCCCGCCACCACTGCGCGAACCGGAGCGAGAAGACGGGGAGCGGGAAGCCGTGCCGCGCCGCGTTCTCCGGCGGGATGGTGTCCCAGCCGAAGTGCTGGACCGTCACGCGGGTGGACGGCGGTTCGGCCTGCACCGCGGCGAAGGACACGTGCAGCTCGGTGTCCTGGTCCGGCGTGAATCCGGCTTGGCGCCAGCCGATCACGAAGCCGTGCGGCGGGTCCCAGGCGTGCACGGTGCCGATCACGAACTCGGTGCCGTCGTCGTACCGCTCCACCAGCCGGCCGGACGGCCCGGTCTCGAAGACCATCGTGCCGGTGCGGCCGCGGGTGAATTGGAACAGCCCGTTGTGCACCCACCAGTCGTCGATCCGGTCGGTGAAGGTCGCGAAGGCCCGCTCCGGCGTCGCGGGCACGCGGAGCGCGACCAGCACACGAGAGGCGTCGGGCGGCGTCACGATTCCTCCGCGAGCAGATCCTGGAAGGCCGTGAGCTGCTGCGCCCAGCCGCGTTCGGCGGCCTCGAGCCAGCCGCGCAGCTCGGCCATCGGCGCCGAGCGCAGCGTGTAGATCCGCACGCGCGCATCGTGCGCGGGGTGCTCCTCGGTCACCAGCCCGGACGTGCGCAGCACGCGCAGGTGCTTGCTCAGCGTCGACGGGCTGGCCCCGGTCTCCTCCGCGAGTTCCCCCGGCCGGCGGGGCCCGTCCGCGAGGAGTTCGACGACGCGGCGCCGCACCGGATCCGACAGCGCGGCGAGGGTCGCGTCCAGCTGGGGCGCCGTCACGACCAGTTCTTCGCCCGGATCGACGTACCGATGGCGGCCTCCGCCTCGGATCGACTGACGTCACGGAGGTGCTGCGCGAAGGTCCACACGTGGCCGTCGAGGTCGGCCGCCCGGTAGGTGCGGTCGCCGTAGAACTGGTCCTCCGGCTCCTGGACGATCGTCGCACCGGCGGCGCGCGCCCGTTCGCAATGCGCGTCGATGTCGCCGTCGAGTTGGATGTGGAGCGACTGGGTGTTCACGCCGCCGACGCTGGCGGGGCTCCTCGCGGAGTCGCTCCACTCCGAGCCGACCATGATCCGACCGCCGCCGCAGTCCATCTCGTAGTGGCCCATCGTCGGCTGGTCCGGCGGCGGATCGATCGCCATCGTCGTCTCGAACGCGAACGCCTTCTCGAGCCACTCCAGGGCGGTCGGGGCGTCACGGTAGATCACTGCTGCTGCGAGGTTGTTGTCATCCATACCTCGCAATTATTTCCCATTTTGGAAAATAGTCAAGCCCTCGCGGCCGCCCGATCGGGAGCGGTCCACCGCGCGACTGCGGCCAGGACGGCCGCGGCGACCAGGACGCCGCCCGCGGTGAGGAAGGCGGCGTCGTAGCCGTCCCCGAGCATCGGCGCGACGACCAGCGGGCCCACGATCTGACCGATGCCGTAGGCCGCGGTGAGCACGGCGGCGGACCGCGGGATGCCGATCCGCGCGCCCGCCTCCATCGACAGCATCACCGCGCCGATGAAGGTGCCGCCGAACAGCACCGCCGAGACGGCGGCGGCCGCGGGTCCGCGGACCAGGGCGGGCAGCACCGCGGAGACGACCTGCAGCAGCAGCGCGATCACCAGCAGGCTCTCGGCGGAGCGGAACCGGCGCAGGCGCGCCCAGAGCAGCGGCGAGATCGCGGCGGCGAGGCCGACGATCACCCACGCCGCCGGGCCCTCCCAGGACTCGCCGCCCGCCGCGACCGCGGCCACCAGGAACGTGCCGAGCACGATGTAGCCGACGCCCTCGAGGAAGTAGCTGGTCCCGAGCGCCCAGCCGGCGATGCCGGGCCGGGGCGGGGCGGCACCGTCGGAGCGCGGCGCGGCGGTCGCGGCACCGGGCGGGAGCCGCCACGCGAAGAGGCCGAACAGCGCCGTCGCCAGGGCGGACACCCACCACAGGGCGCGCCAGCCCACCACCTCGCCCAGCCCGACCACGAGCAGTCCCGACGCGGCGATGCCGACGCCGACGCCGCAGAAGGCGATCCCGGCGGCGGCGGTCCCCGCGACCGCGTTCGCGCAGTAGACGAAGACCACCGCGCTGGCGAGCCCCGCGATCAGGCGCACCACCGACCACAGCGGCACGTTCACGGCGAGCACCATCGCGACCTCGCTGGCGACCAGCGCGAGCAGCGAGGCCCGCAGCAACAGCGTGCTGCGGGCCAGGCGCGGCCAGATCGCGAGCGCCAGCGCGCCGAGGAAGTAGCCGAGGTAGTTGAACGTGGCGACGATCGCGGTGGAGCTCGGCGACATGCCGGTCTGCTCCTGCATGAGCGGGAGGATCGGCGTGTAGACGAACCGCCCCAATCCCATCGCGGCCGCGAGCCCGGCCAGTGCACCGAAACCGAGCTGCCGCGTAGTCACTACGCGATTCTAACGAGCCGCCTCGCGCTGCTTCGCGGGGAGGAGCAGGGAGATGGCGAAGGCCGCCGCCACCAGGCCGGCGCTGACCAGCAGGGCCGCGCGGTAGCCGGGGAACACGCCGCCGTCGCCGCCCAGCGCCGCGGCGACGGTGACCAGGATCGCCAGGCCCAGGGCCCCGCCGACCTGGCGGAAGGTGTTGAGCACGCCCGAGACCATGCCCGCCGCCGACGGTGCGACCGCCGCCGTCGCGATGTTCGGCAGCGGCAGGAAGACCAGGCCGATGCCCACCGAGGTCACCAGCGACGGGAGCAGCACCGCGGTGAGGAAGTCGCCGTCGGCCGGCAACGGTGCGAACAGCAGGAATCCGACGGTGGCCAGCGCCGTGCCGATCGCCACCACGGCGCGGGCGCCGATCTTCGATACCAGGCGCGTTGCGAGCTGCACCGCGACGATGATGCCGAAGGAGAAGGGCAGGAACATCAGTCCGGTCTTGGTGGCCGAATAGCCCAGGCCCATCTGCAGATACAGCGAGACGAAGTAGAACGCACCGAACTGGCCGGCCACCACGAAGGCGAAGACCAGGCACGGGACCAGCACCTCGCGCTGTCCGAGCACGCGGAAGTCCACCAGCGGCACCGCCGTTCGCCGTTCGGCCGCCACGAAGACCGCCAGCAGTACCGCGGCCACGGCGAACCATCCGAGCGTGCGGGCACTGCCCCAGCCGTTGTCGGTGGCGGCGACGATCCCGTACGCCAGCACCGTCAGGCCCGCGGTGGCGAGCACCCCACCCGCCCAGTCGGTGCGACGGTCCGCCCCCGGCACCGGCCCGGGAGCGGCGTAGGTGAGGGCGAGTCCGATCGCGGAAACCAGAGCGCCGCAGGCGATGACGGTCCGCCAGCCGAAGGCGTCGGTGAGCACGCCGGACAGGACCACGCCGACGGCGCCGCCCACGGAGGCGCCGATCGCGATGGCGGCGAACCCCTTCGCGCGTTGCGCGGGCTCGTGGAACGTCAGTGCCACCGAGGTGATCGCGGCGGGCGCGATGGCCGCGGCGCCCACGCCCTGCAGCACCCGGACCACGATCACCTGCCACGGCTCCTGGCACAGGTAGGCGCCGAGCGAGGCGACGGTGAACAGTGCGAAGCCGAAACGGAGCAGGGCGCGGGGCCCGAAGCGGTCCGAGAGCCGCCCGGCGAGCAGCAGCAGGCCGCCGAAGACGATCGCGTAGGCGTTCACGACCCAGGACAGGCCCTGCGGGGTGAAGTGCACGTCGTCGCGAATGGCCCGCAGCGCGACGTTGGTGACGGAGGCGTCGAAGGCGACGAGGAACTGGGACAGCCCGGCGAGGAGCAGCGCCGCCCGCACCGGAACTTTTTGTGTATCGAGTAACATAATTAGGGAGGGTAGCCTCAGTCGCGAGCGGACACAAGGACGCTCCGCCAGAATGGGGGGATGCGTCAGATCACGCCGCGTCGCGGCCGCCCGCCCAGCATCACGCGGAAACGGATCGTCGAGCGGGCGCTGACCGTGCTCGACGAGGCCGGCGTCGACGGGCTGACGATGAAGTCGCTGGCGGGCGATCTGGGAGTGACCACCATGGCGCTCTACCGGCACGTCGACGACAAGGAGACCCTGCTCGCGCTCGCACTCGACGCGATCGCGGAGCCCTACGCGGCGATCGAGTTCCCCGACGAGCCGCGCGCCTGCATCCGGGAGGCGATGACGACGCTCTACACGTCGCTGACTGCGCACCCGTGGGTGCCGGAGGCACTGATCCGGCCGCAACGCATCGGCCGCGGCGCGCTCCTGCTCACCGACGCCGTGATGGGCGCCGGGTACCGGCTCACCGGCGACCGCGCCGCCGCACTCGCGGCGTACCGCGCCCTGTGGAGCCTCACACTCGGGAGCGTGCTCTCGCACCTGCGCCAGCGCGCGGAGGGCACGCCCCTGACCCACGCGCGTATGGACGAACTCGTCGACGCCCTACCCGGCGACGCCGTGCCGAACCTGCGCGCCGCCGCGGAACTCGACGGAACGCCTTCCACCGTCGAGGATTTCACCGCGAGCCTCGAGGCCCTGATGTCGGGCCTGTTCGGCCCCGAGGACGCCTAGAACGGCTGGTTCGCCGGCTTGTTGGCGAGCACGTGCACGTAGTAGTCCTTCAGGCGCAGGCGCGACGCGGCGGCCTCGTCGACGACGACGGTGACGTGCGGGTGGAACTGGAGCACCGACGCGGGGTTGATCGCGGCGACCGGCCCCTCGACGGTCGCGGCGATGGCCTCGGCCTTGCCCTCACCGGTGGCGAGCAGCAGCAGGTGCCGCGCCTCGGAGATCGTGCCGAGCCCCTGGGTGAGCACGTGGATGGGCACCTCGTCGATGGACGCGAAGAACCGCGCGTTGTCCTCGCGGGTCTGCGTGGTCAGCGTCTTGATCCGGGTGCGCGAGGCGAGCGAGGAGACGGGCTCGTTGAAGCCGATGTGCCCGTCGGTGCCGATGCCGAGCAGCTGGACGTCGACGCCACCGGCGGCCTTGATCGCGTCCTCGTAGCGCTGCGCCTCGGCGGCGATGTCCGCGGCGGTGCCGTCCGGTCCCTCGACCTTGGCGTCGGGGAGGTCGACGTGCGCGGTGAACTCCTTGCGGATCACCTCGCGGTAGCTCTCGGGGTGCCCCTTCGGCAGGCCGACGTACTCATCGAGGTTGAAGGAGACGCAATCGGCGAAGCTGAGCCCCTCGTCGCGATGACGGCGGATGAGCTCCTGGTACGTGGCCAGCGGAGTGGAGCCGGTGGCCAGCCCCAGGACCGCGGGGCCGCGGCGCACGTGGTCTGCCACGACGTCGGCGGCGGTGGTGGCGACGTCGGCGGGAGTCGGGCGGATCACGATTTCCATGCGCCCCATCCTAGAGGGTGCGCACGGCGAGTACCCGCAGATCAGGCAAACTGGTTATAACCAAATTCAGGCGGGCTGCGCGCGTCCCCGCAGGCCGCCGATGAGCAGCACCAGGCCCGGGCCGCCGACCAGCAGCGCGAAGCCGAACGCACCGAAGATGCCGCCGAGCAGGCGCGTCATATCGGGCCGCTTCCCCAGCGCGACGTCGGTGTAGCCGGGCGTCGGCGGACACGTCGCCGTGACCGCCCCGCTCCCCGTGTCGAAGACCCGCAGCACCATCCGGTTCTCGACCGTCACGCCGCCGGACACCTCGCGCAGCGCGATCGGCGCGCCGTCCGGTCCGGTCAGCGTGCACGACGGTGCGCCGTCCTTCGTCCGCGTGGCCGCGAGGACCGCGTACTCCGCGTCGGCCGGCAGCACGACGGCGTGCGGCGCACCGTCGAGCGGGACGATCTGCGCGTCGAGCCGGAACTGCGGCAGGGTGAAGACCAGGACCAGCAGGATCGGGACCACGACGGCCGCGAGCACCATCGCCGCGCCGACGCGGATCCTGGTGGCGGCGCTCACGCCGGCACACCCGAGCAGGGGTTCGCAACCCGCCCGGAGTGCGGGGCTCGACGGGGCGAAAAGCCCGATTCCGGATGGTTCACACCACCACATTAACGCACGTCACAGCGGGCGGGGTCAGCGTGATGCGCGCCGCATCCGGTTGCTTGAGTTGTATTCTGCAACTACGGTCGGCGACATGACAGACATGCTCCGAAAGACCCGCGCCGAGGCTCCGTCGGACGGCCTCCTCATCGCCGTCCTGTGCCTCGGCGGACTCCTCGCCTCCCTCATGCAGTCGCTGGTGGTGCCGCTCGTCGGCCAGCTGCCGCACCTGCTCGACACCACGGCCGACAACGCCTCGTGGGTCATCACCTCGACGCTGCTCGCCTCCTCGGTCGCGATGCCCATCGCCGGCCGCCTCGGCGACATGTACGGCAAGCGCCTGATCCTGCTCACCAGCCTGCTCAGCCTCATCGCGGGCTCGCTGATCTGCGCGCTCTCGCACACGCTGCTGGTCACCGTCGTGGGCCGCTCGTTCCAGGGCTTCGCGATGGGCCTGGTGCCCGTGGGTATCTCGCTCATGCGCGACGAGCTGCACGCGCGCAAGATCCCGGGCGCGGTCGCGCTCATGTCGGCGATGCTCGGCGTGGGCGGCGCGATCGGCATCCCGTTCGGCGCCTACATCTCCGAGCACTTCGACTACCACACGCTGTTCTGGTTCTCGCTCGCGCTCGGCGTGATCACCCTCGGCCTGGTGTACGTGGTGGTTCCCGAATCACCGAACCTCAGCCCCGGGAAGTTCGACGTGGTCGGCACCGTCGGGCTCAGCGCGGGCCTGGTCTCCGTCCTGCTCTCGATCACCAAGGGACAGAGCTGGGGCTGGACCTCGGCGGCCACGATCGGCTGCGCCGTCGGTGGCGTCCTCGTGCTCATCGCGTGGGGCTGGTGGGAGCTGCGCACCCCGGAATCGCTGGTGGACCTGCGGATCTCGGCACGTCGCCCGATCCTGCTGACCAACCTCGCCTCGATCATGGTCGGCTTCGCGATGTTCTCGCTCATGCTCACCATGCCGCAACTGCTGCAGATCCCCGAGGCCACCGGCTTCGGGCTCGGGCTCACCATGCTCAACGCCGGCCTGTGGATGGTCCCGGGCGGCCTGGTGATGATGGCCCTCTCCCCCGTCTCCGCCCTACTCACCAAGCGGATCGGTGCGCGGCTGACGCTCGCGATCGGCGCCACCATGTCGGCCGCCGGCTACTTCGCGCTGCTCGGCCTCACCGACGCGACGTGGAAGATGTCGCTCGGCTCGATGATCGTCTTCGGCGGTGTGGGCGTGGCCTATTCGGCGATGCCCGCGCTCATCATGGGCAACGTCCCCGAGACGGAGTCCGCCGCCGCGAACGGCCTCAACTCGCTCATGCGCTCGATGGGCACCGCGGTCGCCTCCGCCGTGATGGCGACGGTGCTCACCCGCACCACGATCACCCTCGGAGCGGGCACCCCGCGCGCCGTGGAACTGCCCGCGGAGTCCGCGTTCACCAGCACCTTCGTGATCGCCGGCGTCGTCGCCGCCGTCGCCGCCGTGGTGGCCCTGGCCATCCCGCGCTCGCGCCCCGAGGCCGACGATGCGGTCAGCGTTCCGGAAGCTCCGGAAAGTCCGGCAGTAAGTGCTCGAAAGGCTTGAGATTCCACAGCGGTTCGCCGCGAGAGACGCGCCAGTCGAACTCGCGGCGGATCGCGGTGGAGAAGCCGAGCTCCAGCAGGGTGTTGAAGTCGCCGTCGGCGGCCTCGAGCACCTGCCCCAGGATCCGGTCCAGTTCGTCCTCGGTCAGCTCGGCGAACCGGCCGGTGAGGTAGATGTCGCCCGCCTTGTCGAGGGTGTACGCGACGCCGTACAGGCGCCGATTGCGCTGCAGCAGATAGCGGTACACGCCCTCGAAGTTCTCGTCCACGTGCCGGCAGACGAAGGCCTCGACGCGCGCGCCGTGCGTCCCCAGCGTGAGCAGGGTCGTGGTCTTGAGCTTCTTCTCACCCGGCAACTCGATGACGAAGTGGGCGTCGTCCTTGCCCACCTCCTCCTTGCGGGTGAACTCCAGTTCCCGCTCGGTGAGCGCCTTCTCGATCTGCTCCGGGGTCATCGTCATCTCACCACTCCGTTCCCGCGGGGTGTGGGCGCCCCGCCGATCGCCGCCGCGCTCACGCGCGGACTCCGACACTCCTCCTGCGCCGACGGCGCACCGTCTGCGCCGCCGCCTGTCGCGCTTCGATGGCCCGGGCGTAGCTCTGCAGCAGGCCGTCGGCCGTCCGCGCCCAGGAGAACTGCCGGGCGTGAGCGGCGGCACCGTCGGAAAGCCGTTGCCGCAGCTGCGGATCCGCGGTGAGGTCGTCGAGGACGGCGGCCCAGACCGCCGGGTCGTGCCCGTCGATGAGGCGACCGGAGACACCGTCGGCGACGGCGACCGACAGGCCACCGACCTTCGCCGCCACCACGGGCGTGCCGCAGGCCTGCGCCTCGACGGCGACGAGCCCGAACGACTCGGAGTAGCTGGGGACGACCACCACGTCGGACGCGCGGTAGACCTCCGCGAGGCCCGCCGGCGGGCGCGGCGGCGAGAACGTGACGGCGTGCTCGATGCCGAGCTCGCGGGCCAGTGCGATCAGCGCATCGGGGCGCTCGAGCCCCGTACCCGACGGCCCGCCGACCACCAGCACGCGGATGCGCCGGTCGGGATGGGCGTGGATCAGGGGCGCCGCGGCCCGCAGGAGCAGGTCCGGCGCCTTGTGCGGCTGGATGCGGCCGACGAAAGTGAGCACGATCTCGTCGTCGGCGATGCCGAGCTCGCGGCGGGCGGGGGCACCGTCGCCCGGGGTGTAGGTATGCAGGTCGGCGCCCGGGTAGACCACGTCGATGCGGTCCGGCGCGACGTCGTGGATCGCGGCCAGCTGCCCCGCCTCGACCTCGGTGTTGACGATGAGGCGATCGGCCTCGTCGGAGACCTGCTGCTCGCCGATGATGCGGGCCTGCGGCTCCGCGGTGTCACCGACGGCGAGGGCGTTGTTCTTCACCGCGGCGAGGGTGTGCGCCGTGTGCACGAGCGGCACACCCCAGCGGTCGCGCGCGAGCCAGCCGACCTGGCCGGAGAGCCAGTAGTGGGAGTGGATGAGGTCGAAGTAGCCGGGCTCCTCGCGGGCCTCGGCGCGCTGCACGCCGGCGGCGAAGGCGCACAGCTGCGCGGGCAGATCCGTCTTGTCGAGCCCCTCGAACGGCCCCGCGACGATGTTGCGCACCCGCACTCCCGGCGCCGCCTCGACGATCGACTGATCCGTCGACTGCGTGGCCCGGGTGAAGATCTCCACCTCGATGCCGCGTTTCGCCAGTTCCAGCGAGGTCTGCCAGATGTAGACGTTCATCCCGCCCGCATCGCCCGTACCGGGCTGGGCCAGCGGCGACGTGTGCACCGACAGCACCGCGATCCGGCGCGGCACGGGGGCCGCGGACTTCCCAGTAGGCACGCCGTCCAGCTTAACCCCGGAGCGCCAGGAGCTCCCGGGCGCTGCGGGCGGGGTCCACGACGAACGGCGCGTGCCCGCCGCCGTCCCACCAGGACAGCGTCGCGTTCGGCAGGACCTGCGCGTGATGCTCCGCGGTCGACGGGGCCACCACCTCGTCGTCCTTCCCGTGCTGGACCAGGACGGGGAAGGTCCAGTGCGCCAGGTCCGCATCGTGGTCGACGGTGCGCCGGAACAGCCCGCCGCGCACGGCCGGGGGCGTCGCGAGCGCGATGCCGAACTGCTGCTGGGCGACAGGGCCCAGCGCGTCCTGATCGAAGCCGTGCGGCAGCATCCGCAGCTTCGCCAGCGCCGTGATCGCCTTGCCGGGGTGCGCCGACAGCGCGGCCGGCAGAGCCTCGTTCATCGACGCGCCGGTGACACCGCCGGGGAACTGCCCCTCCTTGGTGCCGCCGATCGAGGTGATCGCGCCGATGAGGCCGACCGCGGCGATGTTCTCGGTGCCGTACGTCGCGAGGTGATCGGCGATGATCAGGCCGCCGTAGGACCAGCCGACGGGGATGATCTCGCCGAGGTCCAGGTCGCGGCGGACCGCGGCGAGGTCGTCGGCGAAGGCCTGCGTGGTGAAGGCGTCGGGCACGGAGCTGCGGCCGTGGCCGCGGTTGTCCACCGCCACCACGCGGTGCCCCGCGGCCGTCAGCTCGTCGATGAACGGCGCGCCCCACGAGTCCGAGCTCGCGGACCAGCCGTGGACGAGCAGGATCGCCGGCTTCGCCGGGTCCGCCCCCTCCGCGTAGTCGGCGTAGAAGATCTCCGTGCCGTCGCTCGAGACGGCCAATCCCACAGTACGAGTCACCGTCCGACCATAACCGCCACGCCTCGCGGGCGGCCTCGCACGGCGGGCCGACCCTGGCGGAATTAATCGGACCACGGTCCGGTTGATGGTAGTGTCAGCGTCACCAGCCACCCGAGGAGGACGACATGCCCGCCGTCACCGCAGACACCTTGACCCTGCCCCGCATCGCCGCGCCGGCACCGTCGGACACCGACCGCCCGGTGCGGAGGATCACGACCGGACCCCGCGGCCACGAGGGCGAGGGCTTCCCCGTGGTCCGCGCCTTCGCCGGCGTGCACCCGCGCGATCTCGACCCGTTCATCCACATGGATCAGATGGGCGAGGTCGAGTACGAGCCCGGCGAGCCCAAGGGCACCAACTGGCACCCGCACCGCGGCTTCGAGACCGTGACCTACATGATCGACGGCCTGTTCCAGCACCAGGACAGCCACGGCGGCGGCGGCATCATCACCGACGGCGCCACCCAGTGGATGACCGCCGGCTCCGGCATCCTGCACATCGAGACCCCGCCCGCGGAGCTCGTCGAGTCCGGCGGCACCTTCCACGGCATCCAGCTGTGGGTGAACCTGCCCGCCGCGGAGAAGTTCACCACCCCCGCCTACCAGAATCTCGAGGGCGGCCAGACGAAGCTGGTCACCACGCCCGACGGCGGCGCGCTGATCCGCATCGTCGCCGGCGAGGTCGACGGGCACGCCGGCCCCGGCTCCACCCGCACGCCGATCAACTTCGTGCACGCGACCGTCGCGCCCGGCGCCGAGGCGTCGCTGCCGTGGAACCGCGACTTCAACGCGCTGGTCTACGTGCTGAGCGGTAAGGGCACCGTCGGGCCGGCGGGGCATCCGATCCGCCAGGGCCAGCTCGCGCAGCTCGGCCCCGGCGACCGGATCACCGTGGCCGCCGACTCCTCGCAGGATTCGCACCGTCCCGCGATGGAGGTGCTGATCCTGGGCGGCCGGCCGATCCGCGAGACCGTCGCGCAGTACGGCCCGTTCGTGATGAACAGCAAGGCCGAGCTGATCCAGGCGCTCGAGGACTACAACGCCGGCAAGTTCGGCGTGATCCCGCCCGACGCCCTCATGCCGCACGTCGTGCGCTGATCGAGAATTCGGCGATCTGCGGGCACTCGAGGCCGGATTCGGCCTCGAGTGCCCGTAGAACGCGAAATCTCCGGGTACTCAGCGACGGATCAGCGGGAGGGCGATCAGAGCCATCGCGCATTACCCGACGATCGCCACCGCATAGGTCGCGATCGATCCCGCCGCTCCGAACTGCGTCCGGAATATGCGCCGATCGCCTCCCGAACGTCGGGTTCTGCGGCCCCTCGACGCGGAATTCGACGTCCGACGGCAGCAGAACCCGAAACTGGGGCGCGGCGTTACCGGCCGGCGCGGGCGCGCAGCACCGGAAGGGCGAGATCGCACCAGTCGACGTTCTCCCGCTCGAAGGACAGCCCGCGCAGCAGGGTCAGGTAGGGCCCGCCGAGGTGCGGGTCGGCGAGCAGTTCGTCGCGGGTGCGCCCGCCGAGCCAGGTGCGCTCGATCCGCTCGTAGTAGTCGAGCTTGGCGGCGGAGGCCTCGCGGTGCGCGCGCACGGCCTCCCACACCGCCGCCGGGTCCCCCACCTCCACGGCCTGCACCATCACCATGAGTTCGTCGCGGATCGCGGTGGCGCGCGGACTCGTCGTGGTGAAGGCAGCGAGCTCGGCGCGGCCGGCGTCGGTGAGCCGGAAGACGCGCTTGGTCGGCCGCTTCTCCTGCTCGACGGTCCGCGCGACGATCACCGCGGCGGACTCCATGCGCTCGAGCTCGCGGTAGAGCTGCTGCGGCGTCGCGACCCAGAAGTTGGCGCGGGCACCGTCGAACTCCTTGGACAGGTCGTAGCCGGAGGCCTCCCCCAGCACGAGGAGGGTCGATTCGATCGCGTGCCGCAGCGCCATGCCTTCCAATCTAGTCAATTAGTTGCCTATACTCGCGCATACCTATTCAACTAGTTCACTAGGAGATGCCATGCGTGAGTTCCGTGCCGCCGTCGAGGCCCGCGACGGCGAGGCCTTCGACGGCCTGCTCGCCGACGACGTGACCTTCACCAGCCCCGTCGCCTTCAAGCCCTACGAGGGCCGGCACATCACCGCCGCGATCCTGCGCGGCGTGCTGCGCGTCTTCGAGGACTTCCGCTACGTGCGCGAGATCAACGACGGCGACGACCACGCGCTCGTCTTCGAGGCGGCCGTCGACGGGAAGAAGATCACCGGCTGCGACTTCATCCACGTCAACGCCGAGGGCAAGATCGACGACTTCATGGTCATGGTCCGCCCGCTCTCCGCCGCGCAGGCCCTCGCCGCCGCGATGGGCGCGCAGTTCGCCGCGATCGCCGAGGAGGCCACCACGACCGCCCAGGCCGAGGCCGCCGGGGCCTGAGGCGGATGCGCTGATACATGCGCATTCACCTATTCGACAGAGGATCGCGGTCGCCCTACTCTAAATGACAACGATTCCCATTCTGTCGTCAGGAGCTCCGTCGTGCGCAACCGTCTTCGTCTCGCCCGGGTCGCCGGTGCCGTCGCCGTCGCGGCCCTCGCCCTCACCGCGTGCGGGCAGGCGTCGGAGGCGGAGTCGGGCGACGGCAAGCCCTCGGTCGTGGCGTCGACGGACGTCTACGGCGCGATCGCGCAGGCCGTCGCGGGCGGCGATGCCACGGTGACCTCGCTGTTCGCGAACCCGACCGGCGATCCGCACGAATTCGAGCCGTCCGCGCAGGACACGCTCAAGGTGAAGAAGGCCGCGGTGCTGGTCTTCAACGGCGGCCACTACGACGCGTACATGGAGCAGGCCGCCGAGGGGACCGCCGCGGCGAAGGTCGACGCGGTCGCGGTGCAGTCCGGCACGACCGCCGCCGAGCACGGCGATGCGAACGAGCACGACCACGCGCACGAGAACGAGCACGTCTTCTACGACCTGCCCACCATGCAGAAGGTCGCCACCGCCGTCGCGCAGGCGCTCTCCGAGAAGGACACCGCGCACCGCGAGGGCTACGAGAGCCGCGCGCGGGAGTTCGGGACCCGGCTCGACGGTGTCATCGGGCAGGCCCGCGCCATCGGTCAGGCCAACCCCGGCGCCAAGATCGCCGCGACCGAGCCGGTCGCCGGCTACCTGCTCACCCTCGCGGGCCTGACCGACGTCGCGCCCGCCCGGTACACCGCTGCCATCGAATCGGGCACCGACCCGGCGCCCGCCGACATCGCCGCCGCGAACGCGCTGGTCAGCGACAAGCAGGTGCGGGCCGTCGTGCTCAACTCGCAGACCGAGAGCCCCGTGACCAGCGCGCTGGCGAAGACGGCCGAGACCGCCGGTGTGCCCGTGGTGCGGGTGACCGAGTCCCTGCCGGAGGGCGTCGACGACTACGTCGCGTGGCAGGCCGAGAACGTGCAGCGCCTCGCCTCCGCGCTCGCGCCGCGCCCGTGAGCGCGGCCCCGGCCGGCGCACCGTCGAACGGCGCGCCCGTCATCTCCGTGCGCGATGCCGCGCTGCGCTTCGGCGACCGCACGCTCTGGGACGGCCTGGACCTCGACATCGCGCCCGGCGAGTTCGTCGCCGTGCTCGGCCCCAACGGCGCCGGCAAGACCTCCCTGCTGCGCGTCCTGCTCGGCCAGAACCACCTGTCCGCCGGCACCGTGGAGGTCAACGGCCGGTTCGGGTACATCCCGCAGCAGCGGGCGCTCGACGGTGCCGTGCCCCTGCGCGGACGCGACCTCGTCGGCCTCGGCTTCGACGGTGCCTCCTGGGGCCTGGGCCTGCGCAACCGCGCGGCCCGACGGTCCGCCGTCGACGCCGCCCTGCGGCAGGTGGACGCCGAGGCCTTCGCCGACGCCCCCATCGGCTCCCTCTCCGGCGGTGAGCAGCAGCGGCTGCGCGTCGCGCAGGCGCTGGCGTCCGATCCGACGATCCTGCTCTGCGACGAACCGCTCCTGTCCCTGGACCCCGGTAACCAGCAGTTGGCCGTCTCGCTCATCGAGCGCCGGCGCCGCGAGCACGCCACCGCCGTGCTGTTCGTGACGCACGAGATCAACCCCGTGCTGCCGTACTGCGACCGCGTCCTCTACCTGGTCGACGGGCGGTTCGAGGTGGGGCCGACCGCCGAGGTGATGACCTCCGAGCGGCTGAGCGCCCTGTACCGCACCCCCGTCGACGTGCTGCACGTGCGCGACCGGCTCGTCGTGGTGGGAGGCGATCACTGATGGACCGGCTCGAGAACCTGACGAACTTCTCCCTCACCTGGGAGCTGCTGCAGCAGCCCTTCGTGCAGCAGGCGCTGCTCGCCGCGGCGCTGCTCGGCGTGCTGGCCGGAGTAATGGGCCCGCTCATCGTCTCGCGGCAGATGGCCTTCAGCGTGCACGGCACGTCCGAGCTCTCGCTCACCGGTGCTGCCTTCGCCCTGCTCATGGGGTGGAGCGTGGGCTCGGGTGCGCTGCTCGGCGCGCTCGTCGCGGGCCTGCTCTTCGGTCTGCTCGGCGTGTACGCCCGCGAGCGGGACTCGGTGATCGGCGTCATCATGGCCTTCGGCCTCGGCCTCTCGGTGCTGTTCCTGGCGCTGCACGAGGGCCGGCAGGGCACCGCCTTCGCGCTGCTCACCGGCCAGATCGTCGCCGTGGGGCTCAGCGGCGTGACGCTGATGGCGATCACCACCGTCGTGGTGCTGCTGATCCTCGCGTTCATCTACCGGCCGCTGCTGTTCCTCTCCACCGATCCCGATGTGGCCGCCGCGCACGGCGTTCCGGTGAAGACGCTGTCGGTGGTCTTCGCGATGCTCGTGGGCGCCGCCGCGGCGCAGGGCGTGCAGATCGTCGGCGCGCTGCTGGTGATGAGCCTGCTCATCACCCCCGCCGCCGCGGCCGCACGGGTCACCAGTTCGCCGGGCAAGGCGACGGTGCTCTCGCTGATCTTCGCGCTGGTCTCCGCCGTCGGCGGGATCATCCTCTCGCTGGCGCCGGCGCTCCCGGTGTCGGTCTTCGTCACGTCGATCTCGTTCCTGATCTACATGGTCTGCCGCCTCCTCGGGCAGCGCGGCCGCCGCGGCACCGTCGCCCCGGTCGACACCCCCGCGCACGACTGCGTGCACGCAGTACCGTCGAGGTCGTGAGAATCGATCTCAACGCCGACTGCGGCGAGTCCTACGGCGCCTGGCGACTCGGCGACGACGACGCCCTGCTCGACGTGGTGACCTCGGCCAACGTCGCGTGCGGCTTCCACGCCGGCGACCCGACCACCCTGCGGGAGACCTGCGCGGCGGCGGTGGCGAAGGGCGTCGCGATCGGCGCCCAGGTCGGCTACGCGGACCTGCGCGGCTTCGGCCGCCGGTCCATGGACGTCCCCGCGGCGGACCTCACCGCGGACGTGATCTATCAGATCGGCGCGCTGCAGGCGATCGCGAGGAGCGTCCGCGGCACCGTCGACTACGTCAAACCACACGGCGCGCTCTACAACCGCATCGTCGCCGACGAGGCGCAGGCCGCCGCCGTCGTCGAGGGCGTGCTCGCCGCCGCACCGGACCTCCCGGTGCTGGGCCTCCCCGGCTCCGCGTTCCTCCGGATCGCCGCCGAGCGCGGGCTCGCGGTGGTGCGCGAGGCCTTTGCCGACCGCGCCTACCTGCCCGACGGTGCGCTCGTCCCCCGCTCCCGCGAGGGCGCGGTACTGCACGACCCCGACGAGATCGCGGCGCGCGTGCTGCGCATGGTCGGCGACGGCACCGTCGAGGCGATCGACGGCACCGAGGTGGAGCTCGCGCCCGATTCGGTGTGCGTGCACGGCGACAACCCGTCCGCCGTCGCCGTCGCGCAGCGCCTGCGCACCGTGCTCGACGGCGCCGGGGTCACGATCGCGCGGTTCGCGGGGTAGCCGCTCAGTCCGCGAAGCGGTCCGGCGCGGTGGCGATCAGGCGCACGCAGTGCTCGACGAGCCGCTCCCGGCTCACGTCCAGCCGGCCGGCGATGAACTCGGTGAAGAGGGTGGTCAGCGCGCCCACGAGCCCCATGGCGACGAGCAGGCGGGTGGTCGCGTCGACGGTGTTCGGCAGGGCGGCGGCGACGACGTCGAAGAACGCGGGCATGCTCACCAAGCCCTGTTCCGCGAGTGCCGGTTCGCGGTGGGGAGCGAGGAAGAGGATCCGCCCGACGTCGGGCCGGTCGACGACGAACTCGACGAACCCGGAGACCGCCGCCTCCGCGACGGCGGCGGCGGTGACCGGTGTGTCCGCGGCTTCGGCCGCCTCGTAGGCCCGCCGGACGCTCCGTTCCAGCACCTCCTGGGTGCGGTGGGCGATGTCGTTGTAGACGGCGTGCGCGAAGCCGTCCCTCGTGCCGAACGCCTCGTAGAAGTAGCGCTCGGTGATCCCCGTGGACCGGCAGACGGCGCGCACGCCGAGCGCACCGGCGTCGGGCCCACCGAGGAGCGCAACGCCGGCGTCGAGCATCACTCGGCGTCGGTGCTCCTGCCGCTCCTCCAGGGACCCCATCGGTTCAGACTAACGCATGCCTTCTTTACTGCCGACGCTGTCGGGCGAACTCCGCCAGCACCACACCCGCCGCGACGGAGGCGTTGAGCGACTCCACCGACGAGGCGATCGGGATCGACAGGATCGAGTCGCAGTTCTCCCGCACCAGGCGCGAGAGGCCCTTGCCCTCGGAACCGACGACCACGACGACGCCGGTGTCGGCGCGGTAGTCGTCGAGGTCCACGTCGCCGCCCGCATCGAGGCCCACGACCTGCAGGCCCGCCGCCGCGTAGTCGGCGAGCGCGCGGTTGAGGTTCGGCGCCTGCGCGACGGGCAGCCGCGCCGCGGCGCCCGCGGACGTGCGCCAGGTGACGGCGGTGACGGCGGCGGACCGTCGGCCCGGGATGACCACGCCGTGCCCCCCGAACGCGGCCGTCGACCGGATCACGGCGCCCAGGTTGCGGGGATCGGTGATGTTGTCGAGCGCGACGATGAGCGGCGCCTCGCCCCGGTCCTGCGCGCGGGTGAGCAGGTCCTCGGGGTGCGCGTACTGGTACGGCGGGATCTGCAGCGCGACGCCCTGGTGCAGGCCGTTGTCGCTGAGCCGGTCCAGCTCGCCCTTCTGCACCTCGAGGATCGCGATGCCGGTGTCGGCGGCGATCTGCACGGACTCGGTGAGCCGCTCGTCGTTCTGCGAGCCGATCGCCACGTAGAGGGCCGTCGCGGGGACGCCCGCGCGCAGGCACTCGACGACGGGGTTGCGACCGAGGACGTACTCGGGGCCGTCCTCGGACGGGCGGCCGGCGACCTTCGCCGGGCGGCGCTGCGGGTTCGCCGCCGCCTTCGCCGCGGCGCGCGCCTTCTTGTGCGCGGGGTGGTACGGGCGGTCCTTGGCGGCCGGCGTCGCGCCGCGCCCCTCGAGCCCGCGGCGACGGACGCCGCCCGAGCCCTGGACCTGCCCCTTCTTGGTGCCCGCCTTGCGGACCGCGCCGCGGCGCTGCGAATTGCCTGCCATGAGTCCGCCTCCTACTTGTTCGTCTTCAGGGTCCAGGCGGAGCCGTCGGCCCCGTCGGTCACCTCGATGCCGGCGGCGTGCAGCCGGTCGCGCGACGCGTCGGCCTCCGCCCAGTTCTTCTCCGCGCGGGCGGCGGCGCGCCGCTCCAGCTCGGCCTGCACCAGCACGCCGAGGGCGTCCATGGCCTGGCCGTCCGCGGCGTTCTCCGTGATCCAGTGCGGGTCCAGCGGATCGACGCCGAGGATCGCCGTCATGGCGCGCACCGCACCGGCCAGCCGCCGCGCCTCGTCGAGATCCCCCGACTCGAGCGCCGCGTTCCCGGCCCGGACGGTGCCGTGCACCTCCGCCAACGCCGACGGTACGCCGAGATCGTCGTCGAGCGCGGCAGCGAAACCGGGCGTCCACTCCCCGATCGGCACGTCGCCCGCCCGCTCGACGGTCCGCTGCACGAAGGCCTCGATCCGCCCGTACGCGGTCGCGGCCTCGGCGAGCGCGCCCGGCGAGAACTCCTGCATGGAGCGGTAGTGCGCCGAACCGAGGTAGTAGCGCAGTTCGACGGCGCGCACCTGGGTGAGCAGGTTCGGGATGGAGACCACGTTGCCGAGCGACTTGCTCATCTTCTCGCCGGACATGGTGACCCAGCCGTTGTGCAGCCAGTAGTTGGCGAACGGATCGCCGGCGCCGTGCGCCTCCGCGATCTCGTTCTCGTGGTGCGGGAAGACCAGATCCATGCCGCCGCAGTGGATGTCGAACTGCGGGCCGAGATAGCTCGTGGCCATCGCGGAGCACTCGAGGTGCCAGCCCGGGCGGCCGTCGCCCCACGGGGAGGGCCAGCTCGGCTCCCCCGGCTTCGCGGCCTTCCACAGCGTGAAGTCGAGCGGATCGCGCTTGCCCTCGGCGAGGGTCTCGCCCTGCTGCACGTCGTCGACCTTCTGCCGGCTCAGCTCCCCGTAGTTCGGCAGTGAGCGGACCGCGAAGTACACGTCGGTGCCCTCGCCCGACGGTGCCGCGTAGGCGTGACCGCGCTCGATCATCCGCTCCATGTAGGTGATCATCTGCGTGATGAAGCCCGTCGCGCGCGGCTCCGCGGACGGCGGCAGCACGCCCAGCGCGTCGTAGGCGCGGCTGAACTCGCGCTCGTGCGTCGCGGCCCACTCCCACCACGGCCGGCCCGCCTCGGCGGCCTTGCGCAGGATCTTGTCGTCGATGTCGGTGACGTTGCGGACGAACGCCACGTCCATGCCCTTCGCGAGCAGCCAGCGGCGCAGCACGTCGAACGCGACGCCGCTGCGGATGTGGCCGATGTGCGGGACGCCCTGCACCGTCGCGCCACAGAGATAGATGCCCGCCTTGCCCTCGATGAGGGGCACGAAGTCGCGGACCTCGCGGGCCAGGGAGTCGTAAAGGCGCAGCGTCACGTGGACTGATTCTACGGGTCGGGGCGCGTGCACCTCGCAGGTCAGGGGCTTCGACGGTGCGCGCCCGGAAAAGTAGGATCATTCGGTGGCCGAACGCGACGTCTCCGAGGTGACCCGAGGCACCGCCATGGGCGTCGCCGCGTACCTGCTCTGGGGCCTGTTCCCGCTCTACTTCGATGCGCTCAAGCCCACCGGAGCGTGGGAGATCCTGGCGCACCGCATCCTGTGGACGCTCGTGCTGTGCGGGGCCGCGCTGGTCATCCTGCGCGATCTGGCCTGGATCCGGCCGGTGCTGCGGCAGCCGCGCCTGCTGGCCGGCGTGGCGATCGCCGCGCTGCTCATCTCCACCAACTGGATCGTCTACATCGTGGCGGTCACGTCGGGCCACACGTCGGACGCGGCGCTCGGCTACTTCCTCAACCCGCTGGTCACGGTGGCGCTCGGTGTCGTGGTGCTGCGCGAGCGGCTGCGGCCGCTGCAGTGGGTGGCCGTCGGCATCGGCGTCCTCGCGTTCGTCTACCTCGCGGTGGTGGCCGGGACGTTCCCCGTGACGGCGCTGGCGCTGGCCTTCTCCTTCGGCCTGTACGGGCTGGTGAAGAACAAGGTCGGCGTGCACCTGAACGCGCTGCAGGGCCTGACGCTGGAGACAGCGATCCTCGCGCCGATCGCCGCGGCGGTGCTCGTGGGCATCGCGACGTGGGGCGGCGGGCTCGACTTCGCACGCCACGGCGCCGGCCACGCCGCGCTGCTGGCCTTCGCCGGGGTGGCGACCGCGGTGCCGCTGCTGCTCTTCGCCGCCGCCGCGCGCCGGATCCCGCTCGTGACCGTCGGGTTGATCCAGTTCGCGACGCCGATCATGCAGCTGCTGTGCGCGGTGCTCTTCCTGGGCGAGCACGTCTCCCCCGAGCGGTGGATCGGCTTCGGCATCGTCTGGATCGCGCTGATCCTGCTGACGGTCGACACCGTGGTGACGCTGCGTCGCGCGCGGGCCGGCCGGCTGGCCGCGTAGCTTCCGCGGCAGCACTCCCGAGGTGTCGCGAGGTGTTCCGCGAAGCCATGCGCGCGGTGCATGACCTAGGAGATCGACACGCTGCCCGCCCGACGGGAACCGGCGCCCCGCGCCGGCGCGACCTAGCCCTCGGCGTAGACCAGCGCGGTCGCCATGGCGGCGACGCCCTCGCCGCGACCGGTGAGGCCGAGGCCGTCGGTCGTGGTGGCGGAGACGGAGACCGGGGCGCCGAGCAGCTCGCTCAGCACCTCCTGCGCCTCGGCGCGCCGCGGCCCGACCTTGGGCCGGTTGCCGATCAACTGCACCGCGGCGTTGCCGACCGACAAGCCCGCCCCGGACAGCAGCGACCGCACGTGGGTCAGCATCTGCGCGCCCGTGATGCCGACGTTGTCCGAGCGGCCCACGCCGAAGACGGTGCCGAGGTCGCCCAGGCCGCCGGCGGAGAGCAGGGCGTCGCACAGCGCGTGGACGGCGACGTCCCCGTCGGAATGGCCGGAGCAGCCGTCACCGTCGAAGAGGAGCCCGAGCATCCAGCACTCGCGCCCCGGCTCGAACGGATGGACGTCGGTGCCGATGCCGACGCGGGGAACGATCATCTCTACTCCTCGATCAGCGCCTGCGCGACGCGCAGGTCGAAGGCGGTGGTGATCTTCATCGCGAGCGGATCGCCCGCGACGGTCACGACGGTGCCGCCGGCCCGCTCGACGAGGCCGGCGTCGTCGGTGGCGAGCTCGCCGGGTGCGGCGTCGTAGGCGGTGCGCAGCGACGCGGCGGTGAACCCCTGCGGCGTCTGCACGGCGCGCAGGTCCGCGCGGTCGACGGTGGCGAGCACCGCACCGTCGGCGTCGACCCGCTTGACGGTGTCGGCGACGGGCAGCACCGGGATCACCGCGGATGCCCCGGCGCGCAGGGCGTCGACCACCCGCACGATCATCGCGGGCGGGGTCATCGGTCGCGCGGCGTCGTGCACCAGCACCAGCTCGGCGTCTCCCGCGGCGGCGAGCCCGGCCCGTACGGAATCGGTGCGCTCGGCCCCGCCCACGACGACCCGCGCCCGCGGGACGAGGGCGCGGGCACCGTCCACCATGTCCGACGGGACCATGACGACGACCTCGTCGACGACACCGGACGCGAAAAGACCGTCCACTGCCCTTTCGAGCAGTGAACGGTCCTTCAGAGTCACGAAGGCCTTGGGGACGTCGAGCCCCAGGCGTGTCCCCTGCCCAGCGGCGGGGACCAGCGCAACGACGGTCAGGAGGCCGCCGCCAGAACCTCGTCGAGCAGCGACTCGGCCTTCTGATCATCGGTGGACTCGGCCAGCGCCAGCTCGCCCACCAGGATCTGGCGGGCCTTGGTCAGCATGCGCTTCTCACCCGCCGACAGGCCGCGGTCCTGCTCGCGACGCCACAGGTCGCGCACGACCTCGGCCACCTTGTTCACATCGCCCGATGCGAGCTTCTCGAGGTTCGCCTTGTACCGGCGCGACCAGTTCGTGGGCTCCTCGGTGTGCGGCGCGCGCAGCACCTGGAAGACCTTGTCCAGGCCCTCCTGGCCGACCACGTCACGAACGCCGACGACCTCGGCGTTCTCAGCGGGAACCTTGACCGTCAGATCACCTTGTGCGACCTTGAGGACGAGGTACTCGCGCTCACGGCCACCGATGGTCTTGATCTCGATCGCTTCGATCAGTGCGGCACCGTGATGGGGGTAGACAACGGTGTCTCCGACCTTGAAAATCATCTGATCCTTGCCCCTTTCGATATGACCAGGATAACACGGGGCCTTTTCGGGCTGCTCGGCAACGTCGCAGGTCAGGCGTCCTGCTCGGCTTGACAAACGGGTTCTCGGGTGTTCTCCGCAGGTTCGGGCGACGGGCGCGGACAACGATGCCGCGTAGTAGTTGCCGCCCGGCGGCACGGCCCGACCCGCCTTCTACTACGCTGCGTGGTGACAGACTCAGCACCGTCCGCACGCGGGTGTCGCCGCGCACGGGGAGGAAACTGGAGGAACCGTGTCCGCACGCACCGTCTCGACCCGCCGCACCGCCACCACCGTCGCGGGTGCCCTGCTCGCCGCCGGCGCCCTGCTCTCGGTGTCCGCCTGCGGCGCGGGCCAGATCTCGCAGACCGCCAATCAGGTGGCCGCGATCAACGGCGCCAACCAGACCTTCGTCGATCAGAAGATCGCCCTCACGGACGTCCACGTGCTGTTCCCGGTGGCGGGCAGCCAAGGCAAGCTCGCGTTCGTGGTGACCAACCTGAACGCGCACCAGGGCGACAAGCTCAAGGGCATCTCGGACGAGAAGGGCCGCTTCGCCACGATCAGCGGCGACACCACCCTCGCGCCCAACGGCTCGCTCTACGGCACCGCCCCTGCGGGCAGTGACACCAAGGCCTCGGGCGTCACCCGCCTGACCGTCTCCGTGCCCGTCGATGCGAACTGGCGTCCGGGCCTGACCAACAAGCTCTGGTTCCACCTGGAGAAGGCCGGCTCCCTGCCGATCGACGTTCCGATCGACGCGGGCGCCGCGCCGGCATCGGCCGCGGGCATCACCCCCACCGCCGGTGAGCACGGTGCGGGTGAGGGCTCCGGCGGCCACTAGGCCCTCCATGGCGAAAGCCAAGGTGCAGTACACCTGCACCGAGTGCAGCCACACCGTGGCCAAGTGGGTCGGCCGCTGCCCGTCGTGCGGCGCCTGGTCCACGATGGAGGAGGGCGTCCCCGCGCGTGCCGCCACCGGCGTCGCCGCGAACGTGGGGCTCACCCTCCCGAAGACCCGCGCGGTCCCGATCACCAAGATCGACCCGAACTCGACGCGCGCGCTGCCCGTCGGCATCGGCGAGCTCGACCGCGTGCTCGGCGGCGGCATCGTCCCCGGCTCGGTGATCCTGCTGGCCGGCGAGCCCGGCGTCGGCAAGTCCACGCTGCTGCTCGAGGTCGTGCACCGCTGGGCCACGACGGGCCGCGGGAAGGCCCTGTACGTCACGGGCGAGGAGTCCGCCGGCCAGGTGCGGCTGCGGGCCGAGCGCACCGGCGCGCTCGACGACCGGCTCTACCTCGCGGCGGAGTCCGATCTCGGCACGGTGCTCGGCCACGTCGAGCAGATCTCCCCCACCCTCATGGTGGTCGACTCGGTGCAGACGCTCACGGCGTCCGGGGTCGACGGGGTGCACGGCGGCGTCACCCAGGTCCGCGCGATCACGGCCACCCTCACCTCGCTGGCCAAGGCCTCGGGGATCGCGGTCGTGCTCGTCGGCCACGTCACCAAGGACGGCGCCGTCGCCGGCCCGCGCTCCCTGGAGCACCTGGTCGACGTGGTGCTCAGCTTCGAGGGCGACAAACACTCCACGCTGCGCATGGTGCGCGGCATCAAGAACCGCTTCGGCGCCTCCGACGAGGTGGGCTGCTTCGAGCAGCGCGAGACCGGCATCGTCGAGGTCACGGACCCGTCGGGCCTGTTCCTGCACCACCGCGATCAGGCCGCGGCCGGGACCGCGGTCACCGTCGGCCTCGACGGCAAGCGGCCCCTGCTGGGCGAGCTGCAGGCGCTCGTCACGCCCACTCCCCTCCCGTCCCCGCGGCGGGCGGTCTCGGGCCTGGATTCCGCGCGGGTGGCGATGATCCTGGCCGTCCTGGCCAAGCACGGCGGGATCGAGAACCTGCCGCAGAAGGACGTCTACGCGGCGACCGTCGGCGGCATGAAGATCACCGAGCCCGCCGCCGACCTGGCGCTGGCGCTGGCCGTGGCGTCCGGTGCGGTCGAGAAGGCGCTGCGCCCGAACACCGTGGTGCTGGGCGAGGTGGGCCTGGCCGGCGAGGTGCGGCGCGTCACCGGCCTGGAGCGGCGCCTCGCGGAGGCGGCGCGCCTGGGCTTCACCCACGCCATCGTGCCGCCCTCGCCCGACGGGCAGAAGCTGGCCGTCGACGGCATCCACGTCGGCGAGGCCGCCACCGTCGCCGATGCGCTGCGGTTGGGCGCTCTGACCGAATCCAAGCGCGGGCGTTAGCCTTAGCCCATGGACCACAGCAATCTCGGCGGCCGTGCGTTCGCCGGGAACGCGCCGTTGCGCGACACCGTGATCCGGGTGGCACCCGGAACCGGCCTGCGCGACGGCATCGAGCGGATCCTCCGCGGGCGCACCGGCGCGCTCGTCGTGCTCGGGTACGACGAGGCCGTCGAGAAGATCTGCGACGGCGGCTTCCACCTGGACGTGGAGTTCGCGCCCACCCGGCTGCGGGAGCTCGCGAAGATGGACGGCGCGGTGGTGCTCTCCACGGACGGCACCCGGATTGTGCGCGCGAACGTGCAGCTCATGCCCGATCCCGCGATCCCCACGCACGAGTCGGGCACGCGGCACCGCTCCGCCGAGCGGGCCGCGATCCAGACCGGTTTCCCGGTGATCTCCGTGTCCGCGTCGATGGCGATCGTGCACGCCTACGTCGGCGGCGTGCGGCACCTCGTGGACGACGCGGCGCCCATCCTCTCGCGCGCCAACCTCGCGATCGCCACGCTCGAGCGGTACGCGCACCGGCTCGACGAGGTGCTCACCCATCTCTCCCGCGCGGAGATCGAGGACGTGGTCACCGTCCGCGAGGTCACCCAGGTGGTGCAGCGGCTGGAGCTGGTGCGGCGCCTCGCCGTCGAGATCGAGCAGCACGTGCTGGAACTCGGCACGTCGGGCCGGCAGATCGCGCTGCAGCTCGAGGATCTGCTGGGCGAGTCGATCTCGCTGCGTGAGCCGGTGCTGCGCGACTACCTGGCAGACACCGACGCGGTGCCCGACGCCGTGGGCCGCATCGACGCGCTCTCCGACGCCGATCTCCTGGCCGCCACCACCGTCGCCGCGGCGCTGGGCTTCTCCGGCACCGTCGAGGCGCAGGACGAGCCGGTCTCCCCGCGGGGCCATCGCCTGCTCGGCTCGGTGCCGCGGCTGCGCCCCTCGCAGGTGGAGGCGCTGGTGGGCACGTTCGGCTCGCTGCAGACGCTGCTCGCCGCCTCGGCCGCGGATCTGCAGGCCGTGCCGGGCATCGGGTCCGACGGTGCGCGGCAGGCCCGCGAGGGTCTCTCCCGCCTCGCCGAGGCCTCGGTCGAGCGCTTCTGAGCGCTAGTTGCCGCCGGTGCCCTCGTCCGGGGCGGCCGGTGGCGCGGGGCGCACGATGTTGAAGGTCACGGGCGCGCTGCGCTTGGCGCCGAGCTGCGCGACGATCTGGTAGGCGCCGGGCGCGACGGGTACGCGCTGGGCCTGGCAGCCGGGCGCGGAGGTGGTGCCGGCCCACTGCAGCTTGTAGCGCAGCTGCTGGCCGGGCTGGAGCACCTCGTTCTTGATCTCCGGCTGGAACGTGCAGTCGAAGTTCGACCACAGCTGCTTGGAGCCGTCGAGCGTGAGCACGATCAGCTGCTGCTGGCCGGTGCCGATGTCGCGCGAGCAGGGCACCGAGCCGGCGTTGGTCACCGTCGCCTCGAAGGTGGGCTGCTCGCCGAGCGTGTAGGTGGCCTTGTCGGCCCCGACGACGACGGAGATGTTCGCGTCGGGGCAGGGCCCACCGGCGACGACCGCGCCGGGCGTGGGCACGCCGCCGCCCGAGGAACTCGCCGAGGCCGCACCCGACTGCGGGGCTCCCGACTGCGGAGCACCGGAGCCGCCGGCGCCGCCCGCTCCGCCGCCGTTGTTCCCGGCGGAGGGGTCGGCACTGTCGGGTGCCTGCGAGGGCGGCAGGCCCGTCGTGGTGGCCGGGGTGCTCGACGACGCGGCGGCCGCGTTCTCCGACGAGTCCTTGCCGCCTCCGATGAAGACGATCAGGAGCACCACGACGATCACCGCGAACAGCGCCAAGCCGGCGGCCAGCACGCGGCGGCGCCAGTAGATCTCGGGCGGCAGGGGTCCATGGGGCTCAAGCACGCTTCAACGGTAGCGTTTCCCCGGCCTCACGCCGCTGACCTGCGGCGGCGTGTCACGAATCGGTGTCGATCACTCCGGGCGGACGGCCTGGAACGGCGAGGTGGCGGCCTCACCGATATCGCCGACCGCGCTGCGCAGGTGCACCTTGCCCTCGGCCAGCTCGTAGGTGAGGCCGACGATGGCCACGCGGCCCTCCTCGACACCCTGGTCGATGATCCGCGAACGCTCCCGGAGCAGGCGTCCCGTCTCCTCCACGTGCTGCGCGGTGATGTCGTTGACGTCCGTCAGGCCCTCGCGACGGCCCGCGAGCACCGACGGCGTGAGCCGCTCGACGATGTCGCGGATGTAGCCGGGGGGCATGGTGCCGGTGTCGATCGAGTTGACGGTGGCCGCGACGGCGCCGCAGCTGTCGTGGCCGAGGATCGCGATCAGCGGAACCTTGAGCACCTCGATGGCGTACTCGATCGACCCGAGCACCGCGGCGTCGATGATGTGACCGGCGGTGCGCACGACGAACATGTCGCCGAGGCCCTGATCGAAGATCACCTCGGCGGCGACGCGGGAGTCGCCGCACCCGAACAGCACCGCGGTGGGCTGCTGCCCCGCGGCGAGCTCGGCCACGCGGCTGGCGCCCTGGTTCGGGTGCTGGGGCGTCCCCTCGACGAACCGGCGGTTTCCTTCACGGAGGGCGCGCCAGGCGCCCGGGGGAGTCGAAGTAGGCATACAACCGATAATGCTCTGCGTGCATGTTTCCCGCGACGTAGACCCCGCAACCGCGATGGATTTCACACCGGTCCTCGCCTGGTTCGACGCGGCCGAACGCGACCTGCCGTGGCGCGACCCGGACGCCGGGCCGTGGGCGATCCTGGTCAGCGAGGTGATGCTGCAGCAGACGCCGGTGGTCCGGGTCGAGCCCGTCTGGCGCGCCTGGATGCAGCGCTGGCCGACCCCCGCCGACCTGGCCGCCGCCACCGGCGCCGACGCCGTGCGCGCGTGGGGCAAGCTCGGCTACCCGCGCCGGGCGATGCGCCTGCACGCGTGCGCGCAGGCGCTCGTCGAGCGGTTCGACGGTGCCGTCCCCTCGGACGTGGACGAGTTGCTCTCGCTCCCCGGGGTGGGCGATTACACGGCCCGCGCCGTGGCCTGCTTCGCCTTCGGCCAGGACGTCCCGGTGGTGGACATCAACGTGCGGCGGGTGCTGGCCCGCGCCGCGGCCGGGGAGTCGGACGCGGCGGCACCGTCGGCCAAGCGCGACCTGGCCGCGGCGACGGCCGCATTGGATTCCGTTCCCGCGCAGCGCCGTCCGCGACTCTCGGCCGGGCTGATGGAGCTCGGCGCGCTGGTGTGCACCGCGCGCTCGCCCCGCTGCGGCGAGTGCCCGCTGCACGCCGAATGCGCCTGGCTCGCGGCCGGGGCGCCGGCGGGCACCGTCGCGCCGCGGAAGGTGCAGAAGTACGAGGGCACCGATCGGCAGGCGCGCGGCAGGCTGCTCGACGTGCTTCGCGGTGCCGACGGTGCCGTCCCCCGCGCCGCGCTCGATCTGGCGTGGGAGCGCGACCGGGCGCAGCGCGACCGGGCGCTCGACTCGCTGCTGGTGGACGGCCTGATCGAGCAGACCGCCGACGGCCGGTTCGCGCTGGCCGGCGAGGCGTGAAACTTTTCTACACATATGTAGGAATTGGTGATAGGTTCGGGACATGAAGCTCTCACAAGGTCCCCTGCGCGTCACCGACCAGGGATTCTTCGGCCCGGACTCGCCCACGTGGAAGGTGTGGGCCGCGCCCACGGCCCTCATCGGATTCCAGCGCTCGGTGGTGCTGGAGCACTTCGACCCGAACCTCACCGCCGCGGTCGCGGACTCCGCCGGGATCTACACCGATCCGTTCGGCCGGCTCGACCGCACGCTCGCCTACTTCCTCCTCGTCGCGACGGCGGACTCGCGCACGGCGATCGAGGCGTCCGAGCACCTCATGGACGTGCATCGCAGGGCGACCGGGATCGAGCCGGTCACCGGTAGGCGGTACAGCGCGAACAACCCGGCGTCCCAGCTGTGGATCCACGTCACCGGCTGGCACTCGGTCCTCAAGTGCTACGAGATGTTCGGCCCCGGCCCGCTCTCCCCCGAGGATGAGGCGCAGTACTGGCGCGACTGCGTCGTCGCTGCGGAACTGCAGACCTGCGACCGCGCCGAGGTGCCCACCTCGCGCGAGGAGGTGCGCGCCTACTTCGACCGCGTCCGGCCGACCCTCGCCCTCACCGAGCGGGCCCGCACCGGGATGCACTACCTGCTGCGCACGCGCGACCGCGGGGTGCGCCTGCGCCTGGGGAGCGAGCTGATCGCGCCCGCCACCGTCGCCACCCTGCCCCGATGGATGCGCACCGTGGGCGGCTTCGACCAGCTCCGCGTCGTCGACGCGGCTTACCCCGTGGCCGTGCGGCTCGCCGTGCGCGCCGCGACCGCGCAGCACGCGGCCGGGACCGTCCGGCTCGGCCGCCTCGTCGCCCCGACGACGGGCGACATCCTGCGCAGGCACTTCGCCCAGCGCGACGAGCCCGCCGGCACCGTCACCCCGGCGCAGGCGCGGGAGCGCTACGGCCGCGCGGCGCGCTCCGCGCCCGCCTCGTAGGCTGGCTGGCATGACCACCTACGTAGTGACCGGCGCGAACGGAGGCCTCGGCGAGGTCGTGACGCGGCGGCTGGCCGAGACGGGCGGGAAGGTCGTGATGGCCTGCCGCGACGTCGCCGGCGCCCAGCGGATCGCCGACGGCATCGACGGCGACGTCGTCGTGGAGCAGTTGGACCTCGCGGACCTGGATTCGGTGCGGTCCTTCGCCGATCGCACCGGCGAGGTCGACGTCCTGATCAACAACGCGGGCCTGATGTACGTGCCGCTCACGCGCACCAAGCAGGGCTTCGAGATGCAGTTCGGCGTCAACCACCTCGGCCACTTCGCCCTCACCGGCCTGCTGCTGGACCGCATCACGGACCGCGTCGTGGCGGTCTCCTCGGTCGCCCACCGGCAGAACTTCCGCTGGCGCATGGACGATCCGAACTACGAGCACCGCAAGTACCTGCGCACCGAGGCGTACGGCCAGAGCAAGCTCGCGAACATGATGTTCGCGCGCGAGCTGCAGCGCCGTTTCGAGGCCGCCGGCTCGGACAAGAAGGCCTACTACGTGCACCCGGGCGTCTCGCCGACCGGCCTGTTCGCCCGCACGGAGACCCCGCTGGACAAGGTCCTGGTCCCCACGGTGAGCCTGCTGTCGAACCCGCCGGAGAAGGCCGCGGAGTCGCTGGTGCTGGCCGCCACCGACCGCGATCTCGATCCGCACCCGTGGTGGGGCCCCACCCAGCTCTTCCAGTCCCGCGGCCCCGTCGGCAAGTGCCCGACCACCAAGACCTCCAAGGACAAGGCCAAGTGGGCCGAGCTCTGGGACGTCTCGGAGAAGCTGACGGGCGTCACGTACGCGGTCTGAACCCGGGGAATCGTCCGGCGTCCGCGCGCGTTGAACCGCTCATGCGCGTGGACGTCTGGACCGATATCAACTGCCCCTTCTGCTACATCGGCAAGGCCCGCTTCGAGGAGGCCCTCGCGGCGTTCCCGCAGCGGGACCAGGTCGAGGTGATCCACCGCTCCTTCGAGCTGGACCCCACCGCCGGCGCTTCGGAGCCCGTGGTCCCGCGGATCGCGGCCAAGTACGGCATCAGCGAGGCGCAGGCCGCCGCCAACGAGCGCGGCCTCGGCGCCCAGGCGCAGCAGCTCGGCCTGCCCTACCAGGTCGACGGGCGCGACAGCGGCAACAGCTTCGACATGCACCGTCTCCTGCACTGGGCGCTCGAACTCGGCCGCCAGGAGGCGCTGCTCGACGCGCTCTACGCGGCGAACTTCGCCGAGCCCGAGCCCGCCTTCGGCAGCCGCGACCGCCTCGTCGCCATCGCCGAGTCCGCCGGGTTCGACGGTGCCGCCGCCCGCGCGGTGCTCGACGATCCGACGGCGTACGCGGACGCCGTCCGCGCCGACGAGGAGACCGCGAAGCGCATCGGCATCGGCGGCGTCCCCTTCTTCGTCTTCGACGGCAAGTACGCCGTCTCGGGCGCGCAGCCGGCCGAGGTCTTCACCGAGGCGCTCACCCGAGCCCGGGGCGAGGCGCCGCTCACCGTCATCGGCGACGAGGACGCCGAGGCCTGCGGTCCCGACGGATGCGAGCTGCCGCCGCGGGACTGAGCGGCGTCACGGCGCGACGAGCCGCTCCACGGCCGCGGCCAGCGCCTCGTCGTCCACCGCGGCGGATGAGAGCTCGTCGCCGCCGGTGAGCAGGTCGCCGTGGATCAGTGCGAGGAGCTGCACCAGTAGGGCAGGCGCGGGCATCACCGACGTCACCACGCCCTCCGATTGCGCCTTCTGCAGCGCAGCGACCTTGCCGTCGTTGGATTCCGCGGCGAACCGGGTGAGTGCCAGCGCACCCGGGCATTCGAGCGTGTGCCACAGGACCAGGCGCATGAGCTCGGGATGTCGGCGGTTGAACGATCGCAGCCGCACCGCGTAGCCCGGCAGGTCGTGCGGGGTGAACGGCACCGTCTCGAGCAGCTCCGCGACGCGGCCCTCGATGACGGCGTCGAAGAGTTGCCGCTTGTTGCCGAAGTAGGCATAGATCAGCTGCTTGTTGGCCTCGGCGGCCGCGGCGATCCGGTCGACGCGCGCACCGGCGAGCCCGTGCTCGGCGAACTCGACGGTCGCGGCTTCCAGCAGGCGCGCCTTGGTCGCAGCGGCGTCCCGCTGCTGCTTAGCCGCGGGCGGCATCGCTCGGTAGGTCGGTTCCGGTCACGTCCGCAGCGTAGCGCCACAGCTTCGCGGCGACGCCGGCGTCCCGCATGCGGGCATTGCGGTTCGCGACGCCGGGAGGTCCGACCAGTGCGAACCGGCCCTGCGGGCCGTAGTACTCCCCGTTGCGCGCGGACGGATCGGTCGCGGCCATGAGCAGGGGCTCAGCGCCCTGCTCCGGCTGCTGCGAGGGCAGGAACCGGCCCGCGAACCGGGTCATCACCGATTCGCGCTGCTCGCCGCCCAAGCTGGCGCCGGCGGTCTGGAGGTTGGTGTGGGTGTAACCGGGGTGCGCGGCGTCGCTCAGCAGACCCCAACCGCGGCGCTCGCTCTCGGCGGCGAGATGGTTCGCCATCAGGAGGTCGGCGAGCTTCGACTGCCCGTAGGCGCGCGTCGGGCTGTACTTGCGTTCCGACTGCGGATCGTCGAAGTCGATGCGGCCGAAGTTCGCCATGCCCGAGCTCATCGTGGTCACGCGGGGCGCCGCCGACCGGAGCAGCACCGGTAGCAGCAGATTGGTGAGCGCGAACGGGCCCAAGAAGTTCGATCCGAGCTGGAGCTCGAAGCCGTCCGCGGTCTCCATCCGCTGCGGCGGCGTCATGACGCCCGCGTTGTTGACGAGCACGTCGACCGCGACACCGTCGGCGACGATGCCGCCGGCGAAGGCCCGCACGGACGCCAGGTCCGCGAGGTCGAGCCGCCTGACCACGAGGTCCGCGCCGGGCACGCGAGCGAGGATATCCTGCCGGGCGGCCTCCCCTTTCTCGGGAGTGCGGACCGCCATGACGACGGTGGCGCCGGCCGCGGCGAGCCGCGTGGTGGCCTCCTTGCCGGTGCCACTGTTGGCTCCGGTGACGACGAAGGTCTTCCCCGCCTGATCACTGACCTGGTACATCGCGTTCTCCTTAGATTCAACTAACTGGTTAGTTAGAAGACTAGGCCCATGACGTCCCGATTGTCAACCAACCAGTTAGTTAGATGGTGTCTCTTGGCACCGCGGACACCACCAGATCGCGCGTTCCGCCTCGCCCGCTCCGCCGAGCGCGCCCGCGACGATCGTCGTCCCGCAGCGCAGGCAGGGACGCCGCGCACGGCCGTAGACGAAGGCGCGCAGGCCGTTCCGGTCCACGCCCGTCGTCACCCTGCGCGAGCGCCCGAGGTTGGCGCGCAGCAACCGCGCGGCATCGTCCGCCCAGCCGCGCATGTCCCCGGCCTCCCCGACCGGCGTCGCGGGGTGCGCACCGTGCAGGAAGCAGAGCTCGTTGCGGTAGACGTTGCCCACGCCGGCGAGGTTGCGCTGGTCCAGCAGCGCATGCCCGACGGGCCGCGCGGGCTCGGCCGCGAGGTTCGCCGCGGCGCGGTCGGCGTCCCAGTCGGGCCCGAGCGGATCCGGCCCGAGGTGCGCGAGCGCCGCCTCCGCCTCGGCGCGCGTGAGGATCTCACACGTGCCCAAGGAGAACCCGACGATCTGCGCACCGTCGACGGCGAGCACCGCGCGGGCCGTGTGCGCCGGGCGACGCCACCGCTCGCCGGGGCGGTACACGTGCCACTCACCCTCCATCTTCAGATGACTGTGGAGCACGACGCCGCCGACCGCCATGAGCAGGTGCTTCCCGCGTGCGGTCACCGACTCGACGGTGCGCCCCGTCAGGTCGACGGTGGCGTACCGCGGCACGCGGATGTCGCAGGCGGTGAGCACCTTTCCCGCCAGCGCCGGCCGCAGCCGGTCCGCCAGGTTGTGCACGGTGTCGCCCTCGGGCACCGTCAGTCCAGACCGGCGAGGAACGCCTCGACGGCGCCGCGGTACACGCCCGGTGCGTCGTCGTGGACGAGGTGGCCGGCACCGTCGACCTTGAGGTACCGCAGGTCGGGGCCCGTGTACGACCGGACCATCCGCTCCCCCACGCCGGGCGGCACGACGGTGAACTCGGCCTCGACGAGCAGGGTGGGCGCCTGCACGGCGCGCCACTGCGACCAATGATCGCGCGGGCCCCAGTGATCGGCGATGGCGCGGAAGACGTCGATGTCGCCGTGCAGGGCGCCGTCGTCGAAGGCCTCGTAGAAGTAGCGCCCGGCGACGGGGCCGAACAACGCCTCGCACTCGGCCTGCGAGGCGAACCGCTCGGGCCAGCTCGCGAACCACGGCGCCCAGGTGTCGGTGGACTGCCCGGTGAACTCGGGCGACATGTCCTCCACGACGAGGGCGCGCACCAGTTCGGGGTATTCGGCAGCGGTGCACCAGGCGTGCAGGCCGCCCATCGAGTGACCGATCAGCGTGGCCGGTCCCTGATCGAGGCACGTGAGGATCTCGGCGACGTCGGTCACGAAACGCTCGGTGGTGATGTCGTCGGGCGGCACGGGAAAGCCGGGGCCGCGGTGGAATTCGGCGTCGAAGGTGAAGACGCGGCCGTACCGGCGCAGCCACGGGATCTGCCGGCGCCACGTGCGCCCGCGGCCCATGAGGCCGTGCAACAGCACGATCGGGCCCGCCCCCTCGCGGCCGCCCCAATCTCTCAGGCCCACACACTCATCCACGCGGCCCAACCTACCGGTTCGCGCGGCGGTATCGTCGGGTCATGTCGGTAGTGAAGATCAACGCCATCCACATCCCCGAGGGTGCGGGCCCCGAGCTCGAGAAGCGGTTCGCGGCACGCGCGCACGCCGTGGAGAACTCGCCCGGTTTCCTCGGCTTCCAGCTGCTGCGCCCGGTCAAGGGCGACGACCGCTACTTCGTGGTCACGCAGTGGGAGTCCGAGGAGGCGTTCGCCGCGTGGCGCGACGGCCCGGCGCGCGAGGCGCACGCGGGCCAGCGGGATCCCAACGGCGGCGAGGGCCGCAAGCCGGTCGCCTCGGGCGCCGACCTGCTCGAGTTCGAGGTCGTCCTCGACGTCGCCGCCAAGGGCGCGCAGTAGCGCCGCACGCGTCGCACCAGATCGCCGAGCGTCGCAAGAACCTCCCTGCGCCGCCGCGTTTCGTGTGCGCGGACCTCGCCTCTCCCGTTCCCCGTGCGGTGCGCCCCTGGCTGCACCTGCAGGACGACGAGGTCGCTCCGGCCGTGCTCGCCGTCGACGAGCCCGGCCGTGTCGAGTGGTCGTCCCTGTGGCCCGACCGCCCCGATCTGCGCGTGGTCTTCACCCTCGATCACGGCGACGGCGGCACGGACGTGCGCTGGGTGCTGTACGCGGCCGAACCGCTGCCGGGCCCGGAGCACACCCGCCATCTCGCCCGGCGGGTGAGCACCCTGGTCTTCGCCGACCTGCGCCACTCCTACGGGCAGTAGCGGCTACCGGGCGGCGACGAGGCTCGCCTCCGCGGCACCGGCCTGCGCGGTGCGGTCCGGGGCCTCGGCGGGCACGGCGGTGACGAAGTAGGTCTGCGGCTTCGTATCCACGACGACCACCCGGTAACGATCGCCGGCCACGGGCGCACCGTCGACCTGCACGGTGGCGACGGCGCGCGCCGCCGGCACACCGGAGATCGTCGTGGGCGTCACCTGCAGGCCCACGACGCGGGCCCCGTGGCCCTCGTAGCCGCTCGCGGTCGGCGCGGACTCCGCGATCGCCCGTGCGACGTCGGACGCGCTGCGGCCGGCCACCCCGGTGGGGCCGATCTCGACCATCGACGCCCAGTTCTTCCCCGGCAGCTTTGCCACGGCGAGCACGGTGCCGTCCGGGGCGGGGGCCTTGACCGACCAGCCGGGCAGCGCCGAGGCGGCGTACGTGAGCGGGCCGGTACCGACCCGGCCGGGAGCGGCCGCGGCGGGGGCGACCGCAGCGGTGGCCGCGGCGACGGTGGCGACGGAAGCGACGAGCGTGCGCGAGAGGTATGCGTTCATGAGATCCATGATTGCATATATCGCATTTCCGTCGGAGACGGCTCAGAGCCAGGCGCCCGAGTCCCACGTGAGGAACGACTCCAGGCTGGCCGCCGGATGCTGCTGCGGGTGGTTCGTGGAGAGGTAGGCGCCGCGGTAGAACAGCAACGGCTTCGCGTCGTCGACGTCGCCGAGGTGGTGCACCCGTCCGATCGCGATGTGGTGATCGCCGCCGTCGAGCACGTTCTCGAGCGTGCAGTCCATCCACGTCAGCGAGCCGTCGATGGTCGGGTTGCCCAGCGGCGACGGGGTCCACCGCAGCCCGTCGAACTTGTCGTCCACCGATCGCCCGAACGCGGCGCTCACCGACTCCTGCTCCTGCCCCAGCACGGAGACCGCGAACTTCCCCGACGCCTCGATGTGCTTCCACGTACGGGAGGTCTTCATCGGGCAGAACAACACCAGCGGCGGATCCAGCGACAGCGCGGCGAAGGACTGGCACGCGAAGCCGACCGGCTTCTCCTCGGCGTTCGACGTCGCGATGATCGTGACGCCGGTGCAGAACTGCCCCATCACATGTCGGAACGTGCGCTGGTCGAATCCGGCCTCGGTCATGCTGCCAACCTACTCCCGGGGTTCCCGACGGTGCGCGCCCCACCACCGCCCGGCACGCCGCGCAGCCGGGTGCACCGAGCCTGCGCACGGCCGACGCCCCGCGCCACCGATGCGCTCGGCGTGATCCTTACCCGCGGCAGCCCAGTGCGATCGCCCGCGCGACCGGGGTGAGCTCCGTGTCCGGGCGGTCCAGGTCGACGGGCGGCCCCAGCAGCGCGGGCTGCGCGAGGAACCGCGCGCCCCGCCCGGGCCCGGGCGGCAGCGCCTGCGAGGCGTGCACGAGGAACGGGTGACAGAGGTAGACGTCGCCGGCCGCGCCGGTGACGACCGCCTCGGGCAGGTGCGCGGTCTGCGCGAACTCCGGGATGAGAGCACCCATCTCGGCCCCCTCCTCGCCGTAGGGCCGCAGCAGCGGCGCCATCGCGCGGTGCGAGCCCACGCGCAGCCGGGTCGGGGCGTCGTCGACGCCGATGTCGGAGAACAGGAACAGCATGAGCAGCGCACGGCCCTTGCTGCGCACGTTGATCCGCCAGTGCAGGAAGGCCTCCGGCTGGTCGCCGGGGAAGCTCGGATCGAGGTGCCAGCCGTCGTCGCCCGGGCCGTCCTCGCACGGGAAGCGCACGGGGAACGTGCCCAGCGACACCCGCGGCACCCACCCGCCGGGCCCGGCCAGCCGGTCCGCCGCCTCCGCCAGCAGCGGCGATGCGGCGGCCTCCCGGAACGGGGCCTCGTCGTGCTCGCCCAGGCGGATCACCGGCCGGTCCCAGGTCGACGGGTCGTCCCGGTCCAGTCCGTAGGACGCGAGTTCCTCCCACAGCACGTCGCGCGCCGCGGCCGCCGTCGCCCCGCTGAACGCGCCGCGGACGGCGACGAAGCCGTCCCGGACGAAGTCCTCCACCTGCTCGTCGGTCACCACGATCCCAGCGTGACACCGCGCATCGCCCGGCCGCCACCGGTTTCCCGCGCCTCACCGGACCAGGGCATCGGACCCGCCGGGCTCACCGGCATCGACCGACACGGCCGGGGGCGGCGCCGGCGCGGGGAAGGCGTCGCAGAGCACCACGGCCAGGAGCACCGCGACCATCGCGACCGCCGCCGCGTTGTCGTGGATCACCGGCACCGGGAAGACGCTCGCGACGGTGCCACTGATCAGCGGGATCATGGTCCACCGCGCGGCCCGCCGCAGCGAGTCCGTGCCGAGGCACCAGTTCAGCGTTCCGAAGGACAACGTCAGGGTCATCCCGATCCCCAGTGCGGCGTCGCGCCACCCCCAGTGGTCGCCCGGACCGGACTGGTGCGGGCCCAGGGCGATCGCCACCAGGATCACCACCAGCATCACCGTGAAGCCTGCACCGAAGCCCGCCACGAGCGGGAGCAGCCGCCGGCGCCGCCGGCAGTGCAGCAGCGCCGCGACGACGTACAGGAGCACGCCCACGAGGAAGAGGGAGCCGCCGAGGTCGTCCTCGTCGACGAGGATGCCCATGGTGGCGAGAACCGTCACCGAGCAGAGCGCGAGGGCCAGCCACGCCGCGCACCGTCGCACCTTCCAGTGCACCGCCCACCACCCGTCCTCATCCGATGGAGCGATGTTATTGCAAAATCTCGCCGGGCGCGCGGCGGGTTCTCCCGCGCAGACCCGCCGTCCCGGAGTACCTTTCGCCGGTGACGCGCAGGCAGGTCTGGGAACGCCGGACGAATCCGTTGATGATCGCCCTCGCCCTCGGCTTCCTCGCCGTGTACGCGGTGCAGGTGCTCGACGTGGCCCCGACGCCCCTCGTGCGGCGCCTCGTGGACTGGAGCGACATCGCGATCTGGGCGGCGTTCGTCGCCGACTACCTGATCCGGGTGCGGCTCTCCACGGATCGCTGGCGGTTCGTGCGCACCCACCCGATCGATCTGCTCGCGATCGCGCTGCCGCCGTTCCGTCCGCTGCGGGCACTGCGGGCGGCGCCACTGCTCATCGGCGGCCTGCACCGCGCGCGACTGACCCGGGCACGCCTCGCCGTCTTCGTCGGCACCACGTCGGTCCTGGTCGTCTTCCTCTGCAGCCTCGCCTTCCTCGACGCCGAGCGCGGCGCCCCGGACACGAAGGTCACCGGCTACGGCGACGCCCTGTGGTGGGCGGCGGTCACCGTCACCACCGTGGGCTACGGCGACGTCTACCCCGTGACGACCGAGGGCCGCATCGTCGCACTGCTGCTCATGGTGGTCGGGATCGGCCTGATCAGCTTCGTGATCGGCACCGCCACCAGTTGGGTGGTCGACCAGCTCAAGGCCGCCGACGCGCGGGCCCTGAACACCGATCGCGAGGTCGACGAACTCACCGCCGAGGTGCGCGCCCTGCGCACGGAGATCGCCGCCCTCCGCGGCCCGGCGCCCGACGCCCGCGACGCGGCCCCGTCACCACCCGACGGGGCCTGACGGCACCGGCACCCGCGAACGCGCCTCCCGTGCCTCGACGATGCGCGTGATCAGCACCGTCAGCAGGATGGCGATCGGCGTCGCCAGGACGATCACCGTCTCCACTCCCGCGAGGGCGCCGCCGTCGCCGGTCGTCGCCACGACCGCGCCGAACAGGGCCAGCGTGCCCACGAGAACGGCGAACGGCAGCGCGACGAGCACCTTCGTGCGTGCCGAACCCACCACCCAGATCGCCGACAGGACAGCGGGATTCACGGCGGCGAAGACAACGACGACGGCGAGGGTCGCGCGGATGTCCGCACCCACCCCGATCGTCACCGCCACGAGGGTCAACGGGAGCAGGAAGGTCACCGCCCAGAGGACCCCCACCCCCACCGGGCGGCCCCATCCGCCGAAGCGGATGTTCAGGATCGTCGCCGCGAAGTAGCCGACAGCGGCGAGTGTCGAGAAGACCTCTGCCGCCGTTCCGATTCCGCTCCCCTTCCCCGCGGCCAGCGTCGTCAGCCCGGCCGCGAGGTACAGCACCACGGTGGCGAGCGCCAGGAAGAACGCCCACCGCCGCCGGGTGCGGCCCTTGTCCACCGGGCCGCCGGGGCCCAGCGGCGGCAACGGGCCGGGCAGGTGCGCGAAGCCGGGCGGCGCGAGCAGCACCGCGCCCCCGTCCGCGTACGGACCGCCGTGGAATTCCGGAGACGGGCCCGGCCGCGTCTCGACGGCGGTGCGCGGCAGCGGTCCGCCGTCCCGCGCCGCGGCTCCCGCCCCGTCGGGACCGTACGAGGGCACGTAGGGCGCCGCGTACGGCGAGCGCACCGTCGGAGCGGCGACGGTGCGCGAGAGCGCGGCGACGAGGTCGGAGGCGAAGGCGACGCTGCTCGGGTACCGGTCCTCCGGAGCCTTCGCCAGCGCGCGCCCCAGCACCCGGTCGACGTCGGGATGCAGGTCCGGCCGGACGGCGCGGACGCTCGGCACGGGACGGGTCGCGTGCCCGACGATCACCGCGCCCACGTTGCTGCTCGCGAACGGCGGCGCGCCGCAGAGCAGGTCGAAGGCCGTCGCGGCCAGCGAGTACTGATCCGACCGCGTATCGACCCGTGCTCCCTGCGCCTGCTCGGGCGACATGTAGTGCACCGTCCCGATCATCAGTCCGGTCCCGGTCAGTCGCGCGTCCGCCTCCCGCTGGCTGACGATGCCGAAGTCGGTGAGCACCACCCGCCGGTCCCGGGCGATGAGGATGTTCGCGGGCTTGACGTCCCGGTGCACCAGGCCGCGCGCGCCCGCGTAGTCGAGCGCCTCGGCCACGGGCCCGATGACGGCGCCCACGTCCTGCACGGACATGCCGGCGCGCCACGCGGCGGCGCGGGCGTCGGTCCCCTCGACGAGCTCGAGCGCGATCCACAGCCGTCCGGCGGATTCGCCCCGGTCGTGCACCGTGACGATCCCCCGGTGCCGCAGACCGGCGACCACGTCGGCCTCCTGCTCGAACCGCCGCCGGAACATCGGATCGCCCGACAGCTCCGCCGACAGCACCTTGAGCGCGTCGGAGCGCGGCAGGCGCGGATGTCGCGCGACGTACACCTCCCCCATTCCCCCGGAACCGAGCAGGCGCTCGATCACGTATCCGGCAAAGACCGACCCAGGCTGCAACGCCACGACTCCCCCTCGTGTCGAATGCGTCGATGCTATGCCAAAGGGGCCGCCATCCGGTGCGGATGGCGGCCCCTCGTGCGGGTTTCTCCCGGCGGGTCTACCTAGGCGGTCTCGCCCGAGGACTTCTCGCCCGCGAGCGCGGGCACCGAGTCGTCGGACTTCTCCAGGTCGATCGCGGGCTTGGCCTTACCGGCGAAGGTGAACTTCGCGTCCTCGCCCTTGCTCTCGCCGTCCCAGCCCTCGACGTCGACGTCGACGATCTGGCCCGCGGCGATCTCACCGAACAGGATCTTCTCGGACAGCGCGTCCTCGATCTCCCGCTGGATGGTGCGGCGCAGGGGCCGCGCACCGAGGACCGGGTCGAAGCCGCGCTTGGCGAGCAGCGCCTTGGCCTGATCGCTGACCTCGAGCCCCATGTCCTTGTTCTTCAGCGCGGTGCCCACCCGGTTCAGCATCAGGTCGACCATCTCGATGATCTGGTCCTGCGTGAGCTGGTGGAAGACGACGATGTCGTCGATGCGGTTGAGGAACTCGGGCCGGAAGTGCTTCTTGAGCTCGTCGTTGACCTTCTGCTTCATCCGGTCGTAGTTGGCACCGTCGGAATCCCCGGAGGTGAAGCCGAGGCCCACCGCCTTGGAGATGTCGCCGGTACCGAGGTTCGACGTGAAGATCAGCACCGTGTTCTTGAAGTCGACGGTGCGGCCCTGGCCGTCGGTCAGGCGACCGTCCTCGAGCACCTGCAGCAGCGTGTTGTAGATCTCGCTGTGCGCCTTCTCGATCTCGTCGAACAGCACCACCGAGAACGGCTTGCGGCGCACCTTCTCGGTGAGCTGGCCGCCCTCCTCGTACCCGACGTACCCGGGAGGGGCGCCGAACAGGCGCGAGGCGGTGAAGCGGTCGTGGAACTCGCCCATGTCGATCTGGATGAGCGCGTCGTCCTCGCCGAACAGGAAGTTCGCCAGCGCCTTCGACAGCTCGGTCTTACCGACACCGGACGGGCCGGCGAAGATGAACGAGCCCGACGGGCGCTTGGGGTCCTTCAGGCCGGCACGCGTACGGCGGATCGCCTTCGAGACCGCCTTGACGGCGTCCTCCTGGCCGATGATCCGCTTGTGCAGCTCGTCCTCCATGCGGAGCAGACGGGTGGTCTCCTCCTCGGTGAGCTTGAACACCGGGATACCGGTCCAGTTGCCCAGGACCTCGGCGATCTGCTCGTCGTCGACCTCGGCCACGACATCGAGATCACCGGCGCGCCACTGCTTCTCACGCTCGGCGCGCTCACCGATGAGCTGCTTCTCCTTGTCGCGCAGCGACGCGGCCTTCTCGAAGTCCTGCTCGTCGATCGCCGACTCCTTCTCCCGGCGCGCATCGGCGATCTTGTCGTCGAAGGCACGCAGGTCCGGCGGCGCGGTCATCCGGCGGATGCGCATGCGCGCGCCCGCCTCGTCGATGAGGTCGATCGCCTTGTCCGGCAGGAAGCGGTCGTTGATGTACCGGTCCGCCAGGGTGGCGGCGGCGACCAGCGCGCTGTCCGTGATGGAGATGCGGTGGTGCGCCTCGTACCGGTCGCGCAGGCCCTTGAGGATCTCGATGGCGTGCTCGACGCTCGGCTCGCCCACCTGGACGGGCTGGAAGCGGCGCTCCAGGGCGGCGTCCTTCTCGATGTACTTGCGGTACTCGTCGAGCGTGGTGGCGCCGATGGTCTGCAGCTCACCGCGGGCCAGCTTCGGCTTGAGGATCGAGGCGGCGTCGATCGCGCCCTCGGCGGCACCCGCGCCGACGAGCGTGTGCAGCTCGTCGATGAACAGGATGATGTCGCCGCGGGTGTCGATCTCCTTGAGCACCTTGCGCAGGCGCTCCTCGAAGTCACCGCGGTAACGCGAGCCGGCCACCAGGGAGCCCAGGTCCAGCGTGTACAGCTGCTTGTCCTTGAGGGTCTCCGGCACGTTGCCGTTGACGATGGCCTGCGCCAGGCCCTCGACCACGGCGGTCTTGCCCACGCCGGGCTCGCCGATCAGCACCGGGTTGTTCTTGGTGCGCCGCGAGAGCACCTGCATGATGCGCTCGATCTCCTTGGACCGGCCGATGACCGGGTCCAACTTGCCCTGGGCCGCCGCGGCGGTCAGGTTCCGGCCGAACTGGTCCAGGACCAGGGAGGTCGACGGAGTGCCCGCCTCGCCCCCGCCGCTCGTGCGGGCACCGGCACCGGCCGGCTCACCGCCGCCCTCCTTGCCCTGGTACCCCGAGAGCAGCTGGATGACCTGCTGCCGGACGCGGTTGAGATCGGCGCCCAGCTTCACCAGGACCTGGGCGGCGACGCCCTCGCCCTCGCGGATCAGGCCGAGCAGGATGTGCTCGGTACCGATGTAGTTGTGGCCCAGCTGCAGCGCCTCGCGCAGCGAGAGCTCGAGGACCTTCTTGGCACGCGGCGTGAAGGGGATGTGGCCCGACGGGGCCTGCTGGCCCTGCCCGATGATCTCCTCGACCTGGCTGCGCACTCCCTCCAGGGAGATGCCCAGCGACTCGAGCGCCTTGGCCGCCACACCCTCACCCTCGTGGATCAGGCCCAGGAGGATGTGCTCGGTGCCGATGTAGTTGTGATTGAGCATCCTGGCTTCTTCTTGCGCCAGGACGACGACGCGACGAGCGCGGTCGGTGAACCTCTCGAACATGGCCATTTTCCTCACATCCCGGTTACTTCGGGGACCGGCCGAGGCCGGGCCCGCAGATAGCCGTCTGCATCAACGTCTTCTCACTGTAGTTCGGAGCGGTGGACGATGGTGTCGGCAGTGCCCCGCCTGCGGGGCCCGCGGGCCGCTCCGTCCGTCTTTCCGATCCTGATACACCAGGTCAAACGCGCCGTCGTGGCGGATTGATTCCCGTTCCGCCGTGAGCGAAACGGCCCCGGAGACGACTCACCCCGGCGCCGAGGGCGCCGGGGTGGATTCGTCGGTGCGTCAGTTCGCCTCGTTGTAGGCGTCGATCACGTCCTGGCTGATGCGGCCGCGGTCGTTGACCTTCATGCCGGACTTGCGGGCCCACTCGCGGATCGCGGCGCTCTGCGAGCGGTCGATCGGCGTCCGGCCGCGGGGCGCGGACAGCGAGCGCGTGCCGCGCTTGCGGCCGCCGGCGCGCCGGGCATTGGCGACCCACTCCTCGAGGGAGCTGCGCAGCTTCTCGGCGTTCTTGGACGAGAGATCGATCTCGTAGGTGACCCCGTCCAGCCCGAATTCCACGGTCTCGTCAGCGGTCTGCGTATCGTCCACGTCGTCGACCAGCGTAACGGTGACCTTGCGCGCCATAGTTTTGGCCCCTTCTCGATTAATCGTCCAATGCGTCGTTCGAAATCGAGTGTATACACAGCAATGCGATTATTTCGATTCGATCGCACTGAATGAGGTCGCGATCGGGTAACGATCATCGATTGACGGGCGCCGGAACTTCGGACGAAACACGCTATTCGGCGGTAATTCGCCGAATCCGCGGAACTACGCCGGAGTGAGCAGGGAACGCACGCGATCGACGCCGATGGCGAGCAACAGCGTGGGCAGGCGCGGGCCGGTATCGCTGCTCACCAGCAAGCGGTAGAGCAGAACGAAGAATGCGCGTTGCGCCGCGGCCAGTTCCTTATCGCCCTTGACGATCTGATCCGCACCGAGGCCGCGCTGGACCTTCGCGACGCCGTACACCTGGTGGGTGATGCCCGCCAGCGTCCAGTCGTCCTCGAGCCGGCCGAGGCCCGCGGGCGCGGGCGTACCCGAGCCCTCGAGCAGCAGCCGCAGCCCCTCGCGCTGCTCGTCGGTGAGCGAGGCCAGCAGCTCGGCGTCCGGCTGGGCGCGCACCACGGTCCGCTCGTCGGCCGGCATCTGCTCGGCGACCCAGGCGCTGGCCCGGTCGAGGCGGGGGCGCAGCGGCTCCAGTTCCGTCAGCGGCCGGTCGGGCTCGAGCGCCGCGAGGATGCGCAGCGTCTGCTCGTCGTCGCCGGTGGTGATGTCGACGACGGAGGCCAGCGTCTTGTACGGCATGGGCCGCGGCGTGAGCGGCAGCTCCCGCACCCGCCCCGACGCCGTGTCCAGCACGGATGCGGCGCGGGCGTGCGCGGCGATGTCGCCGGGCTGCGCCTTGTCGCCGCCCGTCTTGCGCACCAGCGCGTCCCACTCGTCGTAGGTGCGGGGCAGTTCGCCGTCGAGCGCCACGTCGAAGGACTGGTTCGGCTTCTTGCGGCCGTAGAGCCAGCGCAGCAGCGGCGGCTCGAGGTAGCGCAGCGCGATCGCGGCGGTCGGGACGCCGCCCTTCGACGACGACATCTTGGCCATGCCCCGGATGCCCACGAAGGCGTACATGGGGCCGAGCGGCCGCTTCCACCCGAAGATCGGCGCGACGTCCTTGCCCACGGCGAACGAGGAGCCGGGCGATTGGTGATCGACGCCGGACGGCTCGAAAGTGATCTTCTCGAAGGCCCAGCGCATCGGCCAATCGACCTTCCACACCAACTTCCCGTCGGTGTGCTCGCGCAGGATCACGGTCTCCCCGTGGCCGCACCGACACGTATAAGTGAGCTCGGTCGACTCGTCGTCGTACGCCGTCACGGTGGTGAAATCAGTTCCGCACGCGGAGCAGTAGGGCTTGTACGGGTAGTAACCGGAATCGCTCGAGCCGTCGGCGTCCTGCGCCGCTCCCGATGCCGCCTCGGCGGCGTCCGCGTCCACTTCTTCCGCATTTTCCTGCACGGGCGTCGAATCGCCGCGATCGAGCGTCCGATAACGCTCCAGGATGGAATCAATGCGCCCCCGCTGCGCCATCGCGTGCAGCACCTGATCGATGTACGCACCCGAGGTGTACATCTGCGTCTGGCTGATTCCGCGGTACTCGACACCGAGTTCTTCGAGCGCACCCTGCAATTCGCGGCGGAAATGCTCGGCCCAGTTCTCCGCGTCCGAACCGTGCGGGGCCGGGACGCGCGTGAGGGGCTTGCCGATGTGCTCGGCCCAGGAATCGTCGACGCCGGGCACGTTCGGGACCTTGCGGAACCGGTCGAAATCGTCCCAGGAGATGATGTGCTCGACCTGCAGGCCACGGCGGCGCAGCTCGTCGGCGACGAGGTGCGGCACCATCACCTCACGCAGATTGCCGAGGTGGATCGGGCCCGACGGGGAGATGCCCGACGCCACCTTCACCGGCGTCTCGTTCCGCTCGGCGAAGGCCACGGCCTCATCGGCGAGTCGCGAGACCCAGTCGTCCAGGGGAGCGTTGCGTTCCGTCACGGACCGTCATCTTACCGACGTCCGCGGGTGCGGACGGTGCGCGCCCGGAGCGGGCCGTCGAACCGCTCAGGCCTCGTGCGCGGCGAACTGCGCGAGCGCGCGCTCGTACGCGGGCGAGGCGCCCGCACGCCCGGCGCCGGAGCCCAGTCCGAGGGCCAGGGCGCGGAAGCCGCCGTCGACGGACGAGGCCTGCACGCCGCGGTCGCGCAAGCGGGTGGCGATGGCGGCGGCCGTCGCGCCGTTGCCGCTGACCAGCAGCCAGTGGGCGTCGGGGCCGGCGGCGGCGAGGCTGGTCGGCAGGCCGGGAACGAGGCGGGCGGCGACGGCCGCGGCGTCGAGCGCGACGGCGCCGGGCAGGATGCCGTCGCGGTTGCGCTCGGACTGGTCACGGACGTCGACGACGATCTGGCCGGCGGCGGGGGTGAAGTGCACGGGGTGCATGGGGAGTCTCCAGGAGGGAGGCGGAGCGCGCGGTGGGCGCGTCCGGGCAGCGGAAGGGGGCGGGTTCCTAGCGGACCCGACAACACTCCATGCAGCTGCGCACCTGGCTCATGACAGCGAAATTAGCACCCCGTGCGGCGACCGGCAACAGTTCGAATCACAGGTGAGACGAATTCCGCGCACGCCGCTCGCGCTGCGCCCGGTTGGCGCTCTCGCGCAGGTGCACGGCCCGCAGGCCCTGCAATGTCAGGTCCGCGCGGTGTTCGCCGACGGTGCCGCACTCGGCGGCGATGCCCTCGTCGAAGCCGCCCGTCGCGATCACGCGGGCCCCGGGCACCACCTCGAGCGCCCGGCCCACGAGGGCGTCGACCATGCCCGCGAAGCCGTAGATGATGCCGGACTGGAGCGCCTCGACGGTGTTCTTCCCGACCACCGAGCGCGGCGCCGCGAGCTCGACCCGGCGCAGCGCGACGGTCCGCTCGGCGAGCGCGTCCAGCGCGCTGCCGACGCCCGCGGCGATGGCGCCGCCGAGGAACTCGCCCTTGGCGCTGACCACGTCGACCCGCGTCGACGTGCCGAAATCCACCACGATGCACGGCGTCCCGGCGTCCCGGCCGATCAGCTCGAACGCGCCGGCGGCATTGGCCACCCGGTCGGTGCCCACCTCGCGCGGGTTGTCCACCAGCAGCGGCACGCCCGTCTTCACCCCGGGTTCGAGGATCACGTGCGCGGCGTCCGGGTAGTAGCGGGGCATCACGGCCCGCAGTGAACGCAGCAGCTCGGGCACCGTCGAGAGCACGCTGACCCCGGTCACGGCCGCGGGGTCGAAGCCGCCACCGGTGAGGAAGCCGTTCAGGATGAGCGCCAGCTCGTCCGAGGTCATCCGCGGATCGCTGCGCAGCCGCCAGGTGCCCAGCAGTTCCTCGCCCTCCGCCGAGGCGAACAGCCCGACGGTGACCGCGGTGTTGCCGGCGTCGATCGCCAGCAGCACTAGACGCGCCCCGTGACCAGGCCGTAGCCGTCCGGCACGTGCGCGGCGTCCGCGGTCAGCTCGACGGGCTTGTTGTCCGCGTCGACGAAGACGACGCTGGGCGCGTAGGTCGTCAGCTCCTCCTCGTTCAGCTGGCCGTAGGCGATGAGGATGACGATGTCGCCGGGGCTCACCAGATGCGCGGCGGCACCGTTGATCCCGATGACGCCGCTGCCCCGCTCCCCCGCGATCGTGTAGGTCTCGAGGCGCGCGCCGTTGGTGACATCGACGATGGCGACCTGCTCGCCCTCGAGGAGGTTCGCGGCGTCCAGCAGGTCGGCGTCGACGGTGACCGAGCCGACGTAGTGCAGGTTCGCCTCCGTCACGGTGGCGCGGTGGATCTTGCTGGTCATCATGGTGCGCAGCATGACTACTCCGCCTCCTCGAGGAACCCGGTGCCGATGGCGATGCCCACGTTGTCGAGCAGGCGGGTCGTCCCGAGCTTGGCGGCCACCAGCAGCCGGCCGTCGCCCTTCGCCGGCGCGGGACCGAGGTCGGGTGCGCGCAGCTCCAGGTACTGGATGTCGATCTCGGGGCGCGCGGCGAGCACCTCGTTCGCCGCGGCGAGGATGGCGCTCTCGCCGCCCTGCGCGGCGTAGGCGCCGGCGAGCAGGGCCGCCGACAGCGCGGTCGCCGCCTCGCGGTGCTCCCCGGAGAGGTAGACGTTGCGCGAGCTCATCGCCAGGCCGTCGGGCTCGCGGACCGTCGGGACGCCGACGATCTTGACGTCCATGTTCAGGTCGGTGACCATCTGCCGCACCAGCACGAGCTGCTGATAGTCCTTCTCGCCGAAGTAGGCGGTGTGCGGCCGCACGATGTTGAGCAGCTTGCCGACCACGGTGAGCATGCCCGCGAAGTGGGTGGGCCGGCCGTCGGCCTCGAGGCCGTCCCCGGCGGCTCCGGGCTGGATGGTGGTGCGCGGGCCGTTCGGGTACATGTCGGCGGCCGACGGCGCGAAGACCAGCTCGACGCCCGCGGTGCGCAGCTTCTCGACGTCCGCGTCGAGGGTGCGGGGGTAGGCGTCGAGATCCTCGCCCGCGCCGAACTGCAGCGGGTTGACGAAGATCGAGACCACGACGACGGCGCCGGTCAGCTTGGCGGCGTGCACCAGCTCCAGGTGGCCGTTGTGCAGCGCGCCCATGGTCGGGACGAAGGCGATCTGCCGGCCCGTCGACTTCAGGGCGGACGTCACCTTGGTCAGCTGCGCCGGGTCGTGGTGCACGGTGAGCTGGCCGGGGGTGTACGGGCGGGTGGGTGCACTCATCGGTTGTCCTTCTCGAGGGCGGGATCGATCATGGCTGAGGTTCCGGATTGGGCCGCCGCGCGCCGGGATTGGGCGCGGTAGGCGTCGGTGATCGCGGGGTCGACGGTGTCGAGCGCGGCCAGGTGGCGGGTCACGGCCGCGGCGTCGCCGCGGGCGGCGGGCCCGGTGAGGGCGGACGGTCCGCGGGCGAGGGCGTTCTCGAGGGCGGCGCGGGCGAGCGGCGCGAGGACGCGCTCGGCGAGGGAGCCGGGTGGTCCGCCGCCCAGGAACTCGGAATCGTCGAGCCCCACCCCGCCGGCGAGCGCGGCGCGCAGCGCGAGCACCGCGTCGTCGACCAGCGCGACCAGGTGGTTCGCGCCGTGCGCGAGCGCCGCGTGGTAGAGCGGGCGGGCCGCTTCGGGCACCCGCACCGGCTCGGCACCGAGCTCCAGCGCGAGCGCCTGACCGACGGCGTGCCCGATCTCGTCGGCGGCCGTGATGCCGATGCAGCAGTCGGCGAGCCGGGCGGTGTCGTCCGGATCGTCGACGAAGGTCATGGCGGGGTGGAAGGCGATCGTGGTGCAGCCGAGCCGCGCGAGCGGCGCGAGCACGCCGACGCCGAGCGCGCCCGAGGTGTGCAGCACGATCGCCGACGGGTTCACCCGGGCGGCGAGCTCGTCGACCAGGGCGGGGAGCTCGGTGTCGGGCACGGCCAGGATCAGCAGTTCGGCCTTCGCGGCGATGTCCGACGGTGCGCCCACCGCGGCCTCGGGCAGGCGGTGCGCGGCGCGCTCGCGGGAGATGCTCGACGGTGCGGCGACGGCGGCCACGATGTGCCCGGCGCGTTCGAGGGCGGCGCCCAGTGCGGTGCCGACCCGGCCGGCGGAGATCACGCCGACGGACAGTCGCGCGGGAGCGGGGGGATTGGGGATGCCGGACAGCGGGTCCGTGGCATCGGTCGAGTCCGAGAACTCGGGCATGGGCGTACGCCTCCAAGGGGTCGTTCCAGTCCCGCATCGCGGGTACCAGACGGTCACCAGAAGGCTATGCCCGCGCAGGTCGCGCGGGCAACGGCGTGTGAGCTAGATCATCACTCCGGCTTACGGCGGCGGCCGCCGCTCGAACGCTCGGTGTCGGCGTTCATCCGCGCGATCAGGTCCGCGACGGTGCTGCCGGACGTGTGCTGGCCGGCGTGGCCGGGCTGCTCGACCTGCTGTTCCTGCCGATCCTCGGGCGCCTGCTGCGGCGGGGTCCGCTGCGCCTGCCAGGGGCTGTTCTGCTGCGGGGCCTGCGGCGGCGCGGACTCGAACGGCGAGTACGGGGCCGCCGGGGCGTCCGGCGTGTACGGCCGGGGCGGCAGCGGGGAGCGGTAGCCGGACTGCGGTGCGAGCGGCACGAACGGATCGTCGGGGTTCTCGACGTGCTCGACGTCAACCGGCTGGGCCTCGGGCTCGGCGGCCGCCGCGGGTGCGGACGGCGCGGGTGCGGACGGCGCGGGCGAAGGCTCGTCGGCGACCACGTGGAAGACGGTGGTCGGCGACTCCTCCTGCGGGCGATCGGCGCCGGGCGCGGCGGGGCCGGTCGGTCCGCCGTGCGCGCCGGCGGGGCCGGCCGGTGGCGTGGGCGGGACGGGCGCGGCGGGGACGTCGGTCACCGTCGCCTCGTCGATCGACTCGTCGGCGACGGACGCGGCCGAGGCGGCGCCGTAGTAGTCGTCGACGGCGGGGTCCGGCTCCGGTACGCCGGCGAAGTCCTGCTGGGCGCGGAACCGGTCGTCGTCCTCGAAGACGGACGACTTGGCGCGCTGCGCGGCCAGGGCGCGCTGCTCGGCGGCGGCGTAGAGCTCGCTGTACGAGGGCCCGAGATCGCGGCCCAGCAGCTCCTCGAGGTTCGCGCGCAGCGCGAGCACCTCGGCCTTGAGCGCGGTGAGCTCCTCGTTCGCCTCGCCCTTGAGTTCGGCCCGGATGTCGCGCTCGACCTGCAGCTCGTACTCGCGGCGGGCGCTGATCTCGCGCTCGAGCTGCAGCCCGTAGACGGTCTTGAGGCCGCTCTCCTTCGACTCCGCGGCGCGCAGGTCGCGCGAGTAGCGCGCGATGAGGAAGGCGGCGATCACCAGGCCCCACACCAGCAGGATCAGCGAGACCAGGCCCCACCGGCGATCCTCGGAGAACACCCACAGGCCGGTGCCCACCACCGCGAGCAGGATCACGACGCCGAGCATCCACTGACCCGCTCCCGAGGAACGTCGCGGGACGCGCTTTCGTGAACTCGGGATCGGTGGTTGCGTCATATCCGCGACCTTACCTTTTACCTGAGGTCGTATTCCTCAGGCTGGCGATGTGTCGGCGGGCTGGTCATCGGGATCGTCGGGTGTGCGACAGCAACGCTCGAGCCACAGCGCCGCCGCGAGGAGCAGCAGGGCGCCCGCGACGCCGATCCACGCGCCCGGACGATCGGCGTGGGTGGCCGTCAGTCCGGCGCCCTCGGTGAGCAGGAAGACCAGCATGCCGCCGAAGAAGCCCAGCGCCACCGCGCCGAGGTACGCCGACGCCTTGGCCAGCGCCACCGCGCGCGCGACGGCGATGGGATGGATCCGTCCCGGTCCCCACCCGACCTGCCCCTGGGACAGCCGGGAACGCACGAGCTGCGCGATATAGAGATCGGCCGCGGCGACGCCGTAGAGCAGCGCCCCGGCCCAGACGGGCACCACCGGCACGACGTTGCGCACAAGCAGGTACGAGCCGAGGCCCACACCCAGCACGATGACGACCAGCTCGATCCAGCCGGTCGCGCGCACGGTGGGACCGCCCGGTTCCTCCGGGTCCCGGTTCGGGTCCTTCGACGGTCCGCTCACAGCCGGGTCACCTCCGCGCTCTCGTCGGCGGGCAGGGCCCGCAGCAGGTCGGCGACGCAGCCGTGCCCCGGCAGCTGCGCGTCCGGGTCGGCGTCGAGCCACGGCAGCAGCACGAAGGCCCGCTCGTGCGCGCGCGGGTGCGGCAGGGTCAGCTCGGGATCGTCGGAGAGTACGGGCTCCCCGCCCTCCCACACGGCGATGACGTCGACGTCGAGAGTCCGCGGGCCCCAGCGGATCTCGCGGACGCGCTGCGCTGCGGCCTCCTGCTCGCGGGCGAAGGCGAGCCAGCCGGCGGCGTCGCGGGCCGGATCGTCGACGAGCACCGTCGCGTTGACGAAGTCGTCCTGCTCGACCCCGCCCCACGGCGGGGTGCGGTAGAGCGCCGAGGCGCGGACCAGCGCGGGGCCGAGGGCCTCGATCGCGGCGCGGACGGCGGCGTCCGCCGCGCCGAGGTTGGCGCCCAGCGAGAGCACGGCGCGGCTCACGGCAGGCTCCGCGCGCCGGAGCGCGAGCGGCGGGCCACGACGGCGACATCGGCGAAGGTGAGCGGGATCGGAGCCGAGGGCTTGTGCACCGTGACCTCGACGGCGTAGACCTTCTCGTCCGCCACGACGGCGTCGGCGATCTCCGCGGCGACGGTCTCGATGAGGTTGCGCGGCTCCCCCGCGACGATGTCGTGGGCGCGCTGCGCGAGCGCCCCGTAGTCGACGGTGTCGGCCAGGTCGTCCGAGGCGGCCGCCGGCCGCGAATCGAGCCACAGCACGAGGTCGATGACGAACTCCTGCCCGTCGCGCCGCTCGTGCTCGAAGACTCCGTGGTGGCCGCGCACGCGCAGGCCGGTCAGTTCGATCCGATCCGCCATCAGGCTCCGCCCTTCCGCCAGGCCTCGGTCACGGCGATGGCGTCCGCCGTCGACCGCACGTCGTGGACGCGGACGCCCCACACCCCCGCCTGGGCGGCGAGTGCGGAGACGGCCGCGGTGGCCGTTTCGCGGCCCGCGGGTTCGCGGCCGCCCAACAGTTCGCCGAGGAAGCGCTTGCGCGAGGCGCCCACGAGGATCCGCAGGCCCGTCGCCTGCAGCGTCGGCAGTCCGTGCAGCAGCGCCCAGTTGTGGCTCGCGTTCTTGGCGAAGCCGAGGCCTGGGTCGAGCACGATCCGCTCGGCGGCGATGCCCGCGGCCACGGCGGCGTCCGCCTGGTGCAGCAACTCGTCGCGCACCTCGGTGACCACGTCGTCGTACTCGGTGATCTCGTGGTGGATGCCGGCCCACACCGGGCCCGGCGCGCCGGGCGAGGGGCGCCAGTGCATGAGGATCCACGGCGCCGTGGAGTCCGCGACGACGCGGGCCATGCCGGGATCGGCGCGACCGCCGGAGACGTCGTTGACGACGGATGCGCCGGCCTCGAGCGCCGCGGCGGCGACGGAGGCGCGCATGGTGTCCACGGAGACCGTGACGCCCTCGGCGGCGAGCGCCGCGATGACGGGGACCACGCGGTCGCGCTCCGTCTCGGCCGGAACGCGGTGCGCGCCGGGGCGGGTGGACTCCCCGCCCACGTCGACGATGGCGGCACCGTCGGCGACCAGGGCGCGCGCCCGCGCGACGGCCGCCTCCGGATCGAGGTAGCGACCGCCGTCCGAGAAGGAATCGGCGGTCACGTTCACGACGCCCATGATGAGCGTGCGGCCGGGCTCCGTCGTCACCGGCGCAGGATCAGATCGAGCGCCTCGGCGCGCGAGGTCGCACTGTCCTTGAAGGCCCCGCGCACCGCCGAGGTGGTGGTGCTCGCGCCCGGCTTGCGGATACCCCGCATCGCCATGCACAGGTGCTCGGCCTCGATCACCACGATCACACCGCGCGGATCGAGCTTGCGCATCAGCGCATCGGCGATCTGCGCGGTGAGCCGCTCCTGCACCTGCGGCCGCTTGGCGTACAAATCCACGACGCGGGCCAGCTTGCTCAGGCCGGTCACGCGGCCGCTCTCCCCCGGCAGGTAGCCGACGTGCGCGACCCCGTGGAAGGAGACGAGGTGGTGCTCGCAGGTCGAGTACATCGGGATGTCCTTGACCAGCACGAGCTCGTCGTGGTCCTCCCCGAAGGTGGTGTCCAGCACCGTGTCCGGGTCCACGTGCAGCCCGCCGAAGACCTCCCGGAAGGCCCGGGCGACCCGCTCGGGGGTCTTCTGCAGGCCCTCCCGATCCGGGTCCTCGCCGACCGCGATCAGCAGCTCACGAACCGCCGCGACGGCGCGCTCGTGGTCGAACGGGGCGATCGCCGCCCCGCTGTTCCGCCCCATCAGCTCTCGCTCGATCGATCGGTACCGGACTGCTCCGGTCCCTGCTCGCCCGTCGCCTGCGGTCCCTGGCCCTGCTGGGTCTGTCCCGGAGCGCCGCCCTGGGGCGCCTGCCCCTGCGGGGGCCAGCCGGGGGCCGACCAGCCCGCGGGGGCGCCGTAGTCGGGGCGGCTGCCCTGCGGCTGCTGCCCGTACTGCCCCTGGCCCTGGCCGTACTGGCCCTGCGGCTGGCCGTAGGGGCCGGGCTGCGCGGGGTACTGCGGGCCGGGGTAGGCCTGCTGGCCGCCCCACTGGTAGCCGGGCTGGCCGTAGGCCGGCTGCGGCTGGCCCTGCTGGCCGTAGCCCGACGGTGCGCCCGGCGCGGGCCACGGCCCACCGACCGGAGCGGGTGCGCCCCACTGGCCGTTCTGCCCCGCGTGCCCGTTCTGGCCGTTCTGCGCGGCCTGGGCCGCCGCCTTCTCCAGCTCGACCTTGCGGCGCTCGGCCTCCTCGTCGACCGGCGGCCACGGCTCGCCGTTCTCGATCGCGATCTCCTTCGGAGTCTTGATCGGCGGCTTGGTCGACGGGATGCGGGTGCCGAAGTCGTCGAACTGGGTGATCCGCGGCCGCTTCTCGACGGACTCGAAGATCCGCTCGAGATCCTTGCGGACCAGCGTCTCCTTCTCCAGCAGCTCACCGGCCAGCACGTCGAGGACGTCGCGGTACTCGTTGAGGATGGCCCACGCCTCGTTGTGCGCGGCTTCGATCAGCGAGCGCACCTCCTCGTCGATCTGCGCCGCGACGGCGTCGGAGTACTGCGCCCCGCCGCCCATGCCGCGGCCGAGGAACGGATCGCCCTCGTCCTGGCCGTACTTCACGGCGCCCAGGCGCGCGCTCATGCCGTACTCGGTGACCATGGCGCGGGCGATCTTGGTGGCCTGGTCGATGTCGCTCGACGCGCCCGTCGTGGGCGAGGCGAAGACCAGCTCCTCCGCGGCGCGGCCGCCCATGGCGAAGATCAGCCGCCCGATCATCTCGTTGCGGGTGTACATGCCCTTGTCGTTCTCGGGCACGGCGAGCGCATGGCCGCCGGTGCGGCCGCGGGCGAGCACCGTCACCTTGTAGACCGGGTCGAGCCCCTCCGTGGCCCACGCGGCCAGGGTGTGCCCGCCCTCGTGGTACGCGGTGATCTTCTTCTCCAGCTCGGAGATGATCCGGTTCTTGCGACGCGGGCCGCCCACCACGCGGTCCACGGCCTCCTCGAGGGTGGGCGCGGTGATGACCTGCCCGTTCTCACGGGCGGTGAGCAGCGCGGCCTCGTTGATGACGTTGGCGAGGTCGGCGCCGGACATGCCGGGGGTCCGCTTGGCGAGGCCGTCGAGATCGGCGTCGGGCGCCAGCGGCTTGCCCTGCGAGTGCACCTTGAGGATCGCCTTACGGCCGGCGATGTCCGGGTTGGTCACCGGGATCTGCCGGTCGAAGCGGCCCGGGCGCAGCAGCGCCGGGTCGAGGATGTCGGGCCGGTTGGTGGCCGCGATCAGGATGATCCCCTGGCGGTCGCCGAAGCCGTCCATCTCGACGAGCAGCTGGTTGAGGGTCTGCTCCCGCTCGTCGTGGCCGCCGCCGAGGCCGGCGCCGCGCTGGCGGCCGACGGCGTCGATCTCGTCGACGAAGATGATGCAGGGGCTGTTCTCCTTGGCCTGCTCGAACAGGTCGCGCACGCGGGAGGCGCCGACGCCGACGAACATCTCGACGAAGTCGGAACCGGAGATGGTGAAGAACGGCACGCCCGCCTCGCCCGCGACGGCGCGCGCGAGCAGCGTCTTACCCGTTCCGGGCGGGCCGTAGAGCAGCACGCCCTTGGGGATCTTCGCGCCGAGGGCCTGGTAGCGGGCCGGGTTCTGCAGGAAGTCCTTGATCTCGTAGAGCTCCTCGACCGCCTCGTCCGCGCCCGCGACGTCCGAGAACGTGGTCTTGGGCATGTCCTTGGTGAGCTGCTTGGCCTTGCTCTTGCCGAAGCCCATGACGCCGCCGCGGCCGCCGCCCTGCATGCGGTTCATGAGGAAGAAGAACAGGCCGACGAGCAGCAGGATCGGCAGCAGCGTGAACAGCAGCATGGAGAGCCACGGCGATTCCTGCGTCACGTTCGTGGTGTAGGACTCGAGCGCCTTGCCGTCCGGCGTCTTCGCGTCCTGGACCACGCCGAGGATGTCCCGGGAGGTGCCGGCGGGGTACTTGGCGAAGACCTTCTTGTCCTCGGTGCCCGCGATCGGCTTGTCGAGGGTGACGCGAAGGGTCTGCTCGCGATCGTCGATCTGCACGTCGGTGACGTTGCCGGCCTCGAGCTGGCTGATCACCTGGCCGGTGGAGACCGGCTTGTACTCCTTGTTGCCTCCGCCGACCATGGTGAACGCCCAGACGAGCAGGACGAATGCGGCGATGATCGCCAGCGTGCGGATGAGTGATTTCCGTTTCATATGGCTTCGCCTCGCGGCTCGTCAGTCCTTCTTCTTCCGGCGCGCGGCAGGCCGCGCTGGGTCGACTTCCCAGGTTACCGTGCAGCAACGACGCCGGGCCGTTCGCGTGGGTGCGCCCTGAGCGAACAACGTCCGTTTCGCACCGTTTATGCTGCTCCGGTGACCGACAACGGCCTTCCGCCCCAGTACCCGACCGATCCGCAGAGCCCGTACGGCCGGCAGGCGCCGTATCCGGGCCAGCAGCAGGCGCCGTTCACGCAGGGACAGCAGCCGGCGTACGGCCAGCAGGCGCCGTTCGGGGCGCAGGCGCCGTTCCCCGGGCAGGCGCCGCTTCCGGCCGGCGTGCACGAGCGCTGGCGCAGCCGGTTCGAGTTCTTCGGCCGCTACGGCCAGCCCGCGTCCTCGCCCGAGGCGACCGCGGCGTTCAAGCAGTTGTCCTTCGGCGAGCGCTTCCGGCTCGGCTTCAACGGTCCCGCGTTCTTCTTCGGCCCGATCTACTTCGCGATCAAGGGCCCGTGGCGCAAGGGCCTGAGCCTGTTCGGGATCTCCATGATCGTGGGTTTCCTGCTCAGCCTGGTCGAGGTGGCGCTGAACATCACGTTCCCGGCCGCCTCGTACGGCATCGTCAGCGGCCTGATCTTCCAGAGCGTCGCGAACTGGGCCTACTTCCTGCACGCGGCGCGCGGCAGCACCAGCTGGAACCCCTTCGAGGGCATGCCCCTGTTCCGCAAGCGGAGCTGAGTCCCACCGGGCCCCGGCGCCGTAGCGCCACCGCGCACCGCCCACCCCGACGGCCGCGCCGGGCGTGACCGAGGGTCAGACCTCGATCTTCGCGGCCAGCGCGAGCAGGTCGGCCTCGCCGCCGGGGCGGGCGATCAGCTGCACGCCCTCGCCGAGGAAGGGCACCGTCATCGCGGGCCAGCCGACGAGGTTCCACAGGCTGGGGTACGGCGCGTACGCCAGGCTCGGGATGGCGCTCGCCGCCCACGGCAGTTCCGCGTACGGCCGCGCCGGCGCGGGACGACGCGCCAGGGCGGGCGTCACCAGCACGTCCACCCCCTCGGCCGCGAAGAAGCGCTCCAGCGCGGATTCGAGGCGCGCGGCGTCGGCGGGCCGGACGAGGCCGCGCCGCTCGGCGATCCGCCCGAGGGCCGCGTGCCGCCGGGTGCGGGCCTGCAGCAGAAAGGGATTCGCGCCGCGCGCGACGATGTCGTCGGCGTCGGAGGCCGCCGCGGCCACCCACCGCGCCAGCAGCGGCAGCGGCGAGGCCGGGTAGGGGACCTTGACGTCGCGGACCGTGTGCCCGCTCTCGGCGAGCCGCTCGGCGGCGCTGCGCACCGCCCGCACGATCGACCGGGAGGTGAAGGTCACCGGCGTCGGGCGGTTGAGGCCCAGGCCCACGCGCAGCCCGGCACCGTCGCCGACGACGGCGAGCTCCGGCCGCCCGGCGAGCACCGACAGGCCCAGTGCCGCATCCTCGACGGTCCGCGTCATCGGCCCGTTCTCGGACATGCCGAACCAGTTCGTGGGCCCGAGCTGCGCGGGCACGACGCCGCGGCCGGGCTTGATCGCGACGATCCCCGTGCACGCGGCGGGGCCGCGCAGCGAGCCGAGGCCGTCGTTGCCGTGCGCGAGAGAGACGTGGCCGGCGGCGACCACGGCGGCGCTACCGCCGGAGCTGCCGCCCGCGGTGCGCCCTGGGCGGTGCGGGTTCCCCACGACTTCCCGGGCGTCGTCGGTCATGGCCCACAGGCACAGTTCCGGGACCCGGGTCAGCCCCACCACGACGGCGCCCGCGGCCCGCAGCCGCTTCACGACGGGGTGGTCGTTCTGCTCGATCGGCAGTCCCGCACCGCAGGCCTCGGAGACCCCGTCGAGCACGCGGTAGCCGGAGACGGCGACGTTGTCCTTGATCGCGATCGGCACACCGGCCAGCGGCAGGGAGTAGCGGTCCGGGCGGGCGTCGATCGCCGCCGCCTCCGCGAGGGCCTCCTCGGGGCGCACCACGCGCCAGCCGTGCACCGCATCGTCACCGATGCGCGCCAGCGCCTGCCGAGTCGCGTCGACGGCGGTGAGCCGCCCCGAACGCACTCGGTCCGCGGTGGCGGCAGCGGTGAGCAGCGTCATTCGCTGTAGACCTTGGGCTCCAGGATGCCGATGTAGGGCAGGTCGCGGTAGCGCTCGGCGTAGTCGAGGCCGTAGCCGACGACGAACTCGTTGGGGATGTCGAAGCCGACCCACTTGACGTCCACATCCACGCGCACCGCGTCGGGCTTGCGCAGCAGCGTCACGACCTCGAGCGAGCGCGGGTTGCGGGTCGCGAGGTTGCGCAGCAGCCAGCTCAGCGTGAGGCCGGAGTCGATGATGTCCTCGACGATGAGCACGTCGCGGCCGGCGATGTCGCGGTCGAGGTCCTTGAGGATGCGCACCACGCCGGAGCTCGAGGTGGAGCTGCCGTAGCTCGAGACCGCCATGAACTCGAGCTGCGTGGGCACCGGCAGCGCCCGCGCCAGGTCGGTCACGAACATGACCGCGCCCTTGAGCACCGTGATCAGCAGGAGGTCCGAGTCGCCCTCCTGGGCGCCGTACTGCTCCGCGATCTCGGCGGCCAGCTCGGCCGTCCGCTCCTTGATCTGTTCCTCCGTGAGCACCGTCGAGGCGATGTCTCCCGCGTACAAGTCACCCGTGCCGTTCACCACGCCCTCAGAATGCCACCTGTCCGATGCACCTGCAGCCGCCGCCCCGCACTTCCGCCCGGGATCGCGGTCGGTCCCTGCCCGTGCCAGTCCGTGACCAGGGCGTCGACGGCGACGAGGTGCGCGCCCGTCAGCGCCCGCGCGCCGCGGCCGGCGAGCCAGGTGCGCAGCGCCCGCAGGCGCAGGGCCGCAGGCAGTCCCGCCACCGCCTCGACCTCCAGGTCCGCCTCCGACGGTGCCGGCGCGAGGGCGTCGAGGGCGTCGTTGTCGGCGCGCAGGGAGGCGGCGGTGCGGGCCAGGGAGTCCGCCACTCCCCCGCCCAGGACCTCCTCGAGCAACGGGAGCACCTCGGTGCGCAGCCGCACCCGGGTGTAGCGCGGGTCGAGGTTGTGGGGGTCCTCCCACGGGGTGAGGCCGAGCTCCGCACACGCGGCCCGGGTGTCGGCGCGCCGCACGCCCAGCAGGGGCCGCCCGTAGGGTGCGGCCCACGCGGCCATCCCGGCCAGTGAGCGCGCCCCGCTGCCGCGGCCGAGCCCCAGCAGAACCGTCTCCGCCTGATCGTCGAGGGTGTGGCCGAGGAGCACCGGCAGTCGGCCCCGCGCGGCGTCCAGGGCGGCGTACCGCGCGGCACGGGCGGCGCCCTCGGGCCCGCCGGGACCCTCGACCGCGACGCGCAGCACCTCGGTGCGCATCGCCCCGGCCTCGCGCGCGGCGGCGGCGGCGGCTTCGGCCACGGCGGCGGAGCCGTCCTGCAGGCCGTGGTCGACGGTCAGCGCGACGGCGTCGAGCCCCGCGGCCAGAACGCCGGTGAGCAGGGCGAGGGAGTCGGCTCCGCCGGAGAGCGCCACGGCCACCGGCCCGCCCGTGCCGTGCGCGCGATCCCACGCCTGCACCGCCCGCCGCACGCGCAGGGCCGCGGGGCCGGGCCGGTTCACGGCGCGGCGGGACCCAGGACCCGCGCGATCCAGCGCGACGGGTCGTCGAGCTCGTCGGGCAACGGGAGCGTCTCGGGTCCGGTCCAGATCCGGTTGAACCGTTCCATGCCCACCTCGGCGACGACCGCGTCGACGAACTTCTTGCCGCGCACGTACTGCGCGATCTTCGCGTCCATGCCCATCAGGGCGCGCAGCAGGCGCTGGAAGGGGTTCGACGGTGCCGCCCGCCGCCGGTCGAAGGCCGCGCGGATGGTCGCGACGGAGGGGATCACGGCGGGGCCGGCGGCATCCATCACGTGATCGGCGTGCCCCTCGAGGAGGGTGCCGAGCATGAGCAGCCGCTCGACGGCGGCGAACTGCTCGGGCGGGGCGGCGATCTCCAGCACCCCGATCACGCCGCGGTGCCGGGCACCGCCGGAGAGCGCCTTCTGGGTGCGGGCGAGCAGATCGCCCACGGAGCCGGTCCCGGTGGTGCCGGTGAGCGCGGCGACGTTGTCCCGCATGTAGTCCCGCAGCCACGGGTTGGCACCGAACTGCACGCGGTGGGTCACCTCGTGCAGGCACACCCACATGCGGAAGTCGTCGGAGCGCAGGTGCAGCGCTCGCTCGACGGCGAGGACGTTGGGCACCACGAGCAGCAGCTCCCCGCCCTCGACGCCGAACGGGTCGTACTGCCCCAGAACGGAACCGGAGACCATGCCCAGCATGGCGCCGGCCTGCACCCCGGCCAGGCGCGCGCCGAGGCCGGGGTGGCGAGCATCTTCGGGCTCGATCAGCGACTCCATGGAACGGGCTGCGGCGGAAACCCATTCGCAACGGTCGACGGTCCGCGCGGGCGGCACCGCCCCGGGCGTGAGGAGTCCGGTGACGGCGCGGACGTGCTCCTCCGCGGCGACGGCGTCCTCTTCCAGCTCGACGGCGGCGCGATCGCGCGTGTACGCGGTGGTCGCGGGCCCGTCGCCGAGGACGCGCACCACGCGGCGTCCCGCGGCGGCGGCCAACGCCCAATCGACCTGCGCGCGTTCCGCCTTCGACTCGGCCATGGCGATCAGCGGCACCCGCAGCCGCGCAGTGCGGCGGTGACGGCGTCCATCGCGGGGCGGGCCACGTCGACCGGCGTACCCGAGGACATGAGCGTGAAGGTGAACACGGCACCGTCGCGCCCGGCGACGTACCCGGCGAGCGTGGAGACGCCCGAGAGGCTGCCGGTCTTGGCGCGCACGAAACCCGCGCCGGGACGGTTGACGGTGACGTACCGGTCGGCGAGGGTGCCGGTGGCCCCGCCGACGGGCAGCAGGTCGAGCAGCGGACGCAACTGCGGCTTGCCCGTGCCCGCCGCGCCGGTGACGATCTCGTCGAGCACCTTCGCCGGGATGCGGTTGAGGGTCGACAGGCCGTCGACGTCGGACAGTTCCACGCCGCCGACGTCGAAGCCGGCGGTGCGGAGCGTGTCGAGCACGGCGCGGGCGGAGCCGTCGAAGGACAGCGGCTGCCCGGCCGCCTGGGCGACCTCCCGGCCGATCGACTCGGCGAGCACGTTGTCCGAGTGCACGAGCGCGTCGTGCAGGCGGGTGGTCAGCGGGGCGCTGCGGACGGCGGCGAGCTGCGCGGCGCCCTGCGGCGCGGTGCCCGAGGAGACTGCCGTGGGCGGGAGCCCGAGCGCGGAGGCCAGCGCCTGCCCGGCGGCGAGCGCGGGATCGTTCACGCGGGGCGAGTAGTCCTCGCCGGGGCGGATCCGGCCCGCGTCGACCATGAGCGACTGCAGCGGGGTGATGTCGCCACCGGCGATGTCCGCCCGCTCCCAGCCGCGGGCGAAGTCGGTGCCGGTGAACAGCGAGGTGTCCACCACGATGCGGGTGATCGGCGTGCCGGCGCGGCGGAGCTGGGTGGCCAGGTCGGAGATCTTGGGGGCGTCGGTGAAGATGGACGCCGTTGCTGCGCGGAGCGTCGGATCGCCCGCGCCGACGAGGACCGCCTCGCCCGGGCTCGCGCCCGCGACGACGGTGGTGGTGATGCGCTTGTCGGCGGGCAGCGTCAGCAGCGCGGCCGCGGCCGTGAGCACCTTGGTGGTGGAGGCCGGCGTGCGCGGGCGGGCGGCGTCGCGCTGCCACAGCACCTGTCCGGTGCCGGCGTCGGCGATCACGCCGGTGAAATCGCCCAGGTCGGGGCTGCGCAGGGCCCCGGCGATCTGCGCCGTCACGCCGGCGGCGGTCGGCGGGTTCGTCGGCGTCACCTCGGCGATCGCCGGCTGGTAGGCCGGTTCGGCGGGGCGCGGGGGCACCTTCTCGGCGAGGTCCTGCCGATCGCGGTAGGCGCCCCAGCCGAGGGCCGCCGCGACGGTGCCGACGACGACCAGCGCCAGCACGACCACGGTGATCGTTAGGCGCAGCAGAGTCCGTCGGATTCGCGAGCGTCGCACCGTACCACCCTAACGGCAACCCGACACGGGTATCCTCAGCGTGCATGGTTGACGTGAGCGAAGGGAAACAATGAGCGTCGAATTCGAGGTCACCGTCGAGATCGCCAAGGGCTCGCGGAACAAGTACGAGGTGGACCACAAGACGGGTCGCCTCAAGCTGGACCGCTACCTGTACACCTCGTTCGGCTACCCCACCGACTACGGCTACATCGAGGACACCCTCGGCGAGGACGGCGATCCGCTGGACGCGCTGGTCCTGCTGCAGGAGTCGGTGATCCCCGGATCGCTGGTCGACTGCCGCGCGATCGGCATGTTCAAGATGGAGGACGAGAAGGGCGGCGACGACAAGGTCCTCGTCGTGCCGGCAGGCGACCCCCGCTGGGACTCCATCCAGGACATCGGCGACATCGACAAGTTCGAGCTGGACGCCATCGAGCACTTCTTCGTGCACTACAAGGACCTCGAGCCCGGCAAGTTCGTCAAGGGCTCGTCCTGGGTGGGCAAGAAGGAGGCCGAGGAGGAGATCGCCCGGTCGATCGCCCGCGCCGAGACGGCGGGTTCCGAGGCGCACTGACGCCCGGCACGCACGACGGAAGAAGCGGCGGTGAGGATTCCTCACCGCCGCTTCCGTCGTTTCCGGACCCTTCCGGACCTGTCCCTCGCTAGAGCTTGCCGGCGACCCGCCGGATCAGGTCCTCGAAGACCGGCTCGTCAACGGCACCGCTCTGGTTCGGGTTGGCGCTCACCATCGCGAGCACCCCATTCTTGGTGAAGTACGCGGAGGCCGAGCGCACGGTCTGTCCAGCGCCGGTTCGAGTCGCCTCGAGAATGAAGCCATCGGCGCCGACCACATCTGCTGGAAGCGCGGCGCGCGTCGTCGTCTGCTTGAGCACGGTGCCGTAGGACAGCGAGCTGCACTCACCCGTCCCGGCCGCCTCGAATACCGACAGCCGTGCCGAGTTCGGAAGCAACGTGACACCGTAATTGGTCGCACCCTGCGACACGGTCTGTTGCCCGCCATACTTGATCGTCTCGAGCAGCTCCTGCTGCAGAGCGACGTTCTTGTCCTTGCACGTAGCCGGGGTGATCTCCGCGGCCTGCACTTGGCCGAAGGCCTGCATCGCCGACTGGAACGCGGTGTCGGGCGGCACCGTCGCAAGGGCGAACCCCTCCGGTAGGTCGGCTTGCGTGAGCAACTTCGCTTCGTCGACGGGAGGCGCCGACGACGGCGGCGCCGACGGCTCGTCGCCGCCACCGCCGCAGGCAGTGAGCAACAGGCCGGACGCGGCGACCGCCGCGAGCAGGCCCAGGGAACGGTTCGTGTCACTGCGGCGCAACGGTTTTCTCCTGCCGATCGGGTACCGGATCGCGCTAGACCTTACCGAACCCCCGGAGGAAGGCCGCCGCGAAGCCGGGGAAGGCCCCGTCGGCGATCGCACGCCGCGCCGCCGCGGCCAGCGAGACGAAGAAGTGCTCGTTGTGCAGGGCGCACAGGGTCACCGCCAGCCCCTCGTTGGCGACGAAGAGGTGGTGCACGTAGGCGCGCGTGAAGTCGTCGGCGCGATTGCCGCCGCCCGGCCGGTCCTTCGCGGGGTCGAGCGGGCGGAAGTCCGCGCGCAGAGCGGGATCGGTGACATCGAGGACACCCGTCGAGGTGTAGACCCGGCCCTCGGCGGCCGCCCGCGCCGGCTCCGTGCCGTCGACGAGGTCGACGCCGGCCTCGATCGCGGCCAGCAGATCCGCGGGGCCGGTGATGCCGGCGAGGTAACGCGGCCGGTCGGAATCGAGCTCGCCGATCGCGGCGCGCAGCGCGCCAGCGTCGGCCGCGGGCGCGCCGACGCCCTCGATCCGGTAGCCGCCGAAGCCCAGTCCGCCGGCCCGGCGGTCCTCCTCGCCGAGGCGCCGCAGGGCGCGGGCGGCGGACCGTCGGCGCTCGGGATCCGCACCCCCGGTCACCACGGCCCACAGCGACAGGGCGTCGTGCCGGTCGGCGGTCTGCCAGGCGTGCTCGGCGAGCGCGCGGCGCGCCCAACGCTCGGTCCGCGCGGGATCCGCGGGATCGGCGAGGGCGAACGCGACGTCGAAGCCCATCCGGTGGGCCAGGCGCACCGCCTCCTCGGCGTCCCAGCGGTGCGGGGAGCCGTCCAGGCGGCCGCGGAAGGCGATGCCCTCGTCGGAGACCTTCGTCTTGCGCTGCTCGAGCACCGCGCCGACGCCGGTGTCGGCGATGGTGGGGGCCTGCCAGGCCATGGCCGTGCCGATCCCGCCCGCGCCCTCGATCACGTCGGCACCGGGCTGCAGGTACAGCTCGTGTAGGTCGAGGACGAGTGCGCGCGCCCCGAGCCCCGTCAGCTCGCGCGGGGTGAGGCCGGCGATGGCGCCGCGCCCGGCCACGGGCAGGTACGCGGGCGTGGCGATCTCGCCGCGCGGCACCGTCATCCGGCCGGTGCGCGAGCCGCCGGCGCCGGTGGCCTCGACGGTGAACCGCACCGCATCGGTGGTGCCGGCGGCGCGCAGGCGCGTGTTGCCGGCGATCGCCCGGTAGCCGGTACGCAGCTCCGCGAGCTCGGCGGCGAGGGTGGCGTTCTGCTCCCGCAGCTCGTCGATCTCGGAGCGCGAGGGCGGGACCGGCGCGGCGGGGACGGGCGGTTGCCGGCGCGGCTGCGGGGCGACCGGTTGCCGCGCGCGGGGCCCCGACGGTGCGGGCGCGGGCGGCACGGCAGGGTGCGGCGCGAGGGGGCCGGTGGGCGGTTCGGTCACGGTCTCCTCCGTCGGTACGGTGCCGGCCACCGACTCCGCGGCGGCGCTGATCTCAGCGGCCTCGATCGTCGCAGGTGATGCGGGGTCGGCGCCATCCGGGGCCGTCGCCTCGATGCCCGCCGCGGTGCGCAGGGGCACGGACTTCCAGAACAGCACCAGGACCAGGCCGATCGCGGCCAGCACGGTGACGGCGAGGAAGACGACGTCCATCGAGTCCGCGAAACCCGCCTTGAGCGGGTGGACGAGGGTGTCGGGGAGCGTCTGCAGAGCGGAGGTGTCCGACATGACGTCGCTGACGGCGCTCGCATCGCCGTGCAGGAGCTTGGCCGCGAAGTCCTGCGCGGCGGGGCCGTCGTGGCCCGCGGCGGCGCGCTGCAGCGCAGCGGTGTACTCCGGATCCGCCGCGGCGTCGGAGAGCCGGGTGCTCATCTTGTTCGGCATCTGGGAGAACAGCACCGAGAGGAACACCGCGACGCCCAGCGTGCCGCCGATCTGCCGGAAGAACGTGGCGGCGGCGGTGGAGACGCCCATGTCGCGCGGCGGCAGGATGTTCTGCAGCGCGAGGGTCAGCGGCTGCATGAGGTTGCCGAGGCCGAAGCCGATCACGGCGGCGCCGGCCATGACCCAGCCGATCTCGACGTCGGCGCTGATGTAGTGCAGGGCGAACATGCCGGCGGTGAGCAGCACCGCGCCGATGATCGGGAACACGCGGTAGCGGCCGGTCCGGGAGATCATCTGGCCCGCGAGGATCGAGCCGAGCATGAGCCCGGCCACCATCGGCAGCATGAGGAAGCCGGCCTTCGTCGGGCTCGCGTCCCGCACCACCTGGAAGTACTGCGGGAGCAGGGAGATGCCGCCGAACATGGCCGCGCCCACGACCATCGAGATGAGCACGCCCTGCGCGAAGATCCGGTTGCGGAAGATGCGCAGCGGGATGATCGCGTCCTCGCCCATCATCTTCTCGATGGCGATGAAGGCGAGCACGCCGAGTCCGCCGACGACGTAGCAGGCGATGGCACGGCTCGAGCCCCAACCCCACTCCTGCCCCTGCTCGGCGACGATGAGCAGCGGCACGAGGCCGACGGAGAGGGCGATGGCGCCGAACCAGTCGATGCGCACACCCTCGCGGCGGGTGTGCGGCAGGCGCAGCACGCGGAAGACGACGGCGAGGGCGACGATGCCGATCGGCACGTTCACCAGGAACACCCAGCGCCAGCCGGCGATGCCGAGGATCTGATCCGCACCGGAGAAGACGCCGCCGAGCACGGGGCCCAGCACCGAGCTGGTGCCGAAGACGGCGAGGAAGTAGCCCTGGTACTTGGCGCGCTCGCGGGGCGGCACGATGTCGCCGATGATGGTCAGCGCCAGCGACATCAGGCCGCCCGCGCCCAGGCCCTGGACCGCGCGGAACGCGGCGAGTTCGTACATCGACGTCGAGGTGCTGCACAGCAGGGAGCCGATCACGAAGACGGTGATGGCGAACATGAAGAAGGGCTTGCGCCCGTAGATGTCGGAGAGCTTGCCGTAGAGCGGGGTGACGATCGTCGACGTGATCAGGTACGCGGTGGTGACCCAGGCCTGCAGCTTGTAGCCGTTGAGGTCGTCGGCGATGGTGCGGATGGCGGTGGAGACGATGGTCTGGTCCAGGGCGGCCAGGAACATGCCGGTCATCAGGCCGGAGAGGATGTAGAGGATCTGCTTGTGCGTCAGCCCCGAGGCCGAGGTCTCGACCGGGTCCAATGACGCCGCGGTCATTCGCCGTCCCGCATCAGCTTGAGCGCCTGCTCGAACTGCTGCAGCGCCCGGGTGCCGAGGACCACGAACTGGTCGATCTCCTCGTCGGTCCACTCCTCCATCAGCGGCCGCAGCTTCGCGTTGCGCTGCTGCCGGATGAAGTCGACCTTCGCCCGGCCCTCGTCGGTGGCGGACACCAGCGCCGCGCGCCGGTCGGACGGGTCGGCGGTGCGCTCCGCGTAGCCGAGGCCGGTGAGCGTGCTGACGTACCGGCTCGCCGTCGACGGGTCGGTGTGGATCTGCTCGGCGAGCACGGACGAGCGCATCGGACCGTCCTTGACCAGGGCGAAGAGTGCGGTGTACGCGGCGAGCTCCACGCCGTCCGGAGCGACCGCGTGCCGGGTCATCACCGCGTGGCGCTCCTTGAGCCGGGTCAGCTCGGCGATCACGCCGACGATCCCCTCGATCCGGTCGGCCCGTTCCTCGTCCGTCATCACGCCTCCGCAGGTCCGCACGCCGCGCGGTGTTCGGGCATGCAAAACTACGTGCACCCTACAACTATTAGCGTTGCGAGTCGACTCGGGCGAACCGGCCTATGCCGCCGATGTCATGACGATTCTGGCACCCGTCAGCGCCACCAGCGCCTCGAAGTCGGTACGGAAGAGCGTGTCGTGTGTCCCGGCGGCGGCGTACAGATCCGGGTACGCGCGCAGCGACTCGTCGATGACGATCACCAGGGGCGCGGGGTGGCCGACGGGCGAGACGCCGCCGATCACCTGGCCGGTCGCGGCCACGACGTCGTCCGGCGTCGCCCGGGTGATCGCGCCGTACCCGAGTCGCTCCGCGAGGCCGGCGGTGTCCACCCGGTGCCGGCCGCTCGAGAGCACGAGCAGCGGCGCACCGTCGGCCAGGAAGACCAGGCTGTTGGCGATCGCCCCCACCTCGCAGCCGAGCGCCGCGGCCGCGTCGGCGGCCGTCCGGGCACCGTCGGGGACGTGCCGGATGGTGTCGGGGTGCCCTGCCGCCGCGAGCGCGGCGCGAACGGCCTCGGTGCGGGAGGAGAACTGCGCGGTCACGCGACCAGTATGCCCGGCCGCGCGAGCGCGCGGGCTAGGCCGCGAGCAGGGTCGCGATGAGGTCCTTGGTGCGGGCCCCGCCCACGGGGCGCAGCACGATCGCGTCCGCCACCTCGGCGGCGTAGACGTCCTCGATGAGCGACTTCAGGCCCGACGGGGTGCCCACGTACGTGATGCCCTGCGCCACCGCCCCGTTCGGGGCGTAGCTCGCGCGGGCGTCGGCGGCGCGCTCGTCGATCACCACGTCGACCTCGAGGGCCACGGCCCCCGGCTCCCGCCCGGCGCGCTCGGCCTCGGCGCGCAGGTAGCCCCGCTCGCGCTGCGCGAGACGGAGATCGGCGGCGCGCACCCGGGTCAGGTGCGCGGACTCGGGCTCACCGTCGACGGTGACCACGAGGGCGGGGCGGGAGACGGTCATGGTTCCTCCGGTTGTCACTTCGCTCGTGCGGACAGGTCTTCCAGGGCGCGCACCAGGCGGCGCACGTCGTTCTCGCCGGTGCCGAGGCCGATGCTGGCGCGGACGGCACCGTCGTAGCAGCCCAATCGGTGAACGACGGGATGGGCGCAGAACTTCCCGTCGCGCACGCCGATCCCGTACTCCGACGAGAGGAACTCGGCGACCTCGCGGGGCGCGCGGCCGGCGACGGTGAAGGCGACGATGCCCACCCGTTCCGTGGAGTCGGCCCAGATGGTGAGGGTGCGGACACCGTCGATGCGCTCCAGCGAGCGGAGCAGCAGGTCGGTGAGGAAGCGCTCGTGCCGGGCGATCGCGTCCTCGCCGAGGCGCTCGACGGCCTCGCACGCGGCGGCGATCGCGACCGCGCCCAGCACGTTCGGCGAGCCGGCCTCGTGCCGCGCGGGGCCGGTGTGCCAGGCCACCTCGACGGACTTCGCGACGGGCGTACCGATCACCTCGTAGCTGGCGCCGCCGCCGCAGCGCACGGGCTCGGCCTCGTCGAACCAGTCGGCGCGGCCGACCAGCACGCCGGAGCCGAAGGGCGCGTAGAGCTTGTGCCCGGAGAAGGCGAGGTAGTCGACGCCGCTCTCGCGCAGGGAGATCCGACGGTGCGGGACCAGCTGCGCCCCGTCGACGGCCAGGCGCGCGCCGTGCCGGTGCGCGAGGGCGGCCAGCCGGCGGATCGGCAGGATCTCGCCGGTCACGTTGGAGGCGCCGGTGACGCTGACCAGGGCGGCGGGCCGCTCGCTCAGTTCCTTCTCCAGCGCCGTCAGGGTGCCCTCGATCGACAGCGGCGCGGAGATCACCCGCGCGCCGATCTTCTTCCACGGCAGCAGGTTCGCGTGGTGCTCGCAGTCGAGGACCACGACCTCGCCGGGCACGCAGCCCGCGAGCAGGTTGATCGAGTCGGTGGTGTTGCCGGTGAAGATGACGTGGTCGTCGGCGCGGGCGCCCACGAACTCGGCGACGATCTCGCGGGCCCGCTCGTAGCGGGAGGTGGAGCGCTGCGAGAGGTGGCCGGCGCCGCGGTGCACGCTCGCGTACTCGCCCAGGGCCGCCTGCACCACCTCCTGCACCTCGAGCAGGGCCGGGGCGCTCGCCGCGTAGTCGAAGTTGGCGTAGCGGACTGTCGCGCCGTCCTTGAGTGGGGCGTATTCGTCGGCACCGGTGACGGCAGCCAGGGGGCCGATCGCGAGCGGGGCGCTGCGGACGGTGGGGGTGAGGCAGACGGCGGTGCGCTCGGTGGTGGCAGTGCTCATGAGAAAAGTCCTTCGGTATCAGGACGCGCGGCACCGATCGAGCAGTGCCGCGAATCCGCGCTTGCCGTGCACGGTTCGGCACGGCCAGGTCGTCACCCGGAGCACCCCACCGCGGAGGAGGGTTGCCGACCAGCGAGCCGGGGCTTGTCACTGGCACTCATGACCTGGCTCGAGAATGCACGCTCGCGCCGGTCGGCGTCAAGGTTCGAATCACGGCGACGCGAAACCCGCGCGAGTAGATTCGCGGGCATGAGCGAATGGACGTACCTGATGGACATGGACGGCGTCCTGGTGCACGAGGAGCACCTGATCCCCGGCGCCGACGCCTTCATCGCCGAGCTCACGGCGGCGGGGACGCCGTACATGGTGCTCACCAACAACTCGACCCGCACGCCCCGCGACCTGCGCGCGCGCCTGGTCGCGACGGGCCTCGACATCCCCGAATCACGGATCTGGACCTCGGCGCTGGCGACCGCGAAATTCCTGCAGGACCAGCGGCCGAACGGCACGGCGTACGTGGTCGGCGAGTCCGGCCTGACCACCGCTCTGCACGACGTGGGCTACGTGCTGACCGACAACGATCCGGACTACGTGGTGCTCGGCGAGACCCGCACCTACTCGTTCGAGGCGATCACCACCGCGATCCGGCTGATCGACCGCGGGTCGCGCTTCATCGCCACGAACCCGGATGCGACGGGCCCGTCGCGCGACGGGCTGTTGCCCGCGACCGGCGCCGTGGCCGCCCTGATCCGCGAGGCCACGGGCCGCTCGCCGTACTACGTGGGCAAGCCGAACTCGCTGATGATGCGGTCCGCGCTGCGCGCCCTGGGGGCGCACTCCGCGGACACGCTCATGATCGGCGACCGGATGGACACCGACATCGTGTGCGGCCTGGAGGCCGGTCTCCGCACGATCCTGGTGCTGACCGGCATCTCCACGCACGAGTCCGTGACCGCGTTCCCGTACCGCCCCACCCGCACGATCGATTCCGTCGCCGACCTCGTCGGTCACACGGAAGACCCGTTCCCAGGCTGAGCCACGGTACGGGCTCGCAGGGTGCGGCTTGATGTGCCGCACCCTGCGAATACCTACTGCCCCTTGACGTTGACGATCTGCCGCAGGACGGCACGCACCGTCACCAGGTCGTCGGCATCGGCCATGACTCGGTCGATCGGCTTGTAGGCCTGCGGGATCTCGTCGATGAAGTCGGGACTGTCGCGGAACTCGATGCCCGCCATGGCCTCCTGCAGCTGCTCGTGTGTGAAGGCCTTCCGCGCCGCGGACCGGGAGTACTCCCTGCCCGCGCCGTGCGGCGAGCTGTTGAGCGACGGGGCGAACCCCTTGCCCTCGACGATGTACGAGGCGGTTCCCATCGAGCCCGGGATCAGGCCGAGCTTGCCCTCGGTCGCCTCGATGGCACCCTTCCTCGACACCCACACCTCCTTGCCGAAGTGCTTCTCGCGCTGGGTGAAGTTGTGGTGGCAGTTGATCCGCTCGGCCTCGGCGACGGGCGTTCCCACCCACTCGCCGAGCTGCCTGATCACCCGGTCCATCATCTCCTCACGGTTGAGCAGCGCGAAGTGCTGCGCCCACTTCAGCTCGGCGATGTACCGACGGAACTCGGGCGTGCCCTCCACGAGGTAGGCCAGGTCCGGATCCGGCAGTTCGATCCACCACTGCTTGCACAGGCGGGTCGCAACGGCGATGTGGTGCTGGGCGATCTTGTTGCCCACGCCACGGGAGCCGGAGTGCAGGAAGGCCCAGACGGTGTCGTCCTCGTCGAGACTGATCTCGATGAAGTGGTTACCGCCGCCGAGGGTGCCGAGCTGCAGCTTCCAGTTCCCGGCGTACTTCGCCGGGTCGAACTCCGCCCGCTCGGCGAGCGCCTCCAGCTCCGCGATCCTCGGCTCCGCCGTCGCCACGACCTTCTTGTTGTAGCGGCCGGGCGAGAGCGGGATCGCCCGCTCGATGGCCTCGCGGACCGTCGAACGATCTTCCGGCAGATCATCCTTCGTGAACTGTGTACGCACCGCGATCATGCCGCAGCCGATGTCGACGCCGACGGCCGCGGGGATGACGGCGCCGAGGCTCGGGATGACCGAGCCGACGGTCGCCCCCTTGCCGAGGTGCGCGTCTGGCATCAACGCGATGTGCGGGTAGATGAACGGCATTCTCGCCGTGGTGATCGCCTGCTCGCGGGTCTTGTCGTCCACGATGGACGCCCACGAGACCAGGGTCTTGCTGATCTTCTCCATGTCTTTCTCGTCTCGGTGTGATGGTCACCGGTCCGAGCAGCCATGCGTGTGACGCATGGGCACCGGGCCGGCGGTGGAGCGACGGCCCGGGTTGCCGCAGGTTATGCGGGCATGCCGAACCGACGGCAGTGGTACTGCCGCAGCGATTCGGGAAGCTTGCGCATATCCATGTCGGGCAGCGTATTCGACGGAGCGGGCACGGTACAGAGATTTCCGCGCCATCCGACGCATGTACTTCCCTTCTCGCTCCGACGCCGCGCGCCGACTCCCGCACCTTAAAGTGGGCCGATGACACTACTGGAAGTCATCGCACTGGACGCACGGGATGCGGTCGCGGCGCAGGAGGGTGGGGCGGATCGGGTCGAGTTGGTCGCCGACATGGCGGCCGACGGACTGAGCCCCTCTGCTGCCAGCGTCGCTGAAGTCCGCTCGGCCGTGGACATCCCGGTCCGCGTGATGCTCCGGCTCACCGACGGTTTCGCCGCCGGGAGCCTCGACGCGCTGATCCGGCGCACGGCCGACCTGCGCGCCGCGGGAGCGGAGGAGTTCGTGCTCGGCTTCCTCACGCCCGCCGGGGCGGTCGACCTACCGGCGGTCGCGCGCATCGTGGACACGATCGGCGGCTCCCCGTGGACGTTCCATCGCGCGATCGATCACTGCGCGGACAGGGCCACGTTGCGCGCGGCCGTCACAGACCTTCCCGGACTGGACACGATCCTCACGGCGGGCGCGGCAACCGGGGTCGACGACGGCATCGCGACCCTGATCGCCGAGAAGCGAGGACCGCACCGCAACCTCGTGGGTGGCGGGCTGCGTCTCGATCACCTCCCACGGCTGCTGGCGGCAGGGCTGGACGCCTTCCACATCGGCAGCGCGGCGCGGCCGCGCGGCTGGGACGCAGCTGTGTCGGCCGAGGAAGTGCGCCGCTGGCGACGGGCGATCGATGTTCGGCCATCCGTCTGAACGATCGTGACGACGAATGACCGAACATTCCGGCTGCGATGCAGCCGGGTCCTCAGCCCAACGCGGCAGCGAGTTGCGCGGCGGTCAGCGGGCGGTCCGCGTACACCAGCCGGACCGCCGCCGGGTCAGGATTGCCGGCATCCGGTCCGCGATGGACCCGCGTCAGGCCGACTTTGGCCGCCACACGCGCTGATGCGGCGTTGTGCTCCACCAGGTACGCGACGATCGGCGTGCCTTGATCTCGTTCCCACACGGCATCCATCCCCCGGCGCGCCACCGCCGTCGCGATGCCGCGCCCGTGGACTTCCGCCGCCAGGCGATAGCCCAGGTTCCAGAAGGCCCGGCCGCTCGGACCGCCGCGCAGATCACACCCGCCGTACCCGATCACGGCACCGTTGTCACGGACGATCCACGGCCCCAATCCGTCTCGGTCCCACGCCGCGATCCACCGAGAGAGCAGATCCTGTGTCTGCCCGACGTCTGCGTGCCTGAGGCTCGGATAGTGCGTCCACACCCGCGGATCTTCGAGGATCGCATGCAGGGACCGCACGTCGCCGGTCGTCGGCCGGGCAAGGTCGAGATCCGGCACGCGTGCCTCAGCCGAGGGCGCGGTCGAGATCGGCGATGAGGTCGTCGACGTTCTCCAGCCCCACGGATAGGCGCAGCATCGAATCGGTGAGCCCGATCTTCGCGCGACCCTCCGGCCCCGTCGCCCGATGAGTCGTGGTGGCGGGGTGCGTGATCAGCGACTTGGCGTCGCCGAAGTTGTTGGAGATGTCGATGACCTGCAACCGGTTGAGGAACTGGAAGGCGCGCTCCTTGCCCGCCGCGGAATCCGAATCGGCCAGCTCCAACGTGATCACGGTGCCGCCCGCCTTCATCTGCGACTTCGCCAGCTCGTGCTGCGGGTGCGAGGGCAGGAAGGGGAAGAGCACCTTCGACACCCGCGGATCGGCGTCGAGGAACTCGGCGACCTTCTGCGCGTTGGCGCTCACCCGCTCGGCCCGCAGGTCGAGAGTCTCGAGCGCCTTGAGCAGCACCCAGGCGTTGAACGGCGCCATGGCCGGGCCGGTGTGCCGCATCAGCTGCTTCACGGGACCGTCGATGTAGTCCTCGCGGCCGAGGATCGCGCCGCCCATGACGCGCCCCTGCCCGTCCATCGTCTTGGTGGAGGAGTGCACGATCACGTCGGCACCCATGCCGAACGAATCCTGGTAGCCCACAGGCGTGAAGCCCGCGTCGAGGACCACCTGGGCACCGGCCGCGTGGGCGAGCGCCGACACAGCCCGCACGTCGACCAGGCCCTGCATCGGGTTCGCGGGGGTCTCGAAGAAGACGGCCTGCGTCGGCTCACTCAGAGCCGACTCCCACTGCGCGAGGTCCTCGCCGTCGACGAAGACGGTCTCGATGCCCCAGCGCGGCAGGATCTCGTTGCACACCACGTAGCAGGAGCCGAACAGCGAGCGGGCGGCGACGAGCCGGTCGCCGGCCTTGAGCAGCGCCCCGAGCGCGGTGAACACGGCCGACATGCCGGAGGCCGTGGCGAAGCAGGCTTCGGCGCCCTCCAGGAGGCGCAGGCGCTCCTGGAACATGGCCACCGTCGGGTTGCCGTAGCGCGAGTAGACGAACCGGTCGATGTCACCGTTGAAGGCGGCCTCGGCGGCTTCGGCGCTCTCGTAGGTGTAGCCCGAGTTCAGGAACAGCGCCTCGGAGGTCTCCTCGTAGTTCGTGCGCAGGACTCCACCGCGCACGGCGTACGTCTCGGGCTGCAGACCGTCGGGCAGGGGGCTGAACTCCGTCATGGCTCCAGCCTAGAACTGCCGCCAGGGCAGGCCGTCGGCGCGCCAGCCCGCGACGCCCCGATGTCCGAGTGCGTCGACGGGGCCCTCGAAGCCGTCGAGCACGTTGTAGGCGCGCTCCACGCCGGCCGCCGTCGCCGCCTCCGCGGCGCCGATCGAGCGATGCCCGGAGCGGCAGAGGAAGACGACGGGCGCGTCGTCGGTGACGCCCTTGGCGCGGAGCTCGTCGACGAACGACGGGTTGAGCGCACCGTCGGGGTAGCGCTGCCACTGCACGAGCACCGGATGGCGACCGACCTGCGAGAGCTCGGGGATGCCGACGTAGTTCCACTCGGCCTCGGTGCGGCAGTCCACCAGAACGGCGGACGGGTCCTGCTCCAGCAGCTCCCAGGCCTCGCGGGGCGTCAGGTCTCCGGCGTAACTCATGAGCACTTCTTCCACTTGCCGTCCTCACGGACGAACTTCGCCTGCTCGGTGCGCTCCTGCGCCTTCTCGTACTGCACGGTGAGCTCGGCCGATGCCGTGTCGCCGTTCACGGTGAGGTTCTTCACGCCCTTCTCGTCGAGCTTCGCCTCGCCCTCCTGCTCGACGACGGCCTTGCGAGCCTCGGCGAAGCCGGCCTCCTTCGGGAAGTCGGCGGCGGCGCGATCCTTGGCGCAGGTGTTGGCGACGAGGTCGGCGTAGCGCCCCTTGTTCAGGGCGCCGTAGTACTGGCCGATGGTGACCTGCACCTGGGCGGAATCGCTGAGCCGCTCGTCGGACGGGCGGATGGCGTTCCAGGTGAGGACGCCGCCGATCAGCAGGACGGCGACCACGAGCGCGATGAGGAACGGGGTGGCCGTGGTGCGGCGCTCGGGCGGCGGTCCGGCGGGGGTCTTGCCAGCGCTCATAAGAAGTCTCTACCCTCTGCTACTAGAACACGTTCCAGTTCCTGGGGCGGGGTGGAATCCGCCACCCGCACTAGGAACAGTTGATAAGTCCGCACTAACCTGGTGGGGAACTTCAACCGCGTATGCAGACAAGGTAGCCGACTTCACATGACCGAACAGAACCGCCCGTTGCGCGTCGCGATCGTGGGCGCGGGCCCCGCAGGCATCTATGCGGCCGACGCCCTCATGAAGTCCGACGAGGCGAAGGACCCCGGCGTCAGCATCGATCTCTTCGAGAAGATGCCCGCCCCGTTCGGCCTGATCCGGTACGGCGTCGCGCCTGATCACCCGCGGATCAAGGGCATCATCACCGCGCTGCACAAGGTGCTCGACAAGCCGCAGGTCCGCCTGCTCGGCAACCTCGATTTCGGCAAGGACTTCACCCTCGAGGACGTGCGCCGCCACTACGACGCGGTGATCTTCTCCACCGGCGCCGTCGCGGACCGCAACCTGGAGATCCCCGGCATCGACCTGGACGGCAGCTACGGCGCCGCCGAGTTCGTGGCCTGGTATGACGGGCACCCGGACTTCTCCCGCGAGTGGCCGCTGACCGAGGAGAAGGTCGCCGTCCTGGGCGTCGGCAACGTCGGCCTCGACGTGGCACGCGTGCTGGCCAAGACCGCCGACGAGCTGCTCCCGACGGAGATCCCGCCGAACGTCTACGAGGGCCTCAAGCTCAACAAGGCCAAGGAGGTGCACGTCTTCGGCCGCCGCGGTCCCGCGCAGGTCAAGTTCACCCCGCTCGAGCTCAAGGAGCTCGACCACTCGCAGACCATCGAGGTCGTGGTGAGCCCCGAGGACATCGAGTACGACGAGGGCTCGGCCAAGGCCCGCCGCGAGTCGAAGATCACCGACCAGGTCGCCACGATCCTCGAGAACTACGCGATCCGCGAGCCCAACAACCGCCCGCACAAGCTGTTCATCCACCTCTTCGAGTCGCCGGTGGAGATCCTGGGCGAGAACGGCAAGGTCACGGGCCTGCGCACCGAGCGCACCGAGCTCGACGGCACCGGCAACGTGCGCGGCACGGGCAAGTTCACCGACTGGGAGATCGGCGCCGTCTACCGCGCCGTCGGCTACCTCTCCAACGACCTGCCGGAGATCCCCTTCGACGACCAGGCCGGCGTCATCCCGAACGAGGCCGGCCGCGTCATCGACGCAGGTCAGCACATCCAGGGTGTGTACACCACGGGCTGGATCAAGCGCGGCCCCGTCGGCCTCATCGGCCACACCAAGGGCGACGCCAACGAGACCATCGCGTGCCTGCTCGAGGACTTCCACGCGGGCAAGCTCAACGCCCCGTCGGACCCGTCCACCGAGGGCGTCACGAACTGGCTCGACGAGCACGAGACCCCGTACACCACCTGGGACGGCTGGTACCGCCTCGACGAGCACGAGCGCAGCCTGGGCGAGGCCGAGGGCCGCGAGCGCGTGAAGGTCGTCGAGCGCGGCGACATGCTCGCCGCCTCGGAGCCGGGCAAGGTCCAGCAGGACTAGTCCCGAGCCCTAGTACGACGGTGCCGCCGTCCCGATTTTTCGGGGCGGCGGCACTTTTCGCTCACGATGATTCCAATTGCGGTCCGAACGTCGGGTTCTACGAAGCCGCGCGGCCAACTCTTGCCGCGAACGCAAGCAGAACCCGAAATTCGGGACGCGCCGGTTCACTCCCAGGTGAAGCCGCGGGCGCCGTGACGGCACGTCAGCATTCCGCCGACCCCGACTCGCGTCGCACCGACGGTGGTGCACCGTTCGCCCGCGCGACGATCTGCGGAGGAGTCGGCCTCCACCTCCTGCCACCGCCCGGCGACGCACTCCAGATCGCGGCTCCGTGCACTCTCCCCGAACGAGCAGGACTTCCCCGCGCGCGGCGGCGAGGTGTCGACGCGCCACTCGCCGAACCTGCACTCGTGGCCGGGCTTGGTCTCGAACATCCGGCACTCGCGTTCCGTCGGATCCGCCACCGCTGCACCGACTCCCGTGAGGCCCGGCACCGACAGGGCCACGACGACCGCGGCGAACATTCCGCGCGAGGCACTCTTCGTCCGATTCTGCATGCGCAACATCCTAGGTATCCGAGCGCACCGACATGGGATTGTCGGCCGATCGCGTCCGCCGTCGACGCGGACGAGTCGGTGGCGCACACCACGTATGTAGGCGGCCGCAACTATTTAGGGTAGCCTCAGCTGCATGGGTAGAGGAGTGACCGGCCTGATCCTCAAGGCGATGCGGGCGGACGACTACGTGTTCACGGTGCTCGGGACGGAGGCCGTCAACGAGCACTACCACCGCATCCGGTTCGACGGTGGCGACTTCCTGCAGGAGAACCCGTGGTTCCCGACCATGTGGGTGCGACTGTGGGTGCCCAAGAGCGGCACCGCCACCACCGACGAGGACGAGGGCACGCTCGTGCAGCGCGGTTACACCATCGTCGCGCCGGAGGGCTCGGAGTTCAGCATCGAGTTCGCCATGCACGACGGTCCCGCACCGCGCTGGGCGCTCGACGCCGCGCCGGGCGACCGGATCGCCGCGGCCATGATGGGCGCAGACCTGACGGTCCCGGAGGATCCGGCACCGTCGGAGTACGTGCTCGTGGGGGACGCCGCCTCGATCCCCGCCATCAACAGCATCCTCGGCACCGCCGCCGCGCCGTGCCGGGTGTTCCTCGAGTACCAGCACGACGCGGAGCGGGAGCTGCCCGTGCAGTCCGAGACCGTCACCTGGGTGCCGCGCGAGGGCCGGGGCTCGACGCTCGTCTCCACTGTGATCGACGCCGGGATCGCCTCGGAGGCATTTCTTTTCGTCGCCGCCGAGACCAAGGCGACGCGCGAGATCACCAAGGCCGCCAAGCGCGACTTCGGCCTGACGAAGGACCGGATCAAGTCGCAGGCCTACTGGCTCCAGCGCGGATAACTCCGTGGCGCCCGGCCGCGGGACGGCCTAGGGTGCATCCCATGAGTTCTTCGGCAGCAGCCGCAGCAGCGGCGGCAGTAGTGGATCGCGGCCGCATCTAGCGGCGGCGAAGCCTCCCACGCCTTCTCGGCTTCACCGCCCCAGCATCCTTCCGCTGGGCGGCGACCCATGCTGCCCGGGTGATCCCGACCCGGAGAACTCCCTTCATGCCCACTCACCGTGGCGGCCGTCATGAGCACGGCCAGAACTTCCTCACCGACCGCACCGCGATCGACGCGGTGGTCGACCTCACCCGCCGGACCGGCGGGCCGATCGTCGAGATCGGCCCCGGCGCAGGCGCATTGACCGAGCCGCTGCTCCGCCTCGGCAGGCCGCTCACCGCCGTCGAGATCGACGGCGAGCACGTCCGGCGCCTGCGCCGTCGCCTTCCCGCGGCGACGGTGGTGCACGACGACTTCCTACGGCACCGTCTGCCCGCCGGACCGCATGCGGTGGTGGGGAATCTGCCGTTCCACCTCACTACGGCGGTGCTGCGCAGGCTGCTGCACGCACCGCACTGGACCGACGCCATCCTCATCGTGCAGTGGGAGGTCGCGCGGCGACGGGCCGGAATCGGCGGCTCCACGATGATGACCGCGCAGTGGTCGTCCTGGTACGAGTTCGGGCTCGCCCGTCGAATCCCCGCCTCCGCCTTCGCACCTCGCCCGTCCGTCGACGCGGGACTGCTCACGATCAGGCGTCGGAGCGAACCCCTCGTACCGCTCGCGCGCCGGCGCGAGTACGCCGGATTCGTGCACGCGGTCTTCACCGGCCGCGGCCGCGGCATTCCCGAGATCCTCGCCGGGATCGCGCCGCGACACCGTCGGGCGGAAGCGCGCCGGTGGGCCGTCGGGCGCGCCACCGCACTCCCCCGCGACCTGCGCACCGCGGACTGGGTGGACGCCTTCGCGCGGTTCGGTCCACCATCGGAACGGTAGGTTGCTCAACAAGCTAGCCGGAGCTAGCATGCTCAGCATGGGAGATGTCGAACGGCGCAGCCTCGTCCTTCGCGGCGTGCTCGATCTGTGCATGCTCTCGCTCCTCCGCGAGAGACCGGTCTACGGATACGAGCTCACCCAGCGGCTCGCCGAACAGAACCTGCAGGTCTCCGGCGGCTCGACCTACCCGCTTCTCGCGCGGCTGGAGAAGGCGGGCCTCGTCACCACCGAGGTCCGCCCCTCGCCCTCGGGGCCGCCGCGCAAGTACTACTCCCTGAGCCCGGCAGGAGCCGAAACCCTCGCGCAGGGGACCGCCGACTGGCTCGACGTCGCAGCGAGCGTCACCGCATTACTGCAGTCCAGCGCCCCCATTCCCTCGGAAACGGAGTTCGCATGACCACGACGATGGCACCGACGCCCGAGCATCGCGCGATACACCGCACGGCGGAGCGGACATGGCGGCGCGCAGGCGTGCTCCGTCGCGATCGAAAGCAGTTGCACGAGGAGCTGTCGGTCGAACTGACGGGCGCTCAAGCCGACGGCGTCGAACCGAGCGCGATCCTCGGAGACGATTCGCGTCGCACTCTCCGCAGCTGGGCACACGCGCGCGAGATGTCCGGCCGCGCACTTCGACTCGCCCTGGTCGTCCCAGCCGCCATCCTCGGCATCCTCACGGGAACATCCCTCGTCCTCGCCACGCTCCACGGCGCCTTCCGGGGCTGGTCCGACACGCTGGATCCGGGCCGACCGGCTTTCGCTCTCGCCTTCTACGCCTCCGGCGCCCTACTCGGCTACCTGTGCGCGCTGGTCAGCGTCGGCGCCGCCCTGCACGGCTTCGAAGATCCGCACGCCACGTCGACGATGCGCCGCCTCGCGCTACTCCTGCCCGCTGGTGCGGCACTGTGCGCGATCGGTGGTGTCGCCGTGGCCTCGGTACGCGGATTCACCACGACCACGCCGACCTTCCTCGCCGTCGCGGGCATCGTCGTCGCCGGACTCGTCGCGACGGTCGCGCTCGCCCGATACCTCGCCGTCCGGCCCGAGATCGCCTCCACCTGATCAACCGGGCACACGCGCACGACGACGCACGTGGCGACTCCTACTCGGGTCGCTGGGGAGGCAGGTTGATCGAGGTGGCGGGGTTGTGGTCGTACTCCTCCGTCTCCGGCGCGGCCGGCGGCTTCGGACGGGTCGCGTGCTCGCCGGTGGCCGGCCGCGGGGCGGGCTGGATCGGGCGGGGCGGCGCGGGCCGGCGCGCGGCGACGGGGTGCATGCTCGTCGGCGGGATGGGCTCGCCCGGGGCCTGCTGGGGCGGGCTCGACGGGGGCGGCGAGACCCGGGAGGCCTGCTGCGGCGGCACGACCGGCGAGGCCGCGGTCGGGGGCGCGGGCGGCACCGGCGGCTGCTGGCCGGGAGCGGGTTGCGCGGGCCGCGGCGGCGGTCCCTGCGGGGCGGGCTGCGCGGGCGGTCCCTGGGGCGCCTGGCCCGCCGGCCCCTGTTGCGGCGCGGGCTGGGCCGCACCGGACGGACCGGAGCCGGACGGAACGGAGCCGGACGGACCGGAGCCGGGCTGGCCGGGAGCGGGCTGAGGCGGGCCGGGCTGCGCCGGGCGCTGCACCGGCATGGCGCGGGTGGACAGGTCCTCGGGCTGCTGCGGCCGCTGGATCGGCACCGCGGTGGTCTCGGGCGCGCCCTGCTGGAGGGGGTCGGCGCTGTCGACGACGACCACCCGGGCCGCCGCCTCCGCGGCGTTGGCCCGCGCCACCTCGACGGTGTCGGCGGTCGCGACCGCCACGCCGAGCCGTCGCTTGGCGTAGCCCTCGGGCTTGCCGAACAGGCGCAGGTCGCTCTCGGGCACGTCGAGCGCGCGGCCCACGCTGTCGAACGCGACGGAGCTGCTGTCCTTGCTGCCGTAGATCACCGCGGACGCCGCGGGCGACATCAGCGAGGTGTCCACGGGCAGGCCGAGGATCGCGCGGGCGTGCAGCTCGAACTCGGAGAGCCGCTGCGAGCCCAGCGTCACCAGGCCGGTGTCGTGCGGGCGCGGGGAGACCTCGGAGAAGTAGACGTCATCGCCCTTGACGAACAGCTCCACCCCGAAGACGCCGCGGCCGCCGGTGCCGCCGTCGCCGAGGGCGGTGGTGATGCGGCCCGCGACCGACGTCGCGGCGTCGTAGGCGGCCTGGCTCATCGCCTGCGGCTGCCAGGACTCGACGTAGTCACCGTCGGACTGCCGGTGCCCGATGGGCTCGCAGAAGCGGGTGACGACCTTGCCGCGCTCGGCGTCGTAGACGCGCACGGTGAGCAGCGTGATCTCGTAGTCGAAGTCGACGAACCCCTCGACGATGACCCGCTCGTTGCGGACGCGGGCGCCCTCCACGGCGTACTCCCAGGCACCGTCGAGCTCCTCGATCGAGCGCACCACCGATTGGCCCTTGCCCGAACTCGACATGACCGGCTTGATCACGCACGGGAAGCCGACCTCGCGGGCCGCGGCGCGCACCTCGTCGAGCGAGGAGGCGAAACCGTACGGCGAGCAGGGCAGGCCCAGCTCCTCGGCGGCGAGCTTGCGGATGCCCTCGCGGTTCATCGTCAGGGAGACGGCGCGCGCGGTGGGGATGACCTCGGCGAGGCCCTCCTCGTCGATCGCGACCAGGGCGTCGGTGGCGAGCGCCTCGATCTCGGGGACGACGAAGTCGGGCTTCTCCTCCTCGATGACGCGACGGACCTCGGCGGCGTCGGTCATGTCGATGACGTGGCTACGGTGCGCGACCTGCATCGCGGGCGCGTTCGCGTACCGGTCGACGGCGATCGTCTCGACGCCGAGGCGCTGGAAGGCGATCACCACCTCCTTGCCCAGCTCGCCCGAACCCAGCATCAGCGCCTTCGTGGCACCGGGGGTGAGCGCCGTGCCGATCCGGGGGTTGCCGCCGGTCTCGCTGAGGTTCGTCATGGCACCATTCTGGCAAACGCCGCGCCGCGCGGTGCGGCTGCCGACCCGACGATGCCCGATCGGTCGCCGTTGCTCTGCGTTTCGTTCGTTATCGCACGGACCCATCGGGGCGGTGCCTATGTTCGGTGCATGAAACCACTGGTGATCCGCAGCGCCGTGGTCGCGTCACTGGGCGGCCTCATCTTCGGCTTCGACACGGCCGTCATCTCCGGCGCGGAGAAACAGATCCAGGACCGGTTCGGGCTCGGCGACGCCGCGCTGGGGTTCGTCGTGACGACGGCGCTCATCGGCACCATCATCGGCGCGCTGGTCGCGGGGCGCCCCGCCGACCGGTTCGGCCGCAAGAAGGCGCTGACCGTCATCGGCGTGCTGTACGTGGTGGGCGCGCTGGGCTCCGCGTTCGCGCCGAACGTCGAGCTGCTCATGCTGTTCCGGTTCATCGGCGGCCTCGGAGTCGGCGCCTCCAGCGTGTGCGCGCCGATCTACACCGCGGAGATCTCCCCGCCGAAGCACCGCGGGCGGCTCGTCGGGCTGGTGCAGTTCAACATCGTGCTCGGCATCCTCGTCGCGTACGCCTCGAACGCGGTCATCCGCGCCGTCGACGACGGGCCGCACGCGTGGCGCTGGATGCTCGGCGTGATGGTGGTCCCGTCGGTGCTCTTCCTCGTCCTGCTCGCGACGGTGCCCGAGACGCCCCGGTGGCTGGCGGCGCACCGTCGGAGCGCAGAGGCGCGGGCGGTCTCCGAACGGCTGTGCGCGACGATCGAGGAGTCGAACGCCCAGATGGCGGAGATCGAGGAATCGCTCGCCGCCGAGTCCGAGGCGCAGGGCGTGAAGTTCTTCACCCGGCGGCACCGCAGGGTGATCATGCTGGCCGTCGCGATCGCCTTCTTCAACCAGCTCTCCGGGATCAACGCGATCCTCTACTACGCGCCGCGCGTGATCGAGGACGCCGGCGCCAGCACCAACGCCTCGTACCTGATGTCGATCGCGGTGGGCGTGATGAACCTGGTCGCGACGATGGCGGCGCTGACCGTGATCGATCGACTGGGGCGGCGTCGGCTGATGCTCGTCGGATCCGTCGGGTACCTGCTCTCGCTGGGCTTCCTCGCCGTGGTCATGTTCGTCTACGAGGGCCGCTTCGACGGGACGTCGTCGGTGCTGGTGCTGGTCGGGCTCATGGTCTTCATCGCATCGCACGCGTTCGGCCAGGGCGCGGTGATCTGGGTGTTCATCTCGGAGATCTTCCCCAACCGCATCCGCGGCCGCGGCCAGGCGCTGGGCAGCTTCACGCACTGGGTGTTCGCGGCGATCACCACCTTCGCCTTCCCACCCATCATCGGCGCGCTCGGCGGCGGCGTAGCCTTCTCCATATTCTTCGTGGCGATGCTCGGTCAGCTGATCTGGGTGATCCGGGTGATGCCGGAGACCAAGGGCATCCCGCTCGAGGAGATGGAATCCAGACTGGGACTCGCGGACGGCACCCGCTCCGAACTCCCGGAGCCGAAGGGACGTTGAGATGACCGACCGCACTCTGTGCCTGGGCGAGGCCCTCGTCGACGTCGTGCTTCGCGACGGTGCCGAGCCGAGTGAGCACGTGGGCGGGAGCCTGTTCAACGTCGCGTGCGGGCTGGCGGCGCTGGGCGATCCGACGTCGATCCTGTCCTGGTGGGGCCGCGACGTGCGGGGAGCGCGCATCGCCGAGACGGCGACGCGGGCCGGGGTCGAGGTGGTGCCCGGCACCGACGGCGCCGCGAACACGCCGCTCGCGTACGCGCACGTCGACGCGGACGGTCGCGCGAGCTACGAATTCGACCTCACCTGGGAGGTGCCGGCGGTCGACTCCCTGGAGCGCTACGGCCACCTGCACACCGGCAGCTTCGCCGCGACGCTCGCCCCGGGCGCCGACGGCGTGCGCGACGTGGCCGCCCGAATCCGCGAGCACGCCACCGTCTCCTACGACCCGAACATCCGGCCCGCCCTGATGGGGACGCCCGCGCAGGTACTGCCGCGGGTGACCGAGATGATCGCGATGGCCGACGTGGTCAAGGCCAGCGACGAGGACGTCGCATGGCTGTACCCCGGCGAGCCCGTCGAGGACGTGATGCGCCGGTGGATCGCTGCCGGGCCCGCGATGGTGGTGCTCACCCGCGGGCCGTGGGGCGCGTACGCGCTGCTCGCGGGGAACCGGGACATGCTGCACGTCGACCAGCTGACCGTCGAGGTGGGCGACACCGTCGGCGCCGGCGACTCCTTCATGGCCGGCCTCGTGTCCGGGCTGCTCGACGCCGGGTACCTCGGCTCGCGCTACGCCGCCCGACGGCTCCGGGCCGCGCAGTGGAGCGACGTGCAGCCCGCGCTGCACCGCGCCGTCATCACCTCCGCGCTGACCGTCGGCCGCGCCGGGGCCTACGCACCGTCGATGGACGAGGTCGCCGCCGTCCGCGCGCAGGACCCGACGCTGCGCTGACGAGGCCCGGTCGCGCGGTCGGATGCGCGAGGGCCGTGCGCGCCGTCGCGGCCGGCCATGCGTGCGACGCATGGGTGCTACGAACGAAAGGCCCGGCTGAGGCCCGTGGAACGAGCGGGCAGCCGGCCGGTCCGGGGGTGTTCGGCAGCGCGCTCCCAGCCGATCCGCAGGAAGTGCGCACATCGTCGGAGTCAGCGCGGTCACGGTGACCGCACCGACCGAAGCGAGAATCCGATGCCCGAGCCCACCGACCCGCAGCCCACCGACCCGCAACCGGCCGCCGCGCAGCCGCCCACCGCGCCGATCCCACCCGTCGTCGAGGCGGCACCGACCGGGCCGCCGCCCGCAGCTCCCGCGCCAGCCGCGGCTCCGTCGGGTGGACCGTCGCGGAAGCTGCTGATCGGGGCGATCGTCTTCGGGCTCATCGGCTTCAGCGGCGTGAGCTTCACCGCCGGCTACTGGGTCTCCGAGCTCGGCGACCACCGCGGCGGACACGCGATGGAGCGCACGGGCCCGGGCGGGCACGGCGCGCAGGCACGCCTCTTCGAGCTGCACCGCGAGGGCGGCCGTGCGGAGCGGATGCGTCCGCCGGGCCTGGACCCGTCGGAGCCGACGGCGGGGCGCACCACGGCGGACCCGAGCGGCACACCGTCGACCCCGACGCCGGCGCCGGCCCCCTAAGCGACCGGGCGGGCCCGGATCAGACGATGGCGCGGCGGACGATCGTCTCGTCGCGGCCGGGGCCGACGCCGATGCACGAGATGTGCGCGCCCGAGAGCTCCTCGAGCCGCAGCACGTAGTCCTGCGCGTTCTTCGGCAGGTCCTCGAAGGTGCGGCAGCCGGAGATGTCCTCCCACCAGCCGGGCATCGTCTCGAAGATCGGCTTCGCGTGATGGAAATCGGTCTGGTTGGGCGGCATCTCGTCGTACCGCACGCCGTCGATCTCGTAGGCCACGCAGATCGGCACGTTCTCGATGGAGCTGAGCACGTCCAGCTTGGTGAGGAAGTAGTCGGTGATGCCGTTCACGCGGGTCGCGTAGCGGGCGATCACGGCGTCGAACCAGCCGCAGCGGCGCGCGCGGCCGGTGGTCACGCCCACCTCGCCGCCGTGCTTGGCGAGGTACTCGCCCCACTCGTCGAAGAGCTCCGTCGGGAACGGGCCCGAGCCGACGCGGGTGGTGTACGCCTTGAGAATGCCCAGCACCGTCGTGATGCGGGTGGGGCCGATGCCCGCGCCCACCGATGCGCCGCCCGACGTGGGGTTCGACGAGGTGACGTACGGGTAGGTGCCGTGGTCGACGTCGAGCAGGGTGCCCTGCGAGCCCTCCAGCAGCACGGTCTCACCGCGCTCCAGCGCGAGGTTGAGCTCGAGCCGGGTGTCGGCGATGCGGTGCTTGAAGCTCTCCGCCAGCTCCAGCGTCTCGTCGACCACCTGGCGCGGGTCGAGCGCGCGGCGGTTGTAGATCTTGGTGAGCACCTGGTTCTTGAACTCCAGTGCCGCCTCGACCTTCTGAGTGAGGATCGACTCGTCCAGCACGTCCTGCGCACGCACGCCGACGCGGGCGATCTTGTCCTGGTAGCAGGGGCCGATGCCCCGGCCGGTGGTGCCGATCTTCTTGTTGCCGAGGAAGCGCTCGGTGACCTTGTCGATCGCCACGTGATACGGCATGAGCAGGTGCGCGTCGGCCGAGAGCAGCAGGTTCGACGTGTCGACGTCGCGCGCCTCGAGGCCGTCGAGCTCGGCGAGCAGGACCGACGGGTCCACCACGACGCCGTTGCCGATGACGTTCTTCACGCCCGGGGTCAGGATGCCCGACGGGATGAGGTGCAGTGCGAATTTGTCGCCGTTCGGGAGGACGACGGTGTGGCCGGCGTTGTTGCCGCCCTGGTAGCGCACCACCCACTGGAGCTTCTCCCCCAGCAGATCGGTGGCCTTTCCCTTACCTTCATCGCCCCACTGGGCGCCGATCAGCACGATCGCAGGCATGGACGATCTCCTTCCGGCCCGAAACTCACCTCGATGGATTCCCCTGGATAACGTCGAGCCGTGCCGCAACCTTACAGTAGGTGCGGTGAGCTCCGTGACCCAGAGCACCGTCGTAGTGCGCGCCCCCGACGTCCGTATCCCGGGCAGCCTCCGTGACCTCGAGACCGTGACCGTCGACCTCGACTCCGTGAAGTCGGAACTGAAGCAGAAGCTGACGTTCCCGAAGCGGATCGTGGTCGCGGGACCCGATCAGTTGCTGGCGGCGGTGATCGCCCGGCTCATGGCAACGGAGCGGCTCGACGTGGAGGTGGCCTACGCGCCCACCGAGAACTCGCACGCCGCGGCCATCTACCCGCCGGGCGATCCGCTCACCGGCACCCCGCGCGCGGTGCCCCTGATCCGCGACGACCGCGGCTTCGTCCTCGTCGGCAAGGCGAAGGTGACCGGCCCCGACGGCGGGCCGCTCACCGGCGAGACCTTCGTCGACTCGGAGAAGCTCTTCACCGGGCAGGCGAAGGCCGTCATCGTCGAACCGACCGGCGAGGGGGCCGGGGTCCGCGCCCGCCTCGCGAAGGGCATGCGCCGACGGTGGCTGTCCGGTCGCGCCGCGCAGACCGGCGGGCTCGAACTCGTCGTGACCCGCGACGGCCGCACCGACCCGACCGTGGTGACCCGCGCGACGTTCTACCGCAACACCGACGACTGGCTGCTGATCAGCTGAGCCCTTCGGCCTTCGGCGCCGGATCGGCCGTCGGTTCCGCGGCCGGCTCCGCCGGCAGCGGACGCCGGGGGTGGGGCACGTCGTGCATCTGCGCGACGGCCGAGGTGCGCGAGAGACCCGCGACCTGCAGGAGGTCGACGATCGTCGAGCGCAGCTGCCCGTAGATCATCACCTCGTTGAGCGACTCGCCCTCGGAGATCTGATCGTGCAGCGGCAGCGCGTTGACCCGCCGCGCGGCCGAGCGCAGCACCCGCGCGGCCTCGGCCTGATCGGGCTGCGTCCCCGGCTCGGCGAGCACCACGTCGCGCATGATCTTGAAGACGTCGGCGAGCTTGCCCACCTCCCGCACCAGCGCCGGATCGATCCGTTCGCCGTCCTGGTTCGAGGCGAGCGCGCGCCGGGCCAGCACGCGCACGTTGCGCACCGCGTTGTCGAGCGGGTCCGCGATCGCCTGCAGCCGGTCCATGCGCCCGCGCGCGCTCCAGAACAGCGGGGAGACCCGCGCGATCTCCACGCCGCCGGCGAGGTCACTGGCGAGCTGATCGAGGTCCGGCTGGGTGGCGCGCGCCGTCTCCAGGGCCCATTCGAGCGAGGAGATGTCGCGGTCGGTCAGCCCCGCCGCGACCGACGCGACGACGCGGCGCATGGTGTCGAGCACCTTCGCGGCGTCCTTGCGGGGCCGGCGGGCGGGGTTGTTCGGGATGAGAGCGGCGACCACCACACCGACGAGGCCGCCGATGAGCGCGTCGAGCATGCGGGTCCAGCCGCCCGTCGAACCGGGCGGGATCAGCGTCGCCACCAGCACCGCCGACGAGGCCGCCTGCATCGGCACGAGCGGGCCGCGGTCGGCGAGCACGGCGACGGCCATGGCGATCGCCACCACGAGGGCCAGCTGCCACGGGCCGGTGCCGATCACCGAGATCAGCAGATCGCCCACGCCGATCCCGACGGTGACGCCGCCGACCAGCTCGAGCGAGCGGCGCAGCCGCTGCTGCAGGGACAGGCCGAGCGAGATGATCGCGGCGATCGGGGCGAAGAACGGCGAGACGTGGCCGATCACGTCGTTCGCGATGTACCAGGCGACCCCGGCGGCGACGGCGCACTGCAGGATCGGCAGTTTGGTGTTCCAGAGCCGCTTGGTGCGGCTCTGGATCACCTGCGGCAGCGCATTGTGCCGCCGGACGATGCGGCTACGCGCCGAGTCCGAGAGCGCCGGCGGCTTCGGGGTCACAGTCGTTCAACAGGTCCAGGCAGCGGAGGTACTCGTCCTCTTCGCCGATCGACTTCGCGGCGCGCGCGAGGGCGGCCACGGCCCGCAGGAATCCGCGGTTGTTCTCGTGGCTGTAGGGCACCGGGCCGAATCCGCGCCAGCCCTGGCGGCGCAGCTGGTCCAGGCCGCGGTGGTAGCCGGTGCGGGCGTAGGCGTAGGCGGTGACCGCCTGATCGGCCTCGAGCGCGGACTCCGCCAGGACGGCCCACGCCAGCGACGAGGTGGGGGTGTCCGCGGCGACCTCGGCCGCCGGGCGGCCCTGGTTCAGTTGCAGTTCCGGCTCTTCGTCGATGTCGAGCAGGACCGGGGGCGGGCTGAGGAGATCTCCGAAGGACGTCATCGGTCCAGTGTCCCACGCAGTGCGGGGCGAAGGAGGAAGGACGTGCGCGGCCGGACAACGCGCCGGTCCCCGCGGGTGCGCGCCCGCTAGGGTGTCAGGTGTTCCGCGTGTGGCACGCCGCCGCGGAGGAGGAACCGAACACGATCGAGGGGATGGCGGAAGCGATGGCGCGGGATGACCACCGGGGACCACTGTCGCGACTGCGGGACCTGCGCGGACGCCTCGCGTCGTGGCCCGCGGCACCGCTGCACGAGCACGAGGACACCGCCGGCTCGCTCGGCAGCGCCCCCGCCGACGCCGTGACCCCCTCGCGGTCGGACTCCCTCGCGCAGCTCGTCCAGGACGCAGCGCCCACCCCCACGCCGGGCGAGGCCGAGACCACCGCCATCCCGGTCGACGGTGCGCCGTCCTCCGGCGACTCGTCGTCGGCACCCGCCTCGCCGTCGGACGCGGAGACGCGGGTGCTGCCCGCCGCCGGTCGCGCGCTCGTCGACGAGAAGGCCGCGCAGGACGAGGACGAGGGGGACGCCGAGGGCGAGGACGACGCGTCCGCCCCGGACGACGATGCCGGTTCCGCTGAGACCGATGCGGACGAGACCGCCGCGGAGGAGACCGCCGACGAAGCGGCTGCGGCGGAGGAAGATTCCGACGAGGCGGCTGCGGCGGAGGAGGACTCCGACGAGGAGCCGAGCGAGCCCGAGGCCGCCGAGACCGACGCCGCCGAGACCGACGCCGCCGAGACCGACGCCGCGGAGACCGGGGCCGCGGCTGCGGCGTCGCCGCTGCGCACCGTGGGGCCGGTAGTGACCACCTCCCCCGCCGCCGAGGGCGCCGACGCCGAGACCGAGGTACTCCCGGTGGTCCAGCGCCCCAGCGACGCCGAGACCACCGCTTTCGCCGTGCCGCACACCACGGAGGAGACCGCGGACGCCGAGTCCGACGAGGCGGACGACACGACCGACGAGGCCGAGGGCCTGGCCGACTCCGATGCCGAGGACACCGCGGAGCCGGACACCGACGCCGCCGCGGACAACGTCGAGGACGGGACCACAGACCCCGAACCCGCCGCCGAGGCCGAGGCCGCCGCCGAGGCTGACAACGAGGCCGAGGCGACGGATGCGGAGGACACCGCGGGCGCAGGCGCCGTCGCTGCGGGGATCACCGGTGCCGCCGGAGTAGCGGCGGTGGCGGCAGCGGCGGGTGCCGCCGACGCGGACTCCGACGCGGCCGCGACCGCGGACGACGCGGCGCAGGCCGACGACGGTGACGACGCCGACGAGCCCGAGACCCACGGCGACGCACCCGCGGAGGACGAGCAGACGGACGCGGAGGACGCGGCCGCCGACGACGACAGCGCCGCCGAGGATGTCCAGGGCGATGAGGACGTCCCGGGCGATGACGCGGACGACACCGCACCGGCAGCGGCCGACGGCGCGGACCAGGACGGCGAGCCGGCCGAGGCCGACGACGAGCCGGCCGACGATGCATCGGCCGAAGCCGCCGAAACGGAAGCCGACGAGGCCGAGGGCACTGAGGCCGAGGGCGCCGCTGCGGCGTCGCCGCTGCGCACCGTCGGACCGGTCCGGACCGACGCCCCGGACGCCGAGGCGACCACGGACGACGCCGAGCAGAGCGCGCCGGACGAGGAGGCGGAGGACACCGCCGACAGCCAGACTCCTACCGCCGAGGAGACCGAGGCCGAGACCACGGCGATCCCCGTCGCGCGGCCGGACCAGGCGACGATCGACACCGAGCTGCCCGACGCGACCCCCGCGACCGAGGTGCTCCCCCTCGCGCCGCTGGCGAAGTCCGCTCCGGCGGAGCCGGCGCCCGGCGAGACCGCGCCCGGGACCGCGACGCCGCCGGCCGAGACGTCGGCGACGCCCGACCCCGCCTGGGCGGAGACCGCGCCCCAGGAGATCGCGCCCCGGCAGTCGCCGGCCTACTTCGCGCCGGCGAACGGTGCCGACGCTCCGCCCAAGAACCGCCGCGTGCTGTGGATCGCCGCGGCCGCGGTGATCGCGGTGGTCATCGTCGCCGCGATCGCGCTGCTGGTACCCAAGTCGAGTTCGGAATCGTCGCAGGACCCGCGGCAGCAGGCCGCGAACGCGACCACCTCCTTCATCGACGCGGTGGGCCGCGGCGATCTGGCCGCGCTGCGCCAGCAGACCTGCGGCGGCGCCAAGGCGTACTACGACCGGATGGACGAGGCGCAGTGGCAGCGCGTCCACGGCAACGCCAAGGCCGACGGGCTGCTCCCCGAACTCGACGGGCTGCAGGCGATCGACGTGCGCGACGACAAGGCGGAGGTCCAGGTCGAGGTGCACTACGCGAACAAGCCGAGCGCGAAGGTGCGCAACACGCTCACCCTCGAGAAGGACGCGGACACCTGGAAGGTGTGCACCCGCGTCGGCGGACGATGAGCGGCCCGTCGGAGGAGCCCACGCTCCGCAACCCCGGGCTCCCGGGTCGCCCCGATCCGGCCGCGCCCGCGGCGGACCGGGCGCGATCGGCACCGTCGGAGCCCAAGCTCGCGTACTCCGAGGTCCCGGACCCGCCCACGCCCCGCACCGACCGGATCGCGCGCGGCGCGGGCCGGGTGGCGCCGCCCCGTCGGTCGGCCACGCCGCCGGCCGCGGCCCCGCACCGGATGGCGCCGCGCCCGCACACCCCGCACCCGCACCCGCACCGTCCGGCCGCGCCGCCCGCGCGGGCGGCGCAGGCCCGGCGGGCACCGCAGGCCCGTCCCGCACCGCCGCGCGCCGCGGCCCCGGCCGCCCCCGCTCCGCAGGCACCGGAGGCCCCGGCCGCACCCGCCGCAGCGCCGGCCCCGCAACGCACACGGCCGCGGCTCACCGGCCCGGAATGGGCGGCGGCCGCGGCCATGATCGTGCTCGTGCTGGCCGTCCTGCTCGGACTGGCCCTCGCCTAGCTACTTCGCGCTGATCGACTTGCCGGCGGAGTGCAGGTCGTTGCAGGCCTCGACGACACGCTCGGCCATCGAGGTCTCGGCCTTCTTCAGGTAGGCGCGCGGATCGTAGGTCTTCTTGTTGCCGACCTCGCCGTCGATCTTCAGGACGCCGTCGTAGTTGCTGAACATATGGCCCGCGACGGGGCGGGTGAAGGCGTACTGGGTATCGGTGTCGACGTTCATCTTCACCACGCCGTAGCTCAGCGACTCCTCGATCTCGCTCTTGAGCGAACCCGAACCGCCGTGGAAGACGAACTCGAACGGCTTGCTGCCCTCGGGCAGGCCCAGCTTCTTCGCGGCCACGGCCTGGCCGTCGCGCAGGACGGTCGGGCGCAGCTTGACGTTGCCCGGCTTGTAGACGCCGTGGACGTTGCCGAACGTGGCGGCCAGCAGGTAACCGTCCGTGCCCAGCGCGTCGACGGTCTTCGCGAAGTCCTCGTCGGAGGTGAACAGCTTGTCGTTGATCTCGTTCTCGACGCCGTCCTCCTCGCCGCCGACCACGCCGATCTCGATCTCCAGGATGATGTTGGCGGCCTTCGACTTGGCCAGCAGCTCCTGCGCGATCTCCAGGTTCTCCTCCAGCGGCACCGCCGAGCCGTCCCACATGTGCGACTGGAACAGCGGGTTCTGCCCGTTGTCGACGCGCTCCTGCGAGATCGCGAGCAGCGGCCGCACGTAGGTGTCCAGCTTGTCCTTCGGGCAGTGGTCGGTGTGCAGCGCGACGGTCACGTCGTACTGGGCCGCCACGACGTGCGCGAACTCGGCGAGCGCGACCGCGCCGACGACCATGTCCTTGACGCCCAGGCCGGAACCGAACTCCGAACCGCCCGTCGAGAACTGGATGATGCCGTCACTGCCCGCGTCGGCGAACCCCTTGATCGCGGCATTGATCGTCTCGCTCGACGTGCAGTTGATCGCCGGGTAGGCGTAACCGCCCTCGCGAGCGCGGTCCAGCATCTCCCGGTAGGCCTCGGGGGTTGCGATGGGCATGTCTGTCCTCCTGAGCGGTTCGGCGTTTCCAGGTGCAAGACTATCGCCCATGGAGCTCGCTGTTGGGCTGGTAGCCCTCGTGGCCACGGTTCTCGTGGTCAGTGCTTTCTGCGACCGTCTCGGTCTGGCCGCGCCGCTGGTGCTGACGGTGGTCGGTATCGGCGCCTCGTTCATCCCGGCCGTCCCCGAGGTGCCGCTCAACCCCGACGTGGTGCTGCTCGGCCTCCTGCCGCCGCTGCTCTACGCCGCTGCGTCGAAGGCCTCGCTCGTCGACTTCAAGGAGAACATCCGCCCGATCGGGATGCTGTCGGTCGGGCTGGTGCTGTTCACCGCCGGCGCCGTGGGCGTGGTGACCTCCTACCTGCTCGACATCCCGTTCGCCGCGGGCCTGGCGCTCGGCGCCATCGTCGGGCCGCCGGACGCCGTGGCCGCGACCGCCGTGGGCCGCCGCATCGGCCTACCGCGCCGGGTCACGACGCTGCTCGAGGGCGAGTCGCTGTTCAACGACGCCACGTCGATCGTGCTGCTCCGCACGGCCATCGCCGCGGTCGCGGGGACCATCGGCTTCTGGCAGGTCCTGGGCTCGTTCGCGCTGAGCGCGATCGGCGGCGTGCTCGTCGGCGGCCTCGCCGCGCTGCTGATCCGGTTCGCGCTGCGCCGGCTCACCGACCCGGTGCTCACCACCGGCATCAGCCTGATCAGCCCGTGGATCGCCTACCTGCCCGCCGAGCACATCCACGCCTCGGGCGTGGTGGCGACGGTCGTCGCGGGGCTCATCGTCGCGTACAAGGCGCCCACGGATCAGACGGCCGTCGGCCGGATGTCGGCGCGCATCAACTGGAACACCGTCCAGTTCCTCCTGGAGAACGCCGTCTTCCTGTTGATCGGCCTGCAGATGCGCACGATCTTCGAGGGCGCCGACCAGTCGCCCATCGGCTGGCCGCTGATCATCACCACCTGCGTCGCCGTGATGCTCACCGTGATCCTCGCGCGGATCGTGTGGTGCGCCCCGTCGGCGCTGATCGCGATCAAGGTCGACGACGCGAGCGAGCGCCTGAGCCCGGGCGAGACGGCCGTGCTGTCCTGGGCCGGCATGCGCGGTGTGGTCACGCTCGCGGCGGCGTTCATCCTCCCGTTCGACTTCCCCGACCGCGAGGTCCTGGTCTTCGCCGCGATGGTCGTGGTGGCGGGCAGCCTCCTGATCCAGGGGTCGACGCTGCCCGCGCTGGCGAAGCTGCTCCGCGTGCAGGGGCCCAACGCACGCACCGACGCCCTGCAGCAGGCCGTCGTCATGCGGGCCGCCCTCAACGCGGGCCTCGCGCGCCTCGACGAGATCGCCGCCAGCCCGGAGAACACCGTCCCGGCCACCGTGCTCGACGGTGTGCGCGAGCACACCATCAGCCGCGAGCGAGCGTTCTGGGAGCGGCTCGGCCCGGACGCGGCGAACACGCCCGCGGCGCAGCTGCGCGCCGTCCGCCTGCAGATGATCGACGCCGAACGCGCCGAGGTGCTGCGCATGCGCGACGCGGGGCAGGGCGATCACGAGGTCCTCGAGCAGGTGCTCTCCACCTTCGACGTCGAAGAGGCGATGCTCGAGGTGTCCGCCGTCCGCAGTGAGAGGATCGCCGTGGCCGAACTCCTCACTCCTCCGTGGGCCCAGGACGAGTGTGCCCACATCCGGGTCTCCGACGAGGTCGCCGACCCGGTGGCGCTCAGCGAGACCTGCCTCGAGTGCGTGGCGGAGGGGCATGATCCGGTCGCGCTGCGACTGTGCCTGAGCTGCGGACACGTCGGCTGCTGCGACTCCTCGGAGGGCAAGCATGCGACGGCGCACTACGAGCAGACCAACCATCCGGTGATCCGGAGTTTCCAGTCCGGTGAGTCGTGGCGCTGGTGCTACGTGGACGAACTGTTGAAATAGAGCCGGTATCCTGGTTCGGTGCCTCTCAACGACCTGACTCTGGCCGCCTCGACCACCATGCAGGCGTTCGCCCTCAAGGACATCACCGACCCGGTCGCCGTCCTCAACGCCTTCGGCGGCATCGCCCTGGTGGGCCTGCTGCTGGTGGTGTTCATCGAATCCGGAGTGCTGTTCCCCGTCCTCCCCGGTGACTCGCTGCTGTTCGTCGCCGGGCTGCTGACCGCCGCCGGAACGGGCGCAGCGGTCGGCGAAGCCACCTACACCGGCTCGGCGATGTCGCTGCCCGTCCTCCTGATCGCCACGCCCATCGCCGCGATCCTCGGATCGCAGGTCGGGTACGTCATCGGCCGGTTCGGCGGGGAGAAGTTCTTCTCGCCCGACGCGCGTTTCCTCAAGACCAAGTACCTCGACGAGTCCCATGAGTTCTTCGAGAAGTACGGTCCCGCGACGCTGATCCTCGCCCGTTTCGTGCCCTTCGTGCGCACCTTCGCCCCCATCGCCGCCGGCGCGGCCAAGATGAACTACATCAAGTTCATCGTGTGGAACGCCATCGGCGCCGTGATCTGGGCCGACGGCATCATCCTGCTGGGCGTCTGGCTCGGCAAGATCGACTGGGTCCGCGACAACATCGACAAGATCTTCATCGGCATCGTGCTCGTCTCGGTGCTACCCATCGTGTGGGGCGTGGTGAAGAAGTACCTCGCGGGGCGGCGCGAGGCCGCCGCCGACACCGGCGCCGACACCGGCGCGTAGGCCCGCCCGTGCTCGAATTCGTCCAGAGCGCCGGGCCGGTGATGATCTGGCTCGTCGTGGCCGGATTCGTCTTCTGCGAGTGCGCCTTCATCATCGGGCTGTTCCTGCCCGGCGATTCACTGCTGCTCACCGCGGGGCTGGCGATGGCCACCACCGGCCACTCCGCCGCCTCGGTGTGGGGGCTGGCCTTCGCCGCTTTCCTCGCTGCGATCGCCGGCAACCACGTGGGCTACGGGATCGGCGCGAAGATGGGCGATCACGTGCTCGCCAAGAAGGACGGCCGCTACCTCAACGCGCACAACCTGCACCGGGTCAAGGAGCTGATGGACAAGCACGGCTTCTTCTCCGTGCTCATCGCCCGCTGGATCCCGTGGGTGCGCACGCTGTGCCCGCTGGTCGCGGGCGCGGTCGGCATGGACAAGCGGAAGTTCACCCTCGCCTCGGTGCTCGGCTCGCTGATCTGGGCGCCGTTCCTCCTGCTCGTGGGGTACTACGCCTCGTCGGCGCTGGAGGACTACAAGTGGGTCCTGGACTGGGCGCTGCGCGGCATGATCGTCATGCTCGTCGTGGGCACGATCGTCGGGATCGTCGGCTACCGCCGCGAGATGTCCAAACCGAACGTCTCCGTCGACCTCGAAGACTGACGTGACCGTCCTGCAGACCCGCGACCTGTCCGTCGCCTACGCCGACCGCACCCTGTTCTCCGGGCTCGACCTGGTGATCGCGCCGGGCGACGTGGTGGGGCTGGTGGGCGCCAACGGGGCCGGCAAGTCGACGCTGCTGACCCTCCTGGCCGGGCTCCGCGCCGACGGCGGGCCCGAGGTCACCGGCACCGTCGAGCTCTCCCCCGCCGACGCCGAGGTGGGCTACCTGGCGCAGGAGCACGAGCGCCGGCCCGGCGAGACCGTGGCGCAGTTCGTCGCGCGGCGCACCGGCGTCGCGGCGGCGCAGGCCGCGATGGACGCTGCCGCCGAGGCGCTGGCCACCGATCCCGGCGAGGACCACTACACGCCCGCGCTCGACCGCTGGCTCGCGCTCGGCGGCGCCGATCTCGAGCAGCGCCTCGAGAGCATCCTCGCGGAGGTCGGGCTGCCCGACGGTGCCGCGGAGATGACGGGACTCTCCGGCGGGCAGGCCGCCCGCGCCGGCCTCGCGGCGGTGCTGGCCTCGCGGCGGTGCTGGCCTCGCGCTACGACGTGCTGCTGCTCGACGAGCCCACCAACGACCTCGACCTGGCCGGCCTGGAGCTGCTCGAGCGCTTCGTCGCCGACGCCCCGACCGCGATCGTCGTGGTCTCGCACGACCGCGAGTTCCTCGCCCGGACGGTGACCGTCGTCGTCGAGCTCGACCTCGCGCAGCAGCAGATCGGCGTCTACGGCGGCGGCTACGAGGCCTACCTCGTGGAGCGGGACGTCGCGCGCCGGCACGCCCGCGAGGAGTACGAGCAGTACGCCGGAAAGCTCTCCGACCTGCAGGACCGCGCGCAGATGCAGCGCAACTGGATGGAGCACGGCGTGCGCAACGCGCGCCGGAAGATGAAGAACGGGTCCGATCCCGACAAGGCGGGCCGCAAGGCGCGGCTCGAGTCGACGGAGAAGCAGGCGTCGAAGGCGCGGCAGACCGAGCGGGCCATCGAGCGGCTCGAGGTGGTCGCCGAGCCGCGCAAGGAGTGGGAACTGCGGATGGCGATCGCCGCGGCCCCGCGCAGCGGCACCGTCGTCGTGACGGCGACGGGCGCCACCGTCGCGTACCCCGGGCTCACCGTCGGGCCGGTGACCGTGAGCGTCGAGTACGGCGACCGGATCCTGCTCACGGGCCCGAACGGGGCCGGCAAGTCCACCCTCCTCGGGTTGTTGCTGGGACGACTCACCCCGTCCGCGGGCTCGGTCGCGCTCGGCTCCGGGGTCGAGATCGGCGAAGTCGATCAGGCCCGCGGGCGCTTCCTCGCCGACGGTCCGCTGCTCGACGCGTTCTGCGCGGAGGTGCCGGACACGCCGCCGGCCGACGTGCGGACGCTGCTCGCGAAGTTCGGACTGCGCGGGGACGCCGTGCTGCGGCCCGCCTCGTCGCTCTCCCCCGGCGAGCGCACGCGCGCCGCGCTGGCGCTGCTGCAGGCCCGCGGGGTGAACCTGCTCGTGCTCGACGAGCCCACGAACCATCTCGATCTGCCCGCGATCGAGCAGCTCGAGCAGGCCGTCGAGTCCTTCGACGGCACCGTCATCCTGGTCACGCACGACCGCCGGATGCTCGACACCGTCCGCGCGACGCGCCGCTGGCGCATGGCCGACGGTGCCCTGACCGAGGCCTGAGTCCCGTCAGAGGTGCCGCGTGGGGTCCATCCGCTGATGCAGGACGCGGACGACGTCCACGCCGTCGATGCGGGGTCGGTAGAAGATCAGATCGCTCCCCATGGCGTACCGTCGGTAACCTTCGCGGACGTCGTCACATGCGCGACCCCGATCGGGGTCCTCAGCGATCCGTTCGATCGCGGCGCGGATCTCGACCAGGTAAGTCTCCGCCTGGCGGACGCCCCAGCGCTCCTCCGTGTAGTCCCAGATCGATGAGAGGTCGCGTCGTGCGGCAGGAGTGAGCCGATAGCCGGTCACGACTTCTTGGCGGCGATGAATTCGTCGAAGTCGAAGGCCTCCGGCGTTCCGCCCTCCTCGCCCTCGATGAGGGCGCCGCGAAGTGTCGCCATCCGGGTCTCGTGGTCCTCGAGCATGCGGAGCCCGGCACGCACCACTTCGCTCGCTGACCGGTACCGGCCCGTCGCGACCTCGCGCGCGAGGAACTCCGTCATGTGGTCGTCGAGGCTGATCGACGTGTTCGTCGCCATGAGTGCAAGGTACCAATGATTGGTAACGGACGCTCGCAGAGTCGTTCCGGAACACCGGCGAGCCCCTGCATGTGACCCCTTGCACATCTGCATAAGTCGACTTACAGTGAGATTCACCCCACCGAGGAGACGGCATGCAGAAGATCGACCGCAACCGCGGCCTGAACCCGGAGACCGACTACGTCGAGATCTCGCGGAACCTCGGGACGTACGACTTCCCGTGGGACATCACCCAGGCGCTGAGCTTCGCGCTGTTCCGCACGTACGCCGTGCCCAGCATCGGCCGCCTCCTGGCGGACACGGGCGAGTTCACCGAGCGCGTGCAGAAGCGCTACGACGACACGGCGCTCCTGCTGGAGGTGCCGCTGCTCAAGGGCTTCGCCAGCCCCGAGGGCAGGGCGGCCGTCCGGCGGATCAACCAGATGCACAAGATGTACGACATCTCCGACGACGACATGCGGTACGTGCTGTGCACCTTCGTCGTGGTCCCGATCCGCTGGATCGCGGACTACGGCTGGCGCGACCTCACCGAGGCGGAGCAGCTCGCGACGGTCCGCTACTACCAGGCCCTGGGCAAGCACATGGCGATCCCGGACATCCCCGCCGACTACGACGCGTTCGCCGACTACATGGACCGCTACGAGGCCGAGCACTTCGCCTTCGACGAGGGTGCCCGCCGCGTCGCCGACTCCACCCTCGACCTGCTCAAGAGCTTCTACTTCGCGCCCGTTCGCCCGGCGATCGGCGTCTTCAGCCGGGCGCTCATGGACCCGCCGCTGCTCGCCGCCTTCCACTACGACGATCCGGGGCCCGTCGTGCGCCGGCTCTCCGTCGGTGCGATGAAGCTGCGCGCCCGCCTCCTCGCCGCCCTGCCGTCGCGGCGCACGCCCGCGCTGGTGCGGAACAACCACCGGATCCGCAGCTACCCGAACGGATTCCGCACCGAAGCTCTGGGCACCTTCGCCCCGGGGTGCCCCGTGCACCGCAGCACCGCCGTCGACCCCGTCGTCGGCACCGCCGCCGGCCCGGCCACCGCCGGCGAGGGCCGCTAGCACCGGCGAGGTCCGTTAGGGCCGGCGAGAGACGAGGCCGAGCGCGCCGGCGCAAGGGTGCGTCGCACGACCGCCGTTACCGAGCGCACCCGCCTCGCTGCTCGACGCGCGCACGCAGCTCCGAGAGCGCCTGATGCTGACCGAGCCGGATCGCGGCTGCCGTGCAGCCGAGCACGGCCCCCGCCTCCTCCGCGGACAGGCCGACGACCACGCGCAGGATGAGGATCTCGCGGTGACGGGCGGGCAGGCCGTCGACGGGCGATCCCCCGATCGCCCCGGCCCGCCCGCCCGACCGCGTCGCGGCGTCGGCCGCGATGCGGTACACGAAGGTTGCGAAGTGCTGATCTCGCAGCCGGTACCCGGGCAGTGACGCCAGTACCGCACCGCACACCTCGCGCGCCAGTTCGTCCGCGCGTCCACCCGACGCGGACACCCGGGCCCGGCAGTACCGCACCACCGGCGGGCGGATCACCGTCAGCACCTCACGGACTGCGCGCTGGTCGCCGCGCTGCGCCGCGCGCACGATGCGGGTGAAATACACACCGCTCCAGTCCATCAGGCCCCTCCGTCGTCGGTGATCCCGAGCTGGCTCCCTTCGCGAGTGACACTACCTTCCTATTCTGACATGTCAATTATGACATGTTAGATTGCTGGCCATGAGTCTCCGCTACGCCGCGCTCGGTCTGCTCTCCAAGCGGCCCGGCAGCGGCTACGACCTGCTGCGGCGGTTCGAGCGGTCGATCGGCAACTTCTGGGTGGCCACGCAGAGCCAGCTCTACACCGAGCTGGGCAAGCTCGAGAAGGACGGGTTCATCGAGGTCGTCGACACTGGGCCGCGCTCGCGCAAGGTCTACTCCGCGACCGACGCCGGCCGCGCCGACCTCACGGAGTGGATCAGTCGCCCGGTCATCGACACCCCGCCCCGCAACACCAAGCTCCTCCGGGCCTTCCTCCTCACGGAGGTCGACGACGCCGTCGCGGACCGGTTCTTCGAGACCGTCATCGCCGATGCGCAGGAGCGCATCGCCGCCCTCACCGCGGTCCGCGACGGGCTGCCCGAGCTCGAGAACGTCTCCGCGTTCGACCGGATCTCCATCGACCACGCCCTGCGGCACAGCCGCACCGACATCGAATGGGCCACCGCCGCAGCGGAGTACCTCGCGAGCGAGCGCGACCGCCCCACCCCGTAGCGGGCCCTACTCGAGCCCTCCCCCGTGCAGGGCGTGCGCGCGGAGCGCGGAGATCACCGCGTCCCACGTCGACGGTGGCGGGATCTCGTGCCCCGGTCCGTGCAGCACGAGCAACCGCCCGCCGGGGATCATCCGCGCGAGGGCCTCGCCGTGCGCGAGCGGGAACAGCGGGTCGTCCGCGCTGTGGATCACCAGCGTCGGGGCGGCGATGGCCGCGGGGTCGACGGGCGGCGCAGGTTCGGCGAGGAAGTGATTTCCCTGTTCCGCGTGCGACGCACCTCGCGCGTCGCGATCGCCCGCGTCCGATCCTCGTCGAGACCGTTCGGCCCGACGTAGGGCCGCTCGATCGCCACGCGGTGGTCGATGACGGCGGCCTCGTCCGACCAGTCGATCGCCGGCGGCGGCTCCGCGAAGCCCGCCCGCACCGCCGGTGCGGGGCCGGGCAGGGGGCGACCCGGCTCGCCGCCCGCCGGACTGGACTCGATCAGCGTCAGGGTCCGCACTCGCGAAGGCGCATCGACCGCCACCGCCTGCGCGATGCCGCCGCCCATGGACATGCCGACCAGGTGCGCCGCGTCGATGCCCAGGGCGTCGAGGATCCGCACCGGGTCGGCGGCGAGGTCGGCACCGGTGTAGTCCGGCGCACCGGGCGGCGAGGCGCTGGATTCGCCGGTGTCCCGGTGGTCGTAGCGGATCACCCGCAGGTCGTCAGCGGCGAGCAGGGCGCAGAACTCCGGCGTCCACCAGTCCATCGACTGGCCGCCGCCGGCGATGAGGAGTACCGCCGGGGCGTCGTCCGGGCCGACGACGTCCACCGCGAGGGCGGCACCGTCGACCTGGACGACCCGCACGACGGCCTCAGCCCCGCGCCAGCGCGGCGGCGGCCTCCATGGCCATCCAGCCGCCGATCTGCACGGAGAGGTCGCGCTCGGGCGTCTGGCTGGAGCGGACGGTGCCGCCGGTGAAGTAGGCGGGCGCGTCACCGGTGCCGGGGATGCGTGCGTCGCGGGTCCAGTCCGCGGAGAACAGCACGCGCCCGTCGAGCTCACGGGCGCCGCGCCACGCCGCCTCGGCGGAGGCGAAGACGATGTCCGAGGCCATCGAGCGGGCGTCCTCGGCGCCCGGACCGCGCAGCGCGCGGGCGGCGAGCGCGAGGTAGCGGATGAGGATGCCGTTGAACAGGCCGCCGTCGCCGCCGTCGCCGCCGGTGATCACGTCGCCCTCGGTCATGTGATCGGCGACCGCGGCGATGAGGCCGGCGGCGCGCACGGCGTGCGTGGGCGCGAGGTCCGAGGACAGCTCCGTGTCCAGCCCGATGGTGACGCCCTGGTTGTAGGAGTACTTCTCCGGGTAGATCTTCCCGACGTCGGGATGCTCGTAATCGCCGTCGACCCCGTCGTTGATGAGGCCGGTCTCCAGGTCGAGCAGCCGCCGGTAGAGCCAGTCCGAGGTCTCCTCCGCCCGCTCGAACCGGCCCATCCGAGCGAGGAAGATGCCGGCCGGGCCGTTGGCGGGCGCGTTGAGGAACAGGCCCTTGGTGCGCCAGGTGATGCCGCCGCCGGCCTCGGGGACCCAGGCGTCGAACAGCACGTCGCGCAGCACCCGCAGCCGACGGTCCGCGTTCAGCCCCGCGTGCCGCTGCGCCCGCTCGAGCGCGAGCCCCATCCAGGCCATGTCGTCGTAGTAGGAATTGGTCACGCGCAGCAGGTTGCGCAGCCGGTGACCGCGCGCGATGCGCAGCACCAGCTTGCGCGTGGACGGTGCGCCGTCCCGGACGTAGGCGTCCACCGCCACGTCGAGCAGGTGCGCCTGCCACCAGTAGTTCCAGCTGAAGAACAGGGCCTCGCGCCGCGTCGCGGGGTAGGCGGGCGTGCCGAGCAGCGTGCCGGGGATGCCCCAGACGGGCTTGAGGTGCCGCTCGACGACCGCGGCCTGCGCCGCGGCCGCGCGCTGATTCCACTCGACCGAACTCATGGTGACATCACATCACGGGTGGCCGACACGTGCACGTCCCCGCAGGTCAGCGGGCAGTCACCAGGCGGTGTCGAGGTCCGCGTGCTCGCGGACCCAGGCGTGCATCGCGATGCCGGCCGCCACGCCCACGTTGATCGAGCGGGTCGAGCCGAACTGGGCGATCGACACCGTCGACCCCGCGACGTGCCGCGCGTCGCCGGAGACGCCCGGCCCCTCCTGCCCGAACAGGAGCAGGCACCGTCGGGGCAGTGCGGCGCGCTCCAGCGGCACCGAGCCCGGCAGGTTGTCGACGGCGACGATGGGCAGGTCGCGCTCGGCGCACCAGGCGGCGAGCGCGTCGGTGTCCGGGTGGTGGTGCAGGTGCTGGTAGCGGTCGGTGACCATGGCGCCGCGCCGGTTCCACCGCTTGCGCCCGACGATGTGCACCGCCTGCGCCCCGAAGGCGTTCGCGGTGCGCACGACGGTGCCGATGTTGGCGTCGTGACCGAGGTTCTCGATGGCCACGTGGAAGGGATGGCGGCGGGCGTCGAGATCGGCGACGATCGCCTCCCGCGTCCAGTACCGGTACGGGTCGACCACGTTGCGCCGGTCGCCCTCGGCGAGCAGTTCCGGGTCGTAGCGGGCGCCGGTGGGGGCGGGCTCGCCGGGATGCTCCTGCGCCCACGGCCCCAGCCCGACGGTGTGCGGTCCGGGCACGCCCGTGATCCACTCGGTCGGCCCGAGCCCGTCGTCGGGGCCGGGCTCGGTCGTCACAGCCCCAGGTCGGCGAGGCCGAGCACCGAGCGGTACTCCAGCCCCTCGGCGGCGATCACGTCCGCCGCGCTGGTGGCCCGATCGACGACGGTGGCGACGCCGACGACCTCGGCGCCGACGTCGCGCAGCGCGCGGACGGCGGTGAGTGGCGAGTTGCCGGTGGTGGTCGTGTCCTCGACGACGAGCACGCGCTTGCCCACGACGTCGGGCCCCTCGACCTGGCGCTGCATGCCGTGCGCCTTGGCGGCCTTGCGGACCACGAAGGCGTCGATGGGGCGGCCGGGCGCGTGCATGACCGCCGTGGCGACCGGATCGGCACCGAGGGTCAGGCCGCCGACGGCGACGTAGTCCCAGTCGGCGGTGAGCTCGCGCAGCAGCGCGCCGATCAGCGGCGCCGCCTCGTGGTGCAGCGTCGCGCGCCGCAGGTCGACGTAGTAGTCGGCCTCGATGCCGCTGGAGAGCGTCACCTTGCCGTGCACGACGGCGAGCTCGCGGACGAGCTCCGCCAGCCGGGCCTTCGCGACGGAGTCGAGCGGCACGGCGCCGAGCGGTGAGGTCATCGTCCGGACTCCTTGCCGGAGCGGACGGGCACGGGCTGGCCCGGATCGCGGGGGCCGCCGGCCGTGACGACGCGCGCGTGGCCCTCGGGAGGGAGGACGCGCAGCAGGTCGCCGAAACGGCGGACGGCCTCGAGCGCCTCGTCGAGGTCATCGGGGTCGCCGGTGGCGGTCATGGACGCCAGCGTCCACTCGCCCTCGTTCCACAGCGTCTCGATGTAGTCGGGCACCTGCTCGGCGAAGCCGATCATCCGGCGGTCGGCGACGCGGCGCGCGACCTCGGCGTTGTTGGTGTAGAGCACCCGCGGGCCCAGGGCGCCGAGCGGCTCCATGCCGGGCTCGGTGGGGGCCGGCGCGCCCTCGCGCCGCAGGTCGAGCAGTGCGCCCGAAGAGGCGCCCCGGCTCACCGCCGCGATCGTGGCGGCGCCCTCCAGGTCGAAGACGTAGGCGGCGGCACCGAAGTAGCTGCCGAAGGCCACGTCGACGATCGCGGGATCGCCGGCGACGACCATCCCGCCGCGGTGGAACTCGTCGTGCAGCGACGGGTCCGACGCGGAGTAGACGAACTCGCGCTCGGCGGCCCAATCGGCGCGCTCGGAGTTCATGGCGGGCGAGTGGTTGCGCTCATACCAGATGAGCGCGGCGGCCAGCGCCGCGCAGACCACCGCGAGGATCAGGAACACTACGTACGACATCGCCACCTACACTAGCGCGTCGACCGGGGAATTCACCCGACGGACGGCGTACCGGCGACCGAGATCTGACCGGCGTAGATCGCGAGCGCCGACTTCCCATCGGTGCTCACCTGGATGATGACCACGTCGCCGACCGCGAGATCGGACAGCGTATTGCCGTGCGTGGTCGTGACCTGGGTATCGGTATCCGTCCGCAGGACGACGGTGCCGCCGTCGGGCGCGGAGCGCACCGTGATCGCCTTCTCGTCGAGGGACAGGACCGCGCCGATGACCTCCCGACCGGGGGTGATCGCGACGGACCGCTGGTCGCTCACGGAGACCCCGGCGGACTGCGCCGCGGGCTGGATGCGGCGGGATCCCAGGTCGGAGGACACGTGCAGCGCATACGCGAGGCCCGCACCGACGACGCCGATACCGAGCAGGCACAGGATCACCGCGGGCCACGGGCCACGGGCGCGAGCGCCTCCGCCCACCGCGACCACCTCCTCGCGTGCGTTCCGACTTCATCCTGCGCGCCGTCCAGCGCATCCTGCGCGAACCTATTCGCCGTGTCTGAGACTGGCCTGTGAATGCGGCGGGCGAATGTCTATGCACCCCGCTAGCGTTGTCGGCGTGGGACGACTCTGGCCGCCGCGCGCCCTCACCGATGGTGAGGCGCCGGACGCACGGTTCACCTTGGCGAACGAGCGGACCTTCCTCGCATGGATCCGGACCTCACTCGGGCTGGTCGCCGCGGCCGTCGGCCTCGAGGCCTTCGCGCCGCACGTCGTGCCCTCGCCGGTGCGGACGCCGCTCGTCGTGCTGCTACTGCTCGTCGCCGCCGCCCTGGCCGGCTACGCCTTCGCCCGGTGGCTCCGGGTCGAGGGCTCGATGCGCACCGGCCGCGCTCTGCGCGGCTCCCCCGCGACGCTGGTCCTGTCCGCCCTGATCGTGCTGGCCGGCATCGTCCTGGCCGTCTCGCTGCTGGTGACATGAGCACGCCCGCACCGTCGACGCTCGCGGCCGAGCGCACCTGGCTCGCGCGCGTGCGCACCGCGGTCGCGCTGGTGCTGACCTGCGCGATCGTCGCGCGGGCCGCCCTCGAGGCGCGGCCCGCGGCGGCGCTCGTGTGCCTGGTGGTGGCCGTCGCCGCCGTCGCGACGCTGCGGCTGCGCCCGCCGCTCGCGCACCTGGTGCTCGCCCTGGCGGCGGCGGCCCTCGCCGCGGTCGGTCTGCTCACCGTCGCGCCGTGAGTCCTGCGCCCCGGCATTTCCTTCGACATCCCGCGAGGAATCGGACATCATGGCCCGCGTGAACGAGATGACCGACGCCGCCCGCGCCGCCCGCACCGCCTCCGCCGTCGACGCCGCTGTCGCGGCAGCTCGGGAGCTGGGCCTCGAGGTCACCGACGCGGCGGTGCTGCACGACCTGTTCTCCGTGGTGGTGCGCCTGGAGCCGGCACCCGTCGTGGTCCGCATGCCGACGGTGCTGCCGGCGACCGAGACCCTCGCATCCCTCGCGCGCCGGCAGTCCGACGAGCTGGCGGTGACCGCCTGGCTCGCCGAACGCGGGGTGCCGGTGTTGGAGCCGTCGCCGCTGGTCCCGGCGCGGCCGGTGCAGCGCGACGGGTTCTCGATGACTTTCTGGGCGTACGTCGAGGAGGCCGCCGCCGAGCCCGACTACGCGGCGAACGCCGAACGCACCGCCGCCCTGCACACGGCGCTGCGCGAGTACCCGGGCGAACTGGGCTTCCTCGCGACGGCCGATCCGGACGGCGTCGACGCGCATCTCGATCTCCTCGCCGGCCGCCCCGACCTGTTGCCCGCCGAGGACGTGGCCCGCGCTCGGGAGCAGTGGGCCGGGCTCGCACCGGCGGTCCGTTCCCGCGCCGCGTTCGAGGCCCGCTTCCCGGGCGTGGAGCTGCAGCCCGTGCACGGCGACTGCCCGCCGGCCAACATGTTCACCGGCGTCGACGGCCTGCGGTACGCGGACTTCGAGCTGATCACCCTCGGCCCCGTCGAGTGGGATCTGGCGACGCTCGGGCCCGAGCTGGCGGCCGCCTACGACCGCGGCGCAGCCGCCGCCGGTGTCCGCGGCCTGCGCCCCGACGTGCTGGAGTTCGTGGACGCCGTCGGGATGCTGCGCGCGATCACCGCGCTGGCCCTGGTCCCGCAGCTGCCGGAGCTGGCCGGCTACCTGCAGCCCGTCGTGGAGCAGTGGCGCGGTATGCGCTGACCGAAACCGGGCCGATTCTCGATCAGGATCGATATGCGCCATCCTGATCGAGAATCGGCGCGGTTTCGGACGTCATGCGGCGTCGCGCACCCGGATCCCGACGGTGCCGCCCGCGCCGCGGCGGATCTTGGACCCGGTGACGGTGAGCCGGCCCAGCACGCCGTACTTCTTCGCGATCTTCGACCCGGCCTCGCCGCCGTCGACGATCTCGCCGGTGCCGGCGACCTCGGGGCCGGTGGTCTTCTTCCCGCGGGCGTCGCAGGCCTGGACCAGCACCGACGGGTTGCGCCGCAGCCGCTTGACCTTCCAGGAGTCGGCGACGGTCCACACCACGAGATCGGCGCCGTCGCGGACGGCCCACAGCGGGGTGGCGACGGGGGTGCCGTCCTTGCGGAAGGTGGTCAGCAGGACGTACTTGGCATCGGCGACGTCGGCGACGGAGGTCATAGCCCCAGCGTAACCGGGTAGGACGCGGGGACGCTGCGGGCGATCCAGCCCGCGATCGCGGCGCTGACCTCGGCGGGCTTCTCCTCCCCCATCCAGTGCCCGGAGTCGACGATCACCTCGGTGAGGTCGGTGCACGCCGCGCGCATGGGCTCGGCGAGGCGCGTGCCCACGGTGTCGAGCGTCGCGTCGTAGCGGCCGTGCAGGAACAGCGCGGGCACATCGATCCGGCCGTCGTTCAGCTCGGTCTTCGCGTACTCGGCATCGGCGGGGCTGTTGACGTACCAGGAGTTGGGGCCGGCCATGCCGTTCCGCTCGAAGGCCGCGACGTAGACGGCGTGGTCCTCGGGCGTGAGCACCGCCGGGTCCAGCGGCAGCCGCGGAACGGGGCCGCCGCCGAACCAGCCGCCGTTGCGGGTGACCAGCGCGGTGGGCGCCGGGCCCTCGAGGTGGCGCGGGTCGCCGCTGCGGAACAGCGCCGCGACCAGGCCGGACAGGTCGCTCTCGAACTGGGCGGTGGCCTCGTCGAAGGACTTGAGGTAGTGCACCTGGTAGTCCCACTGGCCGTACGGGTACTCGTCGGCGGGGTACTTGTCGCGGTCGATGAGGTCGAAGGGCGTCGGCCCGCCCGACGGGAAGTGCGGCACGTTGAGCGCGGCGACGGCATCGACGACCTCGGGATGGTGGGTCGCGATGTTCCACACCACGGGCCCGCCCCAGTCGTGCCCGATCCAGATCGCACTCTCCCGGCCGAGCCCGGCGAGCAGCTCCAGCATGTCGGTCACGGCCTCCTCGCGCCGGTAGTCCGACTTCTCGGGATGCACCGTCGACGATCCGTAGCCGCGCATGTCCGGCGCGACGCACCGGAAGCCGAGGGCGCCGAGCGCCCGCAGCTGGTGCCGCCAGGTGTGGCCCAGCTCGGGCCAGCCGTGCACGAAGACCAGCAGCGGACCGTCGGCCGGGCCGGAGACGAGGTAGGAGGTGGTGTGCCGAGCGGTCCGCACGACGTGCGGCGTCAGGGTCGTCATGACTCCACCCTGACACGTCGCGGCACCGGGAGCGGAGGAAGCGGGCCTGATCCACACGGCGCGGGCCCCTTGCCCCCGCGCCGTCGGCGGCACAGTATCGAGACATGCCCCACGTGATCGTCCAGAACTGCTGCAACGACGCCTCGTGCGTGCCGGAGTGCCCGGTGGACTGCATCCACCCGACGCCCGAGGAGCCCGGCTTCGCCACCGCCGAGATGCTCTACATCGATCCCGACGTGTGCATCGACTGCGGCGCCTGCATCGACGCCTGTCCGGTCTCGGCGATCACGACGGACTACGAGCTCACGGAGGAGATGGCGCCCTTCGAGGAGATCAACGCCGACTACTACCGGGCAGTCGGTTCGGCGGCCGACCTGGACCACCCCTACACCGATCCGCAGCTCGGCCGGCGCCGCCCGCCCGACGGTGCCGAGACGCTGCGGGTCGCGGTGGTGGGCGCGGGCGCGGCGGGGCACTACGCGGTGAGCGAACTGCAGAACCGCATCGACGTGCGGTGCGAGATCGACGTCTACGAGCGCCTGCCGGAACCCGGCGGCCTGGTGCGCTTCGGCGTGGCCCCCGACCACGCGTCCACCAAGAAGGTGCAGGAGCAGTTCGCCGCCGCGCGGGGCCGCAACGACGTCAGCGTGCACCTCGGGGTGGCGGTCGGCGAGGACGTCACCCACGAAGAGCTGGCCCGCACGCACCACGCCGTGATCTACGCGGTCGGTGCGCTGCACGGGCGGCCGCTGCCGCTGCCCGGCGGCGGCCTTCCGGTCGTCGCGGCCGCCGCCGACTTCGTGGCCTGGTACAACGGCCATCCCGATCTCGCGGGTCGCCGCTTCGACCTGTCCCACGAGCGGGTCGTGGTGCTGGGCAACGGCAACGTCGCGCTCGACGTCGCGCGGGTACTCACCGCCGACCCCGAGGTCTTCGTCGGCACGGACATGTCCGACGAGGCCGTCGAGGCCCTGCGCGCCTCGCACGTGCGGGAGGTGGTCGTCCTCGCCCGACGGGGACCGGACCACGCCGCCTTCACCGCGCCCGAGCTGGTGGGCTTGGCCCGCGCGGTGCCGGTGGTGGTGGATCCCTCCGACCTCGAGAACCTCGACGCCGAGCCCGCGGATCCGCAAGCGGCGCATTATGTCCGGCAGAAGCTGGCGCTGCTGCGCGGCCTCGCCGGGACGAGCCCGGCCGAAGGCCGCCGGGTGGTGCTGCGGTTCGGCACGCGGCCCACGGCGATCACCGCCACCGACGACGGCGCGTCCGTCGCCTTCGACGACCACGGCACGGAGTCGAGCCTCGACTGCGGCCAGGTGCTCGCGGCGATCGGCCTGCGCGGCACCGCCGTTCCCGGACTGCCCTTCGACGAGGCGGGCGGGGTCATCCCCAACGCCGACGGGCGGGTCCTGGGCGACGACGGTGCGCCGCTGCCCGGCGTGTACGCCTCCGGCTGGATCAAGCGCGGCGCCACCGGCGTGATCGGGACGAACCGCTACGACGCCCGCGGCACCGTCGACGCGGTGGTCACCGACTTCCACGAGGGTCTGCTGACCGCGGAGTGAGAAACACGAAAGCGGGCGCGACCGTGGTGGTCGCGCCCGCTCTCGTCGGGTGGGACTAGGCGATGATCAGCCGGTCGCCGTCGGGCGAGAGGGTGACCTTCACCGTGTCGCCGTCGCGGACGTCGCCCGCGAGCAGCGCCTTGGCGAGCTGGTCGCCGATGGCCTGCTGCACCAGGCGGCGCAGCGGCCGGGCGCCGTAGAGCGGGTCGAAACCGCGCTCCGCGAGCCAGCCCTTGGCCTCGTCGGAGACCTCGAGCTCGAGCCGCCGCTGGGACAGACGCTTGCGCAGCTGGTCGAGCTGGATGTCGACGATGCCGGTCAGCTGGTCCGAGCTCAGCGCATCGAAGATCAGCACGTCGTCGAGCCGGTTGATGAACTCCGGCTTGAACTTCGCGCGCACCGCGGCCATCACCTGCTCGGGCGTGCCGCCCGCGCCGAGGTTCGACGTGAGGATCAGGATGGTGTTGCGGAAGTCCACCGTGCGGCCCTGACCGTCCGTCAGGCGACCCTCGTCGAGCACCTGCAGCAGCACGTCGAAGACGTCCGGGTGCGCCTTCTCGACCTCGTCGAACAGCACCACCGTGTAGGGGCGGCGCCGCACGGCCTCGGTCAGCTGGCCGCCGGCCTCGTAGCCGACGTACCCGGGAGGCGCGCCGACGAGCCGTGCGACGGAGTGCTTCTCGCCGTACTCGGACATGTCGATGCGCACCATCGCGCGCTCGTCGTCGAAGAGGAACTCCGCGAGGCCCTTCGCCAGCTCCGTCTTACCCACGCCCGTGGGGCCGAGGAACAGGAACGAGCCCGTGGGCCGGTTCGGGTCCGCGACGCCGGCGCGGGTGCGGCGCACCGCATCCGAGACCGCGGTGACCGCGGCCTCCTGGCCGATGACGCGCTTGCCGATCTCCGACTCCATGCGCAGCAGCTTCGCCGTCTCGCCCTCGAGCATGCGGCCGGCGGGGACGCCGGTCCAGGCGGAGACCACGTCGGCCACGTCGTCGGGGCCGACCTCCTCCTTGAGCATGACCTCGCCGTCGGAGGCGGCACCCGACGTGGCGACGGCCTCGTCGAGCTGCTTCTCCAGCGCGGGGATCTGCCCGTAGCGCAGCTCCGCGGCCTTACCGAGGTCGCCGTCGCGCTCGGCGCGCTCCGACTCGCCCTTCAGCGTCTCGAGCTGCTCCTTGAGCGAGCGCACCGAATCGATGGCGCCCTTCTCGTTCTGCCAGCGCGAGGTGAGCTGGGCCAGCTTCTCCTTGTGGTCGGCGAGCTCGCCGCGCAGCTTCTCCAGGCGGTCCTTCGACGCGTCGTCGGACTCCTTGGACAGCGCCATCTCCTCGATCTCGAGGCGACGGACCAGCCGCTCCTCCGCGTCGATCTCCTCGGGGCGCGAGTCGATCTCCATCCGCAGGCGCGAGGCGGCCTCGTCGACGAGGTCGATCGCCTTGTCCGGCAGGAAGCGCGAGGTGATGTAGCGGTCCGACAGCGACGCTGCGGCGACCAGCGCGGAGTCGGTGATGCGCACGCCGTGGTGCACCTCGTAGCGCTCCTTGAGGCCGCGCAGGATGCCGACGGTGTCCTCCACGCTCGGCTCGCCGACCAGCACCTGCTGGAAGCGGCGCTCGAGCGCGGCGTCCTTCTCGATGTACTGGCGGTACTCGTCGAGCGTGGTGGCGCCCACGAGCCGCAGCTCGCCGCGCGCCAGCATCGGCTTGATCATGTTGCCCGCGTCCATCGCCGAATCGCCGGTGGCGCCGGCGCCCACGATGGTGTGCAACTCGTCGATGAAGGTGATGATCTGCCCGGAGCTGGCCTTGATCTCGTCGAGCACGGCCTTGAGCCGCTCCTCGAACTCGCCGCGGTACTTCGCGCCGGCGACCATGGAGCCGAGGTCGAGCGAGACGACGGTCTTGTCGCGCAACGACTCCGGCACGTCACCGTCGACGACGCGCTGGGCCAGGCCCTCCACGATCGCCGTCTTGCCGACGCCGGGCTCGCCGATGAGCACCGGGTTGTTCTTCGTGCGACGGCTCAGCACCTGGACGACGCGACGGATCTCGTTGTCGCGCCCGATGACCGGGTCGAGCTTGCCCTCGCGGGCCCGCGCGGTGAGGTCGGTCGAGTACTTCTCGAGCGCCTGGTACTGGCCCTCGGGATCCTGCGACGTGACCTTCGCGCTGCCGCGGACGGCCGTGAAGGCCTCGCGGATCGCCTCCGGTGACGCACCCGCGGAGGTGAGGACCTGCGCGGCCTCGCCGCCGGCCTTCGACAGCCCGTAGAGCACGTGCTCGGTCGAGACGAACTGATCGCCCATCTCGGTGGCGAGCTTCTGCGCCTCACTGATCGACGCGATGGACTCGCGGCTCAGCTGCGGCGTGGTGGTGGAGCCGCTGGCCTTCGGCTTGCGGTCCACGTTCTCCTGCGCACGGTTGCGCACGGTGACGGGATCGACGCCGACCGCCTTGAGCAGCGGGGCGGCGATGCCGTCGGTCTGGTCGAGCAGCGCCACCAGCAGGTGCGCCGGAGAGATCTCCGGGTTCCCCGCGGCGGACGCCGCCTGCAGGGCCGAGGTCAGCGCGGCCTGCGTCTTGGTGGTGGGCTGGAACGAATCCACGTACTTCCTCCTGGACGTCTCGAACACTTCTCAAGCAACCTGAGCCATCTGCGCTCAAGTATGCCTTCTGAGTCCTTCAACGCGCAGAACCTTGAGTCTGTTCCGCTCAACTCGTTCGGAGATGCATGACCGCCATCACAGCCCCGACCATGCGCGCCGCACCCTGCCCGAACAGCGGCAGCTCGACGGCGGCGTGGGCCACGGCGGGCGCCGGGAGCACGACCATCAGGGCCGCCAGGGTCGCGGCCGTGCGCCGCCGGGTGAGGTTCACGGGAGAACCGTATGCGGCGGGCGGGGCCTCCGCCCTGACGCGCGCACCCGTTCCGGGGGTGGTCCCAGCTCTACCCCGCGGCGTCGGCGAGCGCCGCGACGCGCTCGGCGAGCTTCTGGTGGGTCGCGGCGTCGGGGTGCCCGTCACTGCTCGATCCGTAGACCCAGCCCTCGCTGAGCGGGGAGATGACGGAGACCGAGGGATCGACGGCGCGGGCGGCGCCCACGATGGCGGCCTCGGTGGCGCGGGCGTCGGGGCCGCTGCCGTGCACCGTCGGGAAGACGGTGATGAGCGCGATCCTGGCGTTCGGCGCCTGCTGGCGCACCGTCGTGATCACCTGTCGCGCGCGGGTGTCGATCGCGGAGGTGGACGCGCCCACGTCGTTCGAGCCCGCCTGCACCACGACGAGTGCGGGGTTGCGCTCAGTCAGCTTCGCGGCCTGCGTCAGCCCGGCGATGGAGCCGTCGGCGTAGCCCGCGCCGCTGCGGGCGCTGAGGTAGACCGAGCGGCGCTCGATGGCGCTGATCATCCGCGGGTAGGCCACGACGCCGGCGACCTCGTAGCCCGTCGAGATCGAGGCCCCGATCACGACGATGGGCCGGCCGTCGGACTCCCGCGGGGCGGACGCGGGCTCGGCGGCGACGGCGCCCGCCCCGACCGACGCGATCACCACGGCTCCGATTCCGGCCAATACCCCGAAACGCGACACGCTCATGCCGACATCTTGACACACCATTCGTCACATGAGTAACTTCCGTGATCTTTCATCACGGATGCAACAGGGGAAACGTCGATGTGCGGCGATCAGCCGATGCCTGCGATGCGCTCCGCGAGCCGCTCGTGGGCCGCGGCGCCGGGGTGCCCGTCGCTCGCGGCGCGGTAGGTCCAGCCCTCGTCGAGCGGCGAGATGACGACGACGCCGGGGTCCACCGAGCGGGCGGCGTCGATGATCGCCGTATCCGTGGCGTGGGCCGCGGTGCCGCGGTGGATCGACGGGAAGACGGTGACCACGGCGATCTTCGCGTTCGGGGCCTGTCGGCGCACCGTCCCGACGACCTGCCGGACCTGGCCCGCGATCACCGTCGGCGACGCACCGACGTCGTTGGTGCCCGCCTGCAGCACCACCAGCGACGGGTTGCGCGCCGGCAGGTCCGCCGCCCGCGTGAGGCGGCCCATGGAACCGTCGGCGTATCCGGCGCCCACGCGGGCGCTGACGTAGACGTTGCGGCCGGACATCGCGCCCACCTGGCGCGGGTAGGCGGCGGGCGCGGAGACGGCCTTGCCCGAGGAGACGGAGGCCCCGATCACCACGACGCTGCGCCGGTCGGTGCGGGTCCCGCCCCGGGGCGCGGGCTTGGGCGCGACGGCGCGGCGGGCCTCGGCCACGCGCACGCCGGGCCGCACCGCTGCGACGGGTGCCGCGGCGCGGTGGATCGCGGCGGGCCGGGTGGCAGGCGCCGGCCGGACGGCGGGCGCCGGCCGGGCGGCGGGCGCAGGCGTCTGGGCGACCGCGGTTCCGGGGGCGGCGGCGACGCGTTCGGCGGCGACGGGCCCGCGGGCGGCGGGCTTCACAACAACGGGTGCGGCGACGCGCTTCACAACAGTGGGTGCGCCCGCGGACGACTGTGCGTGCGCGACGGGGATCGCGGCGCCGGGCTGCGCGGCGCCCGTGCCGGGATCGGCGGAGGCCGCGGCGATCGCGAACGGTGCGCAGGCGATGCCCGCCCCCAGGGCGATCCCGAGCCCCCATCGACGCAGGTGGCGACTGTTCCGCGGGGCGACCATCAGACGGACCTCTCTCGGATCGAGGTGGAGCACGGGCGGCACGCCGACGGTCGCGGAATGCACAGGACGAACCCGCGGCGCGATGCCGCGGGCTCCGAGGAGGAATCTACTCGAACCACCCGCCGGCCCGGCCGACCGACCCGCGGGTTCCGCGTCCCCTCTGCCATCGCAACGCGACGTACCATGGAGCGGTCCGAAGCAGGGTTCGACGAGGCGGGAGCAGAGCGGCAGTGGGTGCGCACGCGCGGCACGGTCTTGCCCAGATCGCGGCCGATCTCAGGCCCGTGGCCGACGACTTCACCAAGGGGCTCTTCGCGCGACTGTTCGCGATGGACCCGTCCCTGCGCGATCTCTTCCCCGCGAACATGGCGGGCCATCGCGCCACCTTCCTGCGCGTGCTCGACCACGTCTTCACCTCGATCCCCAAGACCGAGGGGCACGACGAGCTGATCGAGTTCCTGGCCCAGCTCGGACGCGATCACCGCAAGTACGGCGTCACCGAGGAGCACTACGCGACGATGTCGGCGGCGATCGTGGCCGAGGTGCACGCGGTGTACGAGCCCCACGGCGGGCTCGACGAGGACGACGCCGCGGTGCTCGAACACGGCGTGCAGTTGCTCACCGGGGTCATGCGCGGCGGCGCCCACTCCGATCCCACGCCGGCCCTCCGCACGGCCACCGTCGTCGACGTGCTGCGGCCGCACCCGGGCCTGTCGGTGGTGCGGCTCGTCGCCGATGAGCCCCTGCTGTTCCGGCCCGGCCAGTACGTCGAGACCCAGATCCCGCAGATGCCGCGGATGTGGCGCCCGCTGTCGCTGGCGATGCCGCCGAACACGCAGGGGCAGTTGGAGTTCCACATCCGCGCGGTGCCGGGCGGCTACCTCTCGAGCACCGTCTTCGGCGAGACCCGCGCGGGCGACGTGTGGAAGTTCGGGCAGGTCCACGGGCTCCTGCGGCCCGACGGTGACCGTCCCCTCACGATGATCGCCGGCGGCACCGGCCTGGCCCCGATGAAGTCGATCCTGCTGGCCATGGCCATGAACGCGAACAACCCCGACGTGCACCTCCTGGTGGGGGCGCGATCGCCGGGGTTGCTCTACGACTCGGATTCGCTGGCGCCGCTCGCGGCCACGAACCCGTGGCTGCGGGTGACGCAGGTGACGGATGCGCGGCAGGATCCGTGGTGGCTCAAGCGGCCCGCCACCGGCCACCGCGCCCTGCCGCTGCGGCACGGATCGCTGGTCGATGCGATGTCCGACCTGGATCTCACCGGACACCGGGTGCTGATCGCGGGGCCGAAGGGCCTGCTGCGCGCCGCCCGCGAGGCCGCGGTGGCGCGGGGCGCCGATCCGCAGGACGTGGTGCACGACCCGCTCTGAACCCTCGCGGGCGCGCCGCGCCGATCAGGGGCGGCGGCGCGTACGGGGCTGCCAGACGACCATGGCGGAGGACTTCGGCACATGCACGAGTTCGCCACCGCGGCGGACGTTCTCGACCTGCGCCGAGAGTTCCTCGACCCGGCGCTGCAGGGCGTCGACCTGGTTCGTCAGGTCGATGATCCGCTTGATGCCGGCGAGGTTGACGCCCTCGTCCTGCGAGAGGCGCTGCACCTCGCGCAGCAGGTCGACGTCGCGCGAGGAGTAGCGCCGACCCCCGCCCGCCGACCGCTCGGGCGTCACGAGCCCGAGCCGGTCGTACGTGCGGAGGGTCTGCGCATGCATCCCCGCGAGCTGCGCAGCCACCGAGATCATGAACACGTGGGCGTCCGGATCGTCGGGGAACTGCTGGTCGCCGTTCATCGCTGCACCGCACCGCTTCCGGCCCAGCCGCTCCGCGGATCGAAGCCCGCGGCGCGCTCGGCCTCGGCGTAGGCGCGCAGCGCCTCCTGGGCCCGCTCGTCGAGCGTGCCCGGCACCGCGACCTGCACCTTGACGAGCAGGTCGCCGTGACCGCCCGCCCGCTTCGGCACTCCGCGGCCGCGCACCCGCAGGGTGCGCCCGTCGGTGGTGCCGGCCGGGATCTTCACGCCCACCGGCTGTCCCAGCGTGGGGACGGTGACGGTGGCGCCCAGCGCCAGCTCCGAGAAGCTGACGGGCAGGGTGACGAGCAGGTCGTCGCCGTTGCGGGTGAAGACCTCGTCGGCGCTGACGTGCACGGTGACGAACAGGTCGCCCGAGGGCGCCCCGCGCATCCCCGCCTGCCCCTGGCCGGCCAGGCGGATGCGCTGGCCGTCCTTGACGCCGGGCGGGATCTTCACGTTCACCGTGCGGGTGCGCACGGTGACGCCGGTGCCGTTGCAGTCGGTGCAGGGATCGTCGATCACCGAGCCGCTGCCGCGGCAGTCCGGGCACGGCTCGGAGAAGCTGAACGCGCCCTGGTTCCGGCTCACGAGCCCGGAACCGTTGCACGACTGGCACACCCGCGGGCTGGTGCCCGGCTTGGCGCCGGACCCGTGGCAGGTGGTGCACGGGGACGGCGAGGTCAGCGTGATCGGCGTGGTCACGCCCAGCGTGGCGTCGCGGAAGCCGAGCGTCAGCTCGGACTCCAGGTCGCTGCCGCGGCGCGGCCGCGTGGGCTGCGGGCCGGGGCCCTGTCCCGCGCCGCCACGGTTGAACAGACCCTCGAAGATGTCCCCGAAGCCGCCACCACCACCGTTGCCGGCGGCCGCACCGTCGAAGATGTCCGAGAACGAGAACCCGCCCGAACCGCCGCCGGTGTTGCCGAAGCCGCCACCACCGCCGAAGCCGCCGCCACCCGGGGCGCCGGAGCCGAAGCGACCGCCGCCGAACAGGCGCCGCGTCTCGTCGTACTCCTTGCGCTTGGCCGGATCGGAGAGCACGGCGTGCGCCTCGGAGACCCGCTTGAACCGCTCCTCGGCCTGCGTGTTGCCCGGATTGGCGTCCGGATGCAGCTCACGGGCCAGCTTGCGGTAGGCCTTCTTGATCTCGTCGGCACTCGCACTGGAGCTGACGCCCAGCTCCTTGTAGAAGTCCTGTTCAACCCATTCCCTCTGTGCCACTGGGCATCACCTCCTTTCTATGTCTCGTCCTGCGCGGATTCACCCTGTGCATCCGCCGGGCGATCCTTGACGGCGACCATCGCGTTACGGATCACCTTGCCATCGATCTGATATCCCTGGCGCAGAACCGTTCCCAGAACGGGATCGGCACCGTCGCCCTCATGCTGCACGGCCTCGTGGATGGCGGGGTCGAACTCGTCGCCCTCCACGCCGAAGGACTCCAGGCCCAGGGCCTTGAGCACGCCGTCGAGCTTGTCGGACACGGACTTCAGCGGCCCGGCCTCGAGATCGCCGTGGCTGCGCGCCCGGTCCAGATCGTCCAGGACCACCAGCAGCTCGCCCACCACGAACGCCTTGCCCGCGGCGCGGGCGTCCACGACGTCGCGCGCCGTGCGCTTGCGGTAGTTGGCGAACTCGGCCGAGACGCGCTGCAGATCGGCGGTCAGTTCCGCCTCCTTGCTCGACGCCCCGTCCTCGACGACCTCGGCTTCGGCCGTGTCGTCCGGCCCGGCCGGGGCCGCGGCGGAATCCTCCGCCGCGACCTCCGACTCCGGGCTCACCTCATCCGGCTCCACCGGATTCTCGGGGCTCGTCATTACTTGGCGTCCTTCGTGTCCTCGTCGACGACCTCGGCGTCCACGACGCCGTCGTCCTGCTGGGCGCCGGCCTCGGCACCGTCGGCCCCCGGAGCGCCGGCCTCAGCGGCACCGGCCTGCGCGTACAGCGCCTGGCCCAGCTCCTGCGACTCGGTGGAGAGCTTCTCGACGGCGGCCTTCACGGCGGCGATGTCGGTGCCCTGCAGGGCCTCGTTCGCCTCCTTGATGGCGGCCTCCACCTTCTCCTTGTTCTCGGCCGGGACCTTGTCCTCGTTCTCCTTGAGGAACTTCTCGGTCTGGTTGACCAGCGACTCGGCCTGGTTGCGGGTCTCCGCCTCCTCGCGGCGAGCCTTGTCCTCCGAGGCGTGCGCCTCGGCGTCCTTGATCATCCGATCGATCTCCTCCTGCGACAGACCGCTGCCGTCGGAGATCTTGATGGTGTTCTCCTTGCCCGTGCCCTTGTCCTTCGCGGTCACGTGCACGATGCCGTTGGCGTCGATGTCGAAGGTGACCTCGATCTGCGGCACGCCGCGCGGCGCCGGCGCGATGCCGGTCAGCTCGAAGCTGCCGAGCAGCTTGTTGTGCGCGGCGATCTCACGCTCGCCCTGGAAGACCTGGATCTGCACGGACGGCTGGTTGTCGTCGGCCGTGGTGAAGGTCTCGGACCGCTTGGTGGGGATGGTGGTGTTGCGCTCGATGAGCTTGGTCATCACGCCGCCCTTGGTCTCGATGCCGAGGGACAGCGGGGTGACGTCGAGCAGCAGCACGTCCTTGACCTCGCCGCGCAGCACGCCGGCCTGCAGGGCGGCGCCGACGGCGACGACCTCGTCCGGGTTGACGCCCTTGTTGGGCTCCTGGCCGCCGGTGAGCTCCTTGACCAGCTCGGTCACGGCGGGCATACGGGTGGAACCACCGACGAGCACGACGTGGTCGATGTCGCTCACGGAGATGCCGGCGTCCTTGATGACCGCCTGGAAGGGCTTGCGGGTGCGCTCGAGCAGGTCGCCCGTGATCTTCTGGAACTCGCTGCGCGAGAGGTTCTCATCCAGGAAGAGCGGGTTCTTGTCCGCGTCGACCGTGATGTAGGGCAGGTTGATCGAGGTGCTCTGGCCCGAGCTCAGCTCGATCTTCGCCTTCTCCGCGGCCTCGCGCAGACGCTGCATGGCCATCTTGTCCTTGGTGAGGTCGATGCCGTGCTGCGCCTTGAACTTCTCGACGAGCCAGTCGACGACGCGCTGATCCCAGTCGTCACCGCCGAGCTCGTTGTCGCCCGAGGTCGCGCGGACCTCGACGACACCGTCGCCGATCTCCAGCAGCGAGACGTCGAAGGTACCGCCACCGAGGTCGAAGACCAGGATGGTCTGCTCCTTCTCGCCCTTGTCCAGGCCGTACGCGAGCGCGGCGGCGGTGGGCTCGTTGACGATGCGGAGCACGTTCAGGCCCGCGATCTGGCCGGCCTCCTTGGTGGCCTGGCGCTGCGCGTCGTTGAAGTACGCGGGGACCGTGACGACGGCGTCGGTGACGTCCTCGCCCAGGTAGGCCTCGGCGTCGCGCTTGAGCTTCATCAGCGTGCGGGCGCTGATCTCCTGGCTGGTGTAGTCCTTGTCGTCGATCTTCTGCGTCCAGTCGGTGCCGATGTGGCGCTTGACCGAGCGGATGGTGCGGTCGACGTTCGTGACGGCCTGATTCTTGGCGGGCTGACCCACCAGGACCTCACCGTTGCGCGCGAAGGCCACCACCGAGGGGGTGGTCCGCGAGCCCTCGGCGTTCGCGATCACGACCGGGTCGCCGCCCTCGAGGACAGCGACGCACGAGTTGGTGGTGCCGAGGTCGATGCCTACTGCACGTCCCATATTGATTTGCCTCCTGATAGTTCTGCTACAGATCAGACTTCAGCGCCCCCGACTCAAGGGGCGAACGACTCCGTTCTACCTCATTGAGTGTGCTGCGCTCAAGTAGTACGTCATGTCCAACGGGCGACCGGACGGGAATGTTCCCGGATTCGGGAAAAAGTTGAGCGCGTGTCACTCAAGGCTCGTTCTCCCTGGTCACGTCGCCTGACGGTGCCGGTGACATCCGGTACGTCCCCCGCGACGGTGCCCCGCCGCACCGCGGGGGAATCCCCGGGTTCGACTGGGTAGTTCCACGGATCCGCAGGGCGCCGACAGCGAGTGGACTGGATTCCTCCTCACTGCGCTCGCAGCCGCGTCGAGCTGACCGCGGCCGAGCACGCGCGGGCACGCCGGGCAGAAAGCTCGTCCCGCACGCCGGCTCTCCCCGCCCGACGCCGTCTCTCTTACGTGAAACGCCGAGCGGGCGGGCCGCCGAAGCGACCCGCCCGCACCGTCGAACCCGCTAGGCCGCGACCTGAGCGCTCTCCGTCACCGGCTCGAGCGCCTGCGCGACGATCTCCGCCACGTCGACCATCGGCTTCACCTCGAGCGCGTCCAGCACCTCGGCCGGGACGTCGTCCAGGTCGGGCTCGTTGCGCTGCGGGATGAACACCGTGGCCAGACCGTTGCGCTGTGCGGCCAGCAGCTTCTGCTTGACGCCGCCGATGGGCAGCACCCGGCCGTTCAGCGTGACCTCGCCGGTCATGCCGACGTCACTGCGCACGCGCCGCCCCGTCAGCATCGACACCAGCGCGGTGACCATCGTGACGCCCGCCGACGGCCCGTCCTTGGGGACGGCGCCGGCCGGGAAGTGGATGTGCACCGTCCCGTTGAGGGCATCGGCGTCGATACCGAAGTCCGCGGCGTGCGCCTGCACGTACGACAGGGCGATCTGCGCCGACTCCTTCATCACGTCGCCGAGCTGGCCGGTGAGCTTGAGCTCGGGCCCGCCCTCGCCGGGCGTGTGCAGCGCCTCGATGAACAGGACGTCGCCGCCCATGCCCGTCACGGCCAGACCCGTTGCGACACCGGGCACCTCGGTCCGCTCGGCCGTCTCCGGGGTGAACCGGGGCCGGCCCAGGTAGCCCTGCAAGTCGTCGACGCCCACGACGGTGGCCGCCTCGCCGGAGGACTGCTCCACCGCGACCTTGCGCAGCGCCTTGGCGAGCAGCCGCTCGAACTGCCGCACGCCCGGCTCGCGGGTGTAGTTCGCGGCGATCTCGCGCAGCGCCTCGTCGGTGACGGTCACCTCGTCGGCGGTCAGCGCCGCCCGCTCGCGCTGCCTCGGGACCAGGTAGTCCCGGGCGATGGCGACCTTGTCGTCCTCGGTGTACCCGTCGAGGGTGACCAGCTCCATGCGGTCGAGCAGCGCCGACGGGATGTTCTCCACCACATTGGCCGTCGCGAGGAAGACCACGTCGGACAGGTCCAGATCGAGGTCGAGGTAGTGATCGCGGAAGGTGTGGTTCTGCGCGGGATCGAGCACCTCGAGCAGCGCCGCCGCGGGATCGCCGCGGTAGTCGGAGCCCACCTTGTCGATCTCGTCGAGCAGCACAACAGGATTCATCGACCCGGCCTCGCCGATCGCGCGCACGATCCGCCCCGGCAGCGCGCCGACGTAGGTGCGCCGGTGCCCGCGGATCTCCGCCTCGTCACGCACGCCGCCGAGGGCCACGCGCACGAACTTGCGCCCCAGCGCGCGGGCGACGGACTCGCCCAGCGAGGTCTTGCCCACGCCGGGAGGGCCGGCGAGCACCATCACGGCGCCCGAGCCGCGTCCGCCGACCAGCGACATCCCGCGCTGCGACCGGCGCGACCGCACGGCCAGGTACTCGACGATGCGGTCCTTCACATCCTCGAGACCGTGATGGTCTGCGTCGAGGATCGCCCGCGCACCGGGCAGATCGTCCGAGTCCTCGGTCGTGACGTTCCACGGCAGGTCGAGCACGGTGTCGAGCCAGGTGCGGATCCAGCCCGCCTCGGGGCTCTGGTCGGTGCCGCGCTCGAGCTTGCCCACCTCGCGCAGCGCGGCCTCGCGGACCGTCGACGGAAGGTCGGCGGCCTCGACGCGCGCACGGTAGTCGTCGGAGCCCTCGGGCTCCCCCTCGCCCAGCTCCTTGCGGATGGCGGCCAGCTGTTGGCGGAGCAGGAACTCCTTCTGCTGCTTCTCCATTCCGTCGCGGACGTCGGAGGCGATCTTGTCGCTCACCTCGGTCTCCGCGAGGTGCGCACCGGTCCAGTCGACGAGCAGCTGCAGCCGTGCGTCGACGTCGGCGGTCTCGAGCAGCTCGCGCTTCTGCTCGTTCGTCAGCCACGACGAGTAGCCCGACGTGTCCGCCAGCGCGGCGGGATCGGTGAGCTTGTTGACGGCGTCGATGACCTGCCACGCCTCGCGGCGCTGCAGCATCGCGAGCACGACCTTCTTGTACTCGGCGGCCAGCTCGCGGGTGCGCTCGGTGACCGGAGTCTCGTCGACCAGGTCGACCTCGACCCACAGCGCCGCACCCGGTCCGGTGGTGCCGGAACCGATGTGGGCGCGCTGCTCGCCGCGGAGCACCGCGACGTACTCGGACTGGCCGGGCACGCGCCCGACCTGCACGATCGACGCCACGACGCCGTGCGTCGGGTAGCGGTCGTCCAGGCGCGGGGCGATGAGGAGCTTGCCGCGCTCGCTGCTGCGGCCGGCGTCGACCGCGGCCTGCGCGGCGTCGTCGAGGGTGATCGGCACGACCATGCCGGGGAGCACCACGAGATCGGGGACGAAGAGAACGGGCAGTGAGATCTGCTCAGACATGGGACCTCCGAAGTTCAGTCTGTCCCGCTCAACGTCGACGCCTAGCCCGGTTGTTCCGGCCGTTCGCCGTCAGCGAAAGCCGACCGCGACAGCCGGTTTCAGATCGCCCGCCACACGGTGGGGCATGGACGAGAAGTTCGGTCATCCGTCCCCACGATCGTGAAGACGAATGACCGAACGTCTGGCGTCGATCAAGCGACGGCGGCCTCTCGTGCCGGGCGCGCCTCGTGCTCCACCCCGTCGTGCTCCTTCCCCACCTCGAACCGCAGCAGCCGCAGGGCGTTCGCCACGACGATCAGAGTCGAGCCCTCGTGGATGAAGACCACAGGCCCCATCGGCATCCCGAGGAAGGTGACGATCACCAGGAAGACGACGATGCCGAGCGCGGCGATGAGGTTCTGCCGGATGATCCGGCTGGTCTGCCGGCTCAGCCGCACTGCGAAGGGCAGGCGCCCCAGGTCGTCGCTCATCAGCGCGACGTCGGCGGTCTCCAGCGCGACGGCGGAACCGGCGGCGCCCATGGCGATCCCGACGTCGGCCTGCGCCATCGCGGGCGCGTCGTTGACGCCGTCGCCGACCATGGCGCACCGTCGGGCATCGGAGCCGGAGAGCCCGCGCACCTGGGTCACCTTGTCCTCCGGGAGCAGGCCGCCGAGCGCGCGGTCGACGCCGACCTCGCGGCCCACCGCCTCCGCCACCTGCTGGTGGTCGCCGGAGATCATCACGATGTCGGACATGCCGGTTTCACGCAGCCGGTCGAGTACCTGGCCGGCCTCCCGGCGGGGCGTGTCCATCACGCCGATCACGCCGAGGAACCGGCCGCCGCGGCGCACGATCATCAGCGTGCGGCCGGCGGCCTGCAGCCGCTCGACGTCCGCGGCGACCGCGCCCTCGAGCGCGATGCCCGCGTCGGTGAAGAGGCGCTCGTTGCCGATCTCGACGCCGTCCCCGTCGACCAGGGCGCGGATGCCGCGACCGGTGACGGACTGCAGGTCGGAGGCGACGAGCACCGTCGACGTGCGGGCGGCGACGGCCTCGGCGACGGCGGCCGCGAGGGGGTGGTCGGAGAGCTTCTCGACGGCGAGCGTGGTCGCGAGCAGCTCGTCGAGCTCGACGCCGGGCGCGGCGACGGTGTCGGTGACCCGCGGCTCGCCCCAGGTCAGGGTGCCGGTCTTGTCGAAGGCGATCGACGTGACGCGGCCGAGCGTCTCGAGCGGCGCGCCGCCCTTGACCAGCACGCCGGCGCGGGCGGCGCGCGCGACGCCGGCCAGCACGGCCGACGGGGTGGCGAGCGCGAGCGCGCAGGGGCTCGCGGCGACGAGGACCGCCATCGCGAGGTAGAAGGCGTCGTCGAAGGGGTTGCCGAGCGCGAAGAAGCCGACAGCGAAGACGCCGATGACGAAGGCGATCACCGCCGGGACGTAGATCCGCTGGAACTTGTCGAGGAAGCGCTGCGTGGGCGACTTCGCCTGGTCGGTGGACGCGACGAGCTCGACGACCTTGCTCAGCGTCGAGTCCTTGGCGAGCGCGGTGACCTCCACGACGAGCGCGCCGGAACCGTTGACCGTGCCCGCGAAGACCTTGTTCTCGTCGGCGACGCGGCCGGTGCGGGCGGGGTCGAGCGGCTCCTTCTCCACCGGCATCGACTCGCCGGTGACCGCGCTCTGGTCGATCGCGGAGCGCCCGTCGACGACCACCCCGTCGGAGCTGACGCGCGCGTTGGGGCGGATCAGTACGAGGTCGCCGACGGCGACGTCCTCCACCTGCCGGTCGACGTACTCGCCCGCGGTGGTCGACGGTCCGCCGACGTGCACCAGCGCGGTGCGGGGCGCGAGGCCGGCGAGGGCTTCGATCGACTTGGACGCGCGGGCCAGCGCGAACTCCTCCAGCGCGTGGCCGAGGCTGAACAGGAACAGCAGCACCGCGCCTTCGGCGAACCGTCCGATGGAGGCGGCGCCGATCGCCGCGACCAGCATGAGGAAGTCGACCTCGAACTTGCCGTTCAGCGTGGATTTGATCGCGGAGCGGATGGTGAAGAAGCCGCCGAAGAAGTAGGTGGCGAGGAAGAGGGCGGTGCCGACGTCGGGCAGCTTCAAGGCGTACTCGGCGATCATGCCCGCGGTGTAGGTGACGCCCGAGGCGATGGCGAAGCCGATCTCCCACCGCGCCGAGTGGCCGGATTCGTGGTCGTGTTCTGCGCTCATGGCCTGAGCGTATGTCACATATGCATACATTGCAATATGTTGTTCCACGGAGTTCCTAGACTCATCCCGTGCACATCGGAATCATCGGGGCGGGTCTGTCCGGGCTGTCGGCGGCGCTGCATCTACTCGGCGCGGGCCATCGGGTCACGGTCGTGGAGCGGTCGGTGCAGGTCGGCGGGCGTGCCGGGACCGTCGTCGTGGGCGGGCACCTCGTCGATCCGGGCGCCAGCGTGCTGACCATGCCGGAGCTGGTCTTCGACGCGCTCGCGGCCGGCGGCCTCGAGCGGGCGGCCGCCGACGACGAGCTGGACCTGCTCCCGGTGACGCCCGCCTACGCGGGCCGCTTCCCTGCGCTCGACGCCGGGAGCGGAACGAGTGGGTCCGATCGCGACGGAATGCCGCCGAGCGTGCTGCACGTGCCGGACGACCTCGCCGTGGACGAGCACATGCGCTGGCAGGAGGCGATGTTCGACGCGGCCTACGAGCGGTTCATCGGCGGCGATGCCGCGTGGCGCTCGTACGCGAACCCGCGCGACCTCGCGGCGTTGGGCCGGCTGGTGCGGCTCGGCGCACTGCGCTCGATGCAGCACCAGGTGGATCGCCGCGTCGACGACGTCCGCGCCCGCCGCATGCTCACCTTCCAGGCGCTCTACGCGGGCGTCGCCCCGTCGGCCGCGCGGGCGGTGTACGCGGTGATCTCGCACATGGACGTCGGCCTGGGCGTCTGGTACCCGCGCGCCGGCATGGGCCGGGTCGCAGAGGTGATGGCGCGACAGGTCGAGCGGGGCGGCGGCACCGTCCTGCTCGGGCACGAGGTCCTCGGCCTCGACGGCCGTCGCGGACACGTGACGGGCCTGCGGGCCCGCTCGGCGGACGGCGTGCGGCAGCTCGCGCTCGACGGCGTCGTCCTGACCGCGGACGCCCCGATCACCGACCGACTGATCGCTCCGCTGGGCGGACGGGCGCCGCGGCGGGTGCGGCTGTCACCGTCGGCGGTGGTCGCGCACCTCGACGTGGATCCGGACCTGCAGGAGCACTGGCCGACGCAGGCGCACCACACGCTGGACTTCGGTGTCGCGTGGGAGCGGACCTTCGCCGAGATCACCGCGACGCGGGGCCGCGGGCGGCTCATGAGCGACCCGTCGTTCCTGATCACGCGACCGTCGATCACCACGGGCGAGCCCGGCCCGGTGAGCGTGCTCGCGCCCTGCCCCAACCTGGAGTCCGCGCCCCTGGAGTGGGACGCGATCGGCGGGGACTACCTGCGCGACGTACTGCGGACGCTGGCCGGCCGCGGCTACCGCGGGATCGACTCCGCCGAGGTGCTACGGCTGGACACGCCGGCGGACTGGGCACGACAGGGGATGTCCGCGGGCACCCCGTTCGCCGCGGCGCACACGCTCACCCAGACCGGCCCGCTGCGGCGCCCGCAGCGCGTTCCGGGGCTCGAGAACGCGGTGCTGGCCGGGTCGATGACGCATCCCGGTGTCGGCGTCCCGCCCGCATTGATCTCCGGCCGGTTGGCGGCGCAGGCGCTCGGTTCCTCGTGAAACCGGCCGAATTCTCGTTCACGAGGGACGATTCGGCTTCGTGACGAAGAATTCGGCCGGTTTCACGAGCGCAGCGCCGCCGCGGCGGCCAGGGCGGCCAGGCAGATGCCCGCCGCGAGCGCCAGGGCCCCGGACAGCGCGCCGTGCGCGAGCACCGCAGCGACCGCGGCCGCACCGAACGCCGAGCCCAGCTGCCGCGCCGTGTTGAAGGCCCCCGCGCCGGCTCCGACCAGGTCGCGCGGCAGCTCGGACGTGGCGAGCAAGGACAGCGGGCCCCACATCATCGCGCTGCCCACGCCGACCACGGAGGCCGGCAGGACCAGCCACCCGGGCGGCATCTCCGCAGCCACGACCACGACGAACAGCCCGAGCCCGAGGCCGCAGACGGCGAGCCCCGTCGACAGCACGCCGCGCGGGTCGCGCCTGCGCAGCGAACGTCCGACTCGTGGCGCGAGCAGAGCGGACACGAGGGCCGTCGGCGCCAGCAGCAGCGCGGCGCCGCCCGGGGAGACGCCGTGCCGGGCCTGCGCGTACAGCGTCGCCGGGAAGACATAAGCGGTGACCCATGCGCCCGCGAGCAGGTTGACGCCCGACGACGCGGCGAAGCTGCGGATGCGGAAGAGCCGCAGCGGCACCAGTGCGCCGTCGCCGCGCCGACGCTGCCACACCAGGAAGACGACGGTGCCCGTTCCTCCCGCCGCCAGCGCCAGCCACGGCGCCGCGCCGGGTCGCCCCGACTCCTGCAGGCCCAGGATCAGCCCGAGGACCGCAGCCGCCGACAGCACGGATCCCGGCAGGTCGAGGCGGCGCGACGTCGTGACCGATCGGGGCACGTAGCGCAGAGTCATCACGATGCCGGCGAGGCCGACGGGGACGTTGAGCCAGAACACCCACCGCCAGCTCGCGAACTCGGTGAGCACGCCGCCGAGGAGCGGGCCGGCGAGCGTCGCGATGCCGGTGATCGCGCCCCACACGCCGAGGGCGGCGCCGCGGGTCTCCATCGGGAAGACGAGAGTGATGATCGCCATGACCTGCGGCGTCATGAGCGCAGCGCCGAACCCCTGGACGACGCGCAGTGCCACCAACACGCCGAGAGTCGGCGCGAGACCGCAGGCCAGGGAGGCGAGCACGAAGACGGTGAGGCCGAGCAGGTACATCCGGCGGTGCCCGAAGCGGTCGCCGAGGCGGCCGCACAGCAGCATCGGGACGGCGAAGGCGAGGAGGTACGCGGACGAGACCCACAGCACCGACCGAACGTCGGTGTGCAGACCCTCCATGAGACGGACGGTGACGACGGACAGCGCCGTCGCGTCGACCAGGATCATGACGTAGCCGAGGGCGAGCGCGCCCAGCGCGGGCCACCGATCAGCGGAGACGGGGGTGGTGACGGGCGTAGAGGTACGCAAGGAAGAGACTCCTGACACGGGAGGCAAGGATGGGAGGCATCCGTCGGCGCCGCACAGCGCGCCGACACGCGTCAAGAGATCATGAGCGACAGCTTATCCCGCGTCCTGCGCATCGGGTCAAGCGGTTTACCGGCCCCGCCGCGGCGACGGGGCCGCACGCCTACAGGCGCGGGTCCACCGGCTCCGACTCCGAGGCGAGCACCGCGAACACCGACTGGTGCACCCGCCACAGCGGCTCGCCCGCGACGAACGCCGCCAGCGCATCCCGGCCGAGAGCGTGCTCGGCGAGCGCCATCTTGCGCTTGCGGCCGAGGTTCCGGTCGCGCAGCACGTCGAGCGAGTCGAGGTAGTCCGGGCCGTAAATGATGCGCAGGTACTCGCGTCCGCGGACCTTGAGGCCCGGCTGCACCTTCCGGCCCGCGCCGGCGGCGCCCAGCGGCTTGACCACCATGCCCTCGCCGCCGGCGTCCGTGAGCTCGGTCCACCACCGCGTCGCCGCCGCCCGGTCCGCCGCCGAGGCCAGGTCGACGACGCGGTGCCGCGTCGGCGTCAGGAACGGGTCGGTGAGCTCGCCGACCACCGCCAGGTGCCACTCGTGCGACTCCTCGGCGAGCACTCGCCCCTCCGCCGCCAGCACCTGGAAGGGCGCGACGGTCACCCCGTCGAGCCCATCCGACAGCCGGTAGTACCGCGCGTAGGCGTCGCGGAAGGCGTTCGCGTTCACCGCCCGTCGGGCCGTTCGCTCCCGGAGGTCCGCCACCTCGAGGCCGCGGGCCGCGGCGGCGTCGAGCCCCGCGAGCGCGGCCGGGAAGGCCTCGCGTGCCGCCGCGCCCACGGACGCGTACTGCGACCGGATCAGCTCGCCGGCCTTCGCGGACCAGGGCAGCAGCTCGCAGTCCAGCGCGAGCCAGTCGGTCTCCAACCGGTCGAACAGCGGGGCCACGGCCCGCCGGAGGCGGTCCACCAGCGGCTCGACGTCGTCGAAGAACGCCCGGCCGGTGCGCGTGTACACCGCGCCGGTGCTCCCGTCGGCGATGCCGAATCGCCTTGCCGCCGCGGCGGAATCGCGCGCGAGCACCGCGACGGCCCGCGATCCCATGTGCTTCTCCTCGCAGATCACCCGCTCCACGCCCCAGCCCGCGAAGTCCTCGAACGCCCGCTCCGGGTGCTCGAGGAAACCGTCCTCCCGCGCCACCGACGCCGGTGACATGGTGGGCGGCAGGTACACCAGCCACCGCGGGTCCACGGCGAACCGGCTCATCACCTCGAGCGCCGCGGCCGCGTTCTCGCCCTCGACCTTCACGCGGCCCGCCGTGCGGGTCGACAGCCAGCGGGTGCCGGCCACGTCGTCGTACCGCAGCACGGAGTCGGCCCGGTCGTCCGACGGTGCCGCCACCGCCGGCCGGGCCGGCGCGTACCACTGCGACTGTGCGGGCACGGACCTCGTCGGGCCCCTGCCAGTAGTGCTTCGACTCGTCGAGTACGGGAAGCAGGACGTAGAGGTGGTTGAGAGCGTCGGCGAGCCGCACGTCGCCGGTGAGGCGGAGCCGGAGGTACCGCGAATCGCCCCACTCGGTGATCTCCGCATCGAGCGGGGCGCTCTCCACCTCGACGGTCCAGCCGAGCGGGCCGAAGAGCCGCGCGGCCACGTCCGGGCCGCCGCGGCACGGCAGCACCGGGATCTCGATCTCGAGCGGGATCGCGCGGTCGGCGACGTCCTGGCGGCTCCCGCCGCGGCCGCCCCGCGCGCTGCGGAAGACGTCCGCGAGCGCCACCGCGAGCAGCGACGTGGCCGCGTACGGACGGTCGTTGACGTACTGCGCGAGCGCGAAGTCGGGGCTGGACCGGCGGCGGCGCGCGAGCGCGATCGGATCCACTTCCAGCAGGAGCGCCGCGGTGCAGCGGGTCTCGCTCGCCTCCGGGTAGGACACGGTGGTCGTGCCGAAGGGCTGGGCGAACTCCTACACCCGGTCGGGGTGCTTGTGCAGGAGGAAGCCCAGATCGGTGGCCGGTACGTGCGTGGTGGAGACGGTCAGATACACCCCGTCATTCTGCGGTACAGCGCATCGGTCACCAACCGAAATTCAGGGGAGCACATTCGCTCGGCTCCGGGGCACCGACCGGGGCCGCTCTGTGCCGGACGGCGCCCGCTGAGCGAACACCATCCGGCGCAGGCGTCAGAGCAGGGCGTCGATCTGGTTCATCGCCTCGGTCATGCCCTCGGCCATACCCATTTCCAGCACGCGCTCGAGCTGTTCGAGCGAGCGGTGGGCGGCGGTGACGGTCATGTGGGTGCGCGCGCCGTCGGCCGTGATGACGACGGTGGTCGTGGAGTAGTCCTCCGGGTCGACCGGCTCGCCGTCGTCGCCCGCGAAGCCGTCGCGGAAGGTGAAGGTCGACGGTGCGTCGGTGGAGACCGTCGCGAACCAGCCGCCGGCCCTGGTGCCGTCCGGGCCGGTCATGTAGTAGCGGGACTCGCCGCCGGGGCGCAGCTCGTGGCGAACGAAGGTCGCGGGCCACGTGGGCGGGCCCCACCACTTCTCCAGCAGCCGCGGGTCCTCCCAGAGTTGCCAGATCCGCTCCGGCGGGGCGGCGAACTCGGCCTCGAGGGTGAAGGTGAGCGCCTCGCGATCGGCGCCGGTCGTGAGCACGGGCATGACGGTCCTCCTCAGTCGACGGGCGGGTCGAGCAGCGCGTCCATGCGCGCGACGCGCCCCCGCCACAGTTCCTCGTAGGCGCGCAGCAGGGCGCTGCCGCGCGCGATGGTCTCGACGTCCGGGCCGACCATGACCTCGCGGCCGCGCCGGGTCTTGACGACCAGGCTCGCCCGCTCCAGCACCGCCACGTGCTTCTGCACCGCCGCGAAGCTCATCTCGTACCCGCGGGCGAGCTCCGACACGGAACACTCCCGCTCGATCACCCGGACGACGATGTCGCGCCGGGTGCGATCCGCGAGGGCGTGGAAGAGGCGATCGGCCTCGTCGGGCGCCAGTTCATCTACAACCATCAGGTTGTACGTTACGGCCGTCACATCCGGGCCGCAAGGACTTCGGCACGACCTGCCGAAAGTGATAGGTTTCGACCCGAGCGCTCTCACCCGCGGTGGCGCACACTGGACATCAGGGTGTTGAATGTCAAGACACCCCGTGGAAGGAGTCGGACCATGAGTTCGCGTACATCGGCTCAGCAGCACGAGCCCGCCGAGGTCGAGATCCACGCGCGCAACGTGGAGTTCGACTGGGAGAACGTCCCGCTCGAATGGATCCCCGGCGAGCCCGTGGCCAGCGACATCATCAGCAGCATCCTGCACTCGGTGCTGCCCGAGGGCGAGCGCTGGTTCTGCGAGGTCTACACCGAGGCACTCCCCTTCGTGAAGGACGAGAACCTGGCCCGCACGATGCGCGGCTTCATCGGCCAGGAGGCCATGCACGCCGAGTCGCACGACCGGGCCCTCTCGGAGTACCTGGAGCGGTGCGGCATCGACACCGCACCCGTCGCCCGGCAGTTCGAGTACATCTTCCGCAAGATCCTCGCGCCGCGGACCTACCACTCCGATCGCGCGCAGTACAACGACATGGTGCAACGCCTCTGGCTCATCGCCGCGGTCGAGCACTACACCGCGATCCTCGGGGTCTTCGCACTCAACAACGCCTGGGACGACTTCGACGTCGATCCCACGATGGCGGACATCTGCCGCTGGCACGGTGCCGAGGAGGTCGAGCACCGCTCCGTCGCGCACGACGTGGCGAACTACTTCGACCCCAGCTACTTCCACCGCTGTCGCGCGATGATCGTCGGCATCGTCTTCCTGATCCTGGCGCTGCACCGCACGTCGGGGTACATGCTGCGCAAGGACCCGAACTTCAGCTACTCCTACCCGCGACTGTGGTGGGAGTACCTCAAGGGCTCGCGCAAGAACATCCTGCCCAAGCTGCGTGACGTCGTGAAGTTCACGCTGATCTACTTCAAGCCCAGCTTCGATCCCGCCTCGATCGGATCGACCGCGCAGGCCGTGGCGTACCTCGCGAAGTCGCCGGCGGCTCGGGCGGCGAACGGATGACCGGGGACCGCAAGGCACCGTCGGTCTTCCGGCCCTGGGGCGAGCCCGTCACCGAGATCCCTCCGCACCTGTACGGTCGCTGGAAGCGGGATCCGCTGCTGCGCTTCGCCAACGCCTTCTTCGGCGTGACCATCCCGGCCTTCGCGCACCTGATGAAGCCGCGCAACCTGGCCGAGCCCAGCACCAGCCGCGACCTGCGGGTGGTCTCGCGGGAGATCGTCGCGCACGACAAGGACGTCGTCGCACTGACTTTCGTCTCCGCCGACGACACCCCGCTCCCCCGCTGGACCCCCGGCGCGCACCTGGACCTACTGCTGCCCTCCGGCCGCATGCGCGAGTACTCGCTGTGCGGCGATCCCGCCGACTCGGAGACCTACCGCATCGCGGTGCGCCGGATCCCCGGCGGCGGAGGCGGTTCCGTCGAGGTGCACGAGACCCTGCAGGTCGGTTCGACGGTGACGGTCAAGGGACCCCGCAACGGCATGCCCATGGCCGTGCCCGGGTACGGCTCCGCGGCCGAGCACCTGCGCTTCGTCGCCGGCGGCATCGGCATCACGCCGATCCTGCCGATGATGATCGCCGCCGAGCGCCTGGGCCTGAGCTGGTCGATGCTCTACACCGGCCGCTCCACCGACACGATCCCGTTCATCGCCGAGGTGGCGCGCTTCGGCGACAAGGTCGAGGTCCGCACCGACGACGAGCACGGCATCCCGACCGCCGACGTCCTCATCGGCGAGACCCCCGGGCCGACGGCGCTGTACGCGTGCGGCCCGATCCCGATGCTCGAATCGCTGCGCGTGGGCCTGATCGGCCGCACCGATGTGGAGCTGCACTACGAGCGCTTCTCCGCGCCGCCGGTGGTCGACGGTAAGCCGTTCACCGCCACCCTGGCCCAGTCCGGACAGACCCTGGACGTGGCCGCCGACGAGACGCTGCTGGCCGCGATCCTCAAGGCCCGCCCGGACGCGCCGTACTCGTGCAAGCAGGGCTTCTGCGGCACCTGCCGGATGACGGTGACCGAGGGCACCGTCGACCACCGCGATAAGACCCTGACGCCCTTCGAGCGGGAGCAGGGCCAGATGCTGACCTGCGTCTCGCGCGCCGCGGGCGACCACCTGACCATCGATCTCTAAGGCCCACACCATGACTGATCAGCACCGGTTCGACGTCACCACGTCGGACGGCCTCACCCTGGCGGGCTTCCGCTACGGCAACCACGACGCGGCGCGGCCCACCGTGCTCGCCATCCACGGTTACCCGGACAACCACCACGTGTGGGACGGCGTGGCCGCAGCGCTCGACGGTCGCGCGAACGTCTACACCTACGACGTGCGCGGCGCGGGCGAGTCGGAGGCACCGGCGGGCAAGGCCGGCTACCGCTTCGACCGCCTCATCTCCGACGTCTCGCGGGTGATCGACGCGGTGCGCGAGGTCAGCGGCGATCGCTCGAAGGTGCACCTGATCGGCCACGACTGGGGCTCGATCCAGGGCTGGCACGCCGTCGTCGATCCCGCGGTGGCGGACAAGACCGCCTCGTACACCTCGGTGTCCGGGCCGAACCTCAACCACGCGGGCGAGTACCTGCAGGGGGTGCGGAGCGCGAAGGACCTGCCGGCGCGGCTGCGCCAGGCGGCGGGTTCGACGTACATCCCGTTCTTCCTCGTTCCGGGACTGGCGGATTCGCTGTACAAGCGCGGCTGGGGCCAGAAGCTGATCGAGACGCTGGAGAAGCGCGGCACCGGCGGCAAGGTCGCCGAGGGCTACACGCGCAGCGACCGCGACTTCACCAACGGCCTGAACCTGTACCGCGCCAACATGCCCGCGCCGTTCCTGAAGCCGGCGGACGCCACCACGTCGGTGCCCGTGCAGGTGATCACGCCCGAGGGTGACCTGTTCGTGACGCCGCCGCTGCAGCTGGCGGGGCTCGAGAAGTCGCCGAAGTCGCGGCACGTCTCGGTGCCCGGCGGGCACTGGGTGGTGGCGCAGAACCCCGGCCCCCTGGCCGAGGCGACCTTCGAGTGGGTCGAGGCCAACCGATGATCCGCAGCATCCCCGTGCGCGGTCGCTGGGTGCGCGTGCGCGAGTCGGGCGACGACACGCTGCCCACCCTGCTTCTGCTGCACGGCATCACGCGCAGCCTCGAGGACTGGGACGCGACCTTCGAGGCGCTCGAGGGCGAGTACCGGCTGATCGCGCCCGACCTGTCCGGCTACGGCTGGTCGGCGCCACACCCCGACGGCGCAGGGTTGCCCGCCCTGGCCCGCGGCGTGGCGGAGCTGCTGGACGCGTTGGAGATCACCGAACCGGTGCACGTGGCCGGCAACTCGCTGGGCGGCGCGGTCACGATGATGCTGCTCGCGCAGCGCCCCGAGCTCGTCGCGACGATGACCCTCGTCGATCCCGCCGGCTTCGGCAAGGAAGTGACTCCACTGCTGCGCCTGCTCGGAATCCCCGTCCTGGGCAAGCTGATCGCCACCACGGCGAGCCGGCCGTCCGCGATCATCCAGGAGCGGCTGATCTTCGCGAACAAGTCCTACGCCACCCGCGCGCGGATCGACCACGCGATGGCGATCGCCCGCGAGACCGACGCCGGGCTGACCGCCTGGAAGACCGCGGATTCGCTGGGCTCGGTGCTGGGCGGCGTGCGCCAGGAGTGGCGCGACGACTTGCACCGCACCATCGCCGCGACGCCGCGGCCCACGCTGGTGCTGTGGGGAGACCGCGACAAGGTGCTGCCACCCCGGCACCTCGACACTGCGCGGACGCTGATCCCGCACGCCGAGACCCACCTGATCCCCGGGGTCGGCCACATGCCGCAGATCGAGTGCACGCGCGAGTTCGCCGCGCTGATCACCTCGTTCCTGCAGCGGAATCCCGTGGCCGAACTGCCGCGGGCCGCGTCGCAGTAGTTCATCGCCGCCTCCGCTGCGAGGTCGTGGTCGTTCACGGAGGGTATGCGTTCCGCGCATACCCTCCGTTTTCGCAGTTCAGAGGCACTTTCCCGACGCAGGCGATGCGTCCCGCGCATCCCCCTGGTGCAGGCCGCGCGCACGACGTGCGTCAACTGCACCAGGCCGGACCGCAGTCCTCAGCCCCTTTGTGCTTCTTCATACCGTTGCAACGATAGGAAGAAGCGGAAACGTTAGCGGGAAGGAGAGTCGCGCCGGCTCAGCGGGCAGGCACAGCTCCGAGCGCGGCAGCCGCCGCGGTGAACGCGCGCCACTCCTCGCGGAGGCGCGCCACTTCGGTGCGGCCGGCGTCGGTGAGCTCGTAGACCTTGCGGGCGGGGCCGGATTCGCCCTGCTCCCACCTCGCGGCGATGAGACCGTCGTTCTCCATCTTCACCAGCGCGGGATACAGCTGCGCACCCTTGATCGGCTGCAGGCCGGCGTCGACCAGCGCCGCCGAGATCCCGTACCCGTGTCGCGGCGCCGACTCCAGGACGCCGAAGATCAAGAGCGGCAAGGTCGCCCGCTGCCACGCGGCGGCACTCACGCGACAGCCTTGGATGAAGTCGACTGCGCGTGCCGTGCTCGGAGTGCGCTCCGCACACCGAGCCAGACCAATCCGGCCGTGACCACCAGCCGAAAGACGAGCCACGCACCGGTCTCACCGGGAATGAACGACGCGTGCAGGAGCGCGAACGCGAACCAGCCCACCGCTCCCCACCAGATTCGGCGCCCCGCTGCCGCCGGATCTTCGGCGGCCAGACGATGGCCGAGCGCATCAGGGCGCCCGTACTCGGCGAACGCGGACGTGCCGGTCAGTCCCTCCCGCAATGACCGCTCGTGCTCGCGAACAGCGACGGACGGAACTCCTTTCGAGACGAGGACGCCGCGGAACCGGATGAACCACGCTTCGTCGGTCCATGCGTCCTGCGAGGACCGCTCGGGGATCGCTCGAGAAAGGAGAATTGAGAGGAGGCCGGGGACCAGGAGCGCAGCAATGATCGACCACCTGGGGACGCCTGCGACGAGCACGGCATGACGCCCGGACCACGACACCTGCGAGCCGCCCACGAGCACGCCCACGACCGCGACCGCTGCCCACCCGCATGCGGCGCGGAGCCTGCCGGTGCTGAAGAACATCGAGGCGGCGCTCCCCGCGACGAGCGCGACAGCGATACCGACCATCAGCACCACCGGCCCCGCGGTGATGTCGACACGGTCGGTGGCACCTTTCGCGAGGACGAAGACGCCCGCGATAGCTCCGAGAAACACAAGAGCGACACCTGCGTAGGCCAACGCTTCGCGCAGGCCGAACCCGTCTTCGGCCATCGCTACCACGTCGGCGTCGGCAAAGTCCTTAGCGTCTTCCGCGGCCAGTTCGTCGGGGTCGCCGAAGACATCGGCGGCGGGCGCCCCGGCCGCCTCGGCGGCGGCGATCAGTTCGGACTGCCGGGCGTCGCTCGCCTCAAGCGTGACGCCCTCCTTCGCCAGGCACAGGATGTAGCGCGCCGCCCACCGACGATCCCGCTCGGGCCAGTCGTCCAGCGCCATCACAACTCCTACCTAGGTTGAATTCTTACCTAGGTATACCAGGCAGGTCGACGATCGGCAATGGTCAATCAGCAGAGCTGCATCGCCGGTCATGCGTGGCGCGCATGGCTACATCGGCGTGCACGGCTGCTCCATGCACGAACGGGGCCATGCGCGGGACGCACGGCTCTTGCCGGCGGCAGTCAGTCGCCGCGCACGCTCCGCGCCACCACACGGATCTTCGCCGGTGTGGGGACGCGCACGCGACCGGATCGCGCACCGTCGAGGCCGGCGGCACGGAGGCGGCGCAGGAGCTCCGCATACAGGTCGGCGGCGACCCGGACGCCGCGCTGGACATCCTGCGGCAGCCGCGCGATACCGGCGCGCCCGGCGGCGAGGTCGGCGGCGGCGTCGTCGAGGGCATCGTCGAAGGCGCGCTGCGTGAGCTCGGGCAGGTAGGCGCGCCCGAGCCGCAGCTCGTCGTCGGTGAGGTCACGCAGGAAATTGGCCTTCTGGAAGGCGGAGCCGAGGCGCAGGGCATCGGGCGCGAGGCGGTCGTAGTCGGCCTCCGCGACCCCCACCAGATAGGCGCGCAGGCACATCAGCCCGACGACCTCCGCCGAGCCGTGGATGTAGGCCGCGAGCGAGTCCGCTGTGTGCGGGGCGGGCGTGAGATCGGCGCGCATCGAGGCGAAGAACGGCCTGGTCAGCTCGGTGCCGAAGCCCGTGGCGCGGGCGGTCGCCGCGAAGGCGTGCACCACCAGGTTCGCGCTGAACCCGTCTGCCATCGCACGCTCGACGGTCCGCTCGAGCTCGTCGAGGTGGGCGCGCGGGTCAGTGGGGCAGGCACCGTCGACGACCTCGTCGGCGACGCGGACGAGCCCGTAGATCGACGTGATGTGGTCGCGGACGCGGCGCGGCATCAGACGGGCCGCGAGCGAGAACGACGTCGAGTACTCGCGGATCACCACCGCGGAGGCCGCGACCGCGGCATGCAGGTATCGCTCGCTCGAATCCATGCCACCAGTGTCCCGACCGCCCGGCGGGCACTGTCAGGGCACCCCGATACGGTGGACGCATGCGCGTCGCCACCTGGAATGTGAACTCGGTCAAGCAGCGGCACGGACGACTGCTGGAATGGCTGGACTCGCGCCGGCCGGACGTCGTCTGCCTGCAGGAACTGAAGATGACCGACGACGCCTTCGCCACCCTCGTCGGACCGGACCTGACCGAGCGCGGCTACGAGTTCGCCACCGCCGGCCAGCCCGCGTGGAACGGCTCGGCCGTGCTCTCGAAGGTGGGCCTGCAGGACGTCGTGGTCGGCATCCCCGGCGCCCCCGCCTACGACGGAACCGTCGAGGGCCGGGCCGTCTCCGCGGTGTGCAACGGCATCCGCGTGCACTCGCTGTACACGCCCAACGGGCGCGAGATCGACTCCGACCACTACGCCTACAAGCTCGAATGGCTGGCCGCGCTCACCGAGCAGGTCAAGGCCGACTCCGTTCCCCAGCTGGTCTGCGGTGACATGAACATCGCGCCCACCGACGAGGACGTCTTCGATCCGGCGGCGTTCGTCGGCCACACCCACGTCACGGCGCCCGAGCGCGCGGCGATCGCGGCGCTCGAGGACCTCGGCCTACGGGACGTGGTGCGCGAGCGCTGGCCGCACGAGCAGGTCTTCTCGTACTGGGACTACCGCGCCGGGATGTTCAGCAAGAACCTGGGCATGCGGATCGACCTCATCCTCGCGAGCGGCGAGGTCGCCGACCGCACCGCGGCGGCCTGGATCGACCGGCTGGCGCGCAAGGGCAAGGGACCGTCGGATCACGCTCCCGTCATGCTCGACCTGGACACCGCCCCCGACGGTGACATCGGCCCGATGGTGCCGCCGCCCTCCGCCGGGCGGGTCTCCCCCAAGGGGGCGAAGCTGCCCCAGGCGAAAGACTGACGTTTGTTGCAATAGCAACGTCGCACTCGCTAACCTACGCCGATACCGGGCGAGAGGGAGTGGGCGTGGGCGGCATCGGGGAGCAGGGCGGGATCACCCGTCGGACGGCGCTGCGCGCCGCGGGCGTGGGCGCGGCGGGCGCCGGAGTGGCGGCGTTGGCCGGCACGCTGGGCACCGGCCTCGCCTCGGCGGCGCCGGGGATCCGCGCGGACGGCACGCCCGATCCGCAACGGACCTGGGACCCCGAGTGCGATCGACTGATGAAGTCGGTGCTCGAACGGGGCGATGCGGCCAAGGTCAACCGTGCGCTCGCGCAGTGGGAGACGAACAGTCAGGCCGTGCCCGCCGGGATGCCGGCCGACGTGCGGGACTTCATCGAGGAGGCGCGCAGGCTCCCCGACTGGATCGACTGGCGGTTGATGAAGGGCGCGGACAAGTTCTACACCTCCCGCAGCCTGTACCTCTCGGTCATCATCGGCTTCTCGGGCGGCGTGATGATGTCGGTGATCCCGCGCGAATCGCAGGCGGTGTACTGGTCGGCGGGCGGCGCGGACATGAAGGACCGCATCGCCAAGACCTATCGGCTCGTCTACGACCAGATCGCCGTCGGCGCCTACGCTCCGAGCGGGCGCGCGGCGACGACGGCGGTCAAGGTGCGACTGACCCACAGCGCCGTGCGGCACCTACTGCCGCAGTCGCCGCACTGGCGCCGGGTGAACAAGCAGCCCATGCCCATCTCGCAGGCCGACATGATGGTCACCTGGCACTCGCTGGCGACCATGGGCATGCGGATCATGCGCACCTGGGGCGTTCACCTGCCGCAGGACGAGGTGGACGGCCTGCTGCACTCGTGGCAGGTGAACGGACACATGCTGGGCATCGACGACGCCTACATCCCGTCGAGCTGGGACCAGGCCGAGAAGCAGGCACAGGTGGACCTCGATTCGATCATGGGCCCGACACCCGAGGGGGTGAAGATCGCGAGCATGCTGATGGACCTGGGCCGGTCCGTCGACGGCACGATCCTCTCCCGCCCCGCGCTCGAGGCCTTCACCCGGTACTCGCTGGGCGACAAGCTGACCGACTGGATGCAGCTACCCCGGCAGCCCATCCTGCAGGGGTTGCTGGAGGCCGGCTGGCCGACGTACGTGGCGATCCGCGAGGGCGTTCTCACGCAGACCGCCATGCCGCCGGAGATCTACCACCAGTTCGATCAGCTCGCCAACACCCTGGAGCTCGTGTACCTCGGCGAGTTCCGCCCGATCAACATCGAGATCCCCACCGGCAACAACCCGAATTACGGTAAGCCGCTGTACAAGTGATCGCGCCGGTCGCTACTCCTCCGTGCTGAGCACCTCGGCGACGAAGCCGTTCACCCGGCGCCGCAGGTCGGCGAGATTCTGCTCACGGATCTGCTCGACGTCGGTGCCCTTGTGGAACGCGGGCGGCAGTTTGCGCGCGTTCGCGGCGCACCGGAAGTCCTCGCACACGAGGACGCCGAGGGTGTCGCCCTTGCGGCCGGCGGGGCCACCGCGTCGCACCGAGTACAACACCGCCTGGCTGGTGATGTTGACGTCGCGGCACCAGGTGCACATGGCCTTCGCCTTGGGCTTGGTCTCGGCCTGGGTGAGCAGGATCGTCACCAGCCCGTCCTCGGTGGGCACGGCGACGTAGGCGCGGCGCGGGATCTTCTTGTCGCGCCAGCCGACGAACTCGAGGTTCGGGAAGTCGAGGTCGTCGAAGTCCGGCGGGAACGTGACCCGCTTGACCTCGCTCTTGGTGGCGCCGCGGAAAGCGTCGATGATCTGCTGCTGGGATACGGGATCCATGAGGTGAACCGTCTTTCAGGAGCCCCGCGATCGGACGCGGGGTGTGGAGTGTGAGGGCAGAGCGACGCAGCCGGTCCGGTGGATCGGCTGCGGGGCGGGGGTCATCTGCCGTGGCGCAGGGCGCCGGACACTCCTCCTCGGTTCATGCGGCCCACCCTACGCGCCCGGTCCGGTCCGAAACCAGGCGTTTTTCGGGTCAGGATCGATATGGCACGGCCTGAGCCGGAATTCACCCGGTTTCGAAACGGCGCGCGAGCTCGGCCCAGGTCGCCTCGGGCGTCGGTGAACGACGTTCGTCGTGCAACACGGGCGCCGCGCCCATTGACCGCGCCTGGGCCACGACCTAATGTGACCGACGAGTCATATCCGCGCGGGCACACGGCCCGAGCCGGGAGCAGCACAGGGGGGCACGTGCGAGCGTCGATGACACCCGGCCGCTCGGGCAGCCGCGGAATGCCTCGCCCGATCCGCGCTGCGGCAATACTCGAGGCCGCCGCACAGGAGTTCGGTGCGGTCGGGTACGCGCAGGCGCAGCTGACCGCCATCGCCGCGCGCGCCGGCGTATCGAAAGCGCTGGTGCTGGCGTACTTCTGCTCCAAGGAGAAGCTGTACGTCGCGTGCGTGGAGAAGGCCGGCCCGATCGTCTTCGACGCCGTCGCCGCAGCGACTGCCGCCCCCGCACCGTCGACCCCGGGAGTCTCGCTGTTCAGCCGATCGGCGAGCGCGGTCCTGACCTCGCTGTTCACCGCCCTGGAGGGCCGAACCGGCTACTGGGCACTGTTGTACGACCGGACACTCCCCGCCGGCATCGGGAGGGAATCGGCTCGCGCACAACGACACCGGCTGCGGGATCAGTCCTCGCGCACCGTCGCCGACGTGCTGCGCACCGCCGGGCTCACTGACCCCGGCGACAGCGCCGCCGCCGTCCTCATCTGGGAGTCGATGGTCTCGGCGGCCATGCACTGGTGGCGCCTGAACCCCGCACTGTCCGCGGCGGAGGTCTCCGCCACCGCCGGCCGCATCCTCACCGCCTTCTCGTTCCCGGCCCCACCGATCGCTCTCGAAACGGAGACGCCATGAGCCGCCTCGTGTCCACCCTGCTGTCCCGCGCCGTCGTTGACACCGCTCTGCCGCTGCTCGACAGCCGTATCGCGGCGTCGCGGCGGCCGTTCGAGCAGGCGGAGATCCTGCGCCCGCACACGACGTCGAAGGTGTGGTCCACCACGCACTTCGGCGTCTTCGTGCCCGATCTGCCCGAGCCCTATCGCTACGTGAACACGATGACGCTGATCGGCGCGGCGGGGGCTGAGCTCTTCGACCAGGATCACCTGGCCGCCACCGACGCCCGCGACACCACCACCGTGCTCTCCTCCACCGCGTACGGCGATCAGCACTTCTACCGCGCCTACGACGCCTCGACCGAATGCTCATTCGCCGCAGACGGTTCCGCGTTGCGTTGGGGCGACGAGCTGGCTATCGACGTGGACCTGCCCCGGGTGACGGTGCGCGGCCGCTACCCGGGATTCGACGTCGACCTGGAACTGGAAGTCGAGGAACAGGTCTCGTACTTCGTCAAGACTCCGGTCTACGACCACCTCAGCCTGCTCGCGCCGTACACCGGCACCGTCGACGGTGACCGGGTCGAGGGCGTGGGCACGTTCGAGTACGCGCGGATCCGCAGCCACCAGGCGCTCTCCCGCCGGCCCGTGCCCGGCCCGCTCAAGCTGCCGATCGACTTCTTCACGTACCAGATCATCGACATCGATCCGCAGACGCAGATCCTGCTCACCGACGTCCGCGCGCGCGGCCGCACCGCCTGCCGTCTCGCGCACGTGCGCCGCCTCGGCGAGCCGGCGGAGGTCTACGAGGACGTGCGGATGGAGGTGCTCGAATCGCGCGAGCTCGTCGACGACCGGGGCCGCGCGATGACGGTGCCCGTCCTGCTCCGGTGGACGGTCCGCGACGGCGACGCCGAGGTGCTGACCATCGACGGTTCCGTCGACAGCCCGCTGCGGTACGGCCACGGGCGCGGCTACGTGGGCGCGTACACCTACATCGGCAGCTACCGCGACGAGCCCGTCGCCGGCAGCGCGTACCTGGAGTGGATCGACACCCGGGGCTGACCGTCGCCGGTCAGCGTCCCGGCGGACCCCAGTCCCGGCCGCCGCAGTAGGAGTCGAAGGACGAGGCGTTCCAGAGCTGGAGCGCCAGGGTGCCGCCGAGGAGGAGCGCCAGCATCGCGGCGCCGAACAGCCGCATCCTCCGCGTCGACCCGTACACGAGTCCCGCCCCCGCAGCGCCGCCGAGGATCACGGAGCAGCCCAGCCAGAGCAGGCCGACGACGTTGATCCCGATCCGGCCGCTGACGCCGACCCCGATGCCGCAGACGTCGATCGCGACGAGGTGCATGCGGCCCCACGACCAGTACCCGACCGCGCCACCCCCGACGAGCACCGCGCAGAAACCCACCAGCCGCGCGCCGTTGCCGGCGAACTCTCGGCCGCGCGAGCTCGTGCGCGGGACGGGCTCCTGCGGGACAGTCGACATACCACCAATGTAGCGAAGTGCACGCGCGAATCGATTGAGTGGATCAGCGGCGGCGGGCGATGTCCAGGGCGGCCTTGGGGCGGGAGAGCACGTACTCGCGGGCGAGGTTGCGGACCCAGGCGCGACGGGTGCAGCCGCACTCGGCGCGGACGGCGTCGGCGTCGAGCCCGAGGTGGCGGGCGAGGGCGGCGGCCCGTCGGGCATGGAAGCCCTGGGAGACGAGCAGGACGCGCCCCACACCGAACTCGTCGCGCGCGCGCAGGCAGGAGAGGTAGGTGTCGAAGCCGGCACCGTCGGTGAGCAGGGAGGAATCCGGCACGCCCCGCCCGCGGAGCCACGCCGTCATGACGGCGATCTCGTCGCCGGACGTGCCGCCCGCGTTGCCGGAGACGAGGATCTTCTCGACCTTCCCCAGTCGCAGGAGCTGCAGGGATGCCTCGAGCCGGCCCTCGACGAAGGAGCCCGGGCGGCCGCCTCGCACCGACGCACCGAAGGCGATCGCCACGGGCGCGGGCGGTGCCGTCGCGGGCGAGTACAGGGGGCCGGCGCCCGTGATGCCCGTCACGACGGAGCGCAGCCGCGAGGCGGAGCGCGCGTGCGCGGGGGCGAGGGAACGCATGAACACACCTTACCCAGCAGGTAGTTAGGTGAACCTTCGCGCGAAGGCCCCCTGATCCGCGATCTACCGTTATGCCAGACGCAGTGGTTTCGCACTCATGTTACTGGCGAGTAACATGAGTGGCTACCCAGCCCGCGAGGCAGAAAGGTGCACGACGTGGACCAGACATTGATGGCCGCCGCCGAGTCCGACATCACCCCGCTGAACATCACCCTCGGCACGATCGGCGCGGTCGCATTCGCGCTGGGCTGGGCGATCTTCTTCCGCGGTGCACTCCGCATGGTGCGGATCATCGCGCAGGGTCAGTCCGCCAAGGACCGGTGGCTCCCCTTCATCCCCCGCGCCGCGGAGGTCGTGGTCGAGTTCCTCGCCCACACCAAGATGATCAAGAACCGGACCGTGGGCATCGCCCACTGGTTCGTCATGGTCGGCTTCCTCGCGGGCGCGATCCTCTGGTTCGAGGCGCTGCCGCAGACCTTCGACCCCGCCTTCCACTGGCCGGTCATCGGCTCCTGGCCGGTCTACCACCTGATGGACGAGCTGCTCGGCATCGGCACCGTGGTCGGCATCACCGTGCTCATCGTGATCCGTCAGATCAAGCACCCGCGCAACCCCGCGCTGTTCTCGCGCTTCGCCGGCAGCAAGTTCCTGCCCGCGTACACCATCGAGGCCATCGTCTTCTTCGAGGGCATCGGCATGATCATGGTGAAGGCCGGCAAGATCGCCACCTACGGCGAGTCCGACCCCGTCACCGACTTCTTCACCCGCCAGGTCGCGACGCTGCTCCCCGCGAGCCCCACGATGGTCACGATCTTCGCCTTCATCAAGCTGATGTCGGGCGTCATGTTCCTCATCCTGGTGGGCAGCAACCTCACCTGGGGCGTCGCGTGGCACCGCTTCTCGGCCTTCTTCAACATCTACTTCAAGCGCGAGCTGGGCAGCCGCCGCGCGCTGGGCGCCGCCAAGGAGATGGTCTCCAACGGCAAGGCGCTGACCATGGAGAACACCGACCCCGACGTCGACAACCTCGGCGCCGGCAAGATCGAGGACTTCTCCTGGAAGGGCTGGCTGGACTTCACGACCTGCACCGAGTGCGGTCGCTGCCAGAGCCAGTGCCCCGCCTGGAACACCGGCAAGCCGCTGAGCCCGAAGCTGCTCATCATGGGCCTGCGCGATCACGGTTACGCCAAGGCGCCGTACCTGCTGGCCGGCGGCCGCACCGACCCGGCGGGCGAGGAGATCGGCCTCGTCGGCAAGGACGGCGAGATCGACCAGGCCAAGCTGGACAAGATCCCCGCCGAGGCCCGCGCCGAGGCCGAGCGCTCGCTCGTCGGCCCCGCGGGTGAGGACGGCGCCCTGGGCGGCGTCATCGACCCCGAGGTGCTGTGGTCCTGCACCACCTGTGGTGCGTGCGTGGAGCAGTGCCCCGTCGACATCGAGCACGTCGACCACATCGTCGATATGCGCCGCTACCAGGTGCTCATCGAGTCGGAGTTCCCGCACGAGCTCGCGGGCCTGTTCAAGAACCTCGAGAACAAGGGCAACCCCTGGGGCCAGAGCGCCAGCCAGCGCACCGCCTGGATCGACGAGATGGACATCGAGATCCCGGTCTACGGCCAGGACGTCGAGACGTTCGAGGGCTTCGAGTACCTGTTCTGGGTCGGCTGCGCCGGCGCCTTCGAGGACCGCGCGAAGAAGACCACCAAGGCCGTCGCCGAGCTGCTCGACGTGGCCGCTGTGAACTTCCTGGTCCTGGGCCAGGGCGAGACCTGTACCGGTGACTCCGCCCGTCGCGCGGGCAACGAGTTCCTGTTCCAGATGCTGGCGCAGCAGAACATCGAGCAGCTCGACGAGGTCTTCGACGGCGTGCCCGCCAAGCAGCGCAAGATCGTCGTGACCTGTGCCCACTGCTTCAACGCGCTCGGCAACGAGTACCCGCAGGTCGGCGGCCAGTACGAGGTCGTGCACCACACGCAGCTGCTCAACAAGCTGGTCCGCGAGAAGCGGCTCGTGCCCGTCGCGCCCCCGTCGGAGGACGTGACCTACCACGACCCCTGCTACCTCGGCCGGCACAACCAGGTCTACGAGGCCCCGCGAGAGCTGATCGGCGCGTCGGGCGCCACGCTCAAGGAGATGCCGCGGCACCTCGAGCGGTCCATGTGCTGTGGCGCCGGTGGCGCGCGCATGTGGATGGAGGAGCAGCTCGGTAAGCGCATCAACATCGACCGCGTCGACGAGGCCCTGAACACGCTCTCCGGCACCGCCGAGGCCACCCCGAAGAAGATCGCGACCGGCTGCCCGTTCTGCCGCGTCATGCTCTCCGACGGCGTGACCGCCCAGACCGCCGACGACGAGGCCTCCGCGCCCGAGGTCGTCGACGTCGCGCAGATGCTGCTCGAGTCCGTCAAGCGCGGGCTGCCCGAGGGCATCGTCGTCGGCAACCCGAACCGCAAGGTCTCCGACGGTGCCACCGCGCTCGCGGAGGCGCCCGCCGAGGCTCCCGCGTCGGCTCCGGCCGCCGCGCCCGCGGCATCGGCTCCCTCCGCTCCGGCGGAGAAGAAGGAGGCGAAGCCCGCGGTCGGCCTCGGCCTGGCCGGCGGCGGCAAGCGCCCCGGTGGCCCGAAGAAGCCCGGTGCCGCGAAGCCCGCTGCTCCGGCTGCCGAGTCTCCTGCGGCCGAGACCCCCGCGGCGGAGGCGCCGGCGGCGCCCGCCAAGCCCGCGGTCGGGCTGGGCCTCGCCGGCGGCGCCAAGCGCCCCGGTGGCCCGAAGAAGCCGGGTGGCGCCAAGCCCGCGGCTCCGGCCGAGGCCGAGGCGGCTCCCGCGGCCGAGGCTCCCGCTGCCGAGGCTCCGGCCGCGCCCGCCAAGCCCGCGGTCGGCCTGGGTCTGGCGGGTGGCGCGAAGCGCCCGGGTGCGAAGAAGCCCGGCGCGCCGAAGCCCGCTGCTGCCGCTCCCGCCGCCCCGGCCGCCGAGACTGCTGCTCCGGCGGAGGCTCCGGCCTCTGCTCCGGCAGAGTCGGCTCCCGCAGAGGACCGGACCGTGACCGCGGCGGGTGAGTCCAAGGCCGCAGGCTTCGGCATCGCCGCCGGTGCCAAGCGCCCCGGCCCGAAGAAGCCCGGCGCACCCAAGGCCGCGCCCGCCGCGCCGGCACCGGCTGCTGAGGCACCTGCGGCGGACGCTCCGGCAGCCGAGGCTCCCGCAGCGGAGACTCCGGCCGCCGAGGCTCCCGCAGCGGAGGCACCTGCCGCAACGGCTCCCGCGGACGAACGCACGCTGACCACGGCGGGTGAGTCCAAGGCCGCAGGCTTCGGCATCGCCGCCGGTGCCAAGCGCCCCGGCCCGAAGAAGCCGGGCGCCCCGAAGGCCGCCGCACCTGCGGCTCCGGCCGCACCCGCGGCGCCGGCAGCGTCGGCCGCCGAGCCCGAGGCTCCCGAGGCTCCCGAGGCGGACGCTCCTGCAGCCGAGGCCCCGGAAGCCGCGGCTCCGGAGGCTGCGGACAGCGCACCGTCGGCCCCGGAGGCCGCCGCCGAGCAGCCCGCCGCTCCGAAGTCGGGCAACGACCGGACGCTGGGGACCGAGGGTGAGTCGAAGGCCAAGGGCTTCGGGATCGCTGCGGGCGCCAAGCGCCCCGGCGGGCGGAAGTGATCGGTTCAAAGCGAATCCCTATCGCCGATAGGGCAGGATGGTCCCGTGCCTGAGTACGTGAGTTACGAGGAGTTCGGGCGGCGGTTCTTCGAGATCGCCGTGAACGAGGAGCGTGTGGGCTCCGCGTTCGCCGACATCGCCGGCGGTGATTTCACCGTGGGCCCGATCCCGTCGGGCCCCGGTGGAATGGCCAAGGTGTGGGCGCAGGTCGAGATCGACGAGCCGCAGCTCACCCGCCAGGTCGGCGAGCTCATCACCTTCACGGTGAAGATCCCACTGCGCATCGGGCTGCTGATCGACCTCAAGGTGGACCGGATCCGCTACGACGTGGCCGGCCTGATCACGCTGCCACTCACCGTGCGCGCCGCGGCGCCGCTGGAGCTGCGCATCGAGGTCGATCCGCCGAAGCCCAAGGACGTGTGGGTCGACGTAGAATCGCGCACCATCCGCGGCTCGATCGTGCGCGTGGTGGCCAGCGTCGACTCGGAGATCCGTCGCTTCATCGCGCAGTACGTGGCGGAGGAGATCGACAAGCCCGAGGTCAAGAAGGCGCGGATCATCAACGTCTCCGAGGAGCTCGGCCGCGCGTTCCACAACCTCGGCGACGACGAGGATCCGCAGGCTCCGCCCGCCTCCGAGGTGATCGAGCCCACCGAGATCCTGCCCGCGCCCCGCGACTGATTCGGGGATTCGGCCGATTTCTCCTCGGCGCCGGACATATCCGTCGCCGGCGCGAAATCGGCTGATTCTCCGAGGTCTCAGCCCTCGGCGCCGTCGACGATGTGCTGGATCGCCCTGCCGTACGTCGCGATCAGCTCGTCGGCCGTCGGCTCGGCGAACAGCGGCGCGGCGATGAGATGACGCAGGAAGGCCAGGCCGAACATCGTGCTGGCCACCACGCGCGCCGTCGCGACGTCGATCCCTGCATGCGTGGTCAGCGTCGGGATCATCACCGAGGAGAGGAACTCGCCGAAGGTGTTGGCCGCGCCGTCGTCGGCGTTGACCGCTCCTCGCAGCAGCGCCCGGAAGGCCTCCGAGGTCTCCTGCCCCTCCCACACCGTGAGTGCCGCCCGCACCAGCCGCTCCCCCATCCCCTCGCGCGGGCCGTCCAGCGCGGCGGTGAAGATCTTCTCCGGGTCCACCGGCATGCTCATCACGCCCCGGAACAGGCCCTTCTTGTTGCCGTAGTAGTACGACACCAGCGCCACGTCGACGCCCGCGCGGGTGGCGATGGCGCGGATGGTGGCGCGGTCGTAGCCCACCTCGGCGAAGAGCTCGCGCGCCGCCTCGAGGATGTCCGCCTTCGCGGTGCTGGTGCCCGCCCGTCTGCCCGTCGCCATGCGCCGATCCTAGCTTATTTCAACAGTTGTTGACTTCCCGGCGCACGCGGTCGTACGCTCGGATTCAACACCCGTTGAAATACCTGGAGGTGCTCACCATGAGCAAGTCGCACATCCGGCTCGCCGCGGCCTTCGCCGGGCTGGCGATCGCCATCCCCCTGATCGTTCTGCTGTTCACCGGCCCCGCCTCGCACGGCAAGCCGCACGAGCTGCCCATCGGCGTCGTCGGCCCGGCCGCGGCGGCGCAGCAGGTCGAGCAGCGACTCGACGCGCAGCAGCCCGACGGCTTCGCCGTCCATGCCTACGACTCCGAGGCCGCACTGGTCCGGGCCGCGCAGGACCGCGAGGTCTACGGCGGCATCGTGCCCGCCGCGCCCGGTGCGCCGACGACGGCCGTCGTCGCGAGCGGCGCCTCCCCCGCCGTTGCGCCGATGCTCACCCAGATGGCCGCGACGATGGCGCAGGGGCAGCGGGTGCAGACCGTCGAGGTCGCGCCGCTGTCCGCCGACGATCCCCGGGGCACGGGCTTCGGCTCGATCGTGATGCCCGTCTTCCTCTCCGGCATGGTGCTGGCGCTGGCCACGGTGATGATCGGCGGCCACCCGAAGATCGTCGCCGCGGCGCTACCCGTGGGCGCCGCGGTCGTCGGCGCCGCCGCGGTGGGCGCGGCCATGTGGATCGGTGTGCTGCCCGGCGGGTTCTGGGGCCAGTGGCTCGCGATGAGCGCCGGCATGCTCGCCATCGGCGCGACGGTCGCCGGCCTGGTCTCGCTGCTCGGCACCAGGGGCATCGCGCCCGCCGCGCTGCTGTTCATGCTCATCGGAATGCCGCTCGCGGGCATCGCGATGCCGCCGGAGTTCCTGCCGCACGTCTGGGCCGTGCTGGGTCAGTCGCTGCCGATCGGCGCCACGGGCACCGCCCTGCGCAGCGCGGCCTTCTTCGCCGACGGCGGCCTGATCGGTGCCGGCGCCGGCGCGGCCTTCGCGGTCCTCGGCGCATGGATCGTGGTCGGCTACGGCCTGCTGGTGGTCGGCGCCGCCCGGCACCGGGCCGCGGCCCACGGCGTCCCGTCGGCCGGCGGCGCTCCGGCGGGAGGCGGACCGTCGGGCCCGAGCGAAGTGAGCTCCGGCACCGGGCCGACGCCGGTCAGTGCCGTGCCGCGATAAATACGTTTGCTCCGGCCTGCGACGATAGAGCCCATGAGCCGACCGCATGTGCCCCACATCCGCACCGAACTCAAGCCGCTCGAGCAGTCCGCCAAGCTGCAGAACGTGCTGTACGAGATCCGTGGACCCGTGGTGGCACAGGCGGCTCGGCTCGAGGCGCAGGGGCACCGCATCCTCAAGCTGAACATCGGCAACCCGGCGACGTTCGGGTTCGAGGCGCCGGACTCCATCGTCCGCGACATGATCCACGCGCTGCCCACCTCGCAGGGCTACAGCGAGTCGCAGGGCATCGCCTCCGCGCGACGGGCCGTGGTGACCCGCTACGAGGAGGTCCCCGACTTCCCCTACTTCGACATCGGCGACGTCTACCTCGGCAACGGTGTCTCCGAGCTGATCACGATGACGCTGCAGGCGCTGCTCGACAACGGCGACGAGGTGCTCATCCCCGCGCCCGACTACCCCCTGTGGACCGCCATGACGAGCCTGTCCGGCGGCACCCCGGTGCACTACCTGTGCGACGAGGACAACGGCTGGAACCCGTCCGTCGAGGACATCGAGGCGAAGATCACACCGCGCACCAAGGCGATCGTCGTGATCAACCCGAACAACCCCACCGGCGCGGTCTACTCGCGCGAGACGCTGCAGCAGATCGTCGAGGTGGCGCGCAAGCACTCGCTGCTGGTGCTGGCCGACGAGATCTACGACCGGATCCTCTACGACGACGCCCAGCACATCTCCATCGCCGAGCTCGCGCCCGACCTGCTGGTGATGACCTTCAACGGACTGTCCAAGGCGTACCGGGTGTGCGGCTACCGCGCCGGCTGGGCCGTGCTCACCGGTCCCAAGGATCACGCCTCCGGGTTCATCGAGGGGCTGACGCTGCTGGCGTCGACGCGCCTGTGCCCCAACGTTCCCGCGCAGCACGCGATCCAGGTGGCGCTCGGCGGCTACCAGTCGATCAACGACCTGATCCTGCCCGGCGGCCGGCTGCTGGAGCAGCGCGACGTGGCCTTCGAGAAGCTCAACGCCATCGACGGGGTCAGCTGTGTCAAGCCCAAGGGGGCGCTCTACGCCTTCCCCAAGCTCGATCCCGACGTGCACGAGATCCGCGACGACGAGCAGATGGTCCTCGACCTGCTCAACCAGGAGAAGATCCTCCTGGTCCAGGGCACCGGCTTCAACTGGCCCACGCCCGATCATCTGCGCGTAGTGACCCTTCCCTGGGCACGCGACCTCGCGGAGGCCCTCGACCGCTTCGGCAACTTCCTGAGTTCGTACAAGCAGAAGTAGGGTGGCGGCGTGACAGCCGACCACGAGCACGCCGACCACGCCGATGCCGCCGCCCACGTGCACAGTCATTCGCTGAGCAACATCTCGTTGGGCAAGTGGGCCTCGCGCGTGGTGATCGGCCTGCTGGTCGCGATCGGTGTCTTCGTCGCGGCCGGCGTGATCCTGCTGTGGCCCTCGCAGATCCGGGTGAGCGTCCCGTCGGGCCCACCGACGCCGACCCTGGCCAAGGGTGAGGTCGCCGAGCAGCTCGTCGGCGACTGCGACTTCTCCCCGTCGGGGAACGGCCAGCTCAGCGACACCGAACCCCATCCGGTGCTCAACGCCGACGGTGGCTGCCTCAACAGTTCGGTGCGCATCACGTCGGGGCCGGACGCCGGTAAGTGGACGATGTTCTCCATCGGCACCCAGCGCACCAACGTCTCCGCGGTGCCGGGGCAGAGCGCGCCGGACGCCCCGCGCGGCGGCGTCGACCTCTCGCGGCCCGCGACCCCCGGCACCGGGCAGCCCGACCTCGCGCCCGGCACCAAGATCATGATGAGCTGGAACGGCGGCGGCGTGGCCGGCTCCCCGTCGAACTACGCGTTCTACGACTACGCGCGCGGCGTCTCCCTGTGGGTGTGGGGTCTGGTCTTCGCGGCCGTCGTGATCGCGGTGGCGCAGTGGCGCGGCCTGCGGGCGCTGCTCGGCCTCGCGCTCTCGGGCGTGGTGATCATCTTCTTCGCGCTGCCGTCCATCCTCGACGGGCACTCGGCCGTCTGGGTGGCCCTGGTCGCCTCGGCGGTGATCCTGTACCTGGTGCTCTACCTCGCGCACGGCGTCTCGCTGCGCACGTCGGCCGCACTGCTGGGCACACTGTGTTCGTTGGCGGTGTGCGGCGTGCTGGCCTGGCTCGCGACGATGACCACGCAGGTCACCGGTCTGAGCAACGAGGACTCGACGAACCTGCAGGCCTACGCCGCGACCGTCTCGACGTCGGGTGTGCTGCTGGCGGGCTTCGTGATCGGCGCGCTCGGCGTGCTCAACGACGTGACGATCACGCAGTCGTCGGCGACGTTCGAGCTCGCGAAGCTCTCCCCGAAGTCCTCGCGCCGCCGCACCTTCCTCTCGGCCATGCGCGTGGGCCGCGACCACATCGCGTCGACGGTCTACACCCTGGTCTTCGCATACGTCGGCACGGCGCTGCCGCTGCTGCTGCTCTTCTCCATCGCGGGTCGCCCGCTGGGGCAGGTCCTCACGTCGGACTCGGTGGCGATCGAGCTGGTGCGCGCCTTCGTCGGCGGCATCGGCCTCGCCCTGTCCGTGCCACTGACCACCGCCATCGCGACGCTGCTCGCCAAGCCGAAGCGGGTGGCGGTGAGCGCGGAGGCCGCCCAGCGGTACGCGCAGACGCACCCCGACGCCGATCCCGAGAACATCCCCGTGCGGAATCGGCGGGGCGCGAAGGCGGCCGCGTCCGAGCAGGGTGCCGCGGCGGGTTCGACGGTGGCTGCGGGCTCAACGGTGGCGACCGCGACGCGGGCCCGGGACGACGAGCACGAGCGCACCGGAGCGGCGGAGCGGCCGAGCGCGCCCGTCCCCGAGCAGGCGCCCCGGTCGCAGGACGCGGGCCGGGAAGCGCGAGCGACGGCTCGCGAGCAGGCGCCCGGGACGGCGGCCCGCCCGGTCGCCCGGGCGACGTCGAGCGAGGGCGCCGCTGCGCCCGCCGCACCGCCCACCGGCCAGTCACCCGTCGCACCGCCCACCGGCCAGTCGCCCGTCGCGCCGCCGACCGGCCAGTTCCCGGTGACGGGCCGCCCCGCGGCCCCGCGACCCGCGGCCCCGCGACCCGCTGCTCGTCCCGAGGCCCGTCCCGAGACGGATCGTCCTGACGCCCCAGGGCCGGCACCGCAGGCCGCCCCGCGGCCCGGGCGTCGACGGCTACCGTCGGAGCCGATCCCCGCTCCCCCGCGTCCGCAGCCGCGCCCCCCGGAGCTGCCGGACCGCCCCGCACCGGAGCAGCAGCGGCCCGCACCGGAGCCTCCGCGCCGGGGACGCCACTCCGCAGACTGACACGAGAACGTCCGGTCCTTCGTCTCTCCCCGGAAGGGGACGAATGACCGGACGTTCGTGGTCGCGGAGGGCGCGACGCTCAGTTCTGGAAGTTGAGGTACGCCTTCGACGGCGTCGGGCCGCGCTGGCCCTGGTACTTCGACCCCACCGACGAGCTCCCGTAGGGGTTCTCCGCCGGGCTGGTCAGGCGGAACAGGCACAGCTGGCCGATCTTCATGCCCGGCCACAGCGTGATCGGCAGGTTCGCGACGTTGGAGAGCTCCAGCGTGATGTGGCCGGAGAAACCCGGGTCGATGAAGCCCGCCGTCGAGTGCGTGAGCAGGCCCAGGCGGCCGAGGGAGGACTTGCCCTCGAGGCGTCCGGCCAGGTCGTCGGGCAGGCTGCACACCTCGAGCGTGGACCCGAGCACGAACTCGCCGGGATGCAGCACGAAGGGCTCCCCCTCCGTGGGCTCGACCAGCGAGGTCAGCTCGTCCTGCCTCTGCTTGGGGTCGATGTGCGTGTAGCGGGTGTTGTTGAACACCCGGAACAGGCCGTCGAGCCGTACGTCGACGCTGGACGGCTGCACCATCTGCGGGTCGAACGGATCGATTCCCAGGCGGCCGGATTCCACGTGGGCGCGGATGTCGCGATCGGAGAGCAGCACGGGTTCAGCGTAAAGGCACGACGGTGGTGCGCAACCGTGCACCCCGGATCGGGGATACTGCTCTTCCGTGACCGACACTCCCCTCCGCCGTGGCCTGACCGCGCGGCACATCCGGTTCATCGCGCTCGGCTCGGCGATCGGCACCGGTCTGTTCTACGGCTCGGCCGCCGCGATCCAGGCGGCCGGCCCGGCGGTGCTGCTCGCCTACGTGATCGGCGGCGTGGTGATCTACCTGGTGCTGCGGGCGCTGGGCGAGATGGCCGTGCGACGGCCGCAGGGTTCGTTCGGCGACTACGCCTCCTCGGCCCTCGGCCCTCAGGCCGGCTTCATGACGGGGTGGATGTACGTCTTCGAGATGGTCTTCGTGTGCATCGCGGACGTCACCGCGTTCGCCGTCTACATGGGCATGTGGTTCCCGCACGTGCCCAAATGGATCTGGGTGCTCGCGGTGATCTTGTTCATCGCCGCGCTGAACCTGATGCGGGTCCGCGTCTTCGGCGAGGTCGAGTTCTGGCTGACGATGGTCAAGATCACCGCCATCGTCGCGATGATCGCGGGCGGCATCGCGGTGCTGATCTTCGGCTTCGGCATGCACGACACGAGCCAGGGCGTGAGCAATCTGTGGGCCCACGACGGCTTCTTCGCCACCGGGATCGGCGGCTTCCTCGGCTGCTTCGTGCTGGTGGTCTTCGCCTTCGGCGGCTCGGAGATCATCGGGCTCACCGCCGCGGAGGCGGAGGACCCGGAGAAGACGATCCCCAAGGCGATCAACACGGTGCCGGTGCGGATCGGCCTGTTCTACGTGCTGGCGCTCGCGGTGATCATGGCGGTGATCCCGTGGAACGAGATCAGCAGCGACTCCAGCCCGTTCGTGCAGATCTTCCGCGCGCTCGGCGTCGAGCCCGCCGCGCACGTGCTCAACGTCGTGGTGATCACGGCCGCGATCTCGGCGATCAACAGCGACATCTACGGCGCCGGCCGGATGATGTTCGGCATGGCCCAGCGCGGCCAGGCGCCCGCGATCATGCGGCGCACCACCGCGAACGGCGTGCCGTGGATGACGGTGGTCATCATGACGGTCGCGCTGCTCGTGGGCGTGCTGCTCAACTATCTGATCCCCGAGAACGTCTTCGTGGTGATCGCCTCGATCGCGACTTTCGCGACGGTCTTCGTGTGGCTGATGATCCTGCTCTCGCAGTACCGCCAGCGCACCCGCCTGCCCGCCGACGAAGTCGCGCTGCTGCGTTTCCCCGTCCCGCTGTGGCCGTACGGGCAGCAGCTTGCGATCGCCTTCCTGCTGTTCGTGACGGTGCTCATGGCCTTCGAGCACGACACCCTCATCGCGCTGGTGGTGGGCTTCGTCTGGCTGGGCGCGCTCGCGCTGGCCTACCGACTGTGGGTGGCCCCGCGCGCGTCCGTGAAGTCCTGACCGGTCCGCTGGCCCGACGGTGCCCGTGCTAGTCTGGCCCGTACGCGCGACACCGCTTCTCGACGGTGCCGCGGCTGCCGATGTAGTTCAATGGTAGAACTCCTGCTTCCCAAGCAGGTAGCGCGGGTTCGATTCCCGTCATCGGCTCCACGATCTACCAGCGGATATGTGAATCCGCAAGCAAGACTCAGGCGCTCGATTCAGCCTCAGTGTCACAAGATGTCACAACCGCTCCCAAACTCGCCGCAGCCTTCCGCAGCTCGTCATCCTGGCTGTGCGCGTACGTCCGCTGCGTGAAGCTCGCGTCGGAGTGCCCGATCCAATAGGCGATCACTGCCATGGGCACGCCCCGCAGGTGCATCGCAGTGGCAGCCGAGTGCCGCGCGTCGTGCAGCCGGATCTGCCGCACCCCGGCTTCGTCCGTGATCTCGTGCCACAGCCGGCCGATCGTATTCGGGAAGTAGGCGCGGCCGGCCTCGTCGGCGACGCCGTACCCGTCCGCGCTGTACGCCTCCCCCAACGCGAGCCGCTCGACCGCCTGGCGCTTCTTCGCCTCCTTGAGCACCGCGACGAGACCATCGTCCAGAGGGAGCGTGCGGCGTCCGGCCGCCGTCTTCGGGGCGTTCTCCTCCACCGCCCCCGCGACGATCGTCTTGCTCACGACGGCACGGCTGGTCGCGACCGTGAGCATCCCCGCGTCGAGGTCGACGTTCTCCCACTTGAGACCTGCGATCTCGCCGCGCCGGAACCCTGACAGCGCAAGGTACGCGACCTGGCCGACGCGGTGACCGTCCGCCTTCGCGAGAACCTTGCGGATCTCGGCGGGCGTGTACGTGTCCATCTTCTTGGTGGTCAGCGGCAACTTCTTGATCTTCTCCGCGACGTTGCGGCCGAGCTCGCGCCGCTCAACGCCGTAGTCGAGGACCGCCGACAGGTTCTCCAACATCTTGTTGACCGATCGCGCGGCCCACGGTTTCCGCACGCGGCCGGCGTCCTTGCCGGCCTCAGCGGTGACCGGCTTGCCGGTGCCGGCGCCGGTGGTCTGGGCGGGGGCGGCGACGGGGGCGGCCTGCCCGGCGCCCTGACCGGTCTGGCCGGTCTGGCCGGTCTGCGAGGTCTGGCCCTGGGCGCGCAGACCGGCGAGGATCCCGTCGAAGTCCTTTCCGCTGGTGCTGGTCTCGGTCGTCTTCGCCGCAGGAGTGCCAGCAGGCGCCGTGGTGGTCGCGGGCTTGGCGGTACCTGCGGAGGTACTGGTGGGCTTCGTAGCGCCGGGTGCGGGGGTGCCGACGCCTGCACTCGACTCCGCTGACTTCGATGGACCGCCCGGCTTCGACGGGGAGCCGGCCGTCGCAGTGCCCGGTCCGGATCCGCCTCCAGGTGCGGCGCCGACGCCGAGGCCGTTGCCGCCGACGTCGGCCGGGACCTCGCCGCCAATGCGAGCCACCTCCGCGCTGTACGCCTCCTCAGCCGCCTTCATCCTGTCATTGACGTCGGTCAAGTGAGCCTTCGCCACCCGGAACTCAGCAGCGGCCTTGTCATCCGCGACTTTTGCAGTATCGCGCGCAGCCTCGGCGGTGGCGACGTTCTGCTCCGCCTGCGCCCGGCCCTCGTCGCTCGCAGCCGTGAGCTGCCACTTCGCGCTGGCCAGGACGTTCTCGGCGTCAGCGAGTGCCTTGCCTGTCGCCTTCATCGTCGCGGTCTTCGTGCGCAGGTCGTCCTCCGCCGCCCTGCGATCCTCCAGCGTCGGGGACGTCTTGCGGTAGGTCTCGCCGGCCAGCCGCCACTCGGCCAATGCGCGGTGCGCAAGGCGCGCGGTGTTCGCCGCAGCCTCAGCGGCGCGCTCCTGCGCGACGATCGACTCTTGAGCCTTGTCAGCGGCCTTGCCCGTCGCGGCATCGCCCATGGCCTTGCGCGCGGCGGCGAACTCCTTTGCCTTGGCCTCAGCGGTGGTTGCGACCGCGAGGACGCCGTCGACGGTCGCCTGCGTTGGGAATTCGGTGTTCAGCACGTAGCTCATGGGCGAAGTGAATCACCGCAGGGCGGCAGAGCTGGTGGGCGGCGCGACGCGCTCAGGAGGCCGTGACCACTGTCGCGTTGAGCCCGGCCAGGACAGCCGAGATCGGCGTCGCGTCACTGGCCTTGCCACTGTTTCCGCGAACCAGAACACCCGCAATCCAAGCATCGCCGCGCGAGTCGACGACGAACACCTCGCTGCCCGAATCCCCTTCCTGCGTCGGCAGGATAAGGAACATCGTCGACTCGCTCGAGCTCGCCACAGCGCCGCAGCGGACTCCGGAGATCGCCCCGTTGATGCAGACCTTGGAGCTGACATCTAGCGCCTGTACCTGCGGCAGGGTCAGCGCTCCACGCACCGGCCACGTCCCGGCGACCTTCACGTCGTCAGCAGCAGTCTCAGTCCAGATGACGGCCGAATCGGTCAGCTTGTCCCCCTCGACGGCGGGACCGAGAGCCAGCGGATTCGCAGCTGCGGCGTTCACGCGCGCGTACTGGGGGCCGGTCTTCACGCAGTGCTCAGCGATGAGAAAACCTGTCCGCCCTGCCTTCGTAATCGCAGGCCCGAGAGTGCACCCGTAGTCTGCGGTGGAGACCAGCGCTCCAGGCTCGGGTGACGGCGCCCACCGCGCGTTATCCCGCGGGGACCGGCGGATCACGCCCTGCCCCGTCACGTCCTGCAGTTGCCCGACTGGTCCGGCCTCAGGGATGTTCGGGGCGGCCGTCACGGTCGCGGCCTTCTCCGTCACCGAGCGGGAGGGCGAAGCCTCGCCCTGCACGTCCGTACTGCACGCACCGAGCAGCGCCGCAGCCGCGAGGGCGGCGACGATGGTAAGTGCACTGCGGTGAGACTGCATACGTGCAGCTTATCTGGCCGTGTCCGGGTTGTCCGCGGCCCGCACGGCCGCGACGACGGCGATCTGCGCGTCGGCCAGCTGCCCGACCAAAGACTCCAGCTCGGCCACGCCCGCTGTGATCCGAGCGTTCGCGGCGGCGATCTCGGCGGTACCCAGAGCCTCCGCCAGGCCAAGCGGGTCGCCAGCGTACTGCGCTATCACGGCGTCGACCGCCTGCTGCGCTGCGGCGGCCCGGGCAGTGACAGCCTTGATCGCGTTATTGATGCGGTGCACTTCATCAGTCATGCCGCGCACCCTGCCACTCCACCCAGCGCCGCAGCCCGGGCGGCGCGGTCAGTCCCGCAACCCGCTATTCGAACAGTTGTACGATTCAAGGGTGGACGACTACGCGGCGAGGATCTGGCGCACGCCTGTGCCGCCCACGCCGTGCCTGATCTCCGCTGCCCGCGCCTTCCCCGGCGCCGGCGAGGCCGGCCGGTGGCGGAATCAGACCCCTCTCTGGCTCCGGTCGTTCGGCCTGCAGCTGGAGCCGGAGCTGCACGGCGTGGTCCTCCGCTGGGCCCGGCTGACCAGCGGCGACTGGATCGCGGAGGTGCAGGTCGCGGTGCCGACCGGGCACGGCTCGGTGCCGCTCGTCACGTGGGTGAGTCAGGCTGCGGTACGAGCGGTGTAGCTGCTACGTCAGGTCAATTCCCGGCGTTCTTGATCACGGTCCAACTCGCTGCCGTCGACTGCTGGGCCTGCTGAAGCGACGAGCCCTGGGTCGTGGTGACGTAACGGCCACGCGACGCCAGGCAGGCGTACACGCAGCATTGGTCGCCCCAAAAGCTCACAACCGAGGCGAAGGCCACTCAGCTCATGCGGCTGGCACCAGCAGAAGCTTCTGTCGCGACAACAGCCGAGGCGTTCCAGATCAACCGCGCCTCAGCGATCACTTCGCGGCGCCTCGAACGCACACGACGAAGTTTCGAGACGCGTGCGGAAACCCGCCCGTAGATTCTCCCACACATAGATTCTGACTGGCAGAGCCCGTGATCACGTTTGTTGCCTTGAAAGCATTAGCCGCGGAGCAAGCAACAGACTGCGGATGGGTTCCGGCGAGGTCGAAGCATTTTCCGTCCTGCCAGTTTACATCAAGACAGAGTGCCCATGTTTGATTCGTTCCAGGATCACCGTCGAACGCGAGCTTGTCGACGTCCCTGACGCACTTTGACGGCTTGGAAACTACCTGAATAACCTTGTAGTTCGCAGTCTGCCCAGAACAGTCCTCGCCAACTACACGGGTAGAGTTTCCCGTGCCATAAAGCGCCACACAGGTGCCGACACGCGGCGCTCGATTCAACACGTCAGCCGACAGATCAGTCTCAGTCAGAATCTGTCCCGGAATGCTTCCCAAGTTATCCGATTGTGCAATTCCTGCGACGGTGGATGGAGCGGCGTCGCGGTCACCGCTCGTGGCAGAGTCGCCGCAGCCGATTACGGCTGCGAAGACAACACCTAACACACAAAACAACGAGACTCTCTGACGATATTTCCGCACTAGAGGGAACCCTTTCCGGCAATTTTCGAGGTCGCCCCCACTTTAGCCTCTTTCATTAGATTCCACTGATTGGTGCTGTAATTCTCTCGAGCCTTCGCAGACGTTGTCTCAGCCTTTCTGGAAACGCCAAGAACTAGTCGGTTTCCGTCCGCGATCCCCAAAGCCGTGACGATGAGGGTGTCTGGCGATTCCTTATCGAGCTCAACCTTCGAAGTTGACGACCGAGGGATCTCGAAGAGGAGTGGCTCTTCTGCGGATATCGCTGGCGACCTGCCGCCGTTGGGACCAGACTCAGGCAGGCCGACTCCGAGCTTCTCGCGAACCTGAGCGAGAGTGAGTCCGACGATGGCGGATTGCACGTCGATTACGGTGGCGGACGCTTTTGCCGAGCTGAGTACGTCGTCGTTCAGCATCCCCATCAGTGCGCTTCCAGGAAGCGAGGGGGGCGCTTCATCCTGCTGCCCCGCATTCGAGCAGCTTACGCTGGACATAATCGCCGCTAGCGCGGCGACGCCAACAAAACTCCTACGTATCTTTGATTGCATTACGCGCTCCAATTGAGTTTAGGGGATCAGTCAGAGAGGTTCACTGAACCAACGAACGGCGCCGTTGGGAACCATATATTGGCCATTGATAGTACCAATCAGATCTCTTGTTCCGCGATCCTTGGTTACGGCAACCGTATAGTCGTAAACATCATACTCCGGCACGGCCCAAACTCGCATTCCAGTGGCGCTTGCAGGGAATTCCGCACGATTCTCAAGCCCCTTAGTGACTTTATTGGACTCCGGGACATAGCCCACCGTAATGAACTTGAGATCCGTTGAAACTGTTGTTGCGGCGCTTGTAACTTCTTCTGACTTGTAGGTGCATGAACCCCCCGTCTTCGGGATGGTGCACACCTTCGGCTGGTCGCCAGGCTTTGTATCGGAACGAACGTATTTCATCTTATGGATGAAATAGTCGTAGTTATTAATGCACACAACGCCGAAACTCTTCGTCTGGGCGCCAGGTGTGCAGTTCAACCCGAAGCCATTATCGCGCGGCTTGTACATAGACAGGATGGAACCCTCGTGACATGACGGGCACCCCCCATACTTGGGATCCCGAGCCAGTGTAACTGTTCTGCCTCCCCCGCTCGCTGCCATAATACTAACGATTTCTGTCGCTCCCTCAGCGCACTTCTCAGCGAAAGTCCGATTCTCCGCGCCATTGTCGGACGACGAGGGCGAACTTTCAGGCGTCGTTGGCTGAACACCGTCATAATCGCGACCAGAGTCTGGAGATTGAGGTTCAGTCGGAGGCTGTTGTGTCGGACAGTTCACAATGCAGCCTGATTGCGTGGGCGTGACAGTCGGCATCGTTGGGACGTTGCCCTGAACGGTGGGAGTACTGCCGTTCTGCGGTGGGGACTGCAGGCCCGTATCGGGTGCCTGACCAGGAACCGTGGTCTGTGCGGCGCCGGGCGCTGTCGTAGGTACCTGGTTGCCCTGCGTAGGCTGCGGCCCTTGGGTTGGCTGCGGTCCGCAAGTATTGCCTGACCCGTCTGGGCATGGGGCCGCCGCTGCTTGCGGTAGGACCTGCTCAGCAATCGGGTTCGGAACCAGGAGCGGACTCGCTGTGAGGGTGGCTGCTGCGAGCATCGCAAGGGCGCTGGTTGCGACCCTGCGCCGCCATCCGTTGCGGTCGGGGGTGGTTATGCGTTGCACGGGTCACCTTCTAGTAGTAATGCACGGGTAATCGTTCGTTAGAACATATACGCCATAATCCGATATCGGCAAGAGATGAGTCAATGTGATGCGTTTGTGCAGGTCAAGTGTCTCGCGGTAGCGCGAGTCCCGCTTGGTCACTAGGTCGCGGGGCAGACGAGCCTGGTGATCGCTGCTGGTTGCGAGGCTGTGAGGTACGTGCGCAGGGGCGCGTCGAGGCAGGTGTTGTTGCCGCTGAAGCTGCTGGTGTGCTGAGTTCCTTCGACGGTGACGAGGCGAGCGCCGAGCTGTTGGGCGAGGGCTACGCCGTTGGCGTAGGGGGTGGCGGGGTCACCGGTGGTGGACACCACTGCGACGGGCGGCAGTGTGGGGGCGGGTGTGATCAGCTGCGGCAGGGTGGTCGGAGGGGTGGGCCAGAAGGCGCATGAGTCGCGGACACCGCGACTTCCGGTGCCGATGCGGCCGTCGTCGGTGAACGGTGCGGCCGCGCGTACCTGCTGTTCGAGAGCGGCGGCCTGCTGCTGGGTGGTGATGCGGTCGGTGTCGAGGCACGTGATGGCGGTGAGCGCATCGGTGGCGTTGGTGTAGGTGCCGTCAGCCTTGCGGTTGTTGAACGCGTCGGCGAGCTTGAGGAGGGTGCGCCCATCGCGCCGGTCGCGGAGATTCTGCAGGCCGATGGTCAGGTAGGGCCAGAGACTCGGACTGTAGAGAGCTTGAGTAGCGCCGTCGATAGCGTCGCCGTAGGTGAGTTGCCTGGTGCCGGCGGGCGCGGGGTTGCCGATGAGTGAGTGAACGATGTTCTGGAACACGGCGGTGGTCGCGGTCGGTGTTGGGTCTGCGCCGAGGGGGCAGTCAGTGGCGCGGCGGGTGGCGCAGTCGGCGGCGTAGGTGTCCAGCGCCTGCTGGAGCCCGGCGTACTGGTTGACGGTCATGGTCGCGGTGTTCTCGGCGGGGTTGACTGCACCGTCGAGGACCATCGCCCGGACCTTGTCTGGGTACTTCTGGGCGTAGCGGGCGCCGAGGAAGGTGCCATAGCTGTACCCGAGGTACGTGAGCTTCTCGTCGCCGAGCACTCTCCGCAGCAGGTCCATGTCGTCGACGACGTCAGCGGTCCCAACGTGGGCGAGCACGTCGGCGCCGGTGCGGTCGGCGCACTTGGTGGCGAAGTCGCGGGCTTGCTGTTCCTGCCGAGCGACTCCTTGTTCTGTGTGGTCGTTGCGCAGGTCGGCGGCGCGGACCGCATCGCGTTCGGAGTCGGTGAGGCATCGGATCGCCGGCGTGGAGGCTCCGATGCCGCGGGGGTCGAACCCGACTATGTCGAAGCGGTCACCGATACCAGCAGCGAGTTGCTCTGCTTGGCCGCCGACGAACTCGACGCCGGATGCTCCCGGGCCGCCGGGGTTGACCAGCAGTGTCCCGATCCGCTGTGCCCGAGCGGATTCGGGGACGCGGACGCGGATCAGTGAGAGGGCTACTTGTCGGCCTTCGGGTTGGGCGTAGTCCAAGGGGGCGGCGACGCTTCCGCAGTCGACCTGCCGCCCACCAACAGCGCTGGTGCTGGTGGTGGTTGGGCACGGTTTCCACGCGATCTGCTGCGTGAAGAACCGCGCGGCACCTGTTCCCGGCAGCGTTCCCGTCTGTGTCGTCGACGGAGGTGACGACGCTGATGTGGACGGGCCAGCATCTTGTGTTGGTGTCGGGGTGCACGAGGTCAGACCGAGCGCTGCCGCCAGCGTGACGGCACTGATGGCAACGGGTCTCGACGAGCTCGCGGTAGAGCGGAGTGTCACGACACCGCTACGGCTTCGCCGGGGCAGGCGCGGGTGTGGCGGGCTTGCTCGCAGCGGCCGGCCTAGCCGGTGTCGATGCTGGTGCTGGCGACGGCTTCGCCGCCGCGGGCGGCGCTGCGGCAGCGGGCTTGCTCGTGGGCTTGTCCGGTGCCGGCGCGGGCTTGACCGGGGTGTCCTTCTTGGGCGCGGCCATGGCGGTGCCGGCGACCGCGGGCGTCGGTGCGGGCTTGGGGTCTTCCTTGATCTTCGGCGGCGTCTTGGGCGGGTTGTTCGCCGGGCCGGGATTGTCTCGTTCGATGAAAAGCGGCTTGCCGTAGGTGGTGATTGAGGAGTCGCCGAGGTCGGTGGACATCGTGGCGGTGGCGTAGGAGCGGATCTGCGCTCCGCCGAGGCAGGAGTCCATGCTGATCCGGGTTTCCTTGGTCACGACGTACCCGCGTTCACCGGCGAGGGCCTTCTTCGCGATCGGGAAGTCCTTGCTGGTGCCCGGGGCGATGGTGCCCTGGATCGTGCCGGACGTGGTGACCGTGTCACCGAGCGTGCCCGAGATCCCGGGGGTGATGGAGCCGTTGACCGAGCCGTTGCCTTCACCGCCGTTGGAGCCGCCGGAGCCGCCCGCGGTGCCGCCGACGGTGCCGGAAATCGACGGGGTGACAGAGACATTCACCGCATTCGACAGCGTCCCACCGATTTGTAGGGATTGCGGGGTCGCGCTGCAGGCGATCGTCCAGCCGACGACGATCGACGCGCTCTTGACCGGGTACTTCGGCTTGACCTTGGGGTCCTTGAGCTCAATGATGCCTTCGCCGGCGATGGAGTTTATCGCCTCATATGTGTTCAGGGCACGCCCGAGCGGGAGGATCGAGCGCATCGCCTCGCCGTACTTCCAGGCACGGATCACATAGCCTTCGCGGGTCTCCAGGGCGCGGGAGGTGTCGGCGAACAACCCGGTGCGGATCGCACCCGGCGACGGAGCCTTGTCCGGTGCGGGCGGCGCCGCGGCGACGACGCCGCCGGCGAGCGCGACGCCACTGACGACGGTGACTGCGGCCGCGGTGCGCAGGTTCGACTTAATGTCGCGGTCCCGCTGCTTCTGCTCGAGATTGCCACGCCGCGTGGGCTCATTGCGCCGCGGCTGCTTCCGAGAACCGTCGGTCACGATTCCCCCAACCTTCTACGCCCATCGCTAGACGTAATCACATTTGTCACATCAGTCACTTGCGTAACGGAGCTAAACAGGGAACCTCAGCTGTTTGCAACCCGCGGGTACGATCGTTACTGAACTGAAACCAAACGCGCGTACGCGGAACCCCGGCGCCGCGGCGGGTGCCGACACCGGTAGGTACGTCTGCTCCACCGAGCCGACAACACAGGACCACCCCAGCGTTTATGCAGCTCGAGACCTATTCGGAGAGGAGACGCGACGATGGCGCAACCGTCACGCCACGAGGAGGATGACCGCGACAGACGGGGACTTGTGTTCGATGGTGAGCGGCTGCAGTGCGCCGAGTGCGACGGTTGATACCGGCATCTCGCGACGCATGTGTTTCTGGCGCACGGGATGCTCGCGGAGGACTACCGCGCCGAGCACGACCTACCCGCGTCGGTCCCGTTGGTGGTCGGCGATATCTCCGAGACATTCCGCAAAGGTGCTCTTGAGCGCGGTACCGAGCACCTACACGTATGGCGCACACCCGGCACCGCCGAGCACGCGCACGCGGTCGCGAAGATCCGGGAGACCTGGCGGGAGCAGGCAGACCAGCACTGGAGCAAGCGCCTAGCCGAGGTGGGGTGGCGGTCCTGGTTCGATGCGACCGGCTGGGCCGCCGAAGCGGGGGTGGGCTGGCGCGAGATCGGCGAGCGCCTGGGGATCTCGTGGCAGTCCGCCCGCACCGCCGGCCTGCGGGCCGGGGCGCAGCTGCGGCACCGGTTCTGGCGGCTGTTCGAGCTCGCCGAAGCCTACGTCCACGAGCAAGGCAACCTCGACTACCCCGACGGGGAACTCGCTCAGTTCCTCAACTAAGCCCGGCATTACGTCCGCAACAGCGGCCGGCAGAGTGCCGTCGCGGTCGCCCTCGACGCCCTGGACCCGAACTGGCGGCTCACCGCCGCCGAACGGATCACGCAGGCCGTCGCGAGCGGCGAGGTCTTCGAGCACCCCACCGCCCGCCGCCACCGACTGCTCTGGGAAGGCCGACTCACCGCAGCGGGGTGGGGTTCGTGGACCGACGACACCGTGTGGGCCGCCCAACACTACGGCGGCGCCGCTGAGATCGCCGACCGCCTCGGCACCGACGGGCTGCAGGTCACCAAAGCGCTGCGGCACCACTGGAGCGCCCTCACCATGGCCGGTGAGAAACCTCCTACCGAACGGTCCGCTGGAAGCGGTGCTGTGGGCGGTCTGCTCCGCAATCGTCGCGGCGCTGGTCTACTGGACCGCCCGGAAGGCGAGGAACGCGGGCAACGAGATCCTGGCGGTGGCGCTGGTCGGGCTCGGGGCCTGCGCGGTCACACCGCTGGCGTGGAGCCATCACTGGGTGTGGTTCGTGCCCGTCATCGTCGTGCTGTTCTGCCGGAGCCTCTCCGCTTCCGGCGAGGACCGTCGCAGGTGGGGCACGGCGACCGTCGCTGTCTTCGTCGCGGCGTCGATGTGGCTCACGATCCTCATCTACGAGATCGTCAAGGCAATCGGTCAGGAGTACGCGATCGGTTACGTTCCCGCGATGGACGCCGCCGTGGCGCAGATTCCCTCGTGGGCGCGTGTGCTCACCTGCGGGGCGCCCGTGGTGGTCCTCGTGGTGGTGTGTGCGCTGTTGGCAGTACCCGGCCGGAGCATCCCGCCGGATACCGCGCCCGATCAGCCGGCGGCGGGCTCCGCCAGTCGGCTCCGCGCCACCTGATCGGCGTAGAACTGGGCGTTGGTGACGATGAGGAAGGGCATGATGACGATCTGTCCGAGCACCCATCCGATGTTGCCGAACACGAGGCTGGGCAGGCTCTGCATCGCGAGATCCCCCTCGGGGCGCGTGGCCATCGACGCGATGGTGAAGGGCAGGCCCACGATCGAGGCGGCGGTCACCAGGATGACGTACGTGCAGATCACGCGCGCCAGTAGTCGCCAGTAGTCGTGGCGCTGCAGGCTGAGCGCCCGCCAGAGCGCATCGACGGGCCGCAGCCCCTCGATCACCAGCATCGGCCCCGCGATCACGAGCGCGGGCAGGACGGCGAGGACGGCCCCGGCGGCGAGCACGAGCAGCACCGTCGTGGTCACGCGCGCGGTCTCGGGCCCGGTGCGCACCGCCAGCGCGATCGCCGCGGCGCCGGCGATGAGGATCGGCGCTAGGACGACGACCACGTCGAGGGCACCCAGGCCGAGCGCGGCGACGAAGCGGGGGCGCGCCCGCGCCCACGCGGAGCGCAGCGAGGTCCGCTCCCCGGCGAGGTACCGGTACGCGGCCACGGACCCGATCGCCGTGGCCCCGACGCTGACCATCATCCACACGAGCGTCACCAGCATGGTGCCCGCGGGATAGAAGCCGAGGGTCACCAGCACCTGCCGGACGTCACGATCGGCGCCCGGCGTCCACCGCGCCTCGTGGACCAGCGGCATCCTGGCCAGCACACCCAGCGCCGCGATGATCGTGAGGGAGATCGCCACGATCCCGACGGTCGGCCAGGGGCTGTGCCGCAGCACCGCGAGGGAGGTCCGGTATATGTCGGCCAACCCGCGCGGTGGCCTCGCGTTCAGTCTTTGTCCTCGGGGTTCTCGGCGTGGTTGCGGGCGTCCCTCTCCTTCGCCCGGCGCCGCTGCTGCTCGGCGCGCTCACGGCACTGCCGCAGGAACTCGTCGTCGTCGTCCGGGTACTGGGCGATGTGCCGGCCCGGGCGCTCGTACTCGGGGAACCCCGTCGTCCTCGACGGTCCGCTCGCAGGCGCACCGACGGGCCGCCCGAGCAGGAACCAGATCAGGGAGCCGGCCAGCGGGATGAGGATGACGATGATCAGCCAGCCGCCCTTGGGCAGGTGGCGAACCCGGAACTCGTCCGCGACGATCACGTCGATGAGCGCCGCCACCCACAGCAGCATCACGATCGCACCGAAGTACGGCATGTTGAACCCCCACCCTAAGGAAAACGGATAAGTGATGCTACCGCGAACCTCGTCGCGGACCGACATATTGTGGCACCGTGAGTGACCTCAGTTGGCCGGCGACCCGTCTCCTCAAGATCGGACGGCGCTCCGCCGCCGTCCGCGGACACCTCGAACTGACCGAGACGCACCTGCGGTTCCGGCCGGCGGGGATCGCCTCGAAGGTGGACGGCACCCCGTTCTCGGTCCAGCTCAAGCACATCGCCGGGGCCGGCATCGTCGAGGAGACCGTCGGCCTGCTCAAGCGCACCAAGCAGCGACTGTGCGTCACCCTCGGCGACGGTTCCGAGCAGTACTTCGACACCGGCCGGCCCGACGAGGTCGCCGAGGTCGTCCGCACCCGGATCGGGGGCCGCGCATGATCGGCGTCATCGGCGGGACCGGCCTGTACCGCTTCCTGGCCGACGGGGCCGAACAGCGCACCGTCGACACCCCGTACGGTCGGCCGAGCGCGCCGATCGCGGTGGGCGAGGTCGCCGGGCGCGAGGTGGCCTTCCTCCCCCGGCACGGCGCGGGCCACGAGTTCTCCCCGCACACCGTGCCGTACCGGGCGAACCTGTGGGCGCTGCGCAGCCTCGGGGTGCGCAAAGTGCTCGCGCCGTGCGCGGTCGGGAGCCTGGCCCCCGCCGCAGGGCCGGGCACCATCGCGATCCCGGAGCAGCTGGTCGACCGCACGTTCTCCCGCGCGTCCACCTACTTCGACGGTGGCGGTGTGCACGTGAGCTTCGCCGATCCGTACTGTCCGTCGCTGCGGGCCGCGGCGGCGCCGCACGCCGACCGCACGGCGTCGACGATGGTCGTCATCGAGGGACCGCGCTTCTCCACCCGCGCCGAGAGCCGCTGGTACGCGGCACAGGGCTGGGACCTGGTGAACATGACCGGCCTGCCCGAGGCGACGCTGGCCCGCGAACTCAAGCTCTGCTACGCCTCGATCGCGCTGGTCACCGACCTGGACGCGGGCATCGAGGCCGGCGAGGGCGTGCGCACCGAGGACGTGCTCGCCGAGTTCCGCCGCAACCTGCCGCGACTGACCGACGTGCTGACGAAGACCATCGCCGCGACCGATCCCGCCGCGCCGTGCGACTGCGCCGCGGGCGATCACGACCTCCCGGCGGGGCTGGATCCGGTCGGGATCTAGCGGCTACGCCGAGCCGAGGTAGCGCTCGGTGTCGCGCTGGAGCCACTTGACGATCAGGCCCACCGGGAATCCGCTGAGCCCGATCACGCGGTCGCCGCCGATCGGCTCGATCAGCAGCGTCCACGTGAACACCGAACCGCCGTCGGGGTGCGCCTCGACGCGGTACTTCTCCGCGAGCCGCGCCAGGCCGGGGGCGGTGGCGGACTGCACGTAGAAGGCCTTCTCGCACAGCGTCTCCGACTCCTCCCAGGAGTAGAAGAGCTCGTCGGCGCTGATCCCGGGGCCGAGGTGCACCCGGCGGGTGGAACCCGCGGCGAAGGGCCGCGGGCTCGTCCACTCGATCTTGCGGATCCCCTTGCACCAGTGCAGGGGACGGTCCGAGGTCAGCTCACCCCACACCCAGTCGACGGGGCGCGCCGAGCGCACCGCGAACTCGTAGACGCCGGGGCGCCCGGCCTGCAGTTCGGCCGGATGGACGGGCTTGAGAGCGGGCATGTCGGGCTCCTGGGTGTCGAACGGGGTCAGACGGTGTGCGCGTCCGCGACGTTCAGCGCCTCGTCGATGATGCTCAGGCCCTCGCGGGCCTCCTCGGCGGAGACGTTGCACGGCGGCACGACGTGGATGCGGTTGTAGTTGGCGAAGGGCAGCAGGCCGCCCTTCTTCAGCGCCGCGACGGTCTCGTTCATCGCGGGGCTGCTGCCACCGTACGGTGCCAGCGGCTCGCGGGTCTGCTTGTCGCGCACCAGCTCGATGGCGAAGAAGACGCCCTCGCCGCGCACGTCGCCGACCGACGGGTGCTTCGCCTTGAACTCCCCGAGCGTGGGCCGGATGATCTCGTTCCCGATCGCCGCGGCGTTCTCGACCATGCCCTCCTCGGCCATGGCGTTGATCGTCGCGACCGCGGACGCGGTGGCGAGCGGGTGGCCCGAGTAGGTGAGGCCGCCCGGGTAGGGCTTGTCGGCGAAGGTCGCGGCGATCTCGGCACCGATGGCGACGCCGCCGAGCGGCACGTAGCCGCTGTTGACGCCCTTGGCGAAGGTCATCAGGTCCGGCACGACGGGGCCCGCGGCGGTGGTGGCGTGCTCGATGGCGAACCACTTGCCGGTGCGGCCGAAGCCGGCCATGACCTCGTCGGCGATCATGACGATCCCGTACTTCGTGCACAGCTCGCGGACGCCGGCCATGTACCCGGGCGGCGGGACCATGATGCCGGGGGTGCCGGGGATCGACTCGAGGATGATCGCGGCGATGGTGTTCGGGCCCTCGAGCACGATGGTGCGCTCCAGGTGCTCGAGCGCGCGCTGGCTCTCCTGCTCCTCGGTCTCGGCGTAGAAGGAGCTGCGGTAGAGGAACGGACCGTCGAAGTGGGCGACGGACTCGCCGCCGAAGTCGCTCGCGAAGCGGCGGGTGTCGCCGGTGACGTTGATCGCCAGCTCGGTGCCGCCGTGGTAGCTGCGGTAGCGGCTGAGCACCTTGCGGCGGCCGGTGTGCACGCGGGCCATGCGGATGGCGTGCTCCACGGCGTCGGCGCCGCCGTTGGTGAAGAAGACCTTGTCGAGATCGCCCGGGGTGCGCTCGGCGATGAGCCGCGCTGCCTCGCTGCGGGATTCGTTGACGTGCTGCGGCGCGATGGTGCAGATCCGCGCGGCCTGCTCGGCGATCGCGGCGACGACCTTCGGGTGCTGGTGGCCGATGTTGGTGTTGACCATCTGCGAGCTGAAGTCGAGGAGCTTGCGCCCCTCGCCGTCCCAGACGTACGAGCCCTCGGAGGCGAGGATCGTCATCGGGGTGATCTGCGCCTGCGCCGACCACGAGTGGAAGACATGGGCGCGGTCGAGCTCGTAGGCGCGGGTACCGGCGGCGATCGCGTCGTCGATGCTCCGGCCGTCGGGCAGCGTGTTCGTCATAGCTGTACTCCAAGAAAAATTGTCTGCGGCAATGCCGGCTGGCGATATCCGCTGGTATGCGCTGCTCACCTGGTCACGTCACGGTGCCTGCCACGATACTCGCCCCGTCGCGCCCGATTCCGGCGGCCGACGCCCGGGCCGGGAAGCGGATAACTTGGCGGTATGAGTGGGACGAGCACGCAGCGCCAGCCCGGCGGACTCACCGGGTTCACCGACAACCCCGTCAACGCGGCGATGGCCCGCGTACTCGACGACGTGTGCCGCGAGGAGCACCCCGGCACCGTCGCCGATTACATCCCGCAGCTCGCGACGGCGGACCCGGAGGCCTTCGGCGTCGCCGCCGTCTCGGTGCACGGGCATTCCTACGGCGCGGGCGACTACCGCACGCCGTTCACCATCCAGTCGATGAGCAAGCCCTTCGTCTACGCGCTCGCGCTCGAGGCGCTGGGCGTCGAGGCGGTGTGCGAGCGGATCGGCGTCGAGCCGAGCGGCGAGGCCTTCAACGGCATCAGCTTCGACCCGTCGGGCCGGCCGGAGAATCCGCTGATCAACGCGGGCGCGATCGTCTCGACCTCTCTGATCCCCGGGGCCGACGGTGCCGCCCGCTTCGCCGCGATCCGGGACGGGCTCTCACGGTTCGCGGGGCGCGAGCTGGAGCTCGACGAGGCGGTGTACCTCTCGGAGGCGCAGACCGGCTTCCGCAATCTCGCCCTGGCGGCGCTCGCCCGCTCCACCGGCTCGCTGCAGGTCCCGGTCGACGACGCCCTCGACCCGTACTTCCGGCAGTGCTCGCTGCTCGTGGACGCGCACGACGTGGCGGTGATGGGCGGCACGCTCGCCCACGGCGGCGTCAACCCCGTCACCGGCGAGCGTGTGGTCAGCGCCGCCGTCGCGCAGCACACGCTGTCAGTGATGACGGGGTGCGGCATGTACGACCGGTCGGGGGCCTGGATGGTGTCCGTGGGGATCCCCGCGAAGTCGGGCGTCGGCGGCGGCATCGTCGCGGCGACGCCGGGCGAGTACGGGATCTGCGTCTTCAGCCCGCCGCTCGACGAGGCCGGCAACTCCAGTCGCGGCGTCGCGGTCCTGCAGCGCATGAGCAAGGAGTTCGGCCTGCACATCCTGAACCGGACGATGACGCCGGTGAGCGCACTGGCCGGCGTGAGCACCGACCCGTCGACCGGCCGGACCGTGCTCCGCCTGCGCGGCGAGGTGGACTTCGTGGCCGTCGAGGAGGTCGTGCACGAGGCTCTGAGCCTCGGGCGCGCGCAGGCCGGCAGCACCATCGTGCTCGACCTCACCGACGTCACGCGGATGTCGACGGTGGCGGCCTACCTGCTCAACCAGCTCGCGGCCGACACCGGCTACGGCGTGCGCGTGGTGGTGCAGGATCCGTCGCACCTGTGCGCGACGACGACCGTCAGCGCGCCGTGACCGAGACGCGGTGCCAGCCCGTGGCACCGTCGGGCGCGGGCGGCGCGGGCTCGTCCGTCTGCACCCGCCCGGCGGCGTCGGTGGCCCGCACCTCGAGGGTGTGATCGCCACCGGCCAGCGGTAGGGACACGTGCCACTGCCGCCAGGTGTCGGGGCCGACGGTGTCGGCGAGCTCGGCGCGCACCCACTCCCCCGCGTCGGCGCGGACCTCGACCTTGCCGATCCCGGTGTGCTGGGCCCAGGCGACGCCGGCGACCGTCACGTCGCCCGCGGCGACGGACCGCCGCGGCACGTCGATGCGGGACTGCACCTTGATCGGGCCGCGCGCGGACCATCCCCGCGGCGTCCAGTACCCCTGGTCGGCGGCGAAGGTGGTGACCTTGAGCGAGGTCACCCACTTCGTGGCCGAGACGTAGCCGTAGAGGCCGGGGACCACGAGGCGGGCGGGGAAACCGTGGATCACGGGGAGCGGTTCGCCGTTCATCCCGACCGCGAGCAGGCAGGGCCGGGCGGGATCGCGCAGCACCGACAGCGGTGTGCCCGCGGTGAATCCGTCGTGGCTGCGGGAGAGCACCATGTCGGCGTCGGGGTGCGGCCCGGCGCGATCGAGCAGCGCGCTGATCCGATGGCCGAGCCATCGGGCGTTGCCGATGAGATCGCCGCCCACCTCGTTGCTCACGCACGCGAGCGTGACGTAGTGCTCCTCCAGCGGCAGCGCCAGCAGCTCGTCCCAGGTGAGGGTGAACGGCCGCTCCACCATGCCGCTCACCTCCAGCGACCAGGAGGCGGGATCGATCTGGGGCACCCGCAGCGCCGTATCGATCCGGTAGAAATCCATTGTGGGCGTGAGGTAGGGGGTGATCCCGTCGATCGCTTGATCGGCCCCCGACGGGATCGGTGGTGCGACGGTGCGCGGGGCCGGCAGGCGCAGCGTCTCGCGCGCCGCCCGCACCGCCGTGGAGCCCGCCGAGAGCAGGCGCGCCGCCACGAGGGCCACGACGGTGCCGCCCGCGGCCGCCCCGGTGACGAGGAGGAAGCCCCGCCGGTCCATGGTGGCAGCGCCGTCCTCCGACTCCGACTCGGGGACGAGGCGCCGGATCGCACTGCGCAGCAGCAGAACCGCCACGGCGACGCCCACCCCGCTCGGTACCGCCCAGAGCACCGTCGCGTCGGGGCGCAGCACCGCGAGCACCGCGCCGATCGCACCGACGACGCCGATCACGACCGCGCCCCACGGCGGGCGGCGCAACTCGAGCACGCCGGCGAGCGCCGCACCGACGGCGATCACCACCGCCATCGTGGTGAGCAGGACCGCCTTGTCCGCGGTACCGAAGGTCTCGACCGCGAAGTCCTTGAGCCACCGCGGCGCAGCGTCGATGACGGCCGCCCCGCCCGCGAACAGCGTGCTGGCGCCGGGGGCGATGATCGCCGCGACCAGCTCCGCCGCCGCCAGGCCCGCCGCGCCCGCGACGACACCGGCCAGCGCCGCCGCCCATCCCGTTCGCCGTGCGGTCGGGGTCTCGGTCTCCTCGGACACGTCGGTCATGGGTCCAGCGTGGCACGCGATTCCCCCGTCCGGGCCGATCGCGCGGACAGCTCACCGATTCGTAAGAACTCGCCGCGCCGCCGCGAACGACGAGGGCCGCCGCAGCCTTCCGGCTGCGACGGCCCTCGTCGACTCGAGCGCGCGGGTCAGCCGCGCGACTCGACCACGGTGTAGGTGCCGTCGGCGTACTCGGCGCGGATGAGCTTCTTGTCGAACTTGCCGACCGAGGTCTTGGGCACCTCGGCGACGAAGGCCCAGCGCTCGGGGATCTGCCACTTGGGCAGCAGGTCCGCCAGGAAGGCGCGCTGCTTCTCGGCGTCCGCGTCGGCGGCGTCCTTGACCACGGCGAGCACGAAGGGACGCTCGTCCCACTTCTCATCGGGCACGGCCACGACGGCCGCCTCGGCGATGGTGGGGTTGCTCATGACCGTGTTCTCCAGCTCGACGGAGCTGATCCACTCGCCGCCGGTCTTGATCATGTCCTTGGTGCGGTCGCGGATGGTCATGAAGCCGTCCGGGCTGATCGAGGCCACGTCGCCGGTGCGGAGCCAGCCGTCGTGGAACTTGGACTCGTCGGAGACGTTGCCCTCGGGCGAGTAGTAGGCGCCCGTGATCCAGGGGCCGCGCACCTCGAGCTCACCGGAAGCCTCACCGTCCCAGGGCTGCTCGTTGCCCTCGTCGTCGATGAGGCGGGCCTGGACCGACGCGGGGAAGCGGCCCTGCGTGACGCGGTAGGCGAACTCCTCGGTCTCGTCCTCGATGCCGAAGGGCGGGCGCGAGACGGAGCCGAGCGGGCTGGTCTCCGTCATGCCCCAGGCGTGCACGATGCGGGTGCCGAGCTTGTCGAAGGTGCGGATCATCGACGGGGGCACGGCCGCGCCGCCGACGACGACCTCGCGCAGGTGCGAGATGTCCTGCGGCTTCGCGGCGAGCTGCGCGGCGACGCCGGCCCAGATGGTGGGCACGGCGGCGGCGAACGTGGCCTTCGTGGCGTCCAGGATCTGCAGCAGCGGCTCGGGCTGCAGGAAGCGGTCGGGCATGATCAGCGTGATGCCGCCCATCATCGCGGCGTAGGGCAGGCCCCAGCTCATCACGTGGAACATCGGCACGATGGCGAGCACCGAATCGGCGTTGCCGAGCGCCATTCCGGAGCTCGAGTTCACCTGCATCGAGTGCAGCCAGATGCTGCGGTGGCTGTAGACGACGCCCTTGGGATCGCCCGTGGTGCCGGAGGTGTAGCACATCACGGCCGCGTCGCGCTCCGCGATCTCCGGCCACGCGAAGGTGGTGGGCTCGCCGGCGATCAGCTCGTCGAAGGAGTGCACCGTGATGCCCTCGGGCGCCTCGAGCGCCTCCTTCGGGCCGTTGGCGACGATGACGTGCTGCACGTTCGGGGTGGCGGCCAGGTACTTGCCGAGCAGCGGCGCGACGGTGGCGTCGACGAGGATCACCTTGTCGTCGGCCTGGTTGATGATGAACACGGCCTGCTCGGGAGACAGGCGCAGGTTGAGCGTGTGGAGCACGGCGCCCATGGCGGGCACGCCGGCGTAGGCCACCTGGTGCTCGTTGTTGTTCCACATGAAGGTCGCCACGCGGTCGCCGCGCTGCACGCCCAGCTTGGTGAGCGCGTGGGCGAGCTGGGATGCCTTGTCGCCGACCTCGGCGAAGGAGAGATCGCGCAGGCCCTCACCGGTCCAGGTGGTGATCTTGGCCTCGGGGAAGACGCGGCGGCTGTACTCGACCAGGCGGGCGATCGTCAGCTCGCCGTCCTGCATGGTGGTCGCAATCACGGTGGTGGAGACTCCTTCTCGGATTCCTCGGATGGGAAATGCAGCGGGCTGTACTACTGGCTCGTGATCTGGTTGATCAGGCGCACAACCGACCTGGGGGCGAACTTACTCGAATTGGACAGCAGCGTGGTCAGGGTTCCGACGGAATAGTGGACTCGCGGCAGGAAGGGCACCCGGATCGAGGGATGCACCGAGTTCCACACCTGATCCGCGACCTCTTCGGGCGTGATGTTCACGCCGAGCGTCTTAGTGCTCTTGGCGTCGGTCTCCGCCAGCGCCGTCTTGGCCCACAGCGGCCAGATCGCGACCACACGGATGCCGTGCTTCTCCCACTCCAGCTCCAGCGCCTCGGTGAAGCCGGCGACGTAGAACTTGGCGGCGCTGTAGGTGGCGATGCCGGGCTGGCCGTAGATCGCCGAGGCCGAGCTGATGTTCACCAGGTGCGCGTCCTTGACGCCCGTGAGGTACGGCAGCGCCGCCTTGGCGCCGTAGGTGACGCCGAGGGCGTCGATGTCGATCTGCAGCTTGATCTGCTCGGGCGTGATCTCGTCGAGGTCGCCGCTGAAGAGCACGCCCGCGTTGTTGTCGAGCACCGTCAGCGTGCCGCCGGTGTGGGTGGCGAAATCGGCGAGCGCGGCCTCCCACTGGCCGTAGTCCGTCACGTCGAGCGTGCCGGTGACGATCGCGGGATGCTCCGCCTTCAACTCCTCCAGCGCGGCGGCGTTGACGTCGTAGACGCCCACCGTCCACCCCTCGGAGAGGAAACGCAGGGCCGTGGCCCGGCCGATGCCCGCAGCACCGCCGGAGATGAAGATCGAAGGCATGCCGTCCAACCTACCCGCTGGTCAGGCCGGGGTAAAGAGCCTACTGAACAGCACTCAATTAGCGCTGCGTACCGGCTCTGGGCGTCGACTCCGGCGGTACGACGGTGCAGCTCGGCCCGGCATGAAATCATCAGGGCACCCCACGCTTCACGAGAGGAACGAATGACCTCGGTCTTCGAGCACGTCGATACCGTCATCGGCTGGCTCAGCACGAACCTGTACAACGTGCTGATCCCGCTGCTGCTGGGTGTCGGCACGTACATGACGATCCGCACCCGGTTCGTCCAGGTCCGACTGCTGCCCAGCATGTTCCGCGCGGTCGGCTCGTCGCGCTCGGACGCCGACGGCGGCATCTCCTCGTTCCAGGCCTTCTGCGTGGGCCTCGCCTCCCGCGTGGGCACGGGCAACATCGCGGGCGTGAGCGTCGCGCTCGTGCTCGGCGGTCCGGGAGCGGTGTTCTGGATGTGGGTCGTCGCGCTCGTCGGCATGGCCACCGCGTTCGTCGAGGCGACGCTGGCGCAGATGTTCAAGGTGCGCAACGCGGACGGCAGCTTCCGTGGCGGTCCGGCATACTACATCCAGCGCGGGCTCGGCTCCCGCCGCTGGGGCATGGTCTTCGCCGTCCTCCTGATCTTCGCCTTCGGTTTCGCCTTCAACATGGTGCAGGCCAACACGATCGGCGGCTCGCTCTCCTCCACGTTCCATCTCGATACCGCGTGGGTCGCCGTGGGGCTCATGGTGATCACCGCGCCGATCCTCTACGGCGGCGTGCGCCGCATCGCGAAGGTGGCCGAGGTCATCCTCCCCGTGATGGCACTGATCTACGTGGCCCTGGCCGTCGTCATCATCGCCCTGAACATCACGGCCTTCCCCGAGGTGATCCGGCAGATCGTCGCCGGCGCCTTCGGGCTCGACGAGGCGCTGGCCGGCACCGCCGGCGGCATCCTGGCCGCCCTGCTCAACGGCGTCAAACGCGGCCTGTTCTCCAACGAGGCCGGCATGGGCAGCGCGCCCAACACGGCGGCCACCGCCACCGTCTCGCACCCCGCGAAGCAGGGCCTGATCCAGTCGCTCGGCGTCTTCGTCGACACCATCATCGTGTGCACCGCGACCGCCTTCATCGTGCTCGTCTCCGGCATCTACACGCCGGGCACGGAGCCGGAGTCCGGCGGCGCCGTGCTCACGCAGGACTCCGTCGCCGCGGTGCTCGGCGGCTGGACGACGGTGCCGATGGCGCTGCTGATCTTCGTCTTCGCCTACTCCTCGATCATCGGCAACTACTCCTACGCCGAGATCAACCTCAACTTCCTCGGGCTCGAGGGACAGCGGCTGCGCATCCTGCAGACCCTCGTGCTCGCCGCCGTCGGCGTGGGCACCCTGGCCGAGCTCGACACCGTCTGGATGCTCGCCGACGTGGCGATGGCGTTCATGGCGATGGTCAACCTGGTCGCCATCGCCCTGCTCGGCAAGTGGGCCTTCGGCGCCCTGCGCGACTACGACGCGATGACCAAGCGCGGTGTCGATGACAGGTTCGTCGGGCGCGGGAACCCCAACCTCCCCGGCGACCTCCCGGGCGACGTCTGGGACCCCGTCGACGGGGCCGCGCCCGCGACCACGCGCTGACACACGCCTGACGCTCGGCGGCACCTCGCGGCTTCCGGTCATATGAGGATCGACTCGTTTGTGACCGATAAATGCCGTTTTGTCCGTATATAGCGCCCTGCTGAATACGGACACCACGTACAGACCTACCCACTATATTATTCACTTCTACCCCACTTCACCTGCACGAACACTCTCTCGCCGCGCCCGGCTGGTTGCACACACGCCCGCGGGACACAAGGGTTTGGTGCAATCGCCCGGTTCACGGGCACCCATCCCCTCTTTCCGTCCCTCGTCGCAGGGTTCGGTGCTGTGTGGAAGTGAGTTGATGTTCTGATGGCAGCCACAGCGCATGCGCGAGGCAATCCCGTCCCGACGCCGGGCGACGATCCCTCTCGTGCCGCCACCGCCCCCGACGGTTCGCTTGTGCAGCTGCGGCTGCAGGGTGCGTTCCTGACGGTGATCGGGTTGGCCGGAATGTTCGGTGGGGTGATGTTCTCCATCGAGGCACCCCGGTTCACCCCGGTGCCCGTGGTGTTCCTGACCTTCTGGCTGATCATGGTGATCGTCGGCCGGATCTTCTTCACCGGGCTGAGCAAGCTCCGCTCCGCCGGTGTCAGCGCGCCCGCACCGGAGCAGGTGCGCGCGGCCGCCGCCGTGGCCGGGATCGTGGTGGCGGTCGGAATGATGGGCTTCGCCGCGACCGGCCCCGGCGCGGGTGTCGCGTCGGCGGCGCCGTGCCCCGGTGGTGGGCCGGCGACCTGTGGCCCCGGTCCCGGCCCGGAGCTGACGATCACCCCGCCCGCGCAGCAGACCACCGCCCCCGGTGGGCAGCAGGGTAACCAGGGCAGCGGTCAGGACAACAACGGCATCGCCACCTCACCCGCCGGCAGCGGCGGCAACGACGGCGGGAACATCCAGGCCCAGACCCCGGACTTCGGCGCCCCCGGACAGCAGGCCCCGAACATCCCCGGCAACCCCACCGGCCAGGCCCAGCAACCCGCACAGAGCCCGCAGACCGGCCAGCAGAACCCGGTACGCACGACCGCCCCCGGACGACCGACCCCGACCGGCCAGCCCACCCGATCCGGGCAGCCCACCTCGGGACAGCCGACAGTGACGGTCACCCAAACCCAGTCAGAGTGCCCTGCACCCGGTGTAGCAGGCGCTCCCGGAGCGGGTGGCCCCGGTGGCGGTGTACCTGGCGGTGACGACGGCACAACGGGCGGTCCGGACGGCGACGGCAAGGACGAGGGCGGAGCGCCCTCCTGGGCCTACCTCGTCGCCGAAGCCGCCGGAGTAATAGCAGGACGTCGCCGCAACACCGGCGGCAGCGCGGCACCCGCGGAAGGCACTGTTCGAGAGGCAACGGACCGCGTCGGCGGCAGGGCAGCGCCTGAGGGGAATACCGCTAGAGAAACCACAGATCGTGTCAGCACTGGCTCAGGACAGGCTGTGACGCAAACTCCGAACTCTGAATCTCAAGGTGGCAGCGACCAGGGATCAGCCACCTCTCAGGGGGTCACCCTTGCGTCGGCGGATTCGCCACTAGCCTCAGGTTCTTCTGAACCGGGCACCGCCCAGGAGATACTGGAAATGACCGGCGAAAACATCGGCCTAACCGGCGACCCGCTCGCGATTGCGAATTCAACAGCAACAGGGGCAGGGAACGGTGCCAAAACGCTAGCCCCAGCGGCCCAGCGAGCGGCCTCGGATGCAGCTTCGAAGGCGACTGCTGCGTCCGAGCGCGCGGCAAGCAAGCCCTGGTACAACCCGACGAAGGTCGCCGACAAGGCGAGTTCCGCCGTGAACTCTGCCAAGTCAAGCGTGCTGGGCAAGGCGGGGAGCGCACTCGGGGCAGTTGCGAAGCGGGCGCCCGGCATGAGTCAAGCAATTACGGTGGTCCAGGTTGCTAACGACATCACTAACAAGGATGTTGCGCCCGACAAGGCCATAGTCAAGGGGGGAGCGAGTCTAGCGGGAGCGGGAGCGGGAGCCTGGGCTGGCGCCAAGGCCGGGGCCGCAATCGGAACGTTCATTCCAATCCCCGGCGGCACCCTGGTCGGTGGGGCAGTGGGCGCGATAGCCGGTGGCGTCATCGGCTCCGGTGCGACGACAGCCATCGTCGATAAGACGTATGATGGTGCCAAAGCACTCGCCGGCAAGGCAGCCAGCGGAATCGGTAAAGCGGCGTCCAAACTTAAGTTCTGGTGAGACCACTAGCGATGAATTACCTCCAGCCTCAATGGCCACCCGAGTGGGGAAAGCGCAGCGGCATTCTGCTTACCAGGGCTGTTTGTGGCTTAATCGCCGCCTTGTGCGTACTAGTAGCCTTTTACTACCTTAGATCAAACAACCCGTTCAGCGAACTCGGCAGATCCATGCTCACAGTCGGTCTACTTGCATGTGCGGCGATCATGACGCTAGGGGCAAGTCTTGCACTTGACGTACGGAAGCGACGACCCGCCAGGCTAGTTGAGACGGAGTCGGTCGAGACGAAGCCCATTCGCCTTAAGTCGAGCACATTCTACTCCAAGGTGCTGCCCGGGGGATTCTTCTTCAGTGGATCGATCGCTGGGTTGGGTGCAGTTATCCGTGAACTCCAAACGGAGCGACCACGGCTAATATCCATTATCCTATGGGGCGGCCTACTCGCGGCGGGGGTCATTGGCCTAACCCTTGCGGTCATAGCAAAGAAGCAAGACATACTCATCAGTATCGACGGGATCACGATCGGGTCCGAATTCATTCGCTGGGACGAATCGCCTACCATCGTGCCGGCAGTGGTCAACATGCATCGCGCGATCCAGGTTATTGCAGGGTCGGAAGCCGACCACAAAACTGCACAGGTGTTCCCAGTACGATACGGCCTGGACTCGCTAGCACTCCTCTCTACACTGAACCTTCTAGCCTCCAATCCCGATTTCCGCGCCAGATTCCTGGAGTCTAGAAAGTTTGCAGGCGAATCGCTCAGCAGACGTCCATTGAACAACCACTAAACCTGTGAGGTAGGTGCAAGAAGTGGGAAACGATAAGCGTCAGACACCTCGACCCGAGAACCGGGTCCGAACTCGTTTAGCGCGCTGGTACGCGTTAATGCTGCTCCTGGGCGTGCTATGCCTAGCGACAATCGCCGCATTTCCGTTGTACATCATTCCAATCACAAATGACATCCCCCTTGCGGTGGTTCTGACCGTCATGTTTTTCATTGCTTTAAACGGAGTAAAATGGGTTAATACGAGCCTTGGATGGTTTCACTCGAACCGAGAGCGCCACGAGTCGACCTAAGGGTTCCCAAACGAGAGTTACGAGCAAATCGGACACTGAGCTCGAGGAAGCCCATTAACAATTCTCATCGTTGACGAGACACCAGAGGCTGACCTGTTCACCCAGGTCGTGGGTGTAACACGACCGTGTCCGCAACAACGTCGCCCTTTCACCCGCCACGCGACATGACAGCAGATCGCCGTCGTTTCAGTCGACCCCGTCGACCATGCGGGCGACGACGGCGAGAAGACCGGCCATCTGCTCGTCGGTGGCGCGATGGAGGCCGCCGCTGAGGGCGGCGTTGTAGTAGAGGCCGTCGCCCACGAGGAGGATCGCGCGGGCGGTGGCCTCGTCGGGCACCTGCTCCTGCACCGTCGCCAGGAAGCGGTCCTGCATCGACCGGATCGCGCGCTCGGCGCGGTCGTCGGCCCCCTGGCTCAGCCGCAGCACCGCCACGATCGCGCGGTCGAGCGGGGAATCGTCGTAGTTCGACGTGCGCACGTAGTACTCCACAGCCCCCTCGGGCGCGGCTGCCATGAGCTCGACGTCCTCGGCCACCAGCTCGTCCAGCCAGTCGCACAGCCCCTCGACCAGGGCATTCTTCGAACCGAAGTGGTACAGCAGCCCGCCCTTGCTGACGCCGGCCTCGGCGGCGACGGCCTCGAGGGTCGCGGCGCGTTCGCCGTGCTCGATAAGGATCGTCACGAACGCGTCGAGCAGTTTGGCGCGGGCGGCGGGAGGGGGCGGCACACCTCGCATCGTAGGGGTGATCAGCGCGAAGGGTGATCCCGGTCTCTCGTTTCTGTACCGTCCAGATGGTACAGTAACGATGTCCTCGAACCGACAACACCCCAGGAAGTGCGCCATGACCACCACACTCACCACCACGACCGCGTCGTCTGCGCGCGCCACGGTGCGCGACTGGGGTGCGCTCGCGGTCCTGATGCTGCCGGTCCTGCTGGTGTCGATCGACGGCACCGTCCTCGGCTTCGCACTGCCCTCGATCGCCGCGACGCTGGCTCCCACCGCCGCGGAACAGCTCTGGATCATCGACGTCTACCCGCTGGTGCTGGCCGGCCTGCTCGTCTCCATGGGCAGCCTCGGCGACCGGTGGGGCCGGCGTCGCCTGCTCCTGCTGGGCGCCACCGGCTTCGCCGCCATGTCGGTGGTCGCGGCGTACGCGCCCACCGCCGCCGCGCTCATCGCCGCCCGCGCGGGCCTCGGCTTCTTCGGCGCGATGCTGATGCCGTCGACGCTCTCGTTGCTGCGCAACATCTTCACCGATCCGCAGCAGCGGCGGCTCGCCATCGCGGTGTGGGCGTCCTGCTTCGCCGGCGGCGCCGCGCTCGGCCCCATCGTGGGCGGCTTCCTCCTGGAGCACTACTGGTGGGGCTCGGTCTTCCTCATGGCCGTGCCGGTGCTGATCCCGCTGCTGATCCTGGCGCCGATCTTCGTGCCCGAGTCGCGCGACCCGAACCCCGGCCGCATCGATCCGGTCTCGATCGTGCTCTCGCTGCTCGCGCTCACCCCGATCGTCTACGCCGTGAAGACCCTCGCCAAGGGCGGCGACCCCGCCGTCGTCGCGGGCGCGCTGGCCGTCGGCGTCACGGCGACGGTGCTGTTCCTGCGCCGCCAGCTGCAGCGCCCGGACCCGATGCTCGACGTGCGCCTGTTCGCGGACCGTCGCTTCTCCGGCGCCGTCGCCGTGAACCTGCTCAGCGTGTTCTCGCTGGTCGGATTCATGTTCTTCGTCTCGCAGCATCTGCAGCTGGTGGTGGGGATGAGCCCGATGGACGCCGGATGGGCGCTGGTCCCGGGGCTGATCACGATGATGGTCGCCGGCCTGTACGTGGTGCGGGTCGTGCGGTGGGTCGCACCGTCGACCGTGGTGGTGGGAGGCATGCTCGTCGCCGCCGCCGCGTACGCCGTGGTGACGGCCTTCGCCTCCCCCGAGTCGACCCTCGCGGTGCTCGTCGCCTTCGCGATGCTCGGCGTGGGCATCGGTGCGGCCGAGACGCTCTCGAACGACCTGGTCGTCTCGTCCGTCCCCGCGGAGAAGGCGGGCGCGGCCTCGGCCGTCTCCGAGACCGCCTACGAGCTGGGCTCGGTGCTCGGCACGGCCGTCCTGGGCTCCATCCTGGCCGGCGCCTACGCCGTGAAGCTCGCGCTGCCCGCCGGGCTCAGCGGCGCGCAGGCCGAAGCGGCGTCCGAGACGCTGGCCGGCGCTCACCACATCGCGACGGAGCTGCCCGCCGAGTCGGCGGACGCCCTGATCCGGGCCGCCGGTCAGGCGTTCGACGCCGGTGTTTCGGTGACCTCCGCGATCGGCGTGGTGCTGATGCTGTCCGCCGCCTGGATCGCGCACCGCACGCTGCGGGCGCCCTCCTCGTCGGCCTCGACGACCGCCGCGCAGTAGTCCCGCAGCCGCTGCGCCGCGGCGCTCGCCGCCTCCGCATGGCCGGCGAGCGTCGCGGCCGCACGCTCGGCGAAGGCGCGCACCGCGGGCGGACCGGTCGTCGCGCGCCACCGCTCCGCCAGTGCGGCGAACCCGTCGGCGGCCGCTTCCCATTCCGCGGCGACGCGCGCCAGTTCCGCGGGGTCCACCGCGTCATCGGTCATGTCCGCCTCCTCCTGTGAGGATCGCGGCGAACGCGACCAGCGCCCGCGAGCCCTCGTCGAAGTACCCCGAGTGCGCCGCGGGCCCGAGGGGCGTGGCGCCCTCGGCGTCGATCGGCAGTGCCCCGAACGACGATGCCGCCGGGTCGGTTCCGAGTCCCAGTTCCACGCCGAGCAGGCGGCGCAGGGCCTGCCCCGCGCCGTCGGTCGCGGCGACGCGCGGGATCGGATCGTCGGAATCGCGCGCGACGTGGACCGGGACGCCCAACTCCGCGGCGGACCGCACCGGGCCGGCGCCGGGCGAACCCAGCAGCACCACCGCATCGACGACGCCGGCCAGCGCTCCGCCCGCGCCCGCGGTGGCCACCGTCGTGGCGCCGTAACTGTGCCCGAAGAGCACGACCCGCGGGTCGTCGGGCCGCATCCGCGCAAGGTCGGCGAGATCGGCCCGCAGCTCGGCGGCGCCCCGTCGGGCATGCTCTCCGGTGAGGACCTGCGCGGCCGACATCCGGCCCGACGGTGCGTCGTACCCGATCCACGCGAGCGTTGCGGTCGGGGTCATCGGGTCCGCACGTCGCGCGGCGACCTGCAGGTTCGCGGCGCTGCGGGTGACCGCCGAGATCGAGGCTGCGGTGGTTCCCATGCCCGGGACCACGACGCCGATGTTGCGCGCGGCATCGAGATCGCCGAGGGCGACGACCACCGCACCGTCGCCCCCGAACGCGTCCGGGTCGTACTCGACGAGCTGGACCGTCTCGCCGCCGCGACCCAGTTCGCGCAGGCGCGCATCGATCGTCTCGAGCATGCGCAGCCTGGGCCCGGGCGGCGTGGCTCGCAGGTCGGCGGCGAGGCGCGCGCGGTTCTCCCGATCCCGCTGCGCCGCCGACTTCGAGCGCGCCGGCTGCCTCACCGGGGTCGACAGGATGGACGCCTGGGCCCGCGCGCCGGCGAGCGGGACGGCGGCGGGAAGGTCTATCGCGGCGAGGCGCGCGGCGAGATCACCACCGCCACCACTGATCTCGACCGCGGCGCGTTCGAGGGCGACGTCCAGCTCCTCGGCCGCGCGGGCCTCGCGGCCCGCCCACCGCTCGTACGCGTCGGCGGGTTCGCCCCGCCACGTCGCCACCCGCGTGACCATCATGGCCACACGGTAGGACGCGACCACTCCCCGGAACCCGGCGCCGCGGCCCCGCACGGCCGATCCATCCACAGGACCGCGGTCCTCCACAGGGCCCTCGAGGCCGCGCCCCTGCGGACGGACGGCGTCAGTCCCCGCGCGCCGCGCGGGCCAGCGCCGCGTCCTGCTCCGGCGTGCCGCCCGAAACGCCGAGGCCGCCGATCAGGCCTCCCGCCTCGTCGACGAGGGGAACGCCGCCGCCCATGAGCAACAGGCCGCCGCGCGCGACGTGATCGAAGTGCGGGTAGGCCTGTCCGACTGCGACCGGGGAGGCGAGATCCTCACTGGGCATGCGGAACATGACGGCGGTGCGCGCCTTGGCGACGGCGAGGTCGTTCGACGCCAGCCAGGCGTCGTCCATCCGCTCGAAGGCGACGGGGTTCGCCCCGCGGTCGAGCACCGAGAAGACGGCGTTCAGCCCCATCTCCGCGGCCCGCGCTCGACCCCGGTCGATGATCTGCCGGGCGGTGTCCAGGGTGATCTCAGGCATGCTGCGTCCACTCCGTCTCCTGCCACTGCTTCGCCGCGGCGACCGTCTCCGCCGGCCGCATGGTGCGATACAGGTGGTCCTCGGCGGGGATGATCTCGACCATCGCGTCGATCATCTCCTGCGGATCGGCCTGATCGGCGAGGCTGTCGCCGAAGTCGGGCATCGGGACCACGGCGGTCTCGGGGTCGTACCACTGGACGTAGCTCTCGGCGCCGGTGTCGTTGAAGCCGGTGCCGAAGACGCCCGGGTTCACGGTGGCGACCTTGACGCCAAGAGGCTCGAGCTCCGCCTTCATCGACCCGGCGATCGCCTCGATGGCGTGCTTGGTCGCGCAGTACACGCCGAGGAACGGGACCACGAGGATGCCGCCCATCGAGGAGGTCCAGACGACCTTGCCGGAGCCGCGGCGCACCATCTTCGGCACGATGCTCTGCACCAGCTCCATGTGGCCGAAGACGTTGATCTCGAAGGATTCCCGCGCCCGCTGGAGCGGGACGTCCACGATGGATCCGCCCTCCATCACGCCGGCGTTGAGGACGAGGACATCGGGATCGTAGGAGCCCGCGTGGGCGAGGTCGATCTCGTCGAGCAGGTTGAGCTTGATGACCTCGAGCCGCACGCCGGCGGCTTCGGCGTCCGCGCGCAGCGAGCGGACCTGCGGCCAGGTCTCCGCGGCCGCGACGACCTCGTGCCCCTGCCGCGCGAGTTCGAGTGCGGTTCCGCGACCGAACCCGGAGCTCGCTCCGGTGATGAGTATGCGCTGTGCCACGATCTCTCCTTCTCTAACTGGTTGGTTACCTATGGGTCGAGAGTGCCATTGCAGAACAGCGATGTCAATAACTAGTTAGTTACCTTGTGGGCGAGTAGTGTGCCCCGCGTGCCACCCGACTCCTCCGACACCAAGCGACGCATCTTGGCCGCGGCTCACACCGAGTTCGCGGCCAACGGGCTGGCCGGTGCCCGCGTGGACCGGATCGCGGAGTCGGCCGGCGCCAACAAGCGGTCGATCTACGTCCACTTCGGCCCCAAGGAGGAGCTCTTCGACCTCGTCGTGGGTCGCGCTCTGCAGGACATGGCGGACGCCGTGCCGCTCACCCCGGACGATCTCCCCGCCTACGCAGGGGCGCACTTCGACTACCTCAGTGCCCACCCGGACGTCCTGCGCCTGACCACCTGGTCGCGCCTCGAGCGGCCCGGCGCGGCACCGTCGGAGCAGGACGCCTACGCCCCGAAGATCGACGCACTGCGCACGCTCTACGGCACCGCGGCCGTCGACCTACTCGCGCTCGTCCTCGGGCTGATCACCGCATGGCAGAACGCCTCGCCCGCCCTGCGCGCCCTCGCCGACGACGAGGCCGCGGCGCGCCTGGGCGATCACCGGGAGGCACTCGTCGCCGCCGTCCGCGCCACCGTCGACGCCGCGACCACGCAGCGCTGACACCCGGCGGACGCCTAAGCTGGGCGCATGCGCATCGGTGCCCACGTCCGCAGTGACACCCACCCCGTCGAGACGGCTGAACAGCTGGGGGTGGACGTGATCCAGATGTTCGTCTCGGACCCGCAGGGCTGGAAGAAGCCGGAGCCGCACCCGCAGACGCAGGCGCTCAAGGACTCGCCGCTCGAGATCGTGGTGCACTCGGCGTACGTCATCAACGTCGCGAGCCTGAACAACCGCCTCCGCATGCCCAGCCGCAAGGCCGTCGAGCAGCAGGCGGCAGCGGCCGCCGACCTCGGGGCCTTCGGGCTCGTCGTGCACGGCGGGCACCTGCGCGACGGCGAGGACCTGCAGGCGGGGATCGACAACTGGCGCAAGCTCTTCACGCGCCAGGAGGACAAGGGCGGCTTCGGCGTGCCGATCCTCATCGAGAACACCGCGGGCGGCGACGGGGCGATCGCGCGGCAGCTGGAGACCATCGATCGGCTGTGGGACGCGGTCGGCGACCAGGGCGCCGGCTTCTGCCTCGACACCTGCCACGCCTGGGCGGGCGGCGAGGAGCTGATGGGCATCGTCGAGCGGGTCAAGGCGATCACCGGCCGCATCGACCTGGTGCACCTGAACAACTCCCGCGACGAGTTCGACTCGGCCCGCGACCGACACGCCAACCTCCAGGACGGCACCATCGACCCCGATCTGCTGGCCGACGTGGCTCGCGCCGCCGGGGCGCCGATCATCCTCGAGACCCCGTCCGAGGGACTCGCCGACGACGTGGCCTACCTCAAGGAGGCACTGCTGTGAGCACGCCCGACGCCACCCCGGACGGGATCGACCGGACGGATCAGGAGCGCGAGGCCGGCGCGATCGGCCCGCTCTCCCCCGCCGAGCTCGCGCACGGGGAGAAGCAGTTGCGCGGCGCGAAGCAGTGGGACGACCGCTACCGCGCCACCGAGCTGGTGTGGGGCACTCCGCCCGACCCGTGGATCGTCGAACAGGTGACGGTGCTCCCGCCCGGACGCGCGCTGGACGTGGGCGCCGGCGAGGGGCGGCACGCGCTGTGGCTCGCGACCCGCGCCTGGGACGTCACCGCGATCGACTACTCGCGCGTCGGCCTGGACAAGGCGGCCACCGTCGCGGCCCGCTCGCCGCGCACCGTCCGGGCCCGGCTGCACTGGACGCCGTTGGACGTCACCGTCGACGAGATCCCCGACCAGCCCTACGACCTGGCCGTCTGGGCATACCTGCATCCCGATCCGGAGGACCGGGCGGCGGCGATCGCCAAGGTCGCGCACGCGCTCGCGCCCGGTGGGCTGCTCCTCCTGCTCGCGCACGAGAAGGCGGACTCCCACCCGGGCCTGCCGACGTTCGGTGCGGCGGAGCTCTCGGCGGCCCTCCCCGAGGACATGGTGGTGGAGCACGTGGAATGGCGCGAGAGTGATCCGTACCACGGCACGGGTACTGACCTGGCCGTTCGCGCACGTCGCAGGCGTAATGAGGCGCTCGCGCCGTAGGAGTGCTTGCACTTGTTCGCACGCCTCGGGCGCGATATCCTGTCCATATTACCGAGCGGTAACTTACCGACAGGTAACAGTCCGACAGCCTGATCTGAGAAGGTGGAACAGCCCCATGGGCCATTACAAGAGCAACGTCCGCGACATCGAGTTCAACCTCTTCGAGGATCTCGGTGTCGGCGAGGTGCTGGCTTCCGGTGCGTACGGCGACCTCGACGAGGACACCGCCAAGGAAATGCTGCGCGAGGCGGCCCGTCAGGCCGAGGGCCCCATCGCCGAGTCCTTCGCCGAGGCCGACCGCAACCCGCCGGTCTTCGACCCGAACACCCACGAGGTGAAGATCAACGAGGCCTTCAAGAAGTCGCAGGCGCAGTTCGCCGACGGCGGCTGGGCCTACCTGGGCCTCAACGACGAGCTCGGCGGCACCGACGTGCCCCGCTCGCTGTACTGGGGCATCGGCGAGATGTTCCTCGGCGCCAACCCCCCGATCTTCATGTTCGCCGCGGGCCCCGGCTTCGCGCAGATCCTCTTCGACGAGGGCACCGACGAGCAGAAGAAGTGGGCGAAGATCGCCGCCGAGCGCAACTGGAACGCCACCATGGTGCTCACCGAGCCGGACGCCGGCTCGGACGTGGGCGCCGGCCGCACCAAGGCCATCAAGCAGGAGGACGGCTCCTGGCACATCGAGGGTGTGAAGCGCTTCATCACCTCGGCGGTCATGGACGGCATGTTCGAGTCCACCTTCCACCTCGTGCTCGCCCGCCCCGAGGGCGGCGCGCCCGGCACCAAGGGCCTGGGCCTGTACTTCGTGCCGAAGCACCACTTCGACGAGGAGGGCAACCTCGGCGAGGAGAACGGCGTCTACGTCACCGGCGTCGAGCACAAGATGGGCATCAAGACCTCCACCACCTGTGAGGTCACCTTCGGCGGCCACGGCAAGCCCGCCAAGGGCTGGCTCGTGGGCGAGGAGATCAAGGGCATCGCGCAGATGTTCAAGGTCATCGAGCACGCCCGCATGATGGTCGGCACCAAGGCCATCGGCACCCTCTCGACCGGCTACCTCAACGCGCTCGACTACGCCAAGCAGCGCGTCCAGGGTGCCGACCTGACCCAGATGGCCGACAAGACCGCGCCGCGCGTGACCATCACGCACCACCCGGACGTGCGCCGCTCGCTGCTCACGCAGAAGGCGTACGCCGAGGGCCTGCGCGCCGTGTACCTCTACACCGCCGCGCACCAGGACGTCCGCACCGCGACCCCGGTCTCCGGTGCCGACGAGGAGATGGCGTTCAAGGTCAACGACCTGCTGCTCCCGATCGTCAAGGGCGTCGGCTCCGAGCGCGCGTTCACGCTGCTCGGCACCGAGTCGCTGCAGACCTTCGGCGGCTCCGGCTTCCTGCAGGACTACCCGATCGAGCAGTACGTCCGCGACTCGAAGATCGACTCGCTGTACGAGGGCACCACCGCCATCCAGGCGCAGGACTTCTTCTTCCGCAAGATCCTCCGCGACCGTGGCGCCGCGCTCGGCCACGTCGCCGGCCAGATCACCGCGTTCATCGAGGCCAACGCCGGCGGTGCCTTCTCCGCCGACATCGCCCTGCTCAAGACCGCCGCCGAGGACGTTCAGGCCATGGCCGCCACGCTCACCGGTTTCGCGCTCGCCTCGCAGCAGGAGCCCAAGGAGCTGTACAAGGTGGGCCTCGGCTCGGTGCGCTTCCTCATGGCCTTCGGCGACCTGATGATCGGCTGGCGCCTGCTGCACCAGGCCGTCATCGCGCAGGCCAAGCTCGACGGTGGCGCCTCGGGCGCCGACAAGTCCTTCTACGAGGGCAAGGTCGGCGTCGCGAAGTTCTTCGCCGCGAACGTGCTGCCGCAGCTCACCGGCACCAAGGACATCATCGCCGCGATCGACAACCAGGCGATGGACCTCGACGAGGCCGCGTTCTGATCGTCGCCTCGTAGCAACGAGCACCCCGAGGGCGCTCCGACCACCGGTCGGGGCGCCCTCGCCCGTTCTCGGGCCCGACGGTGCGCCCGACGTGCGCGCCGCACCGTCGGGCCACCACCGTAGGATTGCTACCGACCTGCGCCGACGACCCTCCGGAGTGCCCCGCATGGACGATGACCAGCCGAACGACGTGCAGCTCGCGGCGGTGAACCTCGGCGTCGACGGGGAGCACGGCCCGCTGTTCCGGGGCATCGACCTGGAGATCGGCCCCGGCCTGCACGCGGTGCAGATGCCCGCCGGACGCGACCAGGACGCGCTGCTGCTCACCCTGGCCGGGCGGCTCAAGCCCAGCCACGGCACCGTCGAGGCGCTGGGCGCGAGCACCCCGGGCGCGATCCGGCGCAAGTGCGCCATCGCCGCCTTCGAGGACATCGACGAGCTGGACGAGTCCGTCACCGTCGAGACCGTGCTCGCCGAGCAGCGCCGCTGGCTCGCCCCGTGGTACTCGATGGTGCCGCTGAGCGCCGGCAGCCTCGAGATGGACCAGGTCTTCGGAGACCTCGAGCGCCCCGGACCGAAGACGCGCATCGTCGAACTGAGCGACCTGCAGCTGTTCCTGCTCCGCATCACCCTGGCCCTGCTGGGCAACCGCCCGATCCTCGTCGTCGGCGACCTCGAGCAGGTCCGCGACAACCCCGGCCGCGCCGACGCCGTGCAGCGGCTCGGCGCGATCGCCACCCGCTACACCGTGATCGTCGGGGTCACCAACCCCCTCGGCGGCACCGCACCGCAGCACACGCTGCACGATCGTCGCGCCCTGACCCGGAAGGACTGATTCTCATGTCCGAGAAGAAGAGCCGTCTCGTTCCCATCGCCGCGGGCCTCGCCTTCGGCTCCGAGATCAAGCGCTTCGGGCGCAGCCGTCTCACCCGGGCCGCGATCGTCGTGCTGATGCTGCTGCCGCTCGTCTACGGCGCGCTGTACCTGTGGGCGTTCTGGGACCCCTTCGGCAACGTCAACAAGATGCCCGTCGCGCTGGTCAACGCCGACAAGGGCACCGAGGTCAAGGGCCAGAAGATCAACGCGGGCGCCGAGGTGGAGAAGTCCCTCGCCGACGACAAGAGCCTCGACTGGCACATCGTCTCCCCCGCGCAGGCGCAGCAGGGCGTCAAGGACGGCACCTACTACTTCATGCTCGAGCTGCCGGAGAACTTCTCCTCCGCCATCGCCTCGCCCATGACCGGCAAGCCCGAGAAGGCGGAGCTGCGGGCCGTCTACAACGACGCCAACAACTACATCAGCTCCACCATCGGCCAGACCGCCATGTCGCAGGTGCTCAACGCCGTCTCCACCCGCATCTCCGGGCAGGCCGTCAACCAGGTGCTCTCGATGATGATCACCGCCGGGTCCGGGATCGAGCAGGCCGCCGACGGGGCGGGCAAGCTCCACGACGGCCTGGTCACCGCGAACGACGGTGCCGCCCAGCTCGCCTCCGGCCTCGGGACCGCGAAGACCGGCTCGGCGCAGCTGCGCGCCGGCTCGCAGAAACTCTCGGACGGGATCACCCAGGCCACCGATCCCCTGCTCGCCGTGACCAAGGCGCTGTCCGGGCTCGGCGGGAACACCGCGCAGATCCAGCAGAGCGCCGCCGCGCTCGCGGACGCCGCCGACAAGGCGGGCGTGTTCATCAAGACCCAGGACGCCACCCTGGCCGGCATCGACGCCGCGATCAGGCAGCTGACCGCCAGCCCGGATCCGGTGGCGCGGCAGGCCGCGGACGGGCTGCGCGCCGTGCGGGCGCAGCTGGCGCAGTCCTCCGTTCCTGTCGCCGCCAAGCAGCAGGTCGTCGCGGCCTCCGACGCCGCCGCCGTGTTCACCGAGCAGTTGCGCACCCCCGGCAGCCCGCTCGCGGTCCTGCTCGGCAAGGTGGGCGACACCGGCGACGATCTGACCGCCAAGCTCACCGAACTCCGTTCCGGTGCGCAGCAACTCGCGGCCGGCAACGCCACCCTCGACGACGGCATCACCCAGCTCTCCGACGGTGCGACCAAGCTCTCCGCCGGCACCGTCGCGCTGCGCGACGGCAGCCAGGAGCTGGCGACCAAGCTGCGCGAGGGCGCGGGCGCGGTCCCCAAGTGGTCGCCCGAGCAGACCAGCGCGGTGGCCTCGACCATCGGCGGGCCCGTCTCGCTGGACGCGCAGCACGAGAACCGCGCGCCGAACTTCGGCACCGGCATGGCGCCGTTCTTCCTCACCCTGGCGCTGTTCTTCGGCGCGCTGGTGCTGTGGATGGTCTTCCGTCCGCTGCAGAACCGCGCCATCGCCGCCGAGGTGCTGGCGATCCGCGTGGTGATGGCCAGCTACCTGCCGGCCGCCGCGATCGGCCTGTTCCAGGCGGTGATCCTGTACTGCGTGGTGCGCTTCGGCCTCGGGCTCGAGGTCGCGCATCCGGTGGCGATGATCTTCTTCATGATGGGCGTCTCACTCGCCTTCATCGCGTTCACCCAGGCCGTGAACGCCCTCGTCGGCCCGGCGGTGGGACGCGTGCTGATCATGGCGCTGCTGATGCTGCAGTTGGTCAGTTCCGGCGGCATGTATCCGGTGGAGACCACCGCCAGACCCTTCCAGGTGCTGCACAAGTACGACCCGATGACCTACGGCGTCAACGGCCTGCGGCAGTTGATCCTGGGCGGCATCGACCACCGGCTCTGGGTCGCGATCGGGGTGCTGTTGTTCATCTGGGTCGCCTCGATCACGGTCTCCTGCCTCTCCGCGAGACGGAACCGGCTGTGGAACCTCGACCGGCTCCTCCCCGCGATCAAGATCTGAGCCGTCATCGAGTCCGCTCCCCGCTCCTCGCACGTCCCCGCGCTCACCGGCCTGCGGGCGCTCGCCGCGTTCGGCGTGTGCGTCACGCACGCCGCGTTCTGGGGCGGTGACTTCACACCCGACGCCGTGGGCGCCGCCTACGCGCGCCTGGAGACCGCGGTGCCGGTGTTCTTCGCACTCTCCGGCTTCCTCCTGGTGCGGCCGTGGGTGCGGGCACGAGCGCAGGGCGGTGCGGGCACCGGGCCGGCGGTGCGGCCGGACGTGCGGCGGTACTTCGTCGCACGGGCGTGGCGGATCCTGCCCGCCTATTGGACGGTGGTCACCGTCGTCTACGTGATCTACGTGTGGCGGCCCGACCTGTCCTCGCACGGGCACGGCTGGGTCGCGTACCTGCGACACCTGACGTTCACCCAGATCTACGGCGTGGGCGCGGTGCACACCGGACTGACGCAGATGTGGAGCATGTGCGTCGAGGTGGCCTTCTACCTGGTGCTGCCGCTGCTGGGGCTGTGGCTGCTGCGCGCGCGTCGCGCATGGATCGTCCCCGTGTCCATGGTGGCGCTGTCGGTGGGCTGGCTGGTGCTGGTGACCGCGACGGAGGTCTTCGGGAAGACGGCGCGATCCTGGCCGCCGGGCTTCGCGGCGGCGTTCGCGGCGGGGATCGCGGTGGCGCTGCTCGTCGACCGCGTGCGGCTGCCGCGATGGCCCCTGGTGCTCGCGGCGGCGGTGGCCTACGGCGTGCTGCTCACGCCGCTCGCCGGGCCGATCGACCTGCGGCTGCCGACGCCGGCACAGGGGGTGACGAAGTTCCTGCTGGAGGCGCTGATCGGCGGACTGCTGGTGGCGGCGTTCGCGACCGGACCGTCGCGCGTGCTGGGCTCGCGGCCGATGGTCTGGCTCGGCGCGATCAGCTACGAGTTCTTCCTGATCCACGTCATGGTCATGGAGGTGGTGGTGCTCGACCTGTTCGGATGGTCGCTCTTCACCGGCTCCACCTGGCCGATCGTCGCGCTGACCACCGTGATCACGGTCGTGCTGTCGTGGGGGCTGCACGTCGCCGTGGAGCGGTTGCGGGCCGCGGTGCCGCGACGGCCCGTCGTTCGCGCGGGCCGGGCGGGGTAGGCGGGGCTGGGCTGGGCTGGGCTGGGCTGGGGCACCGTAGTGCTTCACGAGAGCCATGCGCGCCACGCATGGCTAGCAACGTCGCAGTTCAAAGGCATTTTCTGCCGTCGTAGCCATGCACCGCACGCATACCCGGGACTACTGCGTATCCGAAATTCTCATCCAGCGACCCGGCGCGGCGATATGTGCCGGGCCGGCCACCAGGATGAGAAATCGTGACGGCCAGGCCGCCTGGCGGAACGGATCACGTAGCCCGCCGGGCAGCCACGCCGAGGGTCGCCGGGTCGCCGGGTCGCCGGGTCGCCGGGTCGCCGGGTCGCCGGGTCGCCGGGTCGCCGGGTCGCCGGGTCGCCGGGTCGCCGGGTCGCCGGGCTCAGGGTATGCGAGAAACGCATAGCCGTGGCGCCGAAAAACAGCGTCTACCTGCATTCTTCGGGGTATGCGTGGCGCGCATAGCTGTTCCGAACGACTATCCACCGAGCGCCCGCACCCTCCGGTCCGGCCCACGGTCCAGCCCCCCCCAGCGGGCCGGCACAGTTGTCCAGCCCCAGCGGGCAGGCTCAGCGGCGCAGGGTCGCCGCGACACCGTCGATGAGCGGGCGTCGCTGCGCGGAGGGGGCGTCCCAGAGCTTGCCGGTGAGCCCCTCCAGCGCCGCGACCTTGGGATCGAGCTCGCCGAGCGCCTTCGTGCGCTCCTCCCCCGTGAGCTGCGCCGCGGCGATGATCGCATCGTCGAGCTCGAAGACGGCGTCGTCGAGCTCGGCGAGGTCGGACTCGGGGCCGTTGATCGCGGAGTCGGCGGGCGGCGGCACCGCGGGGGCGAAGGCGCCGCGGTGCACGTCGGCGATCGCGTACCGCGTGCGCTGATGCAGGAGCGCCTCGGTAGAGGTGGCGGTCGCCCACTCGGCGGGCGCGCGCCCCGGCCGGCCGGGGATCAGATCGGTGGAGTTGGCGAAGTCCTTGATGCGCTTGTTGGAATCGCGCAGGAACCACACCACGCCGGCCAGCACGAGCACGGCCACCACCGCGACCGCCACGACGATGACGACTCCGACGCTCATGCGCTCCTCCGGGTGATCCCGGTGCGGCGCTGCTCGATGATCAGGCAGCGGTCCTCGACGTAGAGCAGGCCGGCGGACTCCGCGATCTCGCGGGCCTCCGCCGAGCGGATCCCCAACTGCAGCCACAGCGCCGTCGCCCCGGCGGCCACGGCCTGCCGGGCGATCTCGGGCGTCTGCTCCGACGGGCGGAAGACGTCGACGAGTCCCACCTGCTCCGGGACCTCCGCCAGCGAGCGGTGCACCCGCTCGCCGAGGATCTCGTCGGCACGGGGGTTGACGGGGATGATCCGCCAGCCGTGGTGCTGCATGTAGGCGGGCACGTCGTTCGCCGCCTTCGCCGGATCGGCACTGGCCCCGACCACCGTGATGGTGTCGTACTCGCGCAGGATCCGCTCGATCGTCTCGTCCGTGCCGGTCATGCCCTCAGTGTAGGCCGGGCCGCAACGGGATCGGGCCGTCCCGGTGCTCGCGAGAGCACCCGGACGGCCCGAGAAGCGCGAGGGATCAGCCCTCGATGATGGCGGTGATGCCCTGACCGCCGGCGGCGCAGATCGAGATCAGCGCGCGACCGCCGCCGTTCTCGTGGATCTGCTTCGCGGCGGAGGCCACGATGCGGCCGCCGGTCGCGGCGAACGGGTGGCCGGCCGCCAGCGACGAGCCGTTGACGTTGAGCTTGCTGCGGTCGATCGAGCCGAGCGGCGTGTCCAGGCCCAGGCGGTCCTTGCAGTACTCGGGCGACTCCCAGGCCTGCAGCGTCGCGAGGACGACGGAGGCGAAGGCCTCGTGGATCTCGTAGTAGTCGAAGTCCTGCAGCGTGAGACCGTTGCGCGCCAGCAGCTTCGGCACCGCGTAGGTCGGCGCCATGAGCAGGCCGTCCTTGCCTCCGACGTAGTCCACGGCCGAGTACTCGACGTCCTTGAGGTAGGCGAGCACCGGCAGGCCGCGCTCCTTGGCCCACTCGTCGCTCGAGAGCAGCACCGTCGACGCGCCGTCGGTGAGCGGGGTGGAGTTGCCGGCCGTCATCGTCGCGTCGCCCAGCGAGACGCCGAAGACCGGCTTGAGGGTGGCGAGCTTCTCCACGGAGCTGTTCGGGCGCAGGTTGTCGTCGCGGGTCAGGCCGAGGTACGGGGTGATCAGGTCCTCGAAGAAGCCGCGGTCGTAGGCGGCCGCCATGTTCGTGTGGCTGAGGTAGGCCAGCTCGTCCTGCTCCGCGCGGGAGACGCCCATCTCCTTGGCCGTGATGGCGGCGTGCTCGCCCATCGACATGCCGGTGCGGGGCTCGCCGTTGCGCGGGATGTCGATGCCGAGGTTGGCGGGGAGCTTGCCCACCAGCTTGAGGCGGTCGACGGTGCTCGACGCGCGGTTGAGCTCGAGCATCACCTTGCGCATGCCCTCGGACACGCCGATGGGGGCGTCGGAGGTGGTGTCGACGCCGCCGCCGATGGCCGCCTCGTAACGGCCGAGCTGGATGCCCTGGGCCGCGGCGTTGATCGCCTGCAGGCCGGTGGCGCAGGCCTGCTGCACGTCGAACGCCGGGGTGTACGGGCTCAGGGGGCTGCCGAGCACCGACTCGCGGATCAGGTTGAAGTCGCGGCTGTGCTTGAGCACGGCGCCGCCGACGACGGTGCCGAGCTGCTCGCCCTGCAGGTTGAAGCGGCTCACGAGACCATTGAGCGCAGCGGTGAACATGTCCTGGTTGCTGGCCTTCGCGTACGCACGGTCCGAACGCGCGAAGGGGATCCGGTTGCCGCCGAGGATCGCGACCGGGCGGGTTTCGATGTTTGCCACGGGTTTCTCCCAGTGATCGAGGGTTGCTACTACCGAGTATTCTTACTCTGGAGTAAGTTGCTTGTCGATAGCCTATCGGAACCCCACACGGATGAGGTACCTCACATGCCTGATGCACCCAGCACGGATTTCTACGCGGCCTTCGTGAAGTCGGGCCCCGGCTCCTTCCTGGCCAGCCGCCTCGGCCTGCCGCAGCCGCCGGTCCTGCGCCGCTACCAGGCCGGTAAGCCCGCGCTCGCCGGCCCCGTCCTCCTCGGCGGCAAGGGCCGCCTCGTCGAGCCCGTGCGCGAACTGCTCGCGGACTACGACCTCGTCGTCAACAACGGCGGCGCCCGCGGCGCCGAGAAGCTGGGCGGCGCGGTCTTCGACGCCACCGGCATCACCTCGATCGACGAGCTCGTGGGCCTCTACGAGTTCTTCGGCCCGCAGATCCGCTCGCTCGGCAACAGCGCGCGTCTCGTCGTGCTGGGCACCACGCCGGAGCTGATCGAGGACCTGGACGAGCACATCGTCCAGCGCGCCCTCGAGGGCTTCACGCGCTCGGTCGCCAAGGAGCTGCGCGACGGTGCCACCGCCCAGCTGGTCTACGTCCACCCGGACGCCTCCACCGGCGCCTCGGGCCTGGCCTCGACGCTGCGCTTCCTGCTCTCGGGCAAGTCGGCGTACGTCGACGCGCAGGTCATCCGCGTCACCGACAAGGACGCCGAGGCGCCCGCCGACTGGGACAAGCCGCTGGCCGGCAAGGTCGCCCTGGTCACCGGTGCCGCCCGCGGCATCGGCGCCACCATCGCCGAGGTCCTCTCGCGCGACGGCGCCCACGTCATCGCCGCCGACATCCCCGCCGCCGGCGAGGCCCTGTCCGCGGTCGCGAACAAGGTCGGCGGCACCGCGCTGCCGCTGGACGTGACCGCCGAGGACGCCGGCAAGAAGATCGCCGAGCTGGTGAAGTCGCGCCACCAGGGCCTCGACATCATCGTCAACAACGCCGGCATCACCCGCGACAAGCTGCTCGCCAACATGGACGAGGCCCGCTGGAACTCGGTGATGGCCGTGAACCTCAAGGCGCCGAAGCAGCTCGTCGACGCCCTGCTCGCCGAGGACGCCCTGAACGAGGGCGGCGCCGTCGTCGACGTCTCGTCCATCGCCGGCATCGCGGGCAACCGCGGCCAGACCAACTACGGCGCGACCAAGGCCGGCGTCATCGGCATCGTCGACGCCTACGCCCCGGTCCTGGCGAAGAAGAACATCACCATCAACGCCGTGGCACCCGGCTTCATCGAGACCGCCATGACCGCCGCGATCCCGCTCGCCACCCGCCAGGCCGGCCGCCTGATGAACTCGCTGCAGCAGGGCGGCCAGACCGTCGACGTGGCCGAGACCATCTCCTACTTCGCGGCTCCGGCCTCCGCCGCCGTGACCGGCAACGTCGTGCGCGTGTGCGGTCAGAGCCTGCTGGGAGCCTGATATGGCGACGAACGTGACCGTGCTGCAGGCGCCGCCGTCGAGCCTGTCCGTGCTCACACGCGGGCTGCGCGGCATCCTGCCCGTGGTCGGCAAGCAGGGCAAGCTCACGCCGGAGACCGTGCTGCCGGACCGGACCGTCGAGCTCACCGTCGACGTCGATCCCGTCCGGGTCGGCGAGTACTGCGAGGTCGTCGGGCTCAAGAACACCGGCGAGGTGCCCGTGATGTACCTCTACGTGCTCTCGTTCCCGCTGATCATGGACCTGTTCCTCGCGGACGACTTCCCCGCCGCGGCGGTGGGTTCGGTGCACGTGGAGAACACGATCACGCGGCGCCGCCGGGTGGTCCCGGGCGAGCAGCTCACGCTGCGCACCTCGGTGGGCAACCTGCGCGAGCACCGCAAGGGCATGCTGATCGACTTCACGACCGAGTTCACCGACGCGGCAGGCGATTCCGTCGCCTCCGAGGTGTCGACGATGCTCATCCAGCAGCGCACGTCGCTGTCGGGCGAGCCGTCGGGCCCGGCGCCGAAGGAGGGCCGCCCCGGCGCCCCCGACGCGCTGCTCTCCGCCGACGGTGCCCTCATCCGCCGGTACGCCGGCGTGAGCGGTGACCGGAACCCGATCCACATGTCGCCGTTGGGCGGCAAGGCCTTCGGGTTCCCGTCCTCGATCGCGCACGGCGCGTGGACCGCGGCCGCGATGCTGCGCGTCGTCGAGGGCCACGTCCCCGACGCCGTGATCCACTCGGTGCGCTTCGGCAAGCCGGTGATCCTGCCCGCGCGGATCGGGCTCTACGTCGCGCGCGACGAGGCCACCGGCGGCACCGAGATCGTCGCCAAGGATCTGAAGAAGGGCTACCCGCACGTGACGGCCACCGTCACCCCGCTGTAGTCCGCTGTTCGACGGTGCCCGCCCGGCTTCGGCCGCGGCGGGCATCGTCGTCTCCGGGGCCGCCGCGGGGCGCGGGCCCGAGGGTGGGGCCCCGGGGGGCGGGGACGGAGGCGGGCGGACGAAGGACGATGTGTCTCTCACGCAGGCGATGCGTCCCGCGCATACCCCTCATCGACGCAGGTCGAACGCGTTTCCAGACGTTCGAGCGATGCGCCGCGCGCATCACCCGCTCAGCGGCGCGCCCCGTCGCAATCCAGGTAGGCACGCAGAACAGATGGCTGTGCTCGTCGCCGACCGCGCCGGCCACAACGTGCACATCGACCGGCCGGAGGTGGTCCGAGCGGCGATGACCGATTGGGTCGACCGGATGATGCACGAAGAGAGGGCGCAGCCGAGGATGTGAAAGCACGGGAGCCATGCGTCTCGCGCATGGCTCGAGTGCCCCGAAACGCACCTGACCTGCGGATACAGGGGCATGCGTCCGACGCATGGCTCGTCGGAACGGACACGCCTTCCGCGTCCACCGCCTCGCCCCGCACCCGCGCACAGGCCGGGCACCGTCGGGCGATTACTCCGGGCGCTCGCCGCGGATGCCGCCCCAGAGGAACGAGGTCATGATCTCGACGGCGCGGTCGAGCTCGACCTTGCCGGTGGCGAGGCGGTCCGCGATCGCCTCGCCCGAGCCGACGAGGGCGACGGCGTAGAGCTCGAAGTCGGTGTCGTCGGGCGCGTACTTGGCGGCCTCGCGCAGGAGCACGGCGGTCATCTCGACCACGCGCTCGCGGCTGTTCTCCGAGAGCGCGGCGAAGGCGGCCTGCCCCGTGGTCTCGCGGTACATCACGCGCCAGGCGTCGCGGTTCTCGTCGACGTACTTGAGGAAGCCGGCGATCACGGACCGCAGGCGCTGCAGCGGCGGCAGGGTGGGGCTGGCGTCGAACTCGATGCTGCGCATGAACTTGCCGGCCTCGCGGGTCACGCAGGCGGCGAAGAGCTCGTCCTTGGAGCCGTAGTACAGGTACAGCATCGGCTTGCTGATCTGCGCCTCGCGGGCCACCGCGTCCATCGACGTCTCGTAGAAGCCGTTGCGCGAGAACACCTTGATGGCGGCGTCCAGCATCTGCTGCTCGCGTACCGCGCGCGGCAAACGCTTCGTACCACCGGCCATCGGCGTCCTCCTTACTCTCGAGTCAGATCCTAGCCCACGAGGTTACCCGCAAGTAAGTTCCGCTGAAATCCGTTCGGAATCAGCAGCGTACGGCGTGCTTCGCGCGCGCCACGCGCAGCACCGAATCGTCGAGCCGCGCGCGCGAGAGCTTGCCCGACTTCACCGAGGCCTCCACCGCGTCGACGGCCGCGCCGAGCTGATCCGTCGAGATCCACAGCGCCACATCGGCACCGGCCTCGAGCGACTTCGCCACCGCCTGCGGCACCGTGAACCGGTCGGTGACCGCCTTCATGCCGGAGAGGTCGTCGGTGAAGATCGGCCCGTCGAAGGGCTTCGCGCCGTATCCGGCACCGTCGCGCAGCAGCCGCATCGTGGCCGGGCTCAGGCTGGTCGGCAGGCCGGGCTCGGTGAGGCCCGGCACCGTCAGGTGGCCGACCATCATGCCCGCGTCGCCGGCCTCGACCGCCGCGCGGAACGGGACGAGGTCCTTCTGCTTGAGGGCGGACAGCGGCGGCACGCTGACCCCGCCGCGGTGCGAATCGCCCGACGAGCTGCCGTGCCCCGGGAAGTGCTTGAACACCGGGTAGACGCCACCGTCGCGCAGGCCCGCGGCGAAGGCCTGCGAGTACTTCACGACCACGGCGGGATCGTTCGAGTAGGAGCGGTCGCCGATGACGGAGTCATCGGGCTGCGCGGAGACGTCGGCGTCGGGCGCGAAGTCGACGGTGATGCCCATCGACTTCATCAGCTTCCCGACCCGGGCGCCCTCCGCCCGCGCCTGCGCGACGGTCATCGTCGCCGCCAGCTCGCGCGCCGAGACCAGGTTCGCGCCGGGGATCCGGGAGACGCGGCCGCCCTCCTCGTCGACGGAGACCATCGCCGGCACCTTGCCCGCCTTCGCGACGGACTGCAGGGTGCCGCCGGAGAATACGGAGCGGTCGGTCCAACTGCCGATGAACACGCCGCCCGCGCCCTGCTGCACAGCGCGGCGCGCGTCCGCGGCGTCCTTGACCCCGACCATGAGCAACTGCCCGATCTTCTCCCGCACCGAGAGCTTCGCGAGGAAGTCCGCGCCGCAGGTCGCGGGGCGCGCGGGCCCGGAGGACGGTGCCGCCGACGCCGTCGACGGGGCTTGCGCGAGTGTCGAGCTCGGCGACGGGGCGGCTTCCGGCGTCGCCGGGCTGCACGCCGCCACGCCGGCCGCGGCGAGCACCAGGATCGTGAGGTTCCGAAACTTCTGCATCGAGGGCCAGTGTGTCAGATCGTCGCGGCTACCGGGTCAGGCGAAGCAGCTTGCCGGTGAGCGTGGTCGCGTACATCGCCGCGCCGTCCCAGCCCGGCCCGCGGCCGAACCGCACGGACGTCACGCCGCGGTGGCCGGTCGCAATCGTGCACTGCGCGCCGCTCGCCGGGTCCAGCCGCACCACGGTCCCCGGCAGGTCGAGGGCGGCGTAGACGGCACCGTCGGGCCCGACGGTGAGGTCGTCGGCGAAATGGCCCGGCCCGAACCCGGGGACCTCGTAGCGGCGCGGGCTCCCCGGCCGGGCGGGGTCGATGGCGTAGATCCGGGTGGTCGCGGTGGTGGCGGTCGTGGCCCACAGGCGGCCGGAGGCACCGTCGAACCAGAGGCCGTTGACGCTCTCGCCGCGCAGGGCGAAGGGCACCGGCGCGCCACCGGGCGCGGTCGCGACGATCCCCTGCCGCGGCCCCAGGACCGTGCTCGTGACGGCGCGGCCGTCGGGCAGAAGGGCGAGGCCGTTGGGCATCGTCAGGCCCGCCGCGACGGTCCGCGTCGCCCCCGTCGCGGGATCGACGACGCTCACGGTGCCGTCCGTCTTCCCCAGCAGCCCCGACGGTGCGCTGTTGGCCGTCGTGACGTGCACGGCCCCGTCGCGCACGACGATCCCGCCGGGGTTCGGCAGGTCGACGACGGTGCGCAGCGCGCCGGGCTGCGTGCCCGCGAGGAGCGCTCCCCGACCGGTCACGGGGTTCTGCCGGGAGAGGTAGACGGTGCCGGCACCGTCGAAGGCGAGGTTCTCGAGCGTCCCCATGCCGGAACGCAGGACCGTCGTGCGCCAGCCCGCGCACGCCGCGCCCGACGGTGCCGCCGCGGCGAGGGACGGTGCGGCGCCGGCGAGGGCGGCGGTCGCCGCGACGAGGGCGGCGACGCGGAGCGGGACGGAGCGGCTTCTTCGCATGCGCGCAGTCTGGCAGTCGCGCGAAAACCAGCCCGTGACCGGCCTCCCCACGACCGGACACGCCATCACTTGCATCTTGCAACCCAACGGGATCGGCGTAATCTGGAGGCATCAGACAACCGCGAAGATCGAGGTGATCCGCATGAGTGTCCCCGTCAAGGTTCTGATCGCGTACGACGGCTCCGAGTCCTCCCAGCGCGCCGTCAAGTACGCCAGCAAGGTCCTCGCGCAGGGACGCGACGCCGAGGCGATCGTCGTCACCGCGTGGGAGTCCACGATCCACCAGGCCGCCCGGCTGTCCGCCATGTCCGGCGTCGCGGGGGCGGGCGCCGCCGAGACCGCCCTGACCCGCGAGAGCGACGTGGTGCACGCCGAGGCGCAGAAGACCAACCAGCAGGGCGTCGACCTGGCCGCCGCCGCGGGCTTCACCGCGCACGGCGAGCTGATCGAGGTCTCGACCACGGTGTGGTCGGCGCTGATCGCCGCCTCCGACAGCTTCGACGTGGACGTGATCGTCTCCGGCAGCCGCGGGATCTCGGGCATCAAGGCGCTGTGGCATTCGTCCGTGTCGGAGCACGTCCTGCGCGGCTGCAAGCGGCCGGTCATGATCGTGCCGTCGGGCTGCGCCGAGCTGGACCTGTAGACTTTCCGGCATGGACCGCACCTCGATCATCGCCAGCGCCACCGCCGCGCTCGCCGGCATCGTCGTCGCCGTGGCCCTCGCACTGGTGAGCGGCGCGGCCGTCGCACAGACGTCGCCGACCACCGATGTCAGCGCCGTGAACCCCGATAAGGGATTCCTGCAGGGCTCGTCGAACTACGGCGAGCGCGACGACTCGGGTGCAGGCAAGTAGCCCGGAGCCGCACGACGAACCCCTGACCCGCCGCGCAGGCGCGTGGGCGTTCGTCGCCCTGCTCGCGCTGAGCTTCCTCAGCGCACCCGGCAAGGTCGTCGCCGATACCAAGCTCGATCTCACGGCGAACCCCATCGATTTCCTGGCGCGCGCCGCCAACGTCTGGTCCAGCCAGTCCCCGCTCGGCCAGGTGCAGAACCAGGCCTACGGCTACTTCTTCCCGCACGGCGCCTTCTTCGCACTGGGCCAGTTCCTGCACGTCCCGCCGTGGATCACGCAGCGCCTGTGGTGGGCGCTGCTGCTGTTCGCGGGCTTCTGGGGCATCATCCGGCTCACCGAGGCGCTGCGCACCGGCTCGCGCGGCAGCCGCGTGGTGGCCGCCGCCGCGTTCGTGCTGGCCCCGCAGGTGCTCACGACGCTGGGCGCGATCAGCTCCGAGACCGCGCCGGTGATGCTCGCCCCGTGGGTGCTGCTGCCGCTGGTGCAGATGCTCCAGGGCCACGACGCGCCGCTGCGGAACCTGGCCGCCCGTTCGGCCGTCGCGGTCGCGCTGATGGGTGCGGTCAACGCCGTGGCCACGGGCTTCGCGTGCGCGGTGGCCGCGCTGTGGTGGCTGCTGCACGTGCGCGTGAACCGGCACAGTGCCGGGACTCGAAATTTCTGGACGTTCAGCGCGTGGTGGGCGGTGTGCGTCGCCTTGGCGACGACGTGGTGGATCGTGCCGCTGCTCATCATGGGCCGGGTCAGCCCGCCGTTCCTCGAGTTCATCGAGTCCTCGCGCGCGACCACGCAGTGGGCGTCGCTGCCGGAGGTGCTGCGCGGCACCACCTCGTGGAGCCCGTTCATCTCCGACGAGCGCCTCGCGGGCGCCATGCTCACCACCACCCCGGCGGCCGTCGTCGTCACCGGCCTGGTCGCGTGCGCGGGCATCGCCGGGCTCACCATGCGCCGGATGCCCAAGCGCGGGGTCTGGGCGACGGTGCTGCTCGTCGGGCTGGCGGCGATCGGCGCGGGCTACGCCAGCGGGCTCGGCTCGCCGTTCGCCGAGCCGGTGCGGGTCTTCCTCGACAGCGTCGGCGCGCCGCTGCGCAACGTCTACAAGCTCGAGCCGCTGCTGCGCCTGCCGCTGGTGGTGGGCGTGGCGCACCTGCTGGCCCGGGCGCCGCTGCCGGGCACCGTCGGCCTGGCGACGGTACGCCGGGCGCTGGCGCACCCCGAGAACGACCGGCTCGCGGCGGGCGCGCTCGCCGTGGTCGTGGTGCTCGCACTGGCGGGCGGCATGGCCTGGACCGGCAAACTCTCGCCGCGCGGCCCCTACGACAGGATCCCCGACTACTGGTCGCAGGCGGCGGACTGGCTCTCCGCCCACGCCGCCGGAACCGCCCCCGGTCAGGCCCGCGCCGAGCGCGCCCTCGTGGTGCCCGGCGCCCCGTTCGGCGCGCAGCTGTGGGGTCTGACCCGCGACGAGCCGCTCCAGCCGCTGGCGCAGACACCCTGGGCCGTGCGCGATGCGATCCCCCTCAACCCGCCCGGCGCGATCCGCGCGCTCGACTCGGTGCAGCGGCTGCTCAGCGCCGGCACCCCGTCGGCGGGCCTGGCCGCGACGCTGCGCCGGCAGGGCATCTCCTACCTGGTGCTGCGCTCCGACCTCGACCCCGGCACGTCGCGCTCGGCCCGCCCCGCGCTGGCCCGCGCCGCGATCGAGGGTTCGCCGGGGATCAGCCAGGTCGCGCGGTTCGGGCCCGACACCGCGCCGCCGACCGTCGAGAAGGTGGTCGTCGATTCCGGGCTGCGGCCGCCGCTGCCGGCCATCACCATCTACCGGGTCGACGGTGCCGTCCCCACCGGTCCGTACGTCGCGGACCTGGCCTCGATGCCGCGCGTCGCGGGCGGGCCGGAGGCACTGCTCGGGCTGCAGGCCGACGCCGCCGCGTCGGGCCGGCGCGAGCTGGGCGCGGCGCTGCTCGCCGCGGACGCCGAGGCCGCGGGCCTGCCCGGCGGTCCGCTCACCGTCACCGACACCCCCAAGCGGCGCGAGAGCGACTACGGCCGCGTCGACGACCACAGTTCCGCGATCCGCACCGCCGACGAGCCCCGTCGCACCCTCAACCGGCTGCCCGACTATCCGGCGGAGGGCCTCGTCGACGGGACGTGGGCGGGCGCGACCGTCGCCGCGTCCAGCTCGGCGGCCGACGCCACGCAGCTGGGCACCGTGCTGCCGGGTGCCGGGACCGCCGCTGCGGTGGACGGGGACAAGAACACCTCGTGGGTCTCGTCGGGCCTCGACCACGCGCTGGGGCAGTGGCTCGAGTTCCGCCTGCCCGAGCCGCGCGAGGACCTGGCGGTGACGGTGACCGTCGGGCGCGCGCTGGGCCCGGCGGTGACGCGACTGCTCATCACCACCGAGGCGGGCACCGTCTACTCCGACCCGGTCACCGCGAACACCCCGATCACGCTGGTGGCGCCGTCGGAGCCCACGAGCTGGGTGCGGATCACCGCCGCCGAGACCGCGGACCGCTCCTGGGGCAACCAGTTCTCGATCACCGAGGCGCAGCTCACCGACGCGCGCACCGGGACGACGATCCCGGCGCGGCACGACGTCGCGCTCCCGCCGTCCGGCCCCGCCCAGCGCTGGGTCTTCGGGCAGGACACGATGGGCCGCTCCGGCTGCGTCGTCACGCCCGCCGAGAACGGCGGCCCGGGGCCCGTGCAGTGCGCCGACATCGCCATCGGCCCGGAGGAGCCCGGGCAGCTGCGGCGCACCGTCGACGGGCCCGGCGCCCCCGCGGTGACGCCGACGCTGACCGTGCGGGCGCGCCCCGGCCAGGCGCTCTCGGCGCTGCTCGCGGCGCCGGGCGCGCCGTCGGCGTTCGCGGAGTCGGCGGTCGGCGACGGGCGGGCGAGCTCCGCCGCGGCCGTCGACGGCGATCCGAACACCACCTGGTCGGCGCCGCAGTCGGTCACCGAGCCCACCTCGCCCAAGCCCGTGCTGCGGCTACAGCTGCCGTCCGCGCAGCTGGTCGGCGGCCTGACGCTGCGCCTGCCGCGCGGGGAGGCGCCCGCGCACCCCACCCGGATCGGCGTCGACCTCGGCACGGGCCGGCAGGTCCGCGAGCTCGCCGAAGGGGAGGACGAGGTGACCGTCCGGCTCGATCCCGCGGTGACCGATTCGATCGCGATCTCCCTGCTCGACTGGGACGAGCGGATCAACGTCAACGACTTCGGCTTCTTCGAGAAGATGGCGCCGGGCCTCGCCGAGGTGCGGCCCGTCGGCCCCGACGGGACGCCCGTCCCCGGTTCCGAGCCCGCCTCCGCGGACCGCCCGGTGGTGGTGCCCTGCGAGAGCGGCCCGACGGTGCGTGTCGGCGACCGCACGCTGCGGTTCCGTCTCGAGGCCGGCGCGCGGGCGCTGCGCGACGGTGCGCCCGTCCGCGCCGTCGCGTGCGACCCGGCGCCGGTGCCGCTGCCCGCGGGCCGGCAGCAGGTGGTCGCGACGCCGGGGCTCGCCTTCAGCGTCGACACGCTGACGCTGGACACGCCCGCGATGGCCGAGGACGCCGCCGTGCGCGACGAGGCCGTGAAGGTGCAGAGCTGGACGCCCGACCGCCGGGTCGTCACGGTCAGTCGCGCGGCCGCCGACCAGGTGCTCGTGGTCCCCGAGAGCCGCAACTCCGGCTGGTCGGCCACCGGCCCCGACGGGACGCCGCTGCGCGCGGTGACGGTCAACGGCTGGCAGCAGGGCTGGGTCGTGCCACAGGGCACCGACGGCGCGGTGACCCTGCGCTTCGGCCTCAACGCGCCGTATCGCATCGGGCTCTTCGGCGGCCTCGCGCTGTTGGTGATCCTCGCGGCGTTGGCGCTGGTTCCGGGGTCGCGCCCGCGAGCCGGTGAGCCGGTGCGCGCGTGGCAGCCGGGCCTGCTCGCCGCGCTCGGCGTGGGCGCGGTCGCCTTCGTGCTCAGCGGCTGGCCGGGGCTGGCGCTCTGGGCGGCGACGGGCGTCGCGACCTGGGTGGTCTCCGGGCTGCACGTCTCGGCGGACCGTCGGGCGGTGGTGCAGGTGGTCGGCGCCTCCGGCTTCGTCCTGGCGGGCATGCTCCTGCTCGCGACGGGCCCCTGGCACGCCGAGGCGGGCTACGTGGGCCACGGCCCCTGGCCGCAGGGCCTGGCCCTGACGGGCGTGCTGCTGATGGCCTGGTCGACGGTGCCGCCCGCTCGATTCCGGCGACGTCGCGGCGGCGAGGACGCCCGAGGCGCCGACCTCGGCGCGGAGTAGGCCTGCGCGGAGCGTGTGGTCGCGCAGAGAAGCGATGCGCGGCACGCATGGCTCCCGCGCCGGACTACCCCACCGGCGCGACGGTCTCCGCTGCCGGCGGCTCGGGCTGCACCGGCGCCGCGGCGGGAACCGGGGCGGCGGCGGACCGTCGGGCCTCGCGACGGGCGAGCCGGCGGCGGGCCGGCTCCTCCACCCAGGCGTAACTCAGCGCCGCGACGGCCACCGAGAACACGAGCGTCAGCACGGTCACCTTCACGAACGCGCCGTGGAACGGAACGATCGCGAACAGCGGGAAGATCGCCGTCAGCACCACGAGGTGCCAGATGAAGATGCCGTAGGACCAGCGGCCCAGCGCCAGCATCGGGCCCGAGCCCAGCCAGCGGGCGGGCTCGCCCGCGGGCGCGAGGACGAGCGGCGCCAGCAGGAGGAAGCCGAGAACGCCGCCCAGCCCCATCCGCAGGGCGAACTGCCAGGGCTCAGGGGTATCCAGGGTCACCGGCCCGCCGAGCGGGGTGCAGATCACCGCGAACACGACGAGCGCCGCGGGCCAGCACGCGCGACGCCGGGCGAGCCGCCGCACCGCGCCGTACCGCGACGGGGGCGCGCTCACGATCTCGGCGAGGACGATGCCCGCCACGAACCACGGCACGTAGGAGGGCAGCCAGTTGTGGAAGTTCACGCCCGCCGGCAGCGGCACCGCGGCACCCACCCAGGCCCAGGTCAGGGACACCGCCGCCACGGCGAGCAGCACCGGAACCCGCCACCGCGCCGCGGGGCCGCGCAGCCGCCCCACCGCCACCGCGGCGAGGGGAAGCAGCAGGTAGAACAGCATCTCGACGGACAGCGACCACATCTGGGTGAGCCCGTCGGTGAGGGAATAGGGCACGAAGACCTGGGTCAGCGACAGGTTCGCGAGCCAGGTGGAGCCCGACGGCGGGTTCGAGCGCGGCAACAGCGCGAGCGCGACCACCGCCACCAGAAGGTACGCCGGCATGATCCGCACGATCCGCGAGCGGTAGTACTTCCCGGTCGCGGGGGCGTCGGCGGACGACCACGCGGCCCGCGCGTGCGCCCGCCACAGCAGGAAACCGGACAATCCGAAGAACAGCGCGACGGCCATGTCGAACCGGCCCCAGACCCGTCCCGGCACCGAATACCCCACCTGACCGGTCTGAAAAGCGGTGTGGGTCACCAGCACGGCGATGGCCGCGCAGGCCCGCATCCCCTCGAGTGCGGGCACGAAGCCGGTCGCACCCGCAGGCTTTGCAGATGCGAACTGGCTGGTCCCGACGGTGCTCATCGCTCACCGAATCTACCCGCGAATCGGCCCCCGCCCGCGCGCGAGGGCCGTGCCACCCCGCCACCACCTGTAGGCTCGGGTACTTGGAAGGGAGCGCGTGACCGCGTGCCCCTGCGGCGTGTGCGAACGACGCACGCGCTCCACAAGAGATGTGAGGAGACACTTCGATGGCGGTAGGCCGTAGCCGGCTGGCACGCGTTATCGGTCCGATCCTGATCTTCTTGGGCGCGCTGCTGATCACGGCCGCGATCGCCGGACCGGCGTACGTCGCGGGCAAGCTGACGACGATTCCGCTCGACATCGACACCACCACGGTGGCGAGGTCCGAGAAGCCCGCGGACTCCCAGGCCGACGCGGAGTTCCCCGCGCGGTCGCTGGATCTGTGCTCGATCAACAAGGGCAAGGCCGTGGTCAACGACGTCTCCGTGCAGACGCAGACCCGCACCCTGGTGACCACCCCGTCGGACAAGTCGTCCATGACGGTGCAGTCCGGCATGTCGATGGTCGTCCCGTCGATCAAGACCAAGGGCGAGCCGCGGCACCCCGAGCTCACCGGCGCCGTGAAGAACGAGCGCCCCTGCGACGACGGCCTGGTGCAGGCCTGGCTCGACCGCGTCACACTCGACCGCGAGACGGCCGAGCCGACCGGCAAGACCTCCGAGGCCACCTACTCGCCCGGTGAGAGCACCCCGGCCGTGAAGATCGACGACCGCAAGGGCCTGCAGTACCGCTTCCCCGCGGGCACCGAGCAGGACGGCGAGTACTCCTTCTTCGACCTCATCACCCGCAAGAACGTGGGCCTGAAGTTCGTCGAGGAGAAGGAGGTCAGCGGTACCAAGACGCTGCACTTCCAGGGCCAGCAGGACTGGGTCGACCTGTCCACCGTCCGCGAGGGCAACGACCCGACGCTCGGCACCGTGCTCACCATGCCCGCCGGCTGGTGGGGCATCGGCGGCGTCGATCCCAAGGACGACATCACGCTCAACCGCTGGGCCAAGACCGCGGTGGACCTGTGGGTCGACCCGACCTCCGGCATCATCGTCGATCAGTCGCTGCACTACACCCAGCAGTTCCGCCTGCCGGGCCAGGTCGCGCCGAACACCCCGAAGCCGGTCCGCGACTTCAAGCTCGACGTCTTCGACGCCAAGCAGCGCTGGGTCGATGAGACGGTCCGCTCCCAGGCGGAGGCCGCGAAGTCGGCACAGAACAAGATCGCGGTCGCCAAGTACGTGGCGCCCGTCGCGGGCGGCGTCCTGGGCCTGATCGCCCTGGGCCTCGGCGTCTTCGCCCTGCTCCTGGGCCGCAACGCGGCGACGGCGGGCGGCCCGGGCTCGGGCCGCGCGGTGGCCACCGGGGGCCGCGACGACGCGGCGCCCACGGCCCCGCTCGACGAGGATCCGATCACCGCCCCGAACGGCGACGATGAGCCGGCTACGGAGGCGTTCAACGCCCAGCCGCGGCCCGACGATTCGCAGACCGAGGCGATCGACTTCCGCAAGCGCGACGAGCGCTGACGGTCACGACCGCACCGATCACCATCACCGCCGCGAGCGCACACAGCGCCGCGGCGGTGATCATTTCTGCGGGGGTGTGCGGCACCGTCAGCAGGATCGCGGCCTCGGCGGCGACGATCACCCAGGCGTACAGCGCCATCCCCGTGCGCTCGACGGCGATGGCGTAGAGCAGCAGCCCCTGCAGCAGCGCCAGCAGGCCGCCCTGCGCCGCGAACAGCCACAGCAGCCCCTGCACGGGCCGGTACTCCTCGCCGGCCAGCAGGGTCGCCAGGGGCGCGCAGAGCGCCGCTCCCGCCACGCAGGCGAGCCCGAGGCCGGTCAGCAGCAGCACGACGGTGCGCAGCGCACCGCGGGCCCGTTCCGGCGTCGCGAGCTGGGGGTAGAAGACGACGCCGACGGCCTGCGGCAGCCAGAAGGCGACCTTGGCCGCGACCGCCCCGAGCGCGTAGGTGCCCGCCGCGGCGGGGCCGAGGACGGGGCGCGAGAGCAGCAGGTCGAGCGAGGCGAACACCGCGAGCACGAGTTGCACCGAGCTGGCCCCGAGCACCGCGCGTACGCCCGCGTCCGGGCCGGCGGCGGCACCGTCGGGGCTCCCGGCGAGCGCCCGGCCGATGCCGGCCGCGACCAGGGCGCCCAGTGTCGTGCCGAGCAGCGCGGGCCCGGGCCCCAGCAGGAGGCCCGGCACGGAGAAGACGAGTTTGCCGAGGCCGGCGATGCCGAGCAGCGCGGCGAGCCGGCCGAAGCGGCGCTCGCCCTGCAGCAGCCCCTGTTCGACGGCGAGCAGCACCAGCGCGGGGGCGGCGGCCAGCGCGGCGGCGGCCGTGAGCGGGCGCGTGTGCAGGCCGGCGGCGGCGAGCGGCACCGCGACGGCGGCGAGCACGCCCGCGCCGAGTGCGATCCGGTAGCCGAGCACCCGCATCTGCGCGGCCCCGGCGCCGCGCACCACCTGTCGTGCGACGACGGTCTGCAGCGCCAGCGCGGGCACCGCGAGGACCAGGGTCAACTGCAGCAGGGAGGCGAACTCGCCGTAGCCCGCGGGCCCCAGCCAGCGGCTCGCCGGCAGGTGCACCAGGTAGGAGCACAGGTTGGCGAGCATCGAGCCGAGGGTGACCCACGCCAAACCACTCACCCGGCCATTGTGTCAGTAGGGTGACGGTGATGAGATCGCGCGACCCGGCCCTCGCCGCCTGGTCCGCCGTGCTCGCCTTCGTGATCCTCGGACCGCTGGCCGTCGGCGGCCGCTACCTGCTGCTGCGCGACGCCGTCTCCACGCCCCGTTCCCACCTCACCGACACGGCGCTGGGGCTCGGCGACAACGCCGCGCGCGCCACCCCGCAGGACTGGGTCCTGGCACTCGGCTCGCAGGTCGTCGACGGTGGCCTCCTGGTCACGGGCCTGCTCTTCGTCGCGCTGGTCGCGGCGGGCTGGGGCTTCGGGCGGTGCGCGCTCGCAGTGCTCGACGCCGTGGGCCGCCCGGCGGGCCTCGGCGCGGGCCTCGCCGCCGCGACGGTGGGGCTGTGGAACCCGTTCGTCGCGGAGCGGCTCCTGCAGGGCCACTGGAGCCTGCTGGCCGGGTACGCGGCGATCGGCTGGGCGGTCGTCGTCGGGCTCCGGCTGCGAGGCCGGCGGCAGCTCGGCGGGTTCGCACTGTGCCTGGCGGCGGGCGGCCTGACGCCGACGGGGGCCGTCTTCGCGCTGATCGCGGGCCTGGTCGCGGCGCCGCGCCGCTGGGCGTGGCAGCTGGGCCTGTTCGTGTGCGCGGCGGCGCCGTGGCTGTACCCGTCGCTGGTGTCGGGCAGCGGCGTGCGCGCGGACCCCGCGAGCGTGGCCGTCTTCGCCGCCCGCGCGGAGCCCGGGCTGGGCACGCTGGGCTCGCTGCTGGGGCTCGGGGGGATCTGGAACCGGCAGGCCGTGCCCGACGGTGCACCGTGGCTCTGGACCGCGTTCGCGCTCGTCCTGCTCGGGGGCGGGCTGCTGGCCCTGCGTGCGCGAGTGCTGAGCCCGCCGCTCGGCCGGCTCGCGCTGCTCGGCGCGTGCGCCGTGGTGCTGCCCGCGCTGGCGGCGACGGGGCCGGGGACGGCGCTGCTCGAGGTCGTGGTGCAGGCCGTCCCGGGCAGCGGCCTGCTGCGCGACGGGCAGAAGTGGGTGGCGCTGGCGGTGCCGCTGTTCGCGACGTGCGCGGCGGCCCTCGTCGCGGCGGTCCCCAGCGCGGCGCGGCCGGCGGGGGCGATCGTCGCCGTCGCACTGCCGGTCGCCGTCCTCCCGGGGCTGGCGTGGGGCGTGGGCGGCGCGCTCGCCCCGGTGACCTATCCCGACGCCTGGCGCACCGTCGCCGACGCGGTGCCGGCGGACCGCGGATCGGTGGCGGTGCTGCCGCCGGGCATGTTCCGGACGTACGCGTACGGGCCGGACGCGCCCGTCCTGGACCCGGCTCCGCGGATGCTCCGGGCGCCGGTGCTGCAGACGGGTGAACTCCGCGTCGGGTCGCGGTCGATCGACCGGGTGCCGGGCGTCGCGTCCGATGCGGAGGCCGCACTCGCCGCGGGCGGCGACACCCTCGCGCCGCGGCTGGCCGAGTTGGGCGTCGGGTGGGTCCTCGTCGAAGCGGTCTCAGACGGCGGCGAGACCGTCTTCCCGACGGTGCCGCTTCCGAGCCTGAGCCTCGCCGTCGACACTCCTGAGCTGCGTCTCTACCGCGTGCCCGGCGAGATCGCGACCGCCTCGGCGACGCGCGGCGAGCGGGCGGGCGCCTGGGCGGCGCACCTGCTGTGGGCCGTCCTCCTGCTCGGCGGTGCGACGGTGGCGGCCACCCGCCGGCGGGGTGCGTCCGCCCCCGGCGACGGCGCCGGCGGCGCCACCGAACCGACCCGCCGCTGAGCGCCCGCTTTCTGTACGGCGTTCGTGAAACACACCCGTAATTTGCAGAGGGAATCCCAAAGACACCCCTGTTATGCAGCTACGTCATTAGCACTGCACATAATGCGCTATGCGGCGTCCAATGGGAAGAGATGACCATTGTTGGATTTCTCACCGCTCCCGCATCTTTTGCCGCGCTATAGAAGTCGGGATCATGTTCTCCATGATCTCGGGTTTCTCGGAACAGTGGCAGTGCCCGGCGGGAGAGTGGACCGTCTGGGCTCCGGACGCGACCACCAAGGCGGCGATGCGCACCGCCCCTGACCTCGGCGTGTGCACCTCGTTCGTGCAAGCCGACCATCTGCGCAGCGGCATCGACGGCGAGGCGTGCACCCGCCGCCTCGTCTTCACCACATTCACGATTCACGATGTATTCGATGCAACAATCGTCGAATCGGTCTTCCACGACTTCGTGCGTGCGCACGGCGTTTTCCACACCGCATTCCCCGTGACGACGAACCTGAATCCGCGCGGCCGCACGCTTTCTCCCGAGCAGATCACGCTCGCCGTCGAGGCCACCTCGGCGACGCACCCGGGCGTCACCGTCAAGGACCACCTGATGGGCTCGGTGCCGGAGCTGCACGAGTGGGCCGCCTTCGCCTTCGCCGTCACGGGCACCGAGAACGCCCGCCCGGATGCGGAGGCCCCGCACTTCCAGGTGGTCGTGTGCTCGGATCACCTCTACACCGACGGCGTCTCGCAAGCGGTGAGCTTCTTCGAGATCCTCTCGCGCTACACCGCAGCGCGCAGCGGCATCGAGTTCACCCCGATGCCGGTCCGCCCGCACAGCGAGTTCACCCGCGAACAGCGCACCCTCGCGGACACGCTCACGCCGACGCACCCGGATGTCGTGCAGTGGCGCGAGACCCTGCGTCGCGCGGGCGGCATGCCACGCTTCCCCCTGCCGCTCGGCCTCGCCGACGGGGAGGCCGCCCCCGGTCGCATCGCGGTGCACGCCTCGTTCATCGACGCCGGCCGCACGGCCCGGTTCGGCGCGGCGGCCAAGCGGGCCGGCGCCAACATGAGCAGCGCGCTCCTCGCCGTGCTGGGGCAGGTGCACCACCACCTCACCGGCGACGAGCTGTTCACCATGCTCATCCCCCGCGCGGATCGCTCCGGGACGGGCGACGCCATGGCCGTCGGCTGGTACGTCACGCTGGTGCCCGTGCAGTTCGTCGCCGCCGGGAGCTTCGACGAGGTGGCCCGCAACGCGCACGAGGCGGTCGCGACGGCCAAGCAGCTCGACCGCACGCCGGTGTTCCCGATCATCGACCTGCTCGCCGACGATCCGGAGTTCCCGGTGCAGCACGGCTTCGCCGCGCCGATGCTCTCCTACATCGACGTGACGCGGGTGCCGGGCGCGGAACTGGCCAAGCAGCACGACTTCTCGGTCTTCGCCAACGCGACTCCCTCGCGCGAGGTGTTCATGTGGATCAACCGCGACGAGTCGGGCCTGGACTTCAACGCGATGCACCCCGACACCGGGCAGGCCACCAGCTCGGTCGACATCGTCTTCCAGCTGTTGCGCGAGCGCATCATCGAGGTCGCCGACCGCAGCCCCGCCCTCATCTCGGTGTAGCGGCGGTCCGCGCCACCGGCGCGCGGCGCACGGGCGCACTCCGCTGCGGAGGCGCGCCCCGGCGCGCGCTGCCGGGGCGTTCGGGCCGGAGGGCGGCCGCGAAGCCGCCGATCCGGGAGCGCAGTTCCTCCTGCAACAACCCGCGGGTGTCGCGATCGAGTGCCGGCACCCGCTCAATCGGGGCGACGCCGAAGGCGATCCACGGGCCTGCGGGGTCGACCGCGACCGAGGTCACCACCAGCGCGGCCCGGCGGCCCGGGTCGGCGCCGTCGGGACGGGGCCCGAACGGGACCGGCACGAGCACGGGTGCACCCAGGCCGCCCGGCGCGCGCGTGAGCGGGTAGCCGAGCAGGCGCTCGGCCTGCGGCACCGTCAGGCCGACGAGCTCCTCCGTGCGGATGCGGCCGCCCGAGCCCTCGCGGCGCGCAAGCGGGATCACCGCGGCCAGGGCGAGCGTCGCGAGGACGCCGAAGACGGCCCAGAAGGTCCGGCCCTCCAGGGCCGCGATCAGCGCGGATGCCGCCGCGAGAGCGCAGGCCACCAGGTGGACGACGATCTGGGCGAGCAGGGACCAGGCCGTGGTCACCAGGCCCGCGGCGAGGACCGCGAGGACGAGCGCGGCGATGCCCCAGCGGCGCGCCGCGAGCGCTTCGACGAGACAGGCGCCGAAGACGAGCAGGTAGGCGATCCACCACCTGCTCGCCGGCGGACCCATCAGCACTCTGGTCATGCAAATGAAGATACAACCCGGGTGCGTTTTGCGTCGCGGGTCAGTGACCGCGGCGGATCCACTCCTCCAGGTGCGGCGACTCCGTCCCGAGGGTGGTCCCATCACCGTGCCCCGTGTTCACCACGGTCTCGGGCGGCAACGCGAACAGCCGGTCCCGGATGGACTCGATGATCACCGAGAAATCGCTGTACGAGCGGCCGGTGGCGCCCGGCCCGCCCGCGAACAGCGTGTCGCCACTGAACAGCTGCCCCGCCTCCGGCAGGTACAGGCACACCGACCCCGGCGAATGGCCGGGCGCGTGGATCACGCGGATCTCCGTGCCGCCGATGGCGATCCGGCTGTCGTCGGCCAGATCCTCGTGCCCCACACCGGGGTGCGTCATCTCCCACAGCACGTCGTCGCCGGGGTGCAGCAGGATCGGCGCGTCGAGCCGCTCGGAGAGCTCCGGCGCGACCGTCACGTGATCGTTGTGCCCATGGGTGCAGACGATTGCGCGGACCGTGCGCCCGCCGACCGCCGCGATGATCGGGGCGGCGGAGTGCGCCGCATCGATGACCACGACCTCGGAGTCGTCGCCGACCAGCCAGACGTTGTTGTCGACGTCCCAGGTGCCGCCGTCGAGGCTGAACTGCCCACTGGTGACGACGTTCTCGACGCGCAGGCTCACAGGACCACCACCGAGCGCAGCACCTCGCCCCGGTGCATGGTCTCGAAGGCCTGCTCCACCTCGTCGAGGCCGATCCGCTCGGTGACGAACTTCTCCAGCGGCAGGCGGCCCTGCCGGTAGAGGTCGACGAGCTGCGGGAAGTCCCGCTCGGGCAGGCAGTCGCCGTACCACGAGGACTTGAGAGCCCCACCGCGCGAGAAGAAGTCGATGAGCGGCATGTCGAGGGTCATGTCCGGCGTCGGCACGCCCACCAGGACGACGGTGCCGGCCAGGTCGCGCGCGTAGAAGGCCTGCTTCCACGTCTCGGGGCGCCCCACGGCGTCGATCACCACGTCGGCACCGAAGCCGTCCGTGAGTTCCTGGATCGCCTCCACCGCATCGACTTCCGCGGCGTTGACGGTGTGCGTGGCGCCCAGGTCGCGCGCCCACTCCAGCTTCTTCGGATCGCGATCGACGGCGATGATGGTGCGCGCGCCGACCAGTCGCGCGCCCGCGATCGCCGCGTCTCCGACACCGCCGCAGCCGATCACGGCCACGGTGTCACCGCGCGAGACGCCGCCGGTGTTCACGGCGGCACCGAGGCCCGCCATCACGCCGCAGCCGAGCAGGCCCACGACGGCCGGATCGGCCTCGGGATCGACCTTGGTGCACTGCCCCTGGTGCACGAGCGTCTTCTCGGCGAAGGCGCCGATGCCGAGGGCGGGCGAGAGCTCGGTGCCGTCCTCGAGCGTCATCTTCTGCGTGGCGTTGAAGGTGTCGAAGCAGTACTGCGGCTTGCCGCGCTTGCAGGCGCGGCACTGGCCGCACACGGCGCGCCAGTTGAGGATCACGTAGTCACCGGGGGCGACGTGATCGACGCCCTCACCGACGGTTTCGACGACGCCGGCGGCCTCGTGGCCGAGCAGGAACGGGAACTCGTCGTTGATGCCGCCCTCCCGGTAGTGCAGATCGGTGTGGCAGACGCCGCACGCCTGCACCGCGACCACCACCTCACCCGGACCGGGATCGGGGATCACGATCGGGAGCACCTCGACGGGCTCACCCTTCGCGCGGGCGACGATTCCTCTGACGGTCTGCGGCATGGTTCTCCTCCAGGTCCGGATACGGCTATTGCCATCCTCGCATTGATCGCGCCGGCGAGGACTCGGGCTCAGTGCACGTGGTTCCGCCAGTCGGCGGGCACGCGCCCCGCGGGCCCCGGCACCGGCTGCTCGACCGGGTGGTTCTGCGGGTCCGCGAGCCGCGGACCGTCGTAGTAGTCCTCCGAGACGTAGTCCCAGAACCACGATTCGCCGAGCTCGTAGGTCTGCACGATCGGGTGGCCGCTCTCGCGGGCGTGGGCGCTCGCGTGCTGCCCGGGCGAGGAGTCGCAGCAGCCGACGTGGCCGCACCGGGCGCAGCGGCGCAGGTGCACCCACCAGCCGCCGTCGGCGTCGCACTCCACGCAGCCGGGGCCGCTGGGCGGCACGGCGGGGTCGATGGGGTCGTTCGGTGCGGTCATGCGTGGGGTTCCTCTCCCTCGGCGCCCGGCTCGTCCGGGATCGCGATCTCCTCGCGCTGCGGCCCGTCGACGGGCAGTTCCACGGTGAACACGGTGTTCCCCGGCTCGGAGCGCACCGCCAGGTCGCCCTGGTGCTTGTTGACCACGATGCGCCACGAGATGTCCAGGCCCAGACCGGTTCCCTCGCCGACGCCCTTCGTGGTGAAGAACGGCTCGAAGATGCGCGGCAGGACGTCGGCGGGGATGCCGGAGCCGGTGTCGGCGACCTCGACGATCACCGCATCGTCCTTACGGTGGGCGCGCAGGGTCAGCGTGCCTCGGCCGTCCATCGCCTGCACGGCGTTGTCGATCAGGTTGGTCCACACCTGATTCAGCTCGGCGCCGAAGCCCTTGATCTCCGGCAGGTCGGGGTCGTAGTCCCGCACCACGGTGACCTCGCCCAGCTTGCGGCTGAGCATCACGACGGTGCTGTCGAGCAGCTCGCGCACGTCGAGCACCTGGAACGGCGCGCGATCCATCTGCGAGTACTGCTTGGCAGCCTGGACCAGGGTGGAGACCCGGTTGGTCGAGTCGGTGATCTCGTTCATCAGCAACTCGGTCTCGACGGTGTAGTACAGCCAGCGCAGCGCACCCGAGAGCACGGGGCCGTCGTCGAGCGAGCCCGCGACGCGGTCGAGGAAGTCGGTCTGCAGGCCGGCCGCCACGAACACCGGCGCCAGGACGTGCCCGTCGGTGATGTCGTGGTCGTCGAGCCAGTCCATCAGCTCGTCCTCGCGGTCGGAGGCCTCGAGCGGGCCGAGGTCGGGCGCCTGCGCCACGGCCTCCACCGCCTCCTCCTGGAACTTCACCAGATCCACCAGCCGGGTGCGGTCCAGTTTGCCGCTGGCGATGCCGGCGAGCTTGTGCCGCATGCCGCCGACGCGGGTGCGCAGGTCCGCGACCGCGCGAGTTGCGGCGCCCGCGGGGTTGTTCAGCTCGTGGGTGAGCCCGGCGGAGAGCGAGCCCAGCGCCAGCAGTCGCTCCCGCTGTTCGACGATCTGCCGGGTGCGCTGCCCGCCGTAGAACACGCCCTCCAGCAGGTGCACCGCCATCGGGAACCACTGGTGCATGGCCTCGTTGAAGTCCTCGGCGGGCAGCATGAAGAACTGCGCCGGCGTCACCGCGCGCATCGACGAGTTGTACTGCTTCTGCGCCGGGCCGCCCTTGCCGAGGAAGGCCGACCACGCGCCGGCGTAGGCGCCGCGCTGATCGGAGCGGGTGGTCTCGATCTCGGCGTCACCCACCTTCTGCGACAGCGCGATGGTCCCGTCGAGCAGCACGTAGAGCCAGTCGGCGGATTCTCCCGTCGAGTACACGGGACCGGCGGGGAAGGTCTCCACATGCCCGCGCTCGCAGAGCCATTCGAGCTGATCGTCGTCGAGCTTCTCGAACAGGAACAGGGTGCGCAGCTCGTCGACGAAGCACGGATCGTGAGTACTCATGAGTCGATCCCCTCCAGGTGGCGGTGCACGAACATCACGGCCATCGCGCCCTCGCCCACCGCGGAGGCGACGCGCTTCGCCGATTCGGAGCGCACGTCGCCGGCGACGAAGACGCCCGGCACGCTCGACTCCAGGTGGAACGGAGGACGATCCAGCTCCCAGGTCCGCGGGGCGGCACCGTCGGGCGTGAGATCCGGGCCGGTCAGCAGGAAGCCCCGCCCGTCCCGCGCGACGACGCCGTCGAGCCAGTCCGTGCGCGGTTCGGCGCCGATGAAGACGAACAGGAAGTCCGCCGGGACCTCCTCGGTCTCGTCCGAGCGGGTATCGCGGAGCGTGAGCCGCGTCAGGTGATCGTCGCCGTGCGCCTCGATCACCCGGGTGTGCGGGCGCACGTGCACGTTCTCGATCGAATTCAGTTGCTGGATCAGGTAGTACGACATCGATGCCTCGAGCGAGTCCCCGCGCACCAGCAGGGTGACCGAGCGGGCGCCCTTGGACAGGAACGCCGCGGCCTGCCCGGCCGAGTTCGCGCCGCCCACGATGTAGACGTCCTGCCCGCGGCACGCCGGCGCCTCGGTCATCGCCGAGCCGTAGAAGACGCCTGCGCCCGTGAGTCTTTCGATACCCGGCGCGTCGAGCTGCCGGTAGGCGACCCCGGTCGCCAGGATGACGGTGTGCGCCCCCACGACGGTGCCGTCGGAGAATCGCACCCGCCGTCCCGCGCCGGTCACCTCCAGCGCGACGACGTCGGCGGCGGTGATCATCTCGGCGCCGAACTTGTTCGCCTGCCGCCTCGCCCGGTCGGTGAGCTGACCGCCGGAGACCCCGTCGGGGAAGCCGAGGTAGTTCTCGATCCGCGAGCTCTGCCCGGCCTGCCCGCCCGTGGCGGACCGCTCGACCAGCACCGTCCGCAACCCCTCCGAGGCGCCGTAGACGGCGGCGCCCAGCCCCGCGGGTCCGGCTCCGACGACCACCAGGTCGTAGAACTCCTCCGACGGGGTGGTGTTCAGGCCCACGTGTTCGGCCAGTTCGCTGTCCGACGGTGCGCAGAGCGCGGTCCCGTCCGCCGCGGCGACGAGCGGGAGCTGCTGCCCGTCGACCCCCGCGGCGGCGAGGAGACGCTGCCCCTCGGGCGACTCGGCGGTGTACCAGCGGTACGGGACCTGGTTGCGGGCCAAGAACTCCCGCACCTCCGACGAGCGGGCCGACCAGCGGTGCCCGACCACCTTCGTCTCGGGGACGGGTCGGTGGTCGCTGCACAGCCACGCCTCGAGCTGGGCGTCGAGAACGGGGTAGAGCTTCTCCTCCGGCGGGTCCCACGGCTTGAGCAGGTAGTGGTCCAGATCGACGACGTTGATCGCCTCGATCGCGGCGCCGGTGTCCGCGTACGCGGTGAGCAGCAGCCGGCGCGCGCCCGGGTAGACGTCCATCGCGGCCTCGAGGAACTCCAGCCCCGTCATCTGCGGCATGCGGTAGTCGGCGAGGATCACGGCCACCAGATCACCGCGGAGCTTGAGCTCCTTGAGCGCCTCGAGCGCCTGCTCGCCGCTCTCCGCGCGCACGATCCGGTACTCGCCGCCGTACTTGCGCCGCAGGTCCCGGGCGACGGCGCGGGAGACGCTCGGATCGTCGTCGACGGTCAGGATCGCGGGGCGCCGCTTCTCGGTGTCTGCCACCGTTTCAGATTACGACGGTCGCGGCCTCCGCGTCGGCGAGTGCAGCTGTGAGCGAACGCATCGGGTCCGGGCCGTAGGAGACGCGCTGGACGGTGCCCTCTGGCGTGCCGATCGACCAGCGGGTCATCCACCGGTCGTGCAGCCCCTCCGGCTGCGCGATGCGGACCTCCCGGTCTCCGCGCGGCGTGGGCACCGTCATCGTCGCGACCGGCGCCACGATCTCCCCCTTGTGCTTGCGCCGGTCTCGGAAGTCGAGTACCGCCAGCACGAGCATCACCAGGAACAGCGCCACGACCGCTGCCATGCGCCAAGGCGCCCAGTCGTCGTAGTCCATCCACATCAGCGTTATCGCCGGAACGGCCAGGACGAAGCCTCCGACGAGCCCTCGGGCGTCCCGCGCGCTCGTCTCCGGCTCCATCGCGACGGCGATCCGCCACAGCTGGGTCGCGGTGATCGCGACGACGAGGCTCACTGCGAACATCAGGCCGTGGGCGACACCCTGACTCCGCGGGCCGTCGACGGGCCAGTCGATCAGCACGGTCACCGCGAAGAGCGCCAACCAGATCAGCAGGAGCAGCCCGGCGAGGGCCTTGAGCACCCCGACCGGGACCACCCGCGTCGCAGTATCAGCACGCCGCGCCATCGCGCCTCCTCCGGTCCCGGCGCACCGTGACGACGCCGACGATGATCTGACAGACGCTCACGAGCGCCACCCCGGCAGGAAGCACACTGCGGGAGTCCGGCCACGTCGACCAGTCGCGAACGAGCGCGGAGGCCATGACGAGCGCTCCCGAGAGGATGAGGAGCCACCCCACCCAGGTCGGATTCGCAGCCTGCCTCACCACGTCTTCACGGTAGCGGATGCAGGCGCAGTAGCGCCGCTCCTCCCCCTCGATCCGCTCGCTCCCCACCGCAACGCCATCACTCCCCCTCGATCCGTTCCGTCCCCACCGCAACACACGGTGTTCCGGTGGGGGCCGAACGAATCAGGGGGGGAGGCCGACGGTGCGATCACCGGCAGGTTCGGACCATGCTCCGCGCTCCCCGCCGGCAGACGGGCAGCGCCGGCGGACCGTCGGACTGCGGTCTCAGACCAGGCCGCCCACGCGCTCCCCCGCGACGGAGGCGGAGAGCACGCGGGAGACACCGTCGGCGGTGGCGGGCCAGGAGAACTCCCCCGCCCGCTCCTGCGCCTTCGCGCCGAGCTCCTCGCGCAACAGCGGGTCGCGCAGCAGGGTGTGCACCGCCTCCGTCAGCCCCGCGAGGTCGCGGACGAGGAGGCCGGTGGCACCGTCGACCACGGAATCGGTGAGCCCGCGCGACGATACGTACCCCACGGTGGGCACCCCGTGCTGCGCCGCCTCGATCACCGTGATGCCCCAGCCCTCCTTGCGCGAGGGCATGACGTGTACCCACGCGCGGGAGAGCAGGCGGTGCTTGCGCTGCTCGGTGACATGGCCGTGGAAGGTGACCCGGTCGAGGACGCCGAGCTTGTCCGCGTGGGCGTAGAGCTCGGTGTCCCACCAGCCGCTGCCGATGACGTCGAGGTGCAGGTCGGGGACGCGGCGGCCCAGGCGGGCGAGCACGTCGAGGGCGTCCTCGATCTGCTTGTGCGGTACGAGGCGCGAGAGCACGACGATGCGCGGCGACGACGATCGCACATCCGCGACGCCGGATTCGACGGCGTCGATCCCGTTGCGCACCACGGCCACCCGCTCCGGGCCGACGCCGAGCAGCGCCAGTTCCTCGGCGGACGGCAGCGAGACGGTGAGGTACTGCGACGCCCGGTGCACCCACGGCGAGAGCCGCGATTCGATGAACCAGCCGATGCGCGCGACGAGCCGGCCCGCGACGGGCCACTGCTCGCGATGGCAGTGGTGCACGAGCACCGTCACGGGGACGCCCGCGACGAGTCGCGCGAAGAAGGGGATGCCGTTCTGCGTGTCGATCACCGCGTCGGGGCGGATGCCGCGCAGCGGGCCGCGCCCGCACCGCGCCAGCACGATCGCCAGCAGCGCCAGCGGGTAGACGGTGAACCGGCCACCGCCACGGGAGACGTGCACGCCGCGCACCGTCTCCGATCGCGCGGCGCCGGGGTACATCGCGGTGCGCAACGTGACGCGGACGCCGCGGGCGGCCAGCTCCTCGCCGACGCGCTCGAGGTACAACTCACTGCCGCCACCCTGGGGGTGGCGGGTGTCACGCCAACACAGCAGGAGGACCTCACGCACGCGTTCTAGGGTACCGTCCGGTCTCGTGTACCCCGCTAGCTGGAAGAACGCGACGGAACGGCTCCGCCGCCGCGCCACCCTGCGGCGCTCCGTGGGGCTGCTCTCCGACTTCCGGTTCGAGCAGTCCGAGCCGGCCCGGTTCTACGGTGCGCTCGCGCGCGACACCGTCGAGCTGACCGGCGACCTGTACGGGGATCTCGACGGTGCCCTCGTCCTCGACGTGGGCGGCGGGCCCGGCTACTTCGAGGATGCCTTCGCCGAGCACGGCGCGGTCTACGTGCCCGTCGAGCCCGATCCGTCCGAGGCGCACGCCGCCGGCATCACGTCGTCGCGGGGCCTGCGGGGCTCGGGCCTCGCGCTTCCCATCGCCGACGGTGCCGTCGACGTCTGCCTCTCGTCCAACGTCGCCGAGCACGTGCGCGACTGGGAGACGATGGGCGACGAGATGCTGCGCGTCACCCGGCCCGGCGGGATGGTGATCCTGAGCTACACGCTCTGGTACGGCCCGTTCGGCGGCCACGAGATGGGCCTGACGCACTACCTCGGCGGCGAGCGCGCCGCCCGGATGTACACCCGCAAGCACGGGCATCCGCCGAAGAACCTCTACGGAACGTCGCTGTTCAAGGTGGGTGCCGCGGACGGGCTGGGCTGGGCCGCCACCGTCGCGGACGCGGAACTCGTCGCGGCGTTCCCGCGCTACCACCCGTCGTGGGCGTGGTGGATGGTCCGCGTGCCCGGCCTGCGGGAGTTGCTCGTCTCGAACCTGGTGCTCGTGTTCCGCAAGCGCTGACCCGGCCCGAACGCCGCCGGCCCCCGCCGCGGAGGCGACGGGGGCCGGGAACGGTGGTGCAGCGGGTCAGGCGGCGTCGGCCTCCGAGCCGGCGTCGTCGGCAGAGGCGTCCTCGCCGGCGGGCGCCTCGTTCGCCGGAGCGTCGGCAGCAGGAGCGTCGGCAGCGGGCGCGTCGGCAGGAGCGTCGGCGGCGGGGGCATCGGCGGCGGGCGCCTCGGCGGTGGTCTCCGCGCCGGCGGCCGGAGCCTGCTCCTCGACGGTGCCCTCGGTAGGAACCGTCTTCTCCTCGCCGGTGGGCGCGGTCTCGCCGGTGGGAGCGCCGTCCTCAGCGCCGGACGTGCCGCCGCCGACGGTGCCCTCGGCACCGGCCTCACCCTCCGCCGGGGCGTCGGTCGGCTCGGCGGTCCGGTGCTTGCCGACGTATGCGGCGGTATCGTCCGCACTCTCCGCCCCCACGACGCCGTTCTCGCCGTCCGCGTCCTCGCCCACAGAGGAGAGGGCGGCGGTCTTCGTCTCGACGTCGCCGCTCAGCGCCTTGGCGGTCTCGTCCAGGGACTTCGCGGCGTCGGTGCCGATCAGGCCCTCGAAGCCCTTGGTCAGCTCGCCGAACATCGAGGTCAGCCCGCCACCGCTGATGACCGAGTTGGCCAGCGTGAGCGGCAGCGAGATCACGGTGGTGACCAGCGAGAGCACCGGCTCGAGCAGGCTCAGACCGAAGTTCACGGCCGGCACGACCACGGTGTTCGCGACGAACGAGACCGGGCCGGCGACGATCGGGCCGACCAGCGGGATGTTCGCGATCAGGTTCGGGATGAGCTGCGCGCCGCCGGCGACCGCGCCGCCGACCACACCGGTGAGCAGGTCCGGGATCTTGGCGATCCCCTCGGGGGTGCCCAGGTTCGCGACGATGAGCGAGACCACGCGGCCGATGAGCTGGCCGTCCATGATGCCGAGGAGCTTGTCGTCCGGCAGGCCGCCGACGATCTCCTTGAGCTTCTCGGTCGGGATGGCGCCGACCAGCTTGATCAGCTTCTCCGAGGGCAGGCTCGCGACGATCGGGCCGAGCTTCTCGACCGGGATGCCGTTGACCAGCTCGGTGAGGGTCGCATCGTCGAGGTTCGAGACCACGGTGATGAGCTTCTCGGTGGGGATGCCCTTGACCAGCTCGGTGAGCTTGTCCGCCGGCAGCGCGCCGACCACGGGGGCGAGCTTCTCCACCGGGATCGCATTGACGAGTTCGCCGAGCTTCTGCTCGTCGAAGGTGGCGACCACCGCGGCGAGCTTGTCGGTGGGGATGTAGCCGACCAGGGCGGCGAGCTTCTCGGCGGGCAGTGCGGCGACGGCCGGGCCGATCTTGGCCGGGTCGACGGTGCCGATGACCTCGGTCAGCTTGTCCTGCGGGATGCTGCCGACGAGCTCGGCGATGGTCGACGCCGGCAGCGCCGCGACGACGGCGCCCAGCACGCTCACCGGGATCGCGCCGACCAGGCCACCGAGCTTGTCGGAGGGCAGGCCGCCCACGACCGGGCCGAGGACCTCGGTCGGGATGCTGCCGACGAGGTCCTTGAGCTTGTCCTGCGGCAGGCCGGCGACGATGGTGGCGAGGCGCTGCGTGTCCAGGGCACCGACGATCTTGCCGAGCTGGGCGTCGTCGAGGCTCTTGACGACCTCGATGAGCTTCGCCTCGGGGATCGCCTTGACCACGGCGTTGAGCTTGTCCTGCGACAGCCCGGCGACGATGGTGTTGAGCTTGTTCTGCGGCAGGCCGTTGACGATGGCGGTGAGCTTCTTCTCGTCCATCGCGTTCATGATCGCGACGACCTTGTCGGCGGGCATCGCCTCGAGGATCTTGGCGGTCTTCGCCGGGTCCATGCGCGACATGATGTCGGCGACCTTCGCCGGGTTCGTCAACGCCATGGCGTCGGCGAGCTTCTTCGAATCGGTGTCCTCCAACATGCTGGCGATCGTCTGCGGGGACATCCAGTCGATGATGCTGGTCAGCTCGACGTCCATGCGCAGCGGCGCGGCGGCGGCCGGGACGGCGAGGATCTGCGCGGGCTTGGGGACGGAGAAGTCCATGGCCGGCACGGTGGCGAGGGTCAGCGAACCCGCGAGGACGGTCGCGGCCATCGCCTTGGTGACCACCCCCGTCCGGTTCCAGCTGAACGGGGCGCTCTCGCGCATGACGGCGCTGTCGCGCAGGACTGCTTCACGCATCGGTCTTCTCCTGGGAGGTGTGTCGTAACGGCGCGCGCGAGCTGTGGGGTGAGAGCGCGCGGACGGGCTGGAAAAGCACCCAATAGTCAAACGAACTTCGGTTGCCTTCAACCACCGCGAAGGTAACCACCGCCTGCGCCTACTCTGTAGTACTTCGAGTGATCCGAAACACAACCGAGACCTATTCGTGATCTACATCGCTGCGACGCTAAAAGCGCAGGCCAGACCACATTTCGGTAACGGCGCGTCAGTCCGATTAACCCGATTCGTCAGCCTCGCAGGAAAGCCCTGACCACCGCGGTGTGCAGACCGAACGCACACCACTAAGTGAACGGACTGACCTGTACCACTGCACAGTTAGTTTCCACAGTTCACGAAAGTGCAGCGGGAGGCCGAACTCCGGCGAGTTTCTCAGGATTGCGGACCACGTACACGCCCGTCACCGCGGCACCGTCGACCTCCACGCACAGCACCAGGTCGACGGCACCGTCGAAGGCCACGACCACCGCCGGCATGCCGTTGTAGACGGCGAAGCGCACGGTCATCTCGCCGAAGTCGGCCGACTTGCGGAGGGTTCCGATCATCATCCGCGCGACCCGGTCGGCGCCGAGGACGGGCCGCCGGGCGGCGGACTTCACGCCGCCGCCGTCGCCGACGTACACCACGTCGGGCGCCAGGAGATCCATCAGCGACTGCACATCCCCGGTCGACGCGGCGGCGAGGAACCTCTCGGCGACGCCCTGCGCCACGGCGGGATCGACCACCTCCCGCGGTCGGCGGGCGCGCACGTGCCCCCGCGCCCGGTGCGCGGTCTGGCGCACCGTCGCCTCGCTCTTGCCGACGGCCGCGGCGATCTCGGGATAGCCGAAGTCGAAGACCTCGCGGAGCACGAACACCGCCCGCTCGGTGGGCGTGAGCGACTCCAGTACCAGCAGCATCGCGGTGGTCACCGCCTCGCCGGTGAGGACGTGCTCGGCCGGCCCGTCGCCCGACGGTGCCTCCAGCGGCTCCGGCAGCCACGGCCCGACGTACTCCTCGCGCCGCCGCGACGCCGCCCGCAGCGCGTTGAGCGCCTGCCGGGTGACGATGCGCGCCAGGTACGCCCGCGGATGGTCGACGGTGCCCGGGTCCACCGCGCGCCAGCGCAGGTAGCTCTCCTGCAGCACGTCCTCCGTGTCGGCCACGCTGCCGAGGATCTCGTAGGCCACGGAGAACAGCAGCGGGCGATGCTCGGCGAAGAGCTCCTCGGCGGTCATCGCGGCGCCGGCAGCCAGGCGTAGCGGGCGGTCCTGGCGCCGCCCTTGGCCCCGCGACACACGAGCTCCTTGAACAGCGCCGCCGGCCGGCCGCCGAACCGGATGCGGGTGGGGGTGTCGTCGCGGCGCGCCGCCTGGATCACGGCGCTGCGCCGGCCGATCGAGACGTTCTGCCCGATGTAGCCCATGGAGTAGGCCTTCATCGGCGCGCCCGCCAGTTCGCGCGCGACGTTGTCGGCGCCGTGCGCGCCCTGCGGCAGCGCGGTCTGGCAGCTCAACCGCGCGCCGGGCACGGCGGCGCCGTCGCCGACCGCCGTGATCCGCGGATCCGAGACGCTGCGCAGGAACTCGTCCACGACGACGCGGCTGACGGCGTCGACTGCGAGCCCGCTGCGCGCCGCCAGATCGCTGACCTGCGTCGCGACCGCCCACAGGACGAGGTCGGCACCGTCGTCCCCGGCGTAGCGCCCGCGCTCGACGACGACCCCGAGGCGGTCGAGGTCGCGCCGCACCCGCGCCCGCGCGCCGGCCCCGAGCGACGCCCCGACCTCACCGTCGCTGAGCAGCCGGACCCGCAGGCCCGGACGGGATTCCGCGACTTCGGCCGCGGTCTCGATGCCCGTCAGGCCGCCGCCCACGACGGTGACGGCCGCCCCGTCGGGCAGGCCGGCGAGCGCCTGCCGCGCGCGCTCCGCGGTCTCGATCGTGCCCACCACGTGGGTGCCCGACGGTGCCGTCGGCGCCCCGCCCGCGGCGTAGATCGCGCGGTCGAACGGGAGCGAGGTGCCGTCGGCGAGCAGCACCGTGCCGTCACCGATCGTGTCCACCGCGCCGACGACGAGCCGGATCCGCGGGTCGAGCATCTCGGTCAGCGGGGTGACGGCGGTGCCACTACCGGCGATGTGCTCGTGCAGCCGCACCCGCTCGACGAACTCCGCCCTCGGGTTCACGACGGTCACCTCCGCGTCCGCCTTCTTCACCAGCCGGTTCGCGGCGATGGTGCCCGCGTAGCCCGCGCCGATCACGACGACCTTCATGATTGTGTCCTCCTGCGTTGACCAACTCTTCCGCACACAGGACACCGGCCGCCACCGATCTGTGACACGCCTTCCGAAATTCGGGTTCTGCGGGGCTCCGCGGTCGGATCCTGTCGCGGAGCCCCGCAGAGCCCGAATTTCGGGAGGCGCTCAGCCCTCGGCGATCGCCGCCAGCGGGGGCGTGCGGGCGGCGCGGATCGCCGGCAGGATGGCCGCGCCGACGCCGACGAACGCGGACGCCACCAGCATCACCACCACCGTGGACCAGGGCACCACCACGGAGCCGAGGCCCTCGTCGCGCAGGGCGTGCACGAGCGAGACACCCAGCAGCACGCCGAGCACCAGTCCCAGCGCCGCGCCGAAGACCGCGATGAGCATGGACTCGAGGTAGATCGAGCGGCGCACCTGCGAGCGGATCAGGCCGATGGCGCGGAGCATGCCGATCTCGCGCCGCCGCTCCACCACCGAGAGTGCGAGCGTGTTGACGATGCCGAGGATCGCGATCACCACCGCGAGGCCGAGCAGCCCGTAGAGCACGCCCATCAGGGCCGTGATCGCCTGTCCCGCTTGGTCCTTGAGATCGTCCTGGTCGTCGACGTTGACCACCAGCAGCGGCTTGACCGCCTCCCGCAGCCGCTCCTTGAGATCGGCGACCGCGGTCCCGTCGGCGGCGTTGATGAACACCGACTGCGGGGTGACCAGCGGGGCGGTGGCGCCGCTCGCGGGCGGGTAGAGCGCGTTCATGTCGGCCGCCGTGATCACCGGCCCGGACAGCGAGCCGCCGTCCGTCGAGTAGATGCCGGTCACCGTGAGCGGGGTCTTCGCGGAGCCGACCGCGGACACCGGTTCGACGGGCGAGCCCACCTCCCAGCCGCGTTCGCGCGCGGTGCGGTCGTCGACCAGCATCCCGCCGGGCCGCAGCGTCAGCTCGCCGGAGGTGCGGGTGAGGTTGAACGCCGCGGTGACGTCGCCGTCGACGCCGAGCGCCGAGAGCCGATCGCCGCCCACCCGCACCGGGACGCCGTAGAGGATGGTCTTGGCGCCGATGCCCGGCACGTCCTCGATCGCCGTGAGCGCCGCGGGCGGCATGCCCAGCGACGGCGCCTGCAGCAGCAGGTCCGAGCGGATGCCCTTGTCGACCTGGGCGTCGATCGACTTCTGCATGGACGCGCCGAGCGTGCCGATGACGCCGACCAGCGCGACACCGATCACCAGCGCGAACGCCGTGGCGGTGGTGCGCTGCGGGTTGCGCATCACGTTGGTGCGGCCCAGCCGGCCGGCCGGGCCGAAGGGCGCGGCGATGACCTTGCCGATGCCGCCGAGCAGCGGCGCCACCAGCGCCGGGCCGCCGATCACGATCGCGAGGATGAGGCCGAAGCCGGCGACGCCGACCTCGATCGCCGCGGTGGAGCCGACCTCGGTGGTGGCCACGAAGAGCAGCGCCAGGGAGCACAACAGCAGGCCCGCGCCGATCGCGCCGCGCACCATCACCGACTGCGCCGAGCCGCCGTCCTGCGCGCGCATGGCCGCGACGGGCGGCACGCGCGAGGCCCGCACCGCGGGAATCAGCGCCGAGATCACCGTGACCACGGTGCCCACCACCATCACGGTGATCACCACGGACGGGCTGACGGCGAGGCCCCCGTCGGGGAAGCCCGCGCCCGCGGCCGTGACACCGGCCCGCAGCAGCACCGCGAGGCCGATGCCGACGGCGAGGCCGAGCGCGCTGCCGACCACACCCACGACGAGCGCCTCCAGCACCACCGAGTTGCGCACCTGGCCGCGGCCGGCGCCGATCGCGCGCAGCAGCGCGAGCTCGGAGAGCCGCTGCGCGACGAGCATCGAGAAGGTGTTGTAGATGATGAAGACGCCCACCAGCAGCCCGATCAGGCCGAAGGCGACGAGGAAGTAGTTCAGGAAGCTCAGGCCCTGGTTGATCGTGTCCTCGAACTCCTGCCGGACCTCGTCGCCGGTCTGCACGTTCAGGTCCGGGAGCCGCTCGGCGAGGGCGGTGCGCAGTTGCTCCGGCGACGTACCGGACGCGGCGCCCACCTCGAGGTACGGGGCGGTGGCACCGTCGCCGAAGAGCTTCTGGGCCTCGTCCTTCGCGAACAGCGCACCCAGGTAGCCGCCGGAGTCGGTGGAGACCGTGTAGACGCCGACCACCGTGACGTCCACCGGCCCGGGCGAATGCGGCGCGACGATGGTGGTCTTCGCGCCCACCGGCAGCTTCAGCCGCTCAGAGGCGGATTCGTTGAGCACCATCTCGTTCGGGCCCGACGGTGCCCGCCCGGCGGTGATCTTCAGGCCCTCGGGGTCGAGGTTCTCGCCCGGCGGCAGGTACGCGCCGCCCACCTGGGGCGCGCCGGTGGGCGAGACGACCTCGCCGTCGCCGTCGCGCAGGGCGATGGTGCCCGTGATCGCGGGGACCACCACGCGCACGCCCGGCACCGACCGCACCTGGTCGGCCACCGAGAGCGGCACGCCCGGCCCCGACGGACCGAATCCGCCCTGCCCCTGGGCGTTCTCGGGCGAGATCCGCGCGTCCACGCCGACGGCGATCTTGTCGGAGATCCCGTCGAAGGCCTTCGACAGCGTGCCGGTGAAGACCATCGAGCCGGCGATGAAGGAGGTGCCGAGCAGCACGGAGAGCACCGTCAGGACGAGGCGCCCCTTGTGCGCCAAGAGGTTCCGCAGCGCCACCCGGCGCATCGGGTTCGCCATCAGCGGGCGACGAGCTCGTCGAGGTGGATCATCTTCTCCAGCACCCGCTCCGCCGTCGGGCGGCGCATCTCGTCGACGATGCGGCCGTCGGCGAGGAAGACCACCCGGTCGGCGTAGGAGGCGGCGCGCGGATCGTGCGTGACGATCACGACGGTCTGGTGGTAGTCGTCCACCGCGGCGCGCAGGATGGAGAGCACCTCGGCACCGGAGCGCGAATCGAGGTTGCCCGTGGGCTCGTCGCCGAAGATGATCTCGGGTCGCCCGACCAGGGCGCGGGCGCAGGCCACGCGCTGCTGCTGCCCGCCGGAGAGCTCCGTGGGGCGGTGGCCCAGCCGCGGTCGCAGCCCCAGCCGGTCGACCACGGTGTCGAGCCACTGCTGATCGGGCTTGCGCCCGGCGATGTCGAGCGGCAGCGTGATGTTCTCGATGGCCGTGAGGGTGGGCACGAGGTTGAAGCTCTGGAAGACGAAGCCGATGCGGTCGCGCCGCAGCTGCGTGATCTCCTTGTCGCTCAGCGAGGTCAGCTCCGTGCCGCCCACCTGGACCGACCCGCCCGAGGCCGCGTCGAGCCCCGCGAGGCAGTGCATCAGCGTGGACTTGCCCGAGCCCGACGGGCCCATGATCGCGGTGAACTCCCCCGCCCGGAAGTCGACGGTGACGCCGGCGAGCGCGTGCACCACGCTCTCGCCCTCGCCGTAGACCTTCGTGACCTCGACGGCGCGCGCGGCGACCGTCGCGGGGATTGCCGGAGCGGCCGGAGTCTGTGTCATGCAGTCGAGAATGCCAGAATCTCGCCACCTGCGGCATCGGGGCGATCCCCGTCGCCGAAACGGACACCCCGGATGGGTTCGGGCGGGATCGGTCAGAATGGACCGATGCGCCTCGAACCTCGGATCCTCACGCAACTGGCGGGCGTGCTCGACCTGCGCGACGGCAAGTTCTTCGGCAGCTGCTTCGGGCACCGCGTCCCCGACGACCTGCTGGCCGCCGTCACGGTGCACGGCGCCGCGACCAACCGTGCGACGGCGGGCTTCGCGTCACCGTCGCGCGCGCAGACCGCGATGCCGGTGGAGCTCGAGCACTGGGACGCCCGTCCCGACGACGACGGCGAGTGGGACACGGTGCTGCACACCCAGCTGTGCGTGGACACGTCCGGCTCGGTCGAATGGTTCTCGCCCGGACCCGACGGCCCCGGCCCGGTGCTCGAATTCCCCATGGCCCGCGGCTTCTACGAGGTGGAGGCCGCCGCCCGGCACGCCGGCGAGGGCGAGGACGTGTGGCGGCTGCGGTTCTGGTCGTCGCCCGAGTACGGCCCCGATCTGGCCGAGATCCGCGAGATCGCCCTCCTCGCGCGCTGAGCGCCGCTACGGTGGTCGCTGAGGATCGGGGGATCCTCGTCGTCCGGGGGGATGAAATGACCACTTCCGCGTTGCAGGCCCTGCAGGCCTTCCGCGCCGGCGTCGCCGCGCTCGGCATCGGGATCGGCGAGTTCGAGGCGATGCCGCGCGACACCGCGCTGGCCCGGCGCGCCTTCGAGGCCGCCACCGCCGCCGATCCGGCCATGGCCGACGCCTGGATGGGCCGCGCCGCCGCCGGGGAGAACACCGCCGAGGTGCTCGCCGCGCTGCACCGTCACGCCGACGCGATCGGCGCCGTCGCGCGCCGCGTCGGCCTCGCGCCGGGCGCGCTGAGCTCCGTCTTCGCCACCGGCCTGTACGTCGACCATCCGCTGCGCGACCCCGTCACCGCGCACGCCGCCTACGCCGCCCGCCTGCTGGCCGACGGTGCGCCGGAGGAGGCCGAGCGCGTCCTCGACGCCGCGCCGCAGTGCCCCGTCGAGCGGTACCAGCGCGCCGTCACCGCCGCCCGCACCCGACGGTGGCAGGACGCCCTGACCGCGCTCGACGGGCACGCGAGCTGGGACGACGCCGTGCTCGCCGCCGCGGCCGCCACCATCGCCGGATCGGCCGCCGCGCAGCTGGGCCGCTTCGCCGAGGCCACGCGCCTGCTGACCGGCGCGGCCGAGGGCCCGGTGCCCGGCGCTGCCGCCGCCGCCCGCTACTGCCACGCGCTGGTGCTGCGCGAACAGGGCGACGAGGAGCGCGCCCGCGAGCTGCTGGAACGGGCGGCACCGTCCTACCCGCCGGCCGAGGCGGCGCTGCGCGACCCGAGCCACCGCCTCGTGCTCGACGCGCCGGACGCGCCCGACTCCACCGCGGAGACGACCGACGCCGCCGAGGACCTGCTCGCCGCGGCCGCCGAGGAACTGGAGCGGCAGGTGGGGTTGCGGGAGGTCAAGGAGCAGGTCACGCGCCTGCGGACCACGATGCAGCTGGCCAAGGTGCGCGCCGACCGCGGGCTCAGCAGCGGCAGCCGCTCCCTGCACCTCGCCTTCACCGGCCCGCCCGGCACCGGCAAGACGACGGTGGCGCGCATCGTCGCGCGGATGTACCGCGGCCTGGGACTGCTGGCGACCGACACCGTCGTCGAGTGCTCCCGGCGCGATCTGGTGGGCCAGTACCTGGGCGCCACCGCCCAGAAGACCAGCGCGGTGATCGATTCCGCGCTCGACGGGGTGCTGTTCATCGACGAGGCCTACACGCTGGTGCAGGAGGGCCTGACGGGCGGCGACGCGTTCGGGCAGGAGGCGATCGACACGCTGCTCGCCCGGATGGAGAACGACCGGGACCGGCTCGTGGTGATCGTCGCCGGCTACGACGCCGAGATCGACCGCTTCCTCGGTTCCAACGAGGGCCTGGCCTCGCGGTTCGCGCGCCGCATCCGGTTCCCCGGCTACAGCCCGGGCGAGCTCGCCGAGATCGGCGCCGCGATGGCCCGCTCCCGCGACGCGCTGCTCACGGGCGCGGCGGCGGAGGTGCTGGAGGCCTCCTGCGCCGGCATCGTCGACCGGCTGGACCGGCTCGGCAACGGCCGCTTCGTGCGCAACGTCATCGAGGCGGCGGAGGAGGAGCGCGAGCTGCGGCTCGCCGATTCCGGCCTCGACCTGGCCGACGTCGACGAATCCGTGCTCATGCGGATCGAGGCGGCCGACATGGCGCGGGCGCTCGACGGGGTGCTCGGGGCGGCGGTGTAGCCCTAGATCGAGGCGGCCACGTTCGCGGCGTAGGCGTCGCTGTTCGACGGGCCCGTACCGGTCATCATCACCTCGTCGGCCAGCCGGTCGGCGGCCTCGAAGTCGATGCCCGTCTCGCGCTGGCTGTGCACCAGGAAGATCTCCCCGCCCAGGCAGGGCCGCTCGTTCGCGTAGACCATGCACTCGACGACGATGAGGTCGGTCTCCGCCTTGACGATGTGCGAGGCGAGCCGCACGCCGAGGCTGAGCACGTCGCCCACGTGCAGCGGGTGCAGGTAGCTGAAGGACTGCCCGGCGTGCATGATCGCGGCCAGGTTGCACCCGGGGATCGCCTTGCCCACGACGGCCGACGCGGCCTGCAGCATGGGGGCGCCGAGCATCGTGGCGGGGACCGCCACGTCGGCGGGGATCTGGCGGCTGGTCGCGTAGGGCACGTGCCAGTTGCGAGTAGCGCGGGCGAAGGACCGGACCGATTCGGCGCCGATCTCGTAAGCGTTGGGGAACCACAATTCCCAGTCGTCGGCGACGGCCACGGTCACTCCTCGAGGGCTCTTGCCCTCGTTCGACGATTGAGGGACGTTTCAGGATAGCCGGTGCTCGCGTGCGATCCCAAACTCAACCCATCCCTGTGACAACACCGCATGTCACGCGGCCCACAGTCGATGACAGGACGCGCTCGGGCTACTAGCGTCGGAGGCATGTGGAGGTCGAACTCGCTGCGCGTCGCCGTCGTCGGCGCCGGGATCGGAGGCCTGGCCGCGGCCTCCGGACTGCAGCGCGCCGGCGCCGAGGTGATCGTCCTCGAACAGGCCGCCCGCTTCCTCCCCCGCGGCTCGGGCCTGTCGCTGTTCGCGAACGGTTTCGCCGCCCTCCGTTCGCTCGGTCTCGAGGAGCGGGTGCGCGAGATCGTCGCCGACGGTCCGCCGTCCGTGCCGTACGGCACCTGGCGGCCCGACGGCACCCGGCTGGCGACCGTCTCCCCGGCCACCGTCGCCGCGCTGCGGGTCGTCGACCGCACCGAACTGCACCGGGCGCTGCTGCGGGGCCTCGCGCCCGACACCGTCCGGCCCGGGATCCGGGTCGAGGGGCTCAGCCGCGAGACGCTGGACCTGGGGCCGAGCGGGATCCTCGAGGACTGGCACGTGCTGATCGGCGCCGACGGCATCCGCAGCCGCGTGCGCGGCAGCCACGCCGGCGATCCGGGCGCCGCGTACTGCGGATACGGCGCCTGGCGCGGGATCACCGACACCCCCGTCGAGCTGCCCGACGCGGGCGAGACCCTGGGCCGGGGCGAGCGCTTCGGGTACAGCGCCCTGCGCGACGGGCGGGTGTACTGGTTCGCGGTGCGCCCCTCCCCCGACGACACCCCGCCCGAGCCCGAGGAGCTGGTGGAGCGCTACGGCGACTGGCGCGGGCCGATCCCGGAGATCCTCGCCGCGACCGATCCCCGGCGCATCGGCTACCAGCCGATCGAGCGCCTCGCGCACCCGCTGCGCACCTACGCCCGGGGCCGCGCGGCGCTGGTGGGCGATGCCGCGCACGCCATGCCGCCCACCCTGGGGCAGGGCGCGAACCTCGCCCTCGAGGACGCTGCCGTGCTGGTCTCGCTGCTGCGCCCGCTGGCGCGCGACCCCGATCCGCGCGACATCCCGACGAAACTCGCCGCCTACGACAAGGCCCGCCGGCCGCGGACCCAGTCCCTCGCGCGGCAGGCGTACCTGCTGGGCGCGGCGCTGCAGTGGCCGACGCCCGCCGTCGTCAGCGGCCGCGATCTCGCCATGCGCGCGGCGCCGAACCTGGCGACCGACCGGATCTTCCGGCGCGCCCAGCGCTGGTCGCCGCCCGACTGACGCGCCCCGGCCCGCGGCCGCGGACCGGGACGACGACGGCGGCCGCCCCCGGAATCCGGGAGCGGCCGCCGTGTCGCGTCAGATGATCAGCCCAGGCGCTGCTTGAGCGCGTCCAGCTCGTCCTTGAGGCCGGTGGGCAGCTTGTCGCCGACGAACTCGAACCACTCGTCGATCGACGGCAGCTCGTTGCGCCACTCGTCGACGTTCACGGCCAGCGCCTCGGCGACGTCCTCGATCGGGGTGTCCAGGCCGGTGAGGTCGAGCTCCTCCGGCGTGGCGACGATGCCGACCGGGGTCTCCTTGCCGACCGCGTTGCCCTCGATGCGATCGACGATCCACTTGAGCACGCGGCTGTTCTCGCCGAATCCGGGCCACAGGAAGCGCTTGTCCTCGCCGCGGCGGAACCAGTTGACGTAGAACACCTCGGGCAGCTTGGACTCGTCGGCCTGCTTGCCGATGTTGAGCCAGTGATCGAAGTAGTCGCCCACGTTGTAGCCCAGGAAGGGCAGCATCGCCATCGGGTCGCGGCGGACGGTGCCCACCTTGCCCTCGGCGGCGGCGGTCTGCTCCGAGCCGACGGTCGCGCCCATGAAGACGCCGTGCTTCCAGTCGCGCGCCTGCGTGACCAGCGGCACCGTCGTCTTGCGGCGACCGCCGAAGAGGATGGCCGAGATCGGCACGCCCTGCGGGTCGTCCCACTCGGGGGCGATCGACGGGCACTGCGACATCGGGGTGGTGTACCGCGAGTTCGGGTGCGCGGCGACGGTGACGACGCCGTCCTCGTTCTCGGCGGAGGAGCTCTCCCAGTCGTCGCCGCGCCAGTCGGTGAGGTGCTGCGGGGCGGCGGACATGCCCTCCCACCACACGTCGCCGTCGTCGGTCTTGGCGACGTTGGTGAAGATGGTGTTGCCGGCGTCGATGGTCTTCATCGCGTTCGGGTTCGAGTCCATCGACGTGCCGGGGGCGACGCCGAAGAAGCCGAACTCGGGGTTCACCGCGTACAGGCGGCCGTCCTTGCCGAAGCGCATCCAGGCGATGTCGTCGCCGACGGTCTCGGCGCGCCAGCCCGGCAGGGTCGGCTGGATCATCGCGAGGTTGGTCTTACCGCAGGCCGACGGGAACGCCGCCGCGATGTAGTAGACCTTGTCCTCCGGCGAGATCAGCTTGAGGATCAGCATGTGCTCGGCGAGCCAGCCCTCGTCGTGCGCCATGGCCGAGGCGATGCGCAGCGCGTAGCACTTCTTGCCGAGCAGGGCGTTGCCGCCGTAACCCGAGCCGTACGACCAGATCTCGCGGGTCTCGGGGAAGTGGGTGATGTACTTGGTCTCGCTGCAGGGCCACGGCACGTCGGCCTCGCCGGGCGCGAGCGGCTTGCCCACGGAGTGGATGGCCTTGACGAAGAAGCCCTCGTCGCCCAGCTTGTCCAGCACCGCGGTGCCCATGCGGGTCATGATCTTCATCGAGACCACGACGTACGGGCTGTCGGTGAGCTCGACGCCCAGCTTCGGATCGTCGGCGCCCAGCGGGCCCATGCAGAAGGGCACCACGTACATGGTGCGGCCCTGCATCGAGCCGCGGTAGAGGTCGGTCATCGTCGCGCGCATCTCGGCGGGACGGACCCAGTTGTTCGTGGGGCCCGCGCCCTCCTTGGTCTCCGAACAGATGTAGGTGCGCGACTCGACGCGCGCCACGTCCGCCGGGTCCGAGAGGGCGAGGAAGGAGTTCGGCTTCTTCGCGTCGTTGAGCTTGGTGAACGTGCCGGCGGCGACCATCTCCGAGGTCAGCCGGTCCCACTCCGCGTCGGACCCGTCCGCCCACACCACGCGATCGGGCTGCGTGAGCTCGGCGACCTCACGCACCCACTCGATGAGCTGCGCGTGCTTCGTGGGGATCGAATCCCCCTCGAGACCGGGAATGGTGGCTGACGTCATGTGTCATCTCCGAAAGTCGCCGTAAGAACCTTTGAACCAGTGTCACACATCGAGCAAGGTCACAGAACCGAGGGTGACGTGCAACATCTCACATCACACCTCGGCCGACCTCCCCGCACGGGGCAGGAAGCCGATCCGCTCCAAGTAGGCGACGTAGACGTCCAGCCCCGCCTCCCCGACGGGGGCGCGGTCACCGTCCTGCCCGATGCGGCCGTCGGCGGCGCTCGTCGGGGTCCACCCGCCGCCCTCGCCGCCGGCGGTCTCGCGCTCGAGCCCGGCCCGGATGAGCAGGATGGCACGGGCGAGCGTCTCCGCCACCTCCGGCCGGTCGCGGAAGGCCTCCGTCTGCCGCTCGAGGAAGACGTGTCCCGGCACGGCCTCGACCGGGTGGCCCGCGCGGCGCAGCGCCCCGACGATCTCCCGCCAGCTCACCCGCGAGCCGCTGCCCACCTCCAGCGTGCGCAGGGGCTCGTCACCGCTGCGCAGGACCTCGACCATCGCCTCGGCGGCGCGGTCGACGGGCGTCATCTCGATCGTCTGCTCCATCAGCTCCGACGGTGCCGCACCGACCGTCGCGATCGAGCGGACCAGGTTCCAGAAGGCGTCGTCGGTGTTGGTCGCGCCGGAGTCCAGCGCACCGGTCAGCAGGCCGGGCCGCAGGATCGTCGACGGGACGCCGCTCGCCGTCGCGAGCTCCACCACCCGCTCGGCCACCCACTTCGAGTGCGTGTACCCGGCGTCGGGGATCTCCTCGAAGGCACCCGCGGCCGAGATGGTGGACACGAACTGGAACACCGTCCCGGGCCGCCGCGAGGCCAGCTCCAGCAGGAACCGCGTGGAATCGACGTTGGCGGCGCGCAGCCGGGCGTAGGGCTCGACGTGGTTGACCCGCGCGCCGCAGTGGATGATGGCGTCCACCTGCTCGATCACCCGGTCCCAGACGGCGGGCTCGATCCCCAGGGCGGGCTCGGCGAGGTCGCCCGGGAGGGCGGTGATCCGGCCCTCGTAGTCGTCGGACCAGGAGCCGTAGCCGCGCATCGCCGTGCGGATCCGTGCGAGGCCCGCGGCCTCGTCGCGGGCGCGCACCAGGCCCCGCACCCGCGCGGCCGGGTCGGCCTCGAGCACCGCCCGGATCAGGTGCCCGCCGAGGAGACCGGTGGCGCCGGTGATGAGCACCTCGTGGCCGGCCGGCACGACGTCGGGCACCGACGGCGCGAACCGCACGTCGTCGACGGGGACCTCCACGGGGCGGGGCCGGCCGGCCTCGGACAGCGAGGCCAGCACCGACGCCGGGGTGGCGCTCTCGAACAGCCCGACGATGGGCACCCGCACCCCGAAGTCGACGTCCACCCGGTCGACCAGCCGCATCAGCGACAGCGAATCGCCGCCGAGCTCGAAGAACGAGTCGTCCAGGCCCACGTTCTCGACCTCGAGGACCGACTCGAACAGCGCGACCATGGCGCGCTCCTCGCCGGTCTCCGGCGCGCGGTACCCGGCCGCGGCGGCGAACACCGGCTCCGGGAGGGCCGCGCGGTCGAGCTTGCCGCTGGGGGTCAGCGGCAGCGCGTCGAGCACGACGACGAACGGGAGCATCGCGGACGGCAGCCGCCGGGCGACGGCCGCCGTCACCGCGTCCGGCGACGCGCCCGGAGCCGCGACGTAGCCGACGAGGCGGGCACCGCCCGGGGCGTCGTGCACCGCCGCGACGGCCGCGCGTACGCCGGGCACCGCGGCCAGGGCCGCCTCCACCTCGCCGAGCTCCACCCGCACGCCGCGGATCTTGACCTGGTCGTCGGTGCGGCCGACGTACTCCAGCTGCCCGTCGGGCAGCCAGCGCACGAGGTCGCCCGTGCGGTACATGCGCGCGCCGGCCGCTCCGTGGGGGTCGGCGACGAACCGCGCGGCGGTCAGGCCCGGGCGACCGACGTAGCCGCGCGCGATCGCCGGGCCGGCGACGTACAGTTCGCCGACGGTGCCGGGGGCCACGCGCCGCAGGGCACCGTCGAGCACGCGGACCGCCATGCCGCGCAGGGGCCGGCCGATGGGCACCGGGCCGCTCTCGCCGGGCCGGATCCGCGCGGTGGAGACCGCGATGGTCGCCTCGGTGGGCCCGTAGGCGTTGACCAGTCGGCGGCCGGGCCCCCACCGGTCGATCAGTGCGCGGGGCACGGCCTCGGCGGCGATCACCAGCGAGGTCAGGCCCCGCATCCGCCCGGCCGGTACCGAGGCCAGGACCGACGGGGTGAGGACGGCGTTGGTGACGCGGTGCTTCTCGACGAAATCGGCGAGCTCGGCACCGACGCGCACGCGCGCGGAGACCACCAGGGTGCCGCCGGTGCCGAGGGCGCACAGCAGCTCCCACACCGCGGCGTCGAAGCCGACGGAGGAGTTGTGCAGCATCCGGGTGCCCGGGCCGAGGTCGAGCTCGTCGAAGGTGCGCACCAGGTTGGCGAGCCCGGCGTGAGTGACGGCGACGCCCTTGGGCGTGCCCGTCGAGCCCGAGGTGAAGATGACGTAGGCGGCGTCCTCCGCGGTCAGCGGGCGGCGACGGTCGGCGTCGGTGACGGGCTCGTCGCCGACCTCGCCGGGGCCGGCCTGCAGCATCGCGGCGTCCACCTCCAGGGCGGGCCGCACATCGGCGAACATCACCTCGATCCGCTCGCGCGGGGTCCGCTCGTCGATCGGCAGGAACGCGGCGCCGGCCTTGGCGACGCCGAGCACGACGGCGATGAAGCCGATCGATCGCGGTGCCGTCACCGCCACCACGTCGCCCGGGCCCACGCCCGCGGCGAGGAAACGGCGTGCCCACCGGTTCGACAGCGCATCCAGCTCGGCGTAGCTGAGCGGGGTGCCGTCGCCGGCGACGGCGCGCGAGCGCGGCCGGGCCGCGGCGCGGCGCCCGAACAGCTCCGGGAGGGTGCGGGCGGGAACACCGCCCACGGCACCGCCCCAGCGGCGCACCAGCAGACGCTCCGTCTCGCCCGTGCCGTCCACGTCGGCGAGCCGCGCGTCGGGCCGGGTCACCGCGGCCGTCAGCACGCGCCGCCAGCGGTCGATCAGGTCCTCGACGGTGGCCCGATCGAGCACCTCGGTGCGGAAACCGGCGCGCACGTGCAGATTCTCGCCGGGGACCGCGGCGACGTGCAGCGGGTAGTGGGTGGCGTCGTCGCCCCGCACGTCGACCACCCGCACGTCCGTGCCGGGGATGCTCGCGCCCGCCGTCGAGGGATAGTTCTCCACCACGAACAGCGAGTCGAACAGCTCGGACCGGCCGGCGGCGCGGGCGATCTCGGGCAGCCCGAGGTGCTGGTGATCGAGCAGGCGCACGTACTGCTCCTGCACGCCCTGCACCACCGCGCGGACGGTGCTGCGCGGGTCCAGCCGCACCCGCACCGGCGAGGTCGTGATGAGCAGGCCCACCAGGTCCTCGACGCCGTCGAGCTGCGCGGGTCGACCCGACTGCACCCCGCCGAAGACCACGTCCGCGCTGCCCGTCGCGCCGCCGAGGGCGATCGCCCAGGTGGCCTGCAGGACCGCGCCCGGCGTGGTGCCGAGCGTGCCCGCGAGCCGCGTCACGGCGGCGGTGAGGTTCTCGGGGAGCGTCGCGCGCACCTCGTCGCGCCCCGTCCCCGACGGTCCGCCGTCGTCGCCCGCCCCGGTGCGCGCGGGCGCCCCGGCCGCGGTGCGCGGCAGCGCCCGGGCGAGCAGCGTCGGCTCGTCCAGCCCGTCGAGCTCGGCCGCCCACGCGGTGCGCGCGGCGTCGCGGTCCCGGTCCCGCAGCCAGGTGAAGTAGTCGTGCAGGGCCGCCTTGGGCGCCCCCGGATCGATGCCGGCGTAGCCGGCCAGCAGGTCGCGGAAGATGACCGGCGCCGACCAGCCGTCCCACAGGATGTGGTGGTTCGTCACCACCAGCCGGTACTCACGCTCGGCCACCCGCACGAGCACGAAGCGCACGCCCGGTTCGCGGTCGAGGCGGAAGCCCCGGCGGCGTTCGGCGGCGGCGGTCTCGTCGAAGGCCGCCTCGGGGTCGTCGGCGGCGCGCACGTCGACGCGGCGGAACGGCACCGGGCCGGGGGCCGCGATCACCTGCACCGGGGCGTCGAGCCCGTCGGCGACGAACCGCGCCCGCAACGCCTCGCGGCGGGACATGAGCGCGGCGACGGCGCCGGCGAAGCGGTCCTCGTCGAGCGCGCCCTCGAAGTCGATCACCGTCTGCACCACGTAGGGGTCGTCCGCGGCGGCCTCGGCGTGGTACCGGAAACCCTGCTGCAGCAGGGTCAGCGGCAGCACGTCCTGCAGGCCGGGATAGCGCCCGTCGAGCCCCTCGACCTGCGCCGCGGTGAGCGCGACCAGCGGGAAGTCCGACGGGGTGTGCCCGCCGTCGCCGCTGCTCGCGGCCCGCACCACGTCCTGCAGGGCCGCGAACCACAGCGCGCCGAGCCGGCGCACCGACTCCTCGTCGAGCAGTGCGCGCGCCCAGGTCCACGACGCGACCAGCTCCGGGCCGTCGGCCCCGTCGCGGGCGACGGCGTTCACCTCCAGCGGGTGCATCAGGGCGAGCGCGTCGGGCGCCGGGGACAGATCGCCGAAGCGCCGGTCGGGCGCCCAGTCCTGCTCGCCGGTCCCCGCCGTGCGGCCGAGGTAGTTGAAGCCGATCTCGGGTGCGGGCAGCCCCGCGAGCCCGGCCGCGGTCTCCGGGTTCGCGTAGCGGGCGAGCCCGTAGCCGATGCCCCCGTCGGGCACGGCGCGCAGCTGCTCCTTGATCCGTTTGACCACCGCGGACGGATCGCCCGTGCCCGGCCGCAGCCGCACCGGATGCACGTCGGTGAACCAGCCGACGGTGCGCGCGAGGTCGAGCCCGGGTGCCAGAGCCTCGTCGCGGCCGTGGGCCTCCACCTCGACCAGGACGGAGTCGTCGGCGCGGCCGCGCTCGGCCGCCCACGTGGTGACCGCGGTGGCGAACGCGGCGAGCAGCACGTCCTGCACGCCCGCGTGGAAGGCCTCCGGGACGGAACCGAGCAGCGGCCCGGTCACCTCGGCCGGCAGCGTCGCCGTGATGCCGCCCGCGCTCCCGTGGGTGTCGCGGGCGGGATCGAGCGCACCGTCGAGCAGCGACGGAGCGCCCTCGAGCACCGTCCGCCAGTGCGCGACGTCCTCGGCGCCCAGCTGCCGCGCGCGGTCCGCGAGCACCGTCGACCAGCGGCGGTAGGAGCTGCCCACCGGGGCCAGGACGACGGGACGCCCGGTGGAGGCGGCGAGCCAGCCGGTCGCGAGGTCGGTGAGGAGGATGCGCCATGAGACGCCGTCGACCACGTAGTGGTGGGCCGCGACGAGCAGCGCGCCGTCCCGGTCCGGGCCGAGGTCGAACCACACCACCCGCAGCGGCGACGGTGCGCCGGGCCGCAGCAGGGCCGTGATCCGGCGGTGCTCGGCGGCGACGGCGCCCGCCACCGCGTCGAGCGGGAGGACGGTGGCGTCGAAGCGCTCCACCACATCGGCAGCCGCGATCGCGCCCGCAGGGCGGGCGGTCAGCGTCCCCGTGCCGTCGTCCGCGGTAGCGATCTCCGCGCGCAGCGCGTCGTGCCGGTCCAGCACGGCCTGGGTCAGGGCGTGCAGCGTGGTGGTCGTGACGGTCGACGGGGTGCGCACCAGCACCGACTGGTGGAAGCCGTCGGCGCTACCGCCACGCTCGGCGAACCAGCGGGCCACCGGCACCGGCGCGATCGGGCCGAGCCCGTCGTCGGGAACGGCGTCCGCGGGGTCGACCTCGCCGGCCACCGCCGCGAGGCCCGCGACGGTGCGGTGCGCGAAGACGTCGTGCGCGGTGAGGCTCAGGCCCGCCGCGCGGGCGCGTCCGACCAGCTGGATCGCGCTGATCGAGTCGCCGCCGAGCTCGAAGAAGGAATCGTCGACGCCGACCTCGGGCACCCCGAGCACCTCCGCGAAGACCCCCGCGAGGGCCTCCTCCGCGGAGGTCCCGGGCGCGCGGTAGCGGGCCTCGTCGCCCAGGTCGGGCGCGGGCAGCGCCGCCTTGTCGACCTTGCCGTTGGCGGTGAGCGGCAGCGCGTCGAGCACCACCACCCGGGCGGGCACCATGTGCGCCGGCAGGCTGCGCGCGACGGCCGCGCGGACGGCGGCCTCGTCGGCGGCGCCGGTCACGTACCCGACGAGGCGCCGGACGGCCCCGTCGCCGTGCACCACGACGGCGGCGGCGCTCACGCCCTCGACGGCGGCGAGCGCGGCCTCGATCTCGCCCGGTTCGATCCGGAAGCCGCGCAACGTGATCTGGTCGTCGGAGCGGCCGACGTACTCGAGCGCCCCGTCGGGCAGCCAGCGCACCAGGTCGCCCGTGCGGTAGATCCGCGCGCCGTCGCCGGTGAGCGGGTCGGCGACGAACCGCGAGGCGGTCAGGCCGGGCCGGCCGGCGTAGCCGCGGGCCACGCCCGGCCCGCCGACGTACAGCTCCCCCACCACGCCCGGCGGGACGCGGCGCAGCCCGGGGTCGAGCACGTACGCGCGCACGCCCCCGAAGGGGCGGCCGATGGAGACCGCGTCCTGACCCGCCTCCAGCTCGCCGAGCGTCGCGGCGACGGTGAGCTCCGTGGGCCCGTAGGCGTTGATCATCGTCCTGCCCGGCGCCCACTGCTCGATCAGCGGCGTGGTCACCGGCTCGGCGCCCACCGTCAGCGCCTGCAAGCAGCGCATCCGCCCCGGGGTGATCGAGGCCAGCACCGAGGGCGTGATCAGCGCGTGCGTGATGCCGTACGCCTCGACGAAGTCGGCGAGCTCGTCGCCGACCCGGGTCTGCGCGGAGACCCGCATCGTCGCGCCGGTCGCCAGCGCGCTGAGCAGGTCCCAGAAGGAGATGTCGAAGCCGACGGAGAAGTTCGAGAGCACCTGCGCGCCCGCACCGACGCCGGTGCGGGCGACGATCGCCGCAGCCAGATCCATCGCGCCCGCGTGCTGCACCACCACGCCCTTCGGCGTGCCCGTGGTGCCGGAGGTGTAGATGACGTACGCCGCGTCCTCGGCCCGCAGCGGCGCGCCGCGCTCGGCGTCGGTGAGCGGGGCGTCGTCGTAGCCGCGCAGATCGGGCCGGGTCGCGGCGTCCACCACCAGGCGGGGCGCCGCGTCGCGCAGGATGAAGTCGATCCGCTCCGGCGGGTACGCCGCGTCGATCGGCAGGTACGCCGCGCCGGCGCGCATCACGGCCAGCTCCACCGCGATCAGCCGCGCGGAGCGGGGCACCGTCACCGCGACGACGTCCCCGTGCCGCACGCCCTTCTCGCGCAGGAACCGCGCCCAGCGGTTCGCCGCGGCGTCCAGGTCGCGGTAGGTCAGCGATTCGTCGTCGTCGATCACGGCGAGCGCGTCGGGGCTGCGCCGCACCCACTCGTCGACGAGCGCGGGCACCGTGGAGCGGCCCTCCGGACCCGACGGTGCGCCCCACTGCGCGAGCCGCGCGGGCTCGTCGCCCAGCAGCACGTCGACGGCGCCGACGGCGGTCCGCGGGTCGGCCGCGACCTGGGTCAGCACGGCGCGCCAGCGGGCGACGAGGGTCTCGATGCCCGCGCGGTCGAAGACGTCGGTGCGGAACTCGACCGCGCCGCGCAACCCGCTCGCGGACTCGGTGACGCTGAAGAGCAGATCGGCGCGGGAGGCGCCCGCCTCGGTGGGCACCACGCGGGCGCCCAGCACGTCGCGCAGCTCACCCCAGCCGGGGTCGGCGTTCCAGCCGAGGATCACCTGGAAGATCGGGTGTCGTGCCGCCGAGCCGCGGGGCGCGGCGGCCACCATCTCGCCGAACGGAACGTCCTGGTGGGCGTACGCGTCGAGCACCGTCGCACGGGTACTGCGCAGGTAGCGGCCGAACTCGGCGGACCAGTCGACCGTCGTGCGCAGGGGCAGCAGGTTGACGAACATGCCGACCACGTCGTCGCACGCCGGCGGGCGGCCGGACGCGGCGGTGCCGATCACCACGTCGTCGCCGGCGCCGAGCTTGGACAGCAGGGCCGCGAGGGCGGCGTAGTGCACCATGAACAGGCTCGCGCCGTACTCGCGCGCGAGGCCGCGCAGCGGTTCGGTCAGCTCGTCCGGCCAGGCGAATTCGACGGTGTCGCCGGCGGAGTCGTTCTCCTGCGGGTACGGCCGGTCGATCGGCAGCACCGTCTCGACCGGGGCCCCGTCCAGGGTCCGGCGCCAGTACTCGCGGTGCGCCGCGACCGGCCCGTCGACCTCGCGCAGGCGGGCGCGCTGCCAGGCAGCGTAATCGGCGTACTGCACTGCGAGGGCGGGCAGTTCGGGTGCCGCGCCCGAGCGGCGCGCGGCGTACGCGGCGACCAGATCGCGCAACAGGGGCCCCACCGAGCCGCCGTCGCCGGCGGTGTGGTGGATCACCAGCACCAGCCGCTGCGGCCGGGACAGGGCGCGCCGTTCCACCAACAGCCAACCCCGGATGGGTTGCTCGTTCTCCAGGTCGAACGCGTACCGGGCGCACGTGCGGGTGACCTCGCCGCGCTCGGCCGCGGTGACGGTGACCCGCTCCAGCAGGCGGGCCGGGTCCATCGGGACGGTGAGATCCTGCACCACGTCGTCGCCGCGCGAACGCAGCACGGTGCGCAGCACGCGGTGCCGCTCGACGAGGTCGAGCAGGGCCCGCTCCATCGCGCCGGCGTCGATGGCCTCGTCGAAGTCGAGCACGAGCGGCATGTTGTAGACGGGCGACGGCCCGCCCAGCTGGAAGTCGCGGAAGAGTCCGGCCTGGGCGTGGGAGGCGGGCGCCTCGGCGACGTCGCCCAGCGCGGGGATCGACGGTGCCTGCGCCACGTCGGCCTCCTCGCCGTCCGGGGCGGGAAGCACGGCACCGTCGGGCATGGTGGGACCGGCGGCCCGCGCAGCGGAGGCGGGCCCCGCCGTCGGCGCGGGTGGCGCGGCGACGGCGGGGGCGTCCGCCAGCAGCGCCGCGATGCCGCGGGGCGTGGGGTCGTCGAAGACCTCCACCACGGGCACCTGGACGCCGCGCAGCTCGGCGAGGCGATCGGTGACCCGGACCGCGACCAGGGAGGTGCCGCCGAGGTCGAAGAGCGAGTCGTCGGGATCGACCTCCGCGACCCCCAGGATCGTGGCGAGCAGCTCCGCGACCAGCGCCACGTCGTCGACCTCCGCGACCGGCGGCGGGGCATCGGCCTCCACCGGCTCGGAACCGGCCGGAGCGGCCGGCGTCTCCCCGGCCGGCGGGGGCAGGACGCGCGAGACCCGGGGCGCGGGTGCCTCGGCGCCCGGCGCGGCCGCGGTTCCGAGCAGGCGCTCGAGCGGGGCGTCGGGATCGGCGACGACGTCGGCGAGGGCGTCCGCCCAGTCCGCGGCGAGGGCGCCGATCGCGTCGGCATCGAACACGCCCGCGCGGCCACGGACGTCGAGGGTCAGCGCGCCGTCGGCGGCGAGCGCGACGAAGCCCAGGTGCCGCACGGGGCCGGCGCCCACGACCTCGGTGCCGCCGGGGATCCCGGCGAAGTCCTCGGGGACGGGCTCGAGGTAGTTGACGACGACGCCGGTCGCGCCGTGCTCGCCGTCGAGCGGGCGGCCGCGCTGGCGCAGGAAGGCCGTGCGGATCGCGGAGTCGGTGCCGCGCAAGCACTCCCGCACGGTCCCGCCCGGCCGCAGGTCCACGGTCACCGGGATCACGACCCCGGCGGCACCGTCGGTGTCGAGACCGGTCTCGTCGATGCGCCCGGAGACGGGCAGGTCCACCCGCACCCGCTCGGCGCCGGTCCGGCGCGCGGTGACCAGCGCCGCGGCGACCACGGCGACGGTCGAATTGCGCACGCCCACGGTGCGGGCCTCCGCGTCGAGGCCGCGGAACCGCTCCGCGGGGACGGTGATCAGGGGCGCGCGCACCTGGCCGTCCGCGCGGCCCGACGGTGCGCCGCCCGGCAGCGTCATCGGCCCGGGGAGGGCGGTGGACTTCCAGAACGCGGCGTCCACGGCGTGATCGGGCGAAGCGAGGTACGCCTCCTCGGCCTCCAGCAGGGCGCGTAGCGGGCGGATCGGCGCGACCGGCAGCGGGTCGCCCTGGACCAGTGCCGTGTACGCGCGCGCGATCGCGGAGCGCACGCGCGCGGCGGTGTACCCGTCCGCGACCACCAGGTCGCACTCGAGCAGGAGCCGGACGCGGCGGTCGGAGGTGCGCACGAGGGTCAGGCGCACGCGGGGATCGCGCGGGGGCGCGGCCAGACGGTCCGCGGCGAGCGTGCGCGCCGCCTCGTCGGGGTCGCTCGCGTGCCGCAGGTCGATCCGCTCGACGGTCACGGCCGCACCGGCATCGGCGCGCTGCCGCAGCGCGCGCTCATCGATGCGCACCAGCAGGGGCTCGGCGGCGGCCAGGACGTGCTCGGCAGCGCGGCGCAGGAGGGCGTCGTCGACGTCCCCGTCGAGCACGACGAACTCGCTGATCGTCCACCGCGGGCCGGGGCCCTCGGCGCGGCGCGCGGCGACGACGTGCGCCTGCGCGCGGGTCAGCGCGACACCGGCACGCTTCCTCGTGAACCGATTCGCCATGGTCCCCCCTCAATCAGGTTTGCGATCGCAACCCTATCGAAAGGAGTCAAGCAATGTCGCCCCTATCCAGCAGTCGCCACCGTCCGTCGACGAAACGCCACGTCTCGAAGGTGTTGTCGCTGCGCACGCGGTGGTAGACATCGGCCACCCCGTCGGCGTCCAGGTCGGTGAACACCGCCGTGCCGTGCTCGTCGCTGAGCGTGCCCGTGTCCGCGAGCCCGTCACCGTCGGTGTCGAGGGCGTGCACGTCGAACCACCCCGCCTCGGCGTGCACCCACAGCCCGCCGGGCGAGGGCGCGGCGGAGGGAACGGCACCGTCGAACAGCTCGCTCCCGAACACCTCCGCGTCGGGCGCCCCGAACAGCCCGAATTCAGGGTCCATACTCATTGGACGCACCAGCCTCCCGATCGGTTCCCGGTCCGCGCGCGAGTCGCAGGGCCGCGTCCGCCTCCGCGGCCACGAGGGCGGCGGCCAGTTCGAACTCCACCCGCTGCCGGAAGCTCGCGGCGGCCGCATCGGCCCAGTTCCTGCGGTCGGCGCGGGCGGTGGAGCGGCGGCGCACCCGCAGCAGCCAGACCGCGGCGGCCAGGCCCACGGCGAGGCTGATCGGCAGCGCCAGCCAGCGCAGCGCGCCGAGCGCCTCCAGCGGCGCGGCCACGGCGCGGCCGATGCCGAGCCCGGCGGACGCCCCCAGGATGAGCACGGCCAGGTCCTCGGGCCGCCGACGGTGCGCGGGCGCCTCCGGCGGGGCGGGGCGGGGCAGTACGGGCACCGCCGGCTCCGGCGGGTCGGGCCAGCCCGCGAAGGTGCCGCGGTAGGCGCCGCGAAGGTGCTCGTGCAGCGAGCGCTCGAGGCCGACGACCACCTCGGTCAGCCGGGCGCGCACGTCGGGGGCGGGCTCGTCCTCCTGCCGCCGGAAGCCGTCGGCCGAGGCGGCGAGCAGCGCGGCGCGCATCCGCGCGACGGTCGAGCGCAGATAGGCCGAGCGATCGGCGCGCTCCAGCGCGGGGCCGGGCGGCGGGGACGGAGCCGGGGCGGGGCGCGCGGGGCTCGGCGACGCCGGGTGCTCCAGCGCCGCGCGCAGGGCCTCGATACCGCCACCCGAGTCGGGCTGCACGCTCACCACCTCGGCGTCGAGGCGGCGGGCGGACTCCGCGAGGACGGCCTCGGCGTCCGGGTAGACGTCCGCGCCGGTCGCGGCGAGCACCGTCGGCAGGCGCGTGCGCAGGCGGCCGAGGGCGACCTCGTCGACGGTGTCCGCGGGCACGCAGGCGTCGAGCACGTAGACCAGCACGTCGTGCTCGCCGGGGTGCGCGCCCAGCGGGGTCAGGGCGCCGTCGGGGCCGACCACCGCGGCCGCGGCGCCCAGCCGTGCCGCGACGGCCGCGGCGCCCGCCGGGTCCTGCCCGGCCACCAGCGCGGTCACGAGGCCCGCCCCAGCCGGTCCAGCAGGAGCTGCTCGGCCTCGTCGCGGCGCGCGCAGTCCGTGGCCGCGACGATCCGCAGCGCGCCGTCGAACTCCTCCTCGCGGCGGCCCTCGTAGCCCTCCAGCGCCGCCGCGAGCGGGGGCAGCAGCGCATCGACGCCGCTGAGCTCGCGCAGGCTGGCCAGCAGTACGTCGTCGGGCATCGACGGGGTCTCGCGCAGCGCCCCGAGCGCGCACGCCAGGCCGTAGCCGCCGAACCGGCGCAGCAGCGGGGCGTCCGCATCGAGCGCCGCCGCGGCGTCGAGGGCCGATTCCGGCAGCGCGAGCCCGGACTCCGCGATCCGGCGCACCGCGGCCAGATCCCCCGGGTCGACGTGATCGAGCAGCGCCATCACCGCGGTCACGGGCCGGCCGAGCGTCTCGGACAGCCGCGCGGCGTAGCCGTCCGCGGCGCGCCACGAGCCGGCGGCATCGGCCCTGGTCCACGCGAGGACCGTCGGGCCCGCGGCGGCGAGCGTCTCGATCGCGGCCCGGTCGGTGCCGCGCAGGCCGCCGGCGAAGCAGTACAGCGTCGCGTCGGCGTCGTCGCCGTCGTCGGCGATCACGACCGAGCGGGCGCGCAGTGATGCGGCGAGCGTCGTCCTGCCGACCCCGCCGCGCCCGAGCAGCCGCACCCGCGGCGCACCGTCGCGCACGGACAGATCCCCCATGAGAGCCCCCCGCTCCGTGACCGGCGCCCCCGCGCCGGTCTCCTACCGGGAGGGTACGAGCGTCTCCTCGGCATCGGTGGGCGATTGCTCCGATTCGTCGCGGCGGCCCGCGACGAAGAGGGCGAACACCGCGCCGACCAGGCAGATGCCCGCCGTCACCAGGAAGACCTCGCCGAACATCAGCGCGTACGCCTCCTGGGTGCGCCGGGCCATCGCGACGATGGTCTTCGTGATGTCGCCCTGCGGGGCGATCGCCGGCATCGTGTCCAGGATGGTGGTGAGACGGTAGAAGCCGAAGGTGGTCAGCGCCGCGACGCCGATCAGCATGCCGCTCATGCGCGCGACCACGAGCAGGGCGGAGGCGATGCCCGCCTGCGAGAGCCGCACCGCGCGCAGCGCCGCCGAGGACAGCGGCCCGATCACGAGACCCAGGCCGAGGCCGGCGATGGCGAGCGAGGTGTCGAGCGCGGGCAGGAAGCCCAGGTAGTGGGCCGAGAGCACGTCGGTCGGCCACATCGAGATCAGGACGTAGCCCCCGGCGGCCACGAGCAGTCCGGCCACGGAGACCACGCGGTCGCCGATGCGGGTGGCGAGGAAGCCGCCGAGGATCGCGCCGACGGGCAGCGCCAGCAGGAACCGCACCAGGGTCAGGACCGCGGCGACACCGTCGCGTTCGAGCACGGCGCGCGCGTAGATCTCGACGTCGACCAGGGTGACCATGAGCGCCGCGCCCGCGCACACCGAGGCGGCGCAGGCGGCGAGGAAGGGCCGCACGCGCATGCCCTCGGTGTCGATCAGCTTGGTGCGGGCGAAGCGCTCCCACACCGCGAACAGCACGAAGGCGACGGCGGCGCCGAGCAGCAGCCACGCCCCGTTCGGCGGCAGGACGTCGGTCCCGTCGGGCTCGGGGTTGTAGAGGCCGATCACCGACAGCCCGAGGGCGACGGCCAGCAGGAGCCCGCCGACCACGTCGACCTTCTGCTTGGTCACCGCGCGCTTGGGGACGGTGAACTGCAGCAGCAGCATCGCGATGAGGGCGAGCGGCACGTTGATCCAGAACACGACGCGCCACGCGTCGTCGCGGGGCACCGAGGAGAAGTGGTTGTGCACGAGCGTCACCACGCCCACGCCCACGACGGGGCCGAGTACGCTGCCCAGCTCCTGCGCCGCGCCCACCCAGCCGAGCACCGCGGCCCGTCGGCGCGCGGACCAGAGGTCGGCGGCCAGCGCGAGCGTCACGGGCAGCAGGGCGCCGCTCGCGACGCCCTGCACGACGCGGCCGACCAGGACCTCGGGCACCGTGTGCGCGAGTGCCGTGAGCACCGAGCCGACGATGAACAGCGCCAGGCTGGCCTGCAGCACGAGGCGGCGGCCGAACCGGTCCGACAGGCGCCCGAGCAGCGGCATGGCCGCGATGTAGCCGAGCAGGTACCAGGTGATGATCGGGGTGGCGAGCTGGATCCGGTTGATGGGGATGTCGACGCTGCGCATGATGTCCTCGAGGACCGAGACCACCACGTAGGTGTCGAGCGCGCCGAGGAGCACCGCGAGCCCCGCGGCCCCGATGGCGACACCACGCCCCCGCACGGGGCTCGGTGCCGCCGCGGGCGCGGTGAGCGTCACTTGGCGGTCTTCGGGTCCAGCAGCGTGACCTTCTTGCCCCAGTCGGAGAGGGTGACGGTCAGCGTGCCCGTGTCGAAACCGACGTTCGCGCGCACCAGGTTGTTCGGCGCGGCCTCCTGCACCCAGAAGGTCAGCGGGCGGTCGCCGAGCTCGGCCTTGGGCACGATGCCGGCGAGCGCGGCGCCCGGGATGATCCCGGAGACGCGGATCGCCTCGGTGCCGCCGATCTGCTCGCGCCCCTCGACCTTGGGGTCGCGCACCGACGCGAGGAGGTTCGCGATGCCCTTGTTCGGGTCGAGGATCGCGGAGGCGTCGTAGATGTCCGCGGCGAGACCCATGTCCTGGTAGGACTGCCCGGCGCCGAACTGCGCCCACAGGTGCGCGTCGACCACCACGAACTTGGCCTTGACCGCGGTGCCGTTGAAGATGACGTCGGCGTCGCCCTGCCCCGAGACCTTGGGGTCGTTGGTCAGGTACGCGGAGACGCTCTTGACGGGCAGGTTGGGGACGGTGCCCTCGACGGAGAGGTCGAGCTGCACGTCGTGCAGGTCCCGGGCGGCCTTCGCCGACGAGTCGATCAGGGGCTTGGCCTCGGGCAGCGGCGCGTCGTTGACCTTCTCCCCGTCGCTCTTCGAGCAGGCGGCCAGGAGGCCGACGACGGCGAGCAGGGCCACCACCGTGGAGGCGAGGCGGAGCACCGTGTGGCGAGAGTTACGCACGATCATGCGGCCAATGCTAAGTCACAACCGGGAAGCTGGGACGATGGAGAGCGTGCCCCAGTCCCAGGATCCCCGCGCCGAGCACCGTCGGCTGTACCCCCGCGTGACCAGTTTCCGCTCCCGCCGCGCCTCCCTCACCCCCGCCCAGCAACTGGCGATGGACACCGGCTGGGAGACCCTCGGCCGGGACATCCCGCCCGCCTCCCCGCTTCCCGACGGTGCGCCGGAGGGCGCCTTCCCCGCACCGTCGCACCCGCTGGACGCGGAGGCCTGGTTCGGCCGGAAGGCCCCGCTCATCGTGGAGATCGGATCGGGCACCGGCACGTCGACCTGGGCGATGGCGCAGGCCGAGCCGGAGAACGACGTCGTCGCCGTCGAGGTGTACCTGCCCGGGATCGCCCAGCTGGTGGGCGCGGTGCAGCGCGCGGAGCTGACGAACGTGCGGGTCGTGCGGGGCGACGGGGTCGCCGTACTCGAGGACATGATCGCGCCGGGCACGCTGACGGGCGTGCGCGTCTACTTCCCGGACCCGTGGCCCAAGGCCCGCCACCACAAGCGCCGGCTGCTCCAGCCGCGCATGTTCTCGCTGATCGCGGACCGTCTGCGCGTCGGAGGGATTCTGCACGTGGCCACCGATCATGCAGACTATGCAGAGGCGATTGCGGAGACCGCACCCTCGGAGCCGTTGCTGCGGCCCGTGGTGCTGCCGCCGCGGCTCGCCGACGCAGGGCTGCCGATCTCCGTCGACCGCCCCGTGACCAAGTTCCAGGACAAGGCCGCGCAGGTGGGCCGCGAGATCCACGAGTTCGTATGGGAACGCGTGGAGGAAGGAGAGGTGCGGTGACGCCGATCGACGCACCCGCCGACCCGCAGCCCGAGGCCGCCAGACGCGTCCTGCTCGTCTGGGACGCGCCGAACCTCGACATGGGGCTCGGCTCCATCCTGGGCGGCCGCCCGACGGCCGCCCACCGGCCGCGTTTCGACGCCCTGGGCCGCTGGCTGCTCGAGTACACGGCCACCCTGGAGTCGGACACGGACACCCGGCTCGAGCCCGAGGCCACCGTCTTCACCAACATCGCGCCCGGCACCGCCGACGTGGTCCGGCCCTGGGTCGAGGCCCTGCGCAACGTGGGCTACGCGGTCTTCGCCAAGCCCAAGGTGGACGACGACAGCGACGTCGACGACGACATGCTCGATCACATCGACGTGCGGCGGTACTCGCCGGGCCTCGGTGGGCTGCTCGTCGCGTCCGCGGACGGCCAGGCCTTCCGCGAGCCGCTGGAGGAGATCGCCGAGAGCGGGGTTCCGGTATCCGTACTCGGGTTCCGTGAGCACGCCGCCTGGGCGTTGGCTTCCCCTACTCTGGAGTTCGTCGATCTCGAGGACATCGCCGGGGTGTTCCGCGAGCCGCTGCCACGGGTGAGCCTCGATTCGCTGCCCGACGAGGGTGCGTGGCTGCAGCCGTTCCGTCCCCTGTCCTCGCTACTTTCGAGCCGGGCCTAGCCCTAGAACCGGCCACCGGAAAGGAATTTTCGCTTGTTCGCAGCGATAGGACGCTTCACGTACGCGTTCCGATACACGATCATCGCGGTCCTCTTCGTGTCGATCGCCTTGACCGGCGTCTGGGGCTTCCTCGGACTCGGCGCCAAGACCAGCCTCAACGGCCTCTACGACGAGGCCAGTGACTCGGTGGCCGCCGCCGAGGTCACCGATAAGGCCAACGGTCGCGAGATGCAGCCCGACATCCTGGTGCTGATCAAGCCCGCGGACGGAAAGAAGGTCTCCGATCCGGACGTCATGAAGGCGGTCGCCCAGACCCGCGAGGACGTCCTCGCGAAGTTCGCGACCGGCGACGACCCGAAGCTCAGCCCGGTCAACGAGAAGGAACCGCAGGAGAGCTCGCTCAGCTACACGATGTTCGCGCCGGGCGCGCCCCAGGCGAACGAGCAGCTCTACGAGAAGTTCACCCGCACGGACGCCGACGGCGGCACCTGGGGCTTTTTCACCCTGCCGATGAAGTCCGCGGACGACACCCAGCGCGGTAAGGACTGGGTGGAGATCCAGAAGCCGCTCAACGAGATCCTGCAGTCGGAGGCGAACAAGCCGGTCTTCGAGGCCAAGGTCGGCGGCCTGATCCCGGTGACCTCCGAGGTCACCGAGGGCGTCCAGAAGGACCAGAAGAAGGCCGAGATCATCGCGCTGCCGCTGGTCGCGATCGTGCTGTTCTTCGTCTACGGCGGCATCGTGGCAGCGGTGCTGCCGATGATCATCGGTGTGCTCACCATCGGCGCGGCGATGGCGGTCGCATCCGTGATGGCCGACTTCACCGACGTCAACCTCTTCGTCGGCCCGATCATCTCGCTGATCGGCCTGGGCATCGCCCACGACTACGGCCTGTTCATGGTGTCCCGGTTCCGCGAGGAATTGGACGAGGGGTACGACACACCCACGGCCGTCAGACGCACGGTGATGACGGCCGGCAGAACGATCATCATGTCCTCGCTGCTCATCGTGGGCGCGCTGGCGTGTCTGTACATCTCGCCGCTGGGCCTGCTGACCTCGATGGCCACGGGCGCGCTGCTGGGCGTGTTCATCTCGGCGATCCTGTCGCTGACCCTGCTGCCCGCGATGCTCGGCGCGCTCGGCCCCCGGGTCTTCTCGCTCAGCTTCCACTGGTTCCTCACCGTCTTCGACCGCTGGAAGCTGCCGCTCATCGGCGGCGTCATCCACTGGGCCGCCGTCAAGACGGGCGGCGCGAAGACCAAGGCCAACATCGAGGCCGGCATGTGGGGCAAGGTCACCGATGCGGTGATGAAGCGGCCGAAGACCGCCATCGTCAGCGTGGTGACGCTGCTGCTCGCCATCTGCATCCCGATCGTCGGCCTGCAGTTCGGCGGTATCTCGCAGACCTACCTGCCGCCGACCAACGAGACCCGGCAGACCCAGGACAAGTTCCAGGAGCTCTTCCCGGACAACACCGGCCAGCCGGTCAAGATCGTCTTCACCAACGCCAACGACGAGCAGATCAAGCAGGTACTGGACGAGGCGAACAAGCTTCCCGGCTTCACCCGCGCGAACCCGTCGGACCCGGATTCGCCGAAGTTCAGCGCGGCGACCGCGGCCGTCGACACGGCCAAGGGCACGTCGGACAAACTCGAGGTGCGCGGCCAGCAGGTCGCGGTCCGCACGTCGAACGGCAGCATGCAGGACCCCAACGACACGGAAGCGGTCGGCGAGGCCGTCAAGGCCCTGCGCGCCATCAAGATGGACGGTGCGGACCCCAGCAAGGGCGTCGGCTTCCTGGTCGGCGGCATGCCGGTGCTGCAGTACGACTCGATCGACTCGATGCTCAGCCTGCTGCCGCTGCTGCTCCTGCTGCTCGTCGTGGTCACCACGCTGATGATGTTCCTGGCGTTCGGCTCGCTCACGCTGCCGATCAAGGCGGTGCTGATGTCGCTGCTCTCGCTGGGCTCGACGCTGGGCTTCCTGACCTGGATGTTCGTGGACGGCCACGGCGGTGACATCTTCAACTTCACGGGTGGCCCGATGATGGCGCCCGTGCTGGTGCTGGTGATCGCGGTGGTCTTCGGTCTCAGTACGGACTACGAGGTCTTCGTGATCTCCCGCATGATCGAGGAACGCGCGGGCGGTGCCACCACGAACCAGGCGATCCGCGCCGGCACGGCGAACACCGGCCGCATCATCACCGCGGCCGCGATCCTGCTGGCCTGCGTCGCGGCGGCCTTCGCCACCTCCGACCTGGTCATGTTGAAGTACGTCTCCTTCGGCCTGATGTTCGCGTTGCTCATCGACGCGACCGTCGTCCGCATGGTGCTCGTGCCCGCGGTGATGAAGCTGCTCGGCGACGACTCCTGGTGGGCCCCGGTCTGGATGCGCAAGATCCAGGAGGCCATCGGCCTCGGCGAGACCTCGCTGCCGGCCGAGACCCGCGACGGCCGCCCGCTGTCGTCGGTCAAGGCCGCCACGGCGGGCCCGGGCAAGGCCGCGCCGCAGCTGGTCGGTGCCGGTGCTCCCGTTCCCGCCCGGCAGGCCGCCACGCCCGAGGACGGCCGGCTGCACCCGCCGTCGAACCTGCCCGACGTGCGCCCGGCCCGGCCCACCCCGGTCGGCCCCGGCCCGCGTCGCCCCGGCCCGCCGCCCGGCTTCTCCGGCCGGCTGGAGCTGCCGCCCCGCCCGACGGGCCCCGGACAGCGCCCGCCGCAGGATCCGCGCAGCTACCAGCAGCAGGTGCCGGGACGCGGCCCGCAGCAGGGCCAGGCGCCCGGCCCGGGGCAGCAGCGCCGTCCGGGCCCGCCGCCCGGGCCGCAGGGTCCCGGCCGCCCGCAGGGCCCGGGCGCGCCGCGCCCGAGCGGGCCGATCGGCCCCGGCGGCCCCAGCGGCCCCAGCGGCCCGATGCCGCGACAGCAGCGGCCGGGCGGCCCGCAGGGTCCACGTCAGCCGTACCCGCCGCGCCCGCAGGGGCCGGGTGGCCCCCAGGGGCCGCGCCCGGGCCAGGGCCCGACCGGTGAGGGCGCGCGCCCCCACCAGCAGCGGCCCCCGCACGAGGACTGACACCACGCACGGGCGAGCCCCGATCCCACCAGGGATCGGGGCTCGCTCCGTTTCCAGGCCCGGTCAAGCCGACTCGGCCGCAGCCGACAGCGCACCGTCGGGCTGCGCAAACGCGCGCCGTCGAGCCAGGAGCCGGTCGACCGACCACCGGGCCCGGGACGCCGTGATCGCCAGGAGCAGGAAGGCCCAGCAGAACACCGCGGCGTAGTCGCCGCCGTTCTGCAGCGGCTCCCAGTGCACCGGCAGGTGGGTGAAGAAGTAGGCGTAGGCCATGGTCCCCGCGCCGAGCACGGCGGAGATCCGGGTCCACAGGCCGACCGTCAGGGTGACACCGAGAACCACCTCGATCACCCCGGCCCACCAGTAGGGCCAATTCAAGAAGGGCTCGGGATGTCCTGAGCCCGTGGGTGATCCGCTCCACCAGCCGAACAGCTTCTGCGTGCCCTGCAGCAGGAAGACGACGCCGAAGACCAGGCGGGCGCCGGTGGGCACGGCCCAGTCGAGGACCGTACGAAGTCTGTCGGATTGCAAGGAGTCCCCTTTCGCGGTACGCGGTCCGGCGGCAGCCCATCTACTAATCGCCTTAGTAATTAAGCTACTATGCAACTTAGTAGTTCACGGGAAGGGGCATCATGGCGGTGAGCGCGAAGCGCCGGAGGGACATCGGACTGGCAGCGATCCTGGTGGTGGTGATCGCGGTCCTCGCCGGCTACCTGGCCTTCGGACGGTCGGGCGACGGGGGCCGGGCGCAGGCCGCGGACAGCGCCGCCCCCACGACGGCGCGCACGGCGACGAACCAGTTCGCCCGGCTGCAGGAGAACGATCCCCTGGCCATGGGCCCGCTCGACGCCCCTGTGGTGATGGTGATCTTCTCGGACTTCCGCTGCCCGTTCTGCGCGAAGTTCAGTCGCGACACCGAGCCGCAGCTCATCGAGCGGTACGTCCGCCCGGGCAGGATGCGGATCGAGTGGCGCGACCTGCCGATCTTCGGCGAGCAGTCGATCAACGCGGCCAAGGCCGGCCGCGCCGCCGCGGAGCAGGGCCGGTTCTGGGAGTTCACGCACGCCGTCTTCGGGGCCGCCCCGGAGCGGGGCCACCCCGATCTGACCACCGATGTGCTCGTCGGCCACGCCAAGGAGGCCGGCGTTCCCGACCTGGCGAAGTTCCGCGCGGACTTCACCGGCGACGGCCTTCTCCCTGCCGTGCAGACCGACTTCCAGATGGCGGCGGCGAGCGGTGCGACCTCCACGCCGCTGTTCATGATCAACGACAAGCCGGTCGTCGGGGCGCAACCGGCCTCGGTCTTCACCTCGATCATCGACGCGGAGCTCGGATGATCGACGTCGGATTGCTCGGCGCCCTGCTCGGCGGCGTGCTCGCCCTGGTGAGCCCCTGCTCGGCGATGCTGCTGCCCTCGTTCTTCGCCTACTCCTTCGACCGTTCCGGCCTGCTGGTGCGGCGGACCGCCGTCTTCTACCTCGGCATGCTGGTGGTGCTCGTGCCGCTCGGCGCGGGCGTGGGCGCGATCGGCTCACTGCTCACGCGCTACCGGACGACGGTGACCACCGTGGGCGGCGTGGTGATGATCGTGCTCGGCATCGCGATGATCGCCGGTCTCGGTTTCCGGTTCGGCGCCGCGGACCGTCTTGCCTCGCGGATCACGGTCTCGTCCGGGCTGTCGGTGTTCCTGCTGGGCACCGTCTACGCGCTGGCCGGCTTCTGCTCCGGGCCGGTGCTCGGCAGCGTGCTCACCGTCGCGGCCGTCGGTTCCCAGCCCGCGTACGGCGGCCTGCTCATGGCCTTCTACGCCCTCGGCATGGTGCTCCCGCTGTTCGTGCTCGCCCTGGTGTGGGAACGGTTCGATCTACGGAGCAAGCGGTGGGTGCGGGGTACCGAGATCCGCATCGGCCCGCTCCGCACGCACACCACGAACCTGATCTCCGGGGTGCTGTTCATCGCGATCGGCGTGCTGTTCGTCGCGACCGAGGGCACGGCGTCGCTCATCGGCATCACCACCAGCGACACCCAGTTCGATCTGCAGGAGTGGACCCAGCAGGTCACCTCGCACGTCTCGAACCCGATATTCTTGCTGGTGATCGCCGTCGTCGCGCTCGCCGTCGTCCTGTACCGGCTGGCGCGACCGGCGGCGGGGACGGAAGCAGCGGGCGCGGAGGAGACCGGCGCGGCGCAGGATGCGAAGGAGGCGGGCGATGTCGACGCAGTCGATGCGCAGGGGCGCTGAGCCGGTGCTCGTCGCGCTCGCGACGGGCGGGATCACCGCGCTGGCGGTGGGCGTGCCCACCGACGTGATCGACACCCCGCTGTTCACCCGGCAGCTGCCGGTGAGTTGGTGGGAGGCACCGGTCGTGGTGACGATGGCCGTGCTCGCAGCGATCGCGGGCGGCGCAGTGGCCCTGCGCCGCCGGCGCGCCGGCACGGGCGAGCACACCACCGTCGCCGGCGTGCTCAGCGTCGTCGGCGCCACGCTCGCGGTCGGCTGCCCCGTGTGCAACGCCGTCGCCGTCGGCGTGCTGGGAACCGCTGGGGCGATGTCGATCTGGGCCCCCGTCCAGCCTGTGCTCGCCGCCGCCTCGATACTCGCGATGGGCGTCTTCGCGGTGCGCCGCGTGCGGGCCGCCCGGTGCGGCGACGAGGGCTGCCGGACCCCCGTCTCGAGCGGGGGTGCGCGGTGAAGGGCGCGTACGGCCTCGGCGAACGCGAGGCCACGATCATGGCCGTGTTGTGGGACGCCGACGAGGCGCTCACCGTGCGCGACGTCCTGGATCGGCTCGCGAGCCCGCTGGCCTACACCACGGTGATGACCGTCCTGGACAACCTGCACGGCAAGGGATTCGTCGCTCGGCAGAAGGCCGGCCGCGCCTTCCGGTACGTGCCCGCCGAGAGCCGCGAGCAGCTCACCGCGCGCATGATGCGGGACCTGCTGGCCGAGAGCGGCGACCCCGAGGGCGTGCTGCTGCACTTCGCCAAGGGCGCCTCCGCGGAGGAGTCGACGATGCTGCGCGAGATCCTGCGCCGAGGCGGGCTGGTATGACGGTCGTCCTGACGCTGATCGCCGCCGCCGTCGTGATCGGTTGCGCCGGACCGCGATTGCTGCGCGTCGTCGAACGCCCGACGGTCTCCCCCGCGGCCGCCCTGGCGGCCTGGCTCGGCACCGTCGCGGCCGCCGTCCTGCTCACGGCCGCCGCGGCGGCACTGGCGGTACTGCCGCACCTGCTCGAGACGGGTCCTGTACGGGCGCTCGTGAGCGAATGCCTCAGCGGCAGCGTCAGTGCCGACTCGTGGAGCACGGCCGCCCGGATGGCCGTCGCCGCGGTCCCGCTGCTCGCGCTGGCCCGCCTCGCCGCCGTCGCGGTCCCGGCGGCCCGCGCCGCGCGGCGCTCCCGCGACCGCCACCTGACGGTGGTGCGCCTGCTGTGCAGCGACGCCGAGGGCGTGCACTGGCTCGACGAGGCCAGGCCGCTCGCCTACAGCCTGGGCGGCCGGCCCGGCGCCGTGATCGCCACCGCGGGCGTGCGGGGCCTCGGGGAGCGACGGTGCGCCGCCGTCCTCGCGCACGAGCGCGCGCACATCCGCGGTCGGCACCACCTGATGCTGCAGGGCGTCGACGTGGTCGCCGCCGCCTTCCCGTTCCTGCCGCTCGCCCGCCGCGCGGCGCTGATGGTGCGGCTCCTCGTGGAGCTGGCGGCCGACGACGCGGCGGCGCGCTCGCACAGCCCGCACACCGTGCGCTCCGCCCTGGCCCTGATGGGCGGCGCGACGCCGGCACCGTCGGTGCCCGGGGGCCTGCACATGTCGAACGAGGCGATCGCGGTGCGCCTGGCGCGCCTGGATTCCGCGCGGGTGCGGCGCGGGCCGCGCCGCGGCGCCCTCGCGTCGGCCGCCTTCTCCGTCACCCCCGCGGTGGTCGCCGCCGGAATGCTGACCGTCGGCTTCCACACCGCCTGCACGCTGCTGCTCTGAGCGCGGCGGGGGCACCGCCCGGGTCAGGCCGGGTGGGTGGGATCCGTCTTCGGGGCCGACGGTGCCGTCGTCGGCGTGGGCGCCGCCTTCGGCGCGGTCTTCGCCGCCGCGGCGGGCTCGGTGGTCTTCTCGGCCTTCTTCGCCGCGGGCGCGGCGGTGGCCTTCGCTACGTCCGCCTTCGCGGTGTCGGCCTTCGCGGCGGGCGCGGGCTTCCCGGCGCCCTTGACGGCGGCGATGTCGGCGGAGACGTTCGCGGCCGTGTCCTTGACGTCGGCGTCGAGCTTCGACTCCGCGGATGTGAACTCGGCCAAGCCCTCGGTGACCTCTTTGCCCGCCGCCTTGACGGCATCGACATCGGAGGTGATCGCGGACTTCTCGCCGGCGGCGCGGCCCGCCGCACCTCGCGCCTGCGTGAATCCGCCGATCAGCTGGCGGATCGTCTTCACCACGGCCTTACCCTGCTCCACTGCGCTCACGACCACACCTCTCCAGGAAGATTGTTGGATCGCAACCTTCTCACGGGGCGGCGGGCGCTGCCACCGTTGTGGTCACGGTGAGGTCAGCGGGCCGGGCTCCTCACCGGGCTCGGGCTCAGCGCTGCCGGACTCACCGGCGGAACGGGGCTCACCGACGGGCTCGGGGTCGACGGGCTCGGGGTCGACGGCGCGCTGCGGCCCGTCGGCGGTCCCCGCATCGCCCGTGGGAGCGGCCACGTCGGAGGGCTCGACCTCGTCGACGGGGCGCGGCGCCCGCGACTCGGTGCGCGCCTCGTCCGCGGCGGCCGCGCGGGCGGCCTGGCGCATCTCCAGCGCATCACTCACCGCGTCGCCGATCTCGCGCGCGACATCGGCGACGGCGGTGGTGATGATGGTCGCGATCCGGCCGACGCGGATGGAGGTCGACTCGATCGCCTCCTGCGCCACATCCTTGCGCCGCTCCAGTTTGCCCACGTCCCGCCCTCCTGATGCTGGTCGAAAGACCGTGAGGTCCTAGACCGACACCATCTCACGCTCGGCGGCGCGCTGCCAGCCCGCCTTGGCGAGGGCGCCGCGAGCGGCCTCCTCGTGCCGGGCGCGCTCGATGGTGACCGCGAGCTCGGGCTCCTGCTTGGTCCAGCGGTTCGGCAGCGAGAGCTTGGCGATCTTCTTCCACGTCGAGCCGAGCTGGCCGCGCAGCGAACCCGTGTTGTAGGGCAGGCCGAACTCCTCGCACGTGGCGCGGACCTCGGCGGCGATCTCCGGGTAGCGGTTGGCGGGGATGTCGGGGAACAGGTGGTGCTCGATCTGGAAGCTCAGGTTGCCGCTGAGGATGTGGAACAGGCGGCCACCGTCGATGTTGGCCGAGCCCAGCATCTGCCGGACGTACCACTCGCCGCGCGTCTCGTCGGCCGTCTCCTCCTTGGTGAAGGTCTGCACGCCCGACGGGAAGTGGCCGCAGAAGATGATGGAGAAGGTCCACAGGTTGCGGATCAGGTTCGCGGACATGTTGCCCAGGAAGGTCAGCGGGAACAGCGGGCCGGTGAGCGCGGGGAAGATGACGTAGTCCTTGAGGACCTGCTTGCCGGCCTTGCGCCGCATGCCGGCGACGAGCTCCTTGATGTCGCCCCACTTGCGCTCGCCCTTGACGATCCGCTCGGCCTCGAGGTCGTGCAGCATGACGCCCCACTGGAACAGCACCATGAGCGCGCCGGCGTAGGCGAGGTTGCCCAGGTAGTACGGGTGCCACTTCTGCTCCGGAGCCATGCGCAGGATGCCGTAGCCGATGTCGCGGTCCATGTCGAGGACGTTGGTGAACGTGTGGTGCAGGTAGTTGTGGCTGTGCTTCCACTGGTCGGCGGGGCACACGGTGTCCCACTCGAACTCGCGGGAGTTCAGGCCCGGCTCACGCATCCAGTCGTACTGGCCGTGCATCACGTTGTGGCCGATCTCCATGTTGTCGAGGATCTTCGACAGGCCGAGCGAGCCGACGGCCACGGGCCACAGCGGCGGCAGGTACATCATGGCCCGGCCGGCGATCTCGAACCCGCGCTGCGCACGCACGATCTTGTAGATGTACTCGCGGTCCTTGGCGCCCAGATCGTTGATGATCCGGGTGCGGATGGCGTCGAAGCGCTCGCCGATGATCTCGACTTGCTCGGCGGTGAGGGTGATCTGTTCGGTCATGGTGGAACTCCCTTCGAAAGTGATGGCTAGAGCGCGATCTCGACGTCGCCGGCGGGCGCGCTGATGCAGAGCTGGATGTGCTGGTCGGGCTCGTCGTCGGTCTCGCCCGTGAGGATGTTGGTGGTGCAGCCGGACTTGCGGACCGCGGTGCAGGAGAAGCAGATGCCCATGCGGCAGCCGCTCTCGGGGAACAGGCCCGAGGACTCGGCCTGATCGAGGATGCTGCGGCCGTCGTTGTCGACCTCGGTGCCGGCCTCGGTGAAGCGCAGGGTGCCGGTCGCCTCACCCGACGGCGCCGCCGCCACCGGCGGGGTGAACTCCTCGACGCGGAGCTCGACGCCGGCGTCGGAGTACAGCTGTTTCGCGGTCTCGAGCAACGGGGCGGGGCCGCACGCGAAGCCGATGTCGCCGAGGTCCTCGAGGTGCTCGGGACCGAGGTGGCGGCCGCCGGCGCGGGTGTAGACGTAGGTGACCGAGATGTTCCGGAAGCGGGCCAGCCGCTCCAGCTCCTCCCGGTACGGGTTGTCGGCGGCGTCGCGGCAGAAGTGCAGCAGGTCGATCGCACCGTCGTACTGCTCGTCCACGAGCGTGCGCACGATCGAGAGAACGGGTGTGACGCCGCTGCCGCCACTGATCAGACGGATCCGCGCGGGGCGGTTCCCCGGCGTGCCGGGCAGCGTGAAGGTGCCGGCGGCGGGGGTCAGGCCGAGCACGTCGCCCACCGCGAGGTTCTCGCGGAGGTGCTTGCTGACGTGGCCGTCGGCGTCCGCGGTCACGGTGAACTCGAGCTCGCCGCCGGCGTGCTGCGAACCCGCGGGCGAGAAGCAACGGGTCTGACGGACTCCGTCGATCACCACGCTGACCTGGATAAACTGGCCCGCCTGGAAACCCTCGAACTGGCGGGTCGGAGTCACCGTGAAGGTGACGGTGCGGTCCGTCCGACGACTGACGGCGGTGACCCGGCCACGGATATCGGTCCACGTGACCATCGGATCGACCAGCTCGAGGTAGCGGTCGACGGCATGCGGGGTCAGGACGGCCTCGATGACGGATCCGGCGAATCGGGTGAAGCGGCTCATGGCTGTGTATCTCCGTTCAGTGCACGCTTGTACACTCACAGTATGCACGCAATCAGCAGCACGGCGTCAAGGACGTGTTCCGTGACCTCGGACACAACCTCGGCGCGGCCCGCCCGGCGGCGCAGGGGCGATAGACTCGAACCCATGCCCAGACCGACCCCGCGCGCCGTCGAACGGCACACACCGGGTCCGTCGCGGGCGGAGGCCAAGGAGCGCACGCGGCAGACCCTGCTCGACGAGGCCCTGGCCCTGGCCGGTGAACGCTCGTTCGCGAGCCTGTCCCTGCGCGAGGTCGCCAAGGCGGCCGGCGTGGTGCCCACCGCCTTCTACCGCCACTTCGCCTCGATGGACGATCTCGGCGTCACGCTCGTGGAGGACGCGATGCGCGTGCTGCGCCGCATGCTCCGCGAGGGCCGCCGCGACGGCGTGGCGCCCAGTGGCGCCGAGGCCATCCGCGTCGTGGCCAAGCAGGCCCGCGCGAACGACGCCGAGTTCCAGTTCCTGGTGCGCGAGCGCTACGGGGGCTCGCCGGAGTTGCAGCGCGCGATCGACGTGGAGCTGCGCCTGTTCGCCAAGGAGCTCACCCACGACCTCTCGCGCATCCCCGCACTGAGCGAGTGGAGCGTCGAGGACCTCGACATGACCGCCGACCTCTACGTCACGATCATGCTGGGCTTCGTGGCCGAGCTGGTGCGCATCGACGCCCGCAACACCCGCGACGAGGCCGAGCTGATCGACCGCACCACGCGGCAGCTGACCGTCGTCGCGCTGGGCCTCGCCTCGTACCAGCCCCGCAAGCGGTAGCGCCGCCCACCGAGCGCAGACTCAACCCCGCGCCGCGCCGAATCCCCATCAGGCGCCCGCCGCCGCGCCCCGCCGTGTCCGGAGCCGGACCCGGAGGTTCACCGCGTCGCCATCCGACGATTACCTACTTCGGCTAACTTTGCAGCCATGCGTACCGCAGCCCGTCTCGCGGGATCGGTCGTCGTGGCCCTCGGGGTCACCGCCGCGACCGTCTCCCCCGCCACCGCCGCCCTGCCCACCTGCGCGCTCTCCTCGCTCCCCGCGGAGGCCACCGACACCGCCGACCTCATCCACCAGGGCGGGCCCTTCCCGTACCCGCGCAACGACGGGGTCGTCTTCCAGAACCGCGAGGGCATCCTGCCCGCGAAGGCCTCGGGCTACTACCACGAGTACACGGTGCCCACGCCCGGCTCGTCGACCCGTGGCGCGCGCCGGATCGTCACCGGCGGAACGCCGTTGACCTCCCCGCCCGACTGGTACTACACCGGCGATCACTACGCCTCCTTCTGCATCGTGACGGGAGTCTGAGGATGAGGACCTACACCGTGGACGGCAGCCGCGTGAACGACGTGGAGGACTTCTACACCGAGCTCGGCCGGGCCGTGAACGGCACCGACGGCTACTTCGGCAGCAACCTCGACGCCCTCGTCGACTGCCTGCGCGGCGGATTCGGCACGCCGGAGGACGAACCCTTCGCGTTCCGGATCACGCACCCCGAGGAGGTGCGCAGCGCACTCGGAGCGAAGCTCTACGCCGAGGTGCTCGACGTCTTCTCCACCTCCGGGGTTCCGGTCACCACCTAGGTCCCGCGCCGGATCGACCGGGGCGCCGGGCGATCCCGCGAACCGCACCCGGCCCGGCCGCGGGTGCGCGACGATCGACGGATGACCACCCCGCACACCCGCAGCGAGCACGACCTGCTCGGCGACATCGACGTCCCCGCCGAGGCCTACTACGGCGCGCACACCGCGCGCGCCCTGCTCAACTTCCCGATCACCGGCGTCCCCATCGCGATCCACACGCACCTGGTGCACGCCCTGGCGGCCGTGAAACAGGCTGCGGCGTCGGCGAACCGACAGCTGGGCCTCCTCGATGAGGAGCGGTCCGCCGCGATCGTCGCGGCCTGCGAGCGGATCCGCGGCGGCGGGCTGCACGAGTGGTTCGTCGTCGACACCATCGCCGGCGGCGCGGGCACCTCCACCAACATGAACGCCAACGAGGTGGTCGCCAACGCCGCCCTCGAACACCTGGGCCGCCCCAAGGGCGACTACGCGGCGCTGCATCCGCTCGACCACGTGAACCTGGGCCAGAGCACCAACGACGTGTACCCGACCGCGATCAAGATCGCGCTCATCACGCAGCTCGCCGAGCTGGTCGAGGCGCTCACCGGGCTGCGCGGCACCTTCGCCGCCAAGTCCGAGGAGTTCGCGGGCATTCTCAAGATGGGCCGCACCCAGCTGCAGGACGCGGTGCCGATGACGCTCGGGCAGGAGTTCGGCGCCTTCGCCACCACGCTCGGCGAGGACATCGTGCGGCTGCAGGAGGCCACGCGGCTGCTGCACGAGCTCAACATCGGCGGCACGGCGATCGGCACGGCCCTCAACGCCCACCCCGGCTACCGGCACAAGGTCATCGAGCAGCTGCGCGAGGTCACGGGCATCCACGAGCTGGTCGGCGCCACCGACCTGATCGAGGCCACGGCCGACGTCGGCGTCTTCGTCCAGCTCTCCGGCGTGCTCAAGCGGATCGCGGTCAAGCTCTCGAAGACGTGCAACGATCTGCGGCTGCTGTCCTCGGGGCCGCGCGCCGGCCTCGCGGAGATCAATCTGCCCGCCGTGCAGGCCGGTTCGTCGATCATGCCGGGCAAGGTCAACCCCGTGATCCCCGAGGTGGTCAACCAGATCGCCTACGAGGTGATCGGCCACGACGTCACCGTCACCATGGCCGCCGAGGGCGGGCAGCTGCAGCTCAACGCGTTCGAGCCGATCATCGCGCGCTCGCTGGTCGAATCCATCGCGCACCTGACCCGCGGCGCCCGGGTGCTCGGCGAGCGCTGCGTCTCCGGGATCACCGCGAACCGGGATCGGCTGGAGCAGATGGTGAGCGAGTCCATCGGCGTCGTCACGGCGCTGAGCCCCACCATCGGCTACGCCGCCGCCACCTCCGTCGCCGCGGAGGCGCTCGATTCCGGGCGCGGCGTCGTCGAGATCGTCCGCGAGCGCGAACTGCTCGACGAGCAGACACTCGCCTCCCTGCTCAGCCCCGAGTACCTCACCGGCCACCCGCCGCACGCGCTGGCGCCCCGGCCCGACGAGGAGTAGGCGATTGCGCGGAAATCGGCGCGGGAACGGATATGAGCGTTCCCAGCGAGAAATCCGCGGATTCCCCGAAGCACCTAGTCCAGACCGTTCTCCAAGGCGTAGCGCGCCAGCTCCACCCGGTTGCCGAGTTGGAGTTTGCGCAACGTGGCCTGCACGTGGTTCTCGACGGTGCGGTGACTCAGGTGCAGGCGGGTGGCGATCTGCTTGGCGGACAGCCCCTTCGCCACCAGCCGCAGCACCTCGGTCTCCCGGGCGGTGAGCCCGGGACCGGCGGGCTCGGGCGCCGACGCCATGCGGCGGAACTCGCCCAGCACCAGCCCGGCGAGGCCGGGGGTGAACACCGGCTGCCCGGCGGCGGTGGCGTGCACCGCCGCGACCAGTTCCTCCGCGGAGGCGCTCTTGACCAGGTAGCCGCAGGCGCCGGCCTTCACCGCCTCCACCACGTCGTCGCGCTCGTCGGAGGCGGAGAGGATCAGCACCTGCGCCTGCGGCGCGGCCTCGAGCACCAGCGCGGTGCCGGCGGCGCCGTTCCCGTCGGGCAGCGACATGTCCATCAGGACCACCCCGGGCTGCACGGCCTTCGCGATCCGCCCCGCCGCGGCCACCGAATCGGCGGTCCCGGCGACGGCGAAGCCGCGCGCCTCCAGGTCGCGGGCCACGGCCTCGCGCCACATCGGGTGATCGTCGACCACCAGCACGGAGATGCCCGCCGGGTCTACGTTCGCGGTATCCATAGCTCCCATTCCACCCCTTCTCCCACGTCCGTGGTCAGCTCGGCGCGGCCGCCGAGCGCCCGCATCCGCCCGACGATGGACTCGGACACCCCCAGTCTGCCCTCCGCCCGGGCGGCGTCGAGGCGTCCCGGCGCGATCCCGGCACCGTCGTCGCGCACCGTGACCAGCACGGCGTCCCCGACGTCCTCGAGCAGTAGATACGAACGGGCCCCCGGCCCCGCGTGCCGCTCCGTGTTCTCCACGGCGTTGCGCACCGCGGCCGCGAGTTCCGCCGCCGCAGCGGCCGGCAGCACGACGGGGCCGCCGGGTTCCGCAAGGGTCACGGTCGCGCTCGCGAAGGGGCGCAGCAGATCCCGCAGGTCGACGGTGCCGCCGTCCTCGCGCCCGGGAGCGGCATCGGGGGTCTCCGCGATCAGGTGCCGCAGCGCCCGCTCCTGCTGCGCCGCCAGCTCACCGAGTGCGCCCAGCTCCGTGCCGGGGCCGCCGAGGGCGGCGCACCGTCGGGCGAGGAAGGCCAGCGCCTGCAGCACCCCGTCGTGCACCTCGCGGGCGAGGCGCTCGCGGGCGCGGGCCTCGGCGGCCACGCGCTCGGCCTCGCGGAGCTGTTCCTGCGAGCGGATCGCGACGCGCGCGGCCACGCCCAGCCCGAGCCCGACGGCCATGAACACGGGGTAGTTGGCGTCGCGGAGCACCGTCTCGGGGAAGGTGCCGCGGTAGATCGCGTTGATGACGGCGATGGCGATGCCGCCGATCACGCCCGCGACGGGGCCGCCGAGGATCGCGGCCGAGACCACCGGGTTGGTCAACCACAACGTGGTGGGCAGCGCCTGGTTGTGCGCGGTGAACTCGGGCGAGGCCACCCAGACGGTGCCCAGCGCGAGCACCGCGGCGGCCGCGAACTCCCCGATCACGAACCAGCGGTTGCGGCCGAAGCCGCGCACGTAGCCGAGGCCCGCGATCGCGCTGACCACCACGACGGCGCCGATCATCACCCAGCTCCAGCCGATCCGCTCGTACCGGTCGGCCTCGTCGATCTGCCGCCCCACGGCGTACACCACGGACAGCGCGCGGAACCACTGCGCGCCGCGCCACAGCGGCGCGCGGGGGTCGCCGTCGGTCGCGGCGGCGTCGGCGACACCGCCGGAACGGGCGACGCGCCGCACCCGGGATGCGAGGCCTTGCATGTGCCCACGTTAACCGCTGGGTAGGCTGGCGCCGATGCAGGCAGACGACGACGCGCCCTCCGGCGCGGAGCCCTCCGGGGACGCGCCCTCGACGAGCGCTCCCTCGAAGGACGTCGACAAGACCCGGCGGCGGCTGCGCTGGGTGCGCCGGGTGCTCCTGCTCGTCATCGCGATCATCCTCGGCGTCGAGGCGTACCTCTTCGGCCCGACGGTCTCGAAGGCGGTCCGCGAGTTCGAGCACATCCGCTGGGAATGGGTCGTGGCCTGCGTGATCGCGGTCTTCTTCTCGATGGACTCGTTCGCCCAGGTGACCCGCGTCCTGCTCCGCTCGGCGGGCGTGAAGGTCACGCAGCGGCAGGCGCTGAGCCTGCAGCTGGCCTCGAACTCGGTCTCCCAGACCCTGCCCGGCGGCCAGGTCCTCGCGCCGACGCTGGTCTACCGCCGGACCCGCCTGTGGGGCGCGTCGCAGGTGGTCGCCGCGTGGCAGATCGTGATGAGCGGCCTGCTCATGTCGGCCGGCCTGGCGGTGCTCGGCCTCGCGGGCGCGCTGCTGGCCGGAGCGAAGACGAGCCCGTACTCGGTCATCTTCTCGGTCGGTATGCTCGTGGTCTTCATCGTGCTCGTGCAGTACGTGGCCTCGCACCCCGACGGCCTGTACGTCGTCGGCGCGCGCCTGATCCGATGGACCAACGATCTGCGCAACAAGCCGGAGGACGCCGGGCTCGACCGGCTGCGCGAGGTGATCGAGCAGCTCCAGTCCGTGAAGATGAGCCGCCGGTACGGCGGGGAGGCGTTCGGCTGGTCCCTGTTCAACTGGGTCGCCGACGTGGCCTGCCTCGCCTTCGCCTGCTACGCCGTCGGCGAGGCCCCCGGGCTCGCCGCCCTGGCCGGCGCGTACGCGGCCTCCAAGGTGGTCAACACCATCAGCCCGATCCCCGGCGGCCTCGGGCTCGTGGAGGGCGCGCTGGTCCCCGCCCTCGCCCTCTCCGGGATGCCGCTGAGCCAGGCCCTGACCGCGACGCTGCTCTACCGCCTGGTCAGCTACGTCCTGGTCGTCGTGGTCGGCTGGATCGTGATCTTCGCGAGCTACCGCAGCTACCGCGCGACGCTGGACGTCGACCCCGACGCGGCCGACAAGAACGCCGACGACACGGCCGACCAGGCCGACGAGGAGAACGACGAGCCCTCCGACGCCGCCACGGGGCGGGAGCCCCGGCCCGACGGTCCGCCGGACGCGGGCACACCGTCGACCGACACCACCCCTGACAAGCACCTTTAGCGCGCGACAACCGACGCTCAAGCGCCCCGCGGCATCGTCGTCCCTGTGAGCGAGGACCCGCAGCGCTCACTGCGCCCCGGAGTGGAGGGGGGCGCACGGGGGGTCAAGGCCCGGTCGGGTCGCGGCCGGGAGGACCGCGCCCCGACCGCGTGCCGGCCGCGGACCGATTCCTGGCAGGAGCGAGAGATCTACTACCGTTGCCGTATGCGCATCCCGGTCATCGCCGTCATCGACGTGCTCTTCGTCCTGCTGTTCGTGACGATCGGCCGGTTCAACCACAACGAGGCCTTCTCGCCCGCCGGCTTCGCCGAGACCGCGTGGCCGTTCCTGCTCGCGCTGGCCGTGGGCTGGGCGTTCACCTACGTCCTCGCCGCCCTGCGCGGTCACGAGCCCGGCCGCGCCGCCACCTTCGCCCCGGGGCGCGTCTTCCCCGCCGGCGTCATCATCTGGATCTCGACGGTGGCCTTCGGCATGACGGCCCGCGGCCTGCTCAGCTCGAAGGGCGTCGAGGTCAGCTTCGTCATCGTCGCCACCATCACCCTGGGCGTGTTCCTGCTGGGCTGGCGCGCCGTGGCGCAGGCGGTCCTCGCCCGGCGCGCGAAGACGCCGGTGAAGGCCTGAGCTACTTCAGGTACGCGCCCGCGACCTGGAGCGACCCGGCGCCCGAGCGCTCGCCGGTCACCATGATCGCGAAGGCCTGATCGCCGCGGTAGCCGATGAACCAGCCCGGCCCCTCGGGGCCGTTGGTGCCCACGAGGCCCTTGGCCTTCGTCGAGACCAGGTCGCTGCCGTCGCCCGACGGGGAGACGGTGGCGTCCATCTTCGCGCGTACCGCCTTGAGGATCTTCTCGTCGACCTCACCGAGCGGCGCGCTGGGCTTCGCGGTCTGGCCCTGCACCACGTACGGCGCCGTCGTCCTGCCCTTGGCGATCGCGGAGGCGAGGACGGCCATGCCGAACGGGCTGGCCTTGACGGTGTCGGCGCCGAGCTCGGCGGCGCCGCGGCCGCCCGTGCCGGGGAGCTGCGCGGTCGTCGTCTTCACCCCGGTCATGGCGAACTCGGTGCCCATGCCCAGCGGCGCGAGCAGCGCGCCCTGCTTCCCGGCGTCGTTCCCCGCCGCCGCGTTGACCTCCTGGTACAGCGGCTCGAGCACCGGGCCGGTGGTGGAGAGGCCGTTCAGCGCCCAGTCGGTCGCGATGCCGCTGGCCTGGGTGTTCTGCGCGGCGGCGAGCACCGCGCCGGTGGAGACGGAGAGCACGACCATCGCGGCGGGCTGCCCCAGCTGCACGACGGCGTTCTCGACGTCGAGCTGCACCTTCGGGTCCATCGCGGCCCGCAGGTCCGGTCCGGGCGGCCCCTGGAAGCCGACGATCTTCGTGGGCGGCTTGCCGTTCGTGAGCAGCTGCACCTCCCAGCCGGCGGTCGCGTCGCGGTTGGCCTGCCAGGCGCCCTTGATCCCGTCGAACAGGGGCGAGAACAGCTGGCGGTTGGCGATGAGCAGGTCGTCGGCGGTGGTGTCCTGCAGTCCGGGAACGGCTTTCAGGTCGTCGCCGAGCACGCCGTAGTCGTCGTCGCGCAGATCCACGACGGGCACGGGCTTGCCGGGGTCCGCCTTCGCCTTGGCGGCCAGCGACTCCGGCGTGACGAGCGGCGCGACGGGGGAGACGATCTTCGCCACCCGGCTCAGGCTGTCGCTGAGGTTCTTGGTCTTGTTCGGGTCGACGGTCAGCCGGTGCACGGTGCCGGCGAACATCAGCTCCGACTTGTCCGCGCCGAAGACCTTGGGAGCCTTGGCGTCCGTGCGGATCTGCCGGATCGCCGTCTGGGGCGTGAGTCCGGGCGCCAGCACCGCGGGGTCCCACGAGATGCGCCAGCCGATGGAGAGCTCCGACGCGGAGCCCTTGGTGGTGTAGTCCCAGTCGCGCCCGTCGCCGAAGTTCCAGTGCGTCTTGACGTCGAAGGTGGCGTTGCCGCCGGAGTAGCGCTGCACGTTGGAGGCCTTGACCTCCACGGTCTTGGCGTTCATGTCGCGCAGCGTGCGACCGATGACGCCGCCCGCGACGTCCGGAGAGGAGGTGAACGCGGCGGCGGCGACCGCCTTGCCCTCGCCCAGTGCCGTGGCGTACCCGTCGAGCATCTTCTGCACGTCCGAGGAGGCGCTGTCGCCGCACGCGGCCAGCCCGCCGCCGAGTCCGAGCAGGACGACGGAGACCACTGCGGCGGAGGCGTACCGTGCTCGGCCGCTTCGTCTCACTCCGGTCTCCTCGCTGCTCACAGGTCGTTCGGCATCCCTGGTCGCGGAGTTTACCTTTCCGCACATGGCATCCTTGGGATATGGATCGGTTGGTTCGCTCCCGGGACCGCGCCGCATCGTCGATGCCCGGCGTGCAGTCGCGGCACTGCTTCTCCTTCGGCGATCACTACGATCCGGACAACACGCACCACGGCGTGCTGCTGGCCTGCAATGCCGAGCAGGTCGCGGCGGGGACGGGCTTCGACACGCACCCGCACCGCGCCGTCGAGATCGTCACCTGGGTGCTGTCCGGTGCCCTGGTGCATCAGGACAGCGAGGGACACGCCGGGCTGGTGCATCCGGGGCTCGCGCAGCGGATGAGCGCCGGCACCGGTGTGCTGCACTCCGAGCGCAACGACCGCCCCGATCCCGCCGGCGCCGACGTCCGGTTCGTCCAGATGTGGGTCCTTCCGGACGAGCCGGGCGGCGCACCGTCGTACGAGCAGCGGGAGGTGGACGCGGACCTCGCCACCGGCGCGCTGGTGCCGGTCGCCTCGGGCGAGCCGGAGCAGGACGCGGCGGTCCGCATCGGCAACCGCGGCGCCACCCTGTTCGCAGCGCGGCTCGCGCCGGGCGGCACCGCCGTGCTGCCCGAGGCGCCCTTCGGGCACCTCTACCTCGCGCAGGGCGCGCTCACCGGCGAGTCGGACGCGGGCTCGCTCGCCTTGTCCGACGGTGACTCGCTGCGCACCGCCGGGGACGCGCGGCGCGTGACCGCGGGGCCCGACGGTGCCGAGCTCCTGTTCTGGCGCATGCGCACCCGCCTCGGCGGCTGACCCGCCGAGGCGCTCCCGTCAGGGCAGCGGCCGGTCCGAGGGCACCACCAGATAGCTGGGGCGCTTCGGATCGAGGAGCACGTGCTGCGGGCGGAACTGCGTCTCCGAGGTCACGGGGCCGACGGTGATCGCCTTGATCATGTTGAGCGCGAAGACGTCCACCCGCAGGCGATGCCCCGGCTTGAGGATCGCGCTCGTCGCATGCGTCGCGATGTCGAGTTCGACCACCTGCCCCGGCTTGACCAACTCGCGCTCCGCGATGTCGAGCTCGTAGTAGGGCGAGGAGTAGTCGCCGGCGGCGGTGCGCATGCTCCGCTCCTCGTCGATCTGGCGCAGCGAGGTGGTCAGCTGCCCGGAGCTGATGACCTCGGAGCGGCCGTCCGGCGAGACGTCGGTGACCATGACGTTCCAGTACGCGTCCTTGGCGTCCTGGGTGGTGGTCAGGTGCAGGTTGATCGGCCCGGACACGACGGTCGGCTTGGAGACCGGCTTGGAGCTGAACGTGAGGCCGTTCATCTCCGCGACGCGGTTGTCGGCGGTGCAGCCCTGGAAGACGAGCAGGCCGAACATGGCCTGGCCGGTGTCGTTGGAGCACAGGGTCGACAGGCCGGGCCCGACGGTGCGCCGCGCCGCGATCTTCGGGGGCGCCGTCTGCAGGCTGTTATCGCTCAGCGAGCCCGGCGCCGACCCCGAGGACAGGCTCGAGAGGTACATCCGCTGGTACTTCTGGCCGGGTTCCGGGAAGGTCTCGCCCTGCCACCAGCCGCCGCCCTTGCGGTGCACGGTGACCGGCGCGTAGTTGTCGATGCCGTTGTCGACGTCCTTGAGCCACTTGTCGAACCACGCCTTCTGCAGCACGTCGGCGCGGGGCGGCTGGTTCACGCCGCCCATGTCGTGGGTGACCGTCACGTGGTAGGAGTCGCCCATGATGAGCTTCTTCTTGCTCGGCGGGAGGCTGCTCAGCTCGGTGGGCAGGCGCCACTCGGTGTTGGTGAACAGGTCGTGCCAGCCGCCGAGCGCGAAGGTGGGCGTGGTGACCTTGTCGAGCGGCGTGCGGTAGGCCTGCCGCAGCGGCGAGTTCTTGTCGATCAGTTCCTTGGTCTTCGGGTCCAGCTGCTCGACGGTGGGCGCGAAGATGCCCGAGAGCAGCTGCGGCACGAAGACGGCGGGGTTCTGGAGGCGGTCGCGCAGCCACGTCCAGTCGAAGGTCCCGTTGAGCATCGAGCGCACGTCGGGCACGAACTTGAGGATGTTCACCAGGGCCAGCCACGGGCCGAGGAAGCCCAGGCCGAGGCCGCCGCCGGGAGCGATGATGTCGGTCGCGAGGTCGGCGCCCGGCACGACCGGGAACAGCGCCTGCAGGCCCTTCGGGTTGCGTGCGGCCACCTGCAGCTGGTTGATGCCGGAGTACGAGACGCCCGTCATGCCCATGCGGCCGTTGGTCCACGGCTGGTTCCGCACCCAGTCGAGCACCTCGACGGTGTCGAGCTGCTCGCGCTCGGCGAAGACCTGCCACACGCCCTGCGAGTTGCCGGTGCCGCGCACGTCGACGACAACCTGCGTGTAGCCGTTCTGCACGAGCTTGCGGTCGACGCCGGTGAAGGAGTTCGCCATGCCGCCGTTGAGGACGTCGCGCAGGTCGTTGACGCCCGCGATGGGAGTGCCGGCGAAGTTGAACAGGTTGAGCACGCCGACCAGCGCGTCGGAGAGCACGGGCGTGTTCACGGCGACCTGCGCGAGCGCGCTCACGAACTTCGTGTACGGCGTCATGTTGACGACCGTCGGGGTCTTGGTGGTGATCGCGCGTCCCGCGGCATCGGCGGGCCGGAACACGTTCGCCTTGAGGACGGTGCCGTCCGACATGCGGATCGGAACATCCCAGTCCACGGTCATGTTCGGGTACTGGGTGGGAGCGTCGTGCGAGGCGATCCATTCAGGATTGATCATGCCCGCAACACCGGAGCCGGGCTTCCAGGGATCGGCGCTCGCACGCGGCGCGAGTCCGGGTACGGCGATCAGGGATCCGATCAGCACGAGAGCCGTGAGCAGGGCGGCCAGCGTCAGCCGCAGGTGCGGACGGGTCAACCTCATGGAAAGAATCCCCTCTTACTTCTCAGCGTCGCATCAGGGTAACCGCGATTGCGGTTTACGTCACACGGAACGCTAACGATGTGCGAGCTCATAGGGAATACTGACGAGTAAGTCCTCTCACACTGTGGGACGCGAAGTGCGGACTGGCAGGATGGAACGGTGACCACCTCCCCCGCTCTGGACCTCAGCCACGTCGACACCGGCATCCGTGTGCAGGACGATCTGTTCGGGCACGTCAACGGCACCTGGCTGGACTCGCACGAGATCCCCGCCGACCGTTCCACCGACGGCGCCTTCTACGCCCTCCGCGACGCCGCGGAGGCGACGGTGCGCACGATCATCGAGGACTGCGCCGCGCGCACCGATGCGACGGGGGACGCCGCGCGGATCGGCGATCTCTACGCGGGCTTCATGGACACCGCGGCCATCGCCGCGGCCGGGCTCACCCCGCTGGCCGACGAGCTCACCGAGGTCCGCTGGGCGGGCACGCAGGAGGAGCTGACCACCGTCCTCGGCCGCCTGCAGCGCACGGGTGTGAGCGGCCTCGTCGGCTACTACGTCGACACCGACGCCAAGCGCTCCGACCGGTACCTGGTCAACCTGGTGCAGAGCGGCATCTCCCTGCCCGACGAGGCCTACTACCGCGAGGAGCAGTACGCGCCGATCCGGGAGAAGTTCACGGCCCACGTCGCCGCCACCTTCCGCCTCGCCGCGGAGGTGCTCGAGGGCATCGTCGCCCCCGGCGAGGAGGAGGCCGCGGCCGCGCAGGTCCTCGAGCTGGAGACGGCGATCGCCGCCGGCCACTGGGACGTCGTGGCGCGCCGCGACGCGGACAAGGGCTACAACCTGCGCACCTTCGCGCAACTCTCCGACGAGGCGCCGGGCCTCGCACCGGCCGCCTGGGTCGCCGCCGTCACCGGCGCGCCGGACAGCGCCGCGTTCGCCGAGGTCAACGTCCGCCAGCCCTCGTTCGTCGCGCACGCGGCGAACCTGCTGGCCGACCGCCCGCTCGCGCAGTGGCGCATCTGGCTCGCCTGGCGGGTCCTGCACGCGCGCAGCCCCTTCCTGACCGACGCGCTGGTCGACGAGCACTTCGCCTTCTACGGCACGACCCTCACCGGGACGCCCGAGATCCGCGACCGGTGGAAGCGCGGCGTCACGCTCGTCGAGCAGTACCTGGGCTTCGCCGTGGGTGAGCTCTACACCGCGCAGCACTTCCCCGCCGAGTCCAAGGAGCGGATGCAGGCCCTGGTCGCCGACCTTGTCGAGGCCTACCGCCGCCGGATCACCGACCTGCCCTGGATGACGCCGGCCACCCGCGAGCGCGCGCTGGAGAAGCTGGGCAAGTTCACCCCGAAGATCGGCTACCCGGACGTCTCCCGCGACTACTCGGCACTGGAGATCCGCCGCGACGACCTCGTCGGCAACCTGCGCCGCGGCGAGGCCTTCGAGCACGACCGCGAGTTCGCGAAGATCGGCGCCCCCGTCGACCGCGACGAGTGGTTCATGACGCCGCAGACGGTGAACGCCTACTACAACCCGGGCATGAACGAGATCGTCTTCCCCGCCGCGATCCTGCAGCCGCCGTTCTTCTCCCCCACGGCCGACGACGCGGTGAACTACGGCGGCATCGGCGCCGTGATCGGGCACGAGATCGGCCACGGCTTCGACGATCAGGGCGCCAAGTACGACGGTGACGGCAACCTCGAGGACTGGTGGACCGACGCCGACCGCGCGGAGTTCGGCAAGCGCACCACGGCGCTCATCGAGCAGTACGACGCGCTCGTGCCGCGGGAGCTGGCCGGCGAGCCCGGCGGCTCCGAGCACCACGTCAACGGCGGCTTCACCGTCGGCGAGAACATCGGCGACCTGGGCGGCCTCGGCATCGCCCTGGTGGCCTACGCGATCGCGCGGGAGCGGGACGGCGGCACCGTCGACGACGAGTCGACCCGCATCGACGGCCTCACCGGCCTGCAGCGGCTGTTCTTCAGCTGGGGCGTCGTCTGGCGCGGCAAGTCGCGTCCCGAGGAGGCGATCCGGCGGCTCGCGATCGACCCGCACTCGCCCGCCGAATTCCGTTGCAACGCCATCGTCTCGAATCTCGACGAGTTCTACACGGCCTTCGAGGTCGGTGCCGGGGATCGCCTGTTTTTGGACCCCGACCGCCGTGTCTCGATATGGTGATCACCGATCAGTAACAACGAGGAACGTCCCGTCCAGTAACCGGCGGATACCCATGTTGGGATCCCGTGTCGATTCGGCACGGAGAACGGGTGGCCGTGCATTCACGCAAACAGTCCAGTGAACAACTCCCCTCGGTCCTCGGCGTCGTCCACGAGGCGCCCGAGGTCCCACTCGAGGAATTGACCCTCGGGGAGAGGATGGGTGAGATCGCGCGGATTCTGCGGGAACAGTCCGCGGACTCCGAATCGCTGCTGACCGCCGCAACCCAGTTCGCGGTCGACCAGGTGCCCGGCGCCGACTTCGCGTCCGTCACCCTCGTCGACCCCAAGGGCGGCATCTCGCACCCCGTCGTGATCGGCGAGGAGGCGCAGCGCGTCGCCGACGTGCAGCGCGACCTCGAGGAGGGCCCCAGCGTGGGCGCGACCTTCGAGTCGACCACCATCCTCCTGCTGGAGGACACGACCACCGACGATCGCTGGCCCCGCTTCGCCGCCGCCGCGCACGCCGCCGGCGTGGGCTCGATCCTCTCGTTCTGCCTCTACGTGCAGAACGACGCCTACGGCACCCTCGACCTGATGGCCCGCGAGCCGAACGCCTTCGACGCCGAGTCCATCTCCATCGGCTCGCTCTACGCCGTGCACGCGGCCGTCGCCTTCTCCGCGGTGCGCGAGAAGGAACAGATCCGGGCGGCGCTCACCACGCGCGACGTGATCGGCCAGGCCAAGGGCATGATCATGGAGCGCTACAAGCTCGATTCCGACGCCGCCTTCCGCCTCCTCGCCCGCCTGTCCCAGGACAGCAACGTCCGTCTGGCCGAGGTCGCCGAGCAGGTCATCGAGGCCGGCCCGGAGTGAGCCCGACGGTCCGCCGTCGCGGACCGTCGTCCCCTTTCCACCGCACGCGCGGCGTGGTCCCGGAGACCACGCCGCGCGTGCGTTCGTGTGCGTACCGCCTCCGCTCGACCCCAGCGGATCCCGCTCGCCGACGCGATCTCGGAATCTTCGTGACCGGATCCGACTCTCGGAGCGCAATACAGCGGCATCTATGGTTGTCTATGTTTTGCCGGCGAGGCGCGGAACAGACTGGACCTCGGCGTCGGCAGACGTCTTACGAGAAGAGGAAGATCATGACCACCAACCCCACGAACGATCCGCTGGAAGCGGGCCGGTCGCTCGCCGGCGACATCCGGGGCTTCGCCGCCGAGGTCGGCAAGCGTTCCTGGCAGGCCGCCATCGCCATCGGCGCCGTCGCCGCGATCCTCGGCATCGTGCTGCTGGCCTGGCCGCAGCCGACCCTGCACGTCGTCGCGATCCTGTTCGCGCTCTACCTGCTCATCACCGGCGTCCTGCAGGTCGTCGCCACGTTCGGCGTGCTCTCCTCGCAGAGCTTCTGGTGGCGCCTGCTCACCTTCGTCTCCGGTGCCGTCTCCATCGTGCTGGCCGTCGTCGCCTTCCGCGACGTCGTCGAGTCGCTGGTGCTGCTGGCGATCTGGATCGGTGTGGGCTGGGTCTTCCGCGGCGTCGCCGGCCTGTCGGTGTACACCAGCTTCCCGAAGGGCACGCCCGGCAAGGTCTGGGGCATCATCCTCGCGATCCTGTCCGTGGTCGCCGGCGCCTTCGTCGTCATCTACCCGTACGACTCGATCCCGTCGCTGGTGCTGGCCACCGGCATCGTGCTGATCGCGCTCGGCCTGGTGGAGATCTTCCACGGCATCCAGATCCGCTCCACGATCAACCGCCTGCACCCGCAGGTCTGATCCCGCACGACGAAAGGGCCGGCACCGTCTTCGCGACGGTGCCGGCCCTTTCGTCTGTCCGGTGGCCTACGGCCTGCGGCGAGTCCTACTCGTAGGTCTCGCCGGCCTCGGCCTTGGCGACCAGCGAGGCGGGCGGAGTGAACTGCTCGCCGTACTTGCCGGCCAGGAACTTCGCCTGCTCGACGAAGGCCTTCGGGCCGGTGAGGCCCTCGGCGGGCGTGCCCGGGCGGCCCTCGTAGCCGTTGATGTACTGCAGCACACCACCGGTCCACGCGGGGAAGCCGATGCCGAAGATCGAGCCGATGTTGGCGTCGGCGACGGAGTCCATGACGCCCTCGTCGAAGCAGCGCACGGTCTCGATCGACTCGATGAAGAGCATGCGCTCCTGCAGCTCGGCGAAGTCCGGCTTGCTCGAGCCCGACTTGAACTGCTCCTGGAAGCCCTTCGACAGGCCGGTGCGCTTGCCGTCGGCGTAGTCGTAGAAGCCCGCGCCGTCCTTCTTGGACGGGCGGCCGTTCTCGACCATCCAGTCGACCACGGCGAAGGCGCCGTGCTCGGGGACCGGCTTGCCCTCGGCCTCGAGCGCGGTGGCCGTGGCCAGGCGGATCTTCTGCATGAGGGTGAGCGTGAGCTCATCCGCCAGCTGCAGCGGCGCGGCCGGGTAGCCGGCCTGCTGGCCCGCCTGCTCCAGGTACACCGGGTCGACGCCCTCGGCGATGGCCGCGAGGGCCTCGTTGATGAACGTGCCGATCACGCGGGAGGTGAAGAAGCCGCGGCTGTCGTGCACAACGATCGGGGTCTTCTTGATCTGCAGCGTGTAGTCGATGACCTTGGCCAGCACCGCATCCGAGGTCTTGGCGCCGCGGATGATCTCCACCAGCGGCATCTTGTCGACCGGCGAGAAGAAGTGGATGCCGATGAAGTCCTCCTGGCGCTTCACACCCTCCGCGAGGATGGTGATCGGCAGGGTGGAGGTGTTGGAGCCGAGGATGGCGTCGGGCTCGACGATGTCCTCGATCTCCTGGAAGACCTTGTTCTTCACCTCGACCGACTCGAACGCCGCCTCGATCACGAGATCGACGCCCGCGAAGTCCTGCGGGTCGACGGTCGGCGTGATCCGCGCGAGCAGCTCGTCGGACTTCTCCTGCGTGGTGCGGCCCTTGGCCAGAGCCTTCGCCTCGAGCTGCTCCGAGTAGGCCTTGCCGCGCTTGGCGGCGTCGAGATCGATGTCCTTGAGGACGACCTCGATGCCGGCCTTGGCGGAGACGTACGCGATGGCCGCGCCCATCATGCCGGCGCCGATGACGCCGACCTTCTTGGCGGTGTACTTGTCGTAGCCCTCGGGGCGCGAGCCGCCGCCGTTGATGTGCTGCAGGTCGAAGAAGAACGCCTTGATCATGTTCTTCGACACCTGGCCGGTGGCCAGCTTGGTGAAGTAGCGCGACTCGATCTCGAGCGCGGTGTCGAAGTCGACGTAGGTGCCCTCGAACGCGGCGGCCATGATGGCCTCCGGCGCCGGCATCGGCGCACCCTTGAGCTGCTTGCGCAGGTTGGCCGGGAAGGCCGGGGCGTTGGGGGCCAGCGTCTTGTCGATCGGGGAACCGCCGGGGATGCGGTGGCCCTTGACGTCCCAGGGCTGCACGCCGCCCTCGGGGTTGGCCTTGATCCACGCCTTGGCGGCGGGGAGCAGCTCGTCGACGGTGCCGACGACCTCGTTCACGAGGCCCGTCTTCTGCGCCTTGGTCGGGTTCATCTGGGTGCCCTGGAGCAGCACGCCCATGAGCGCGCCCTGCAGGCCGAGCATCCGGACGGTGCGGGTCACGCCGCCGCCGCCGGGGAGCAGGCCGAGGCTGACCTCGGGGAGGCCGATCTTGCTGCCCTTGACGTCCGCCGCGATGCGGTGGTTGGCGGCGAGGGCGATCTCGAGGCCGCCGCCGAGCGCGGCGCCGTTGATGGCGGCCACGACGGGCTTGGGCAGCTTCTCCAGGCGCCGGAGATCCTTCTTGATCTCCTGGACGTTGTCGAAGACCTGCTGCGCGTCGGCCTTGGTGGCCTTGCGGATCTCGGTCAGGTTGCCGCCGGCGAAGAAGGTCTTCTTCGCGGAGGTGATGACGACGCCGGTGATCGAGTCGGCCTCGGCCTCGAGGCGGTCGACGGTGGCGCGCATCGACGTGCCGTACAGCTCGTTCATGGTGTTCGCGGAGCTGGTCGGATCGTCCATCGTCAGTACGACGATGCCGTCGGCGTCCTGCTCCCAGCGGATCATGTTGTCAGACATGTGTTCTTGTCTCTCCTGTTGTTCCGGTGGGCGTCAGACGCGCTCGATGATGGTGGCCGAGCCCATGCCGCCGGCGATGCACAGCGTGATGAGGCCGTAGCGGCCGCCCGTGCGCTCCAGCTCGTCGAGCACGGTGCCCACCAGCATGGCGCCGGTGGCGCCGAGGGGGTGGCCCAGCGCGATGGCGCCGCCGTTGACGTTGACCTGCTCGCGGTCGAGCTTGAAGTCCTTCATCCACTTGAGGACGACCGAGGCGAAGGCCTCGTTCAGCTCCCACACGTCGATGTCGTCCTTGGTCAGGCCGGCCTTGGCGAGGACCTTCTCGGTGGCCGGCGTGGGGCCGGTCAGCATGATCGTGGGGTCGGCACCCGTCGACGCGGTGGCGACGATGCGGCCGCGCGGGGTCAGGCCGGCCTTCTTGCCGCCGGCCTCGTTGCCCACCAGGACCAGCGCGGCACCGTCGACGATGCCCGAGCTGTTGCCACCGGTGTGGACGTGGTCGATCTTCTCGACCGTGTTGTAGCGCTGCAGCGCGACGGCGTCGAAGCCGCCCATCTCACCGACGACGGTGAATGCGGGGCGCAGCTTGCCGAGGTCCGCGGCGGTGGTGCCGGGGCGACGGTGCTCGTCGTTGTCGAGCACGACGAGGCCGTTCTGGTCCTTGACCGGCACGACGGACTTGGCGAAACGACCCTCGTCCCACGCCTTCGCAGCGAGGTCCTGCGACTGCGCGGAGTACTGGTCGACGTCCTCGCGGGAGAAACCCTCGATGGTGGCGATCAGGTCGGCACCGATGCCCTGGGGCGCGATGTAGTTGTCGTAGCTGTACTGCGGGTCGTAGAACAGCGCGCCGAAGTCGGAGCCCATGGGCACGCGGGACATCGACTCCACGCCACCGGCGAGGACGAGGTCGTCACCGAGGGCCGAGCCGACCTTCTGCGCCGCCATGTTGGCGGCCTCGAGGCCCGAGGCGCAGAAGCGGTTGATCTGCACACCCGCGACGGTGTCCGGCAGGCCGGCCACGATGGAGGCGGTGCGGGCGATGTCGGCGCCCTGCTCACCGACGGGGGAGACCACGCCGAGCACGATGTCGTCGATGGCCGCCGGATCGAGGTTCTCGTTGCGGTCCTTGATCTCGTCGATCAGGCCGACCACGAGGTCGGTGGGCTTGATCGCGGTCAGCGAGCCGTTCTTGAGCTTGCCACGGGGCGTACGGATCGCCTCGTAGATGAATGCGTCAGACACTTGGTCTTCCCGTCCTTTCGAAGAAGGTGTTTCCAGCCTCCGCGGATGCCACGAAGCCCGTCACTCCTACAGGCTAACCGTCTGTAGCTTAAATCGCTAGATCGCCTGGTAGAACTTCATACGGAAGCCATCTGATGGGCTATTGTGACGTTAATCATGGGAACAGCACCACGCACCTCGGGCACCCGCCTGCGCCCCGCCGAGCGGCGTCGACAACTCGTCGACGCCGCCACCGCGTTGTTCCTCGAGCAGGGCTACGGCAAGGTCTCCGTCTCCGACATCGCGCGCGCCGCGGGGATCAGCGGCCCCAGCGTCTATCGGCACTTCCCGGACAAGGAGGCCATCCTCGCGGCCGCCATGCGCTCCGCGGTCGACGAGATGGGCGAGACCACCGCCCGCGTGCTCGCCCGCCCCGGCGCCAGCTTCGACGACCTCGCCTCGGCGGTCTTCGCCATGGCGGTCTCCCGGCCCGGCCCGCTCGCCCTGTGGCGCTGGAACCGCCGCCACCTGACCGCCGAGCAAGCGCGCGAGATGATCGCCGGCAGCGAGTCGGTGCTCGGCTCGTGGACCGAGGTACTGCGGCGCGATCACCCCGAGCTCACCGACGACGACGCCCGCGTGCTCACCTGGGCCGTGCTCGCGGTCGGCGGCTCCGTGCCGCCCAGCCGCGGCCGGATCGGGATCCGCCGCTACCGCGCCGATCTGGAGACGATCGCCCACCGCGTGCTGCGCGCGGCCCCGTCGACCGCGCCGGAACTACCGGCGCCCCCGGCCCGTCGCGCGCCGGTGGTCCGCAGCGACGAGATCCTCGACGCCGCCTCGGAACTCTTCTTCTCCCGCGGCTACAGCACCGTGAGCATGGACGACATCGGTGCGGCCGTGGGTATGTCGGGCCCCAGCGTGTACGGGCACTTCCCGTCGAAGGGGTCGATCCTGGTGGGCATCGTCGCGCGGGCGCGTGCCGCGCTGGAGATCGGCGTCGTCGGCGCGTCCGGGCTGTCCGACGGTGCCCCCCTCGCGGAGCTGCGGTCGCTGGTCCGGTCCTACGCCGCGAACCTGGTCAGCTCCACCGACCTGGCCGTGGCGTTCACCGTCGGGCGCGAGGTGGTCATCGAATCCGGCGGCGAGGCCCTGCTCGCCGCGCAGCGGGACTACGTCGCGCGGTGGGTGGCGCTGCTCGCCGCCGGCTCCGACATCGATCCCGCCGGCGCCCGCATCGCCGTCGGCGCCGCCATGACGATCGCCAACGATTTCGCCCGCACCCGTCGCCTGCGCCGCCGCCCCCGCTTCCACGACGAGCTCGTCCACCTCGTCGACGCCGCCCTGGGACTCTGAGCCCCACCGATCTTCGGTGCGTGTCGTCGACGACACGCCGCGGCACCACCGCACGAACGCACCGAAGATCGCGCCGGCCGGAACCGACCGAGTGGCCGGTGCGTCCAATCCACATGGGACGCAGAACGTCGGAGTTGGCGGCCACCGAGACGGCGCATCGGATCCGCACCGAGTACCAGCAGGTCCTCCGCGGCATCCACCTGCCGATCCAGGACGAGGTCACCTTCGCCGAGCGGCGGCGGGCGGTGATGCAGGTGTATCCGGCAGCCGTGTTCTGCGGATGGACCGCCGCCCGGATGCACGCGGTGCCGTACGCCGACGAGGACCGCCCCCTCGAGCTGTGGTTGCCGGAGCACCGTCGGCGCGATGGCCTGGTGATCCGACGGTGCGCGATGCCCCCGTCGGACATCTTGCGGCGCAGGGAGTTCGCGCTGACGAGCGAGGTGCGCACCGCGATCGATCTGGCCCGGTTCGTCGAGGGCGACGAAGCGATCGCCGCCGTCGATCAATGCGTCCGGACCGACCGCTTCGGCCGGCACGTCACCTCCGTCGACGAGATGGAGCGGTACCTCTCGTCGCACCCCCGACTGCACCGCTCCAGCCGGGTGCGCAGGGTCCTGGCCGAGGTCGACGGTCGCGCGGAGTCACCCCAGGAGACGCACGTCCGGCTGCTCCTCCATCGCGCGGGCCTGACGGTGTTCGTTCCCCAGGTGAAGATCGCCCGCGGTCGCTACCGCGTGGACCTCGGCGCCGAGGAGTTCCGGGTCGCGGTCGAGTACGACGGTGGCCACCACCGCAATCGCGATCAGCACCGCGCGGACATCGCGCGGTGGAACCGCCTCCAGTACGACCACGGCTGGACCGTCGTTCTGGCGAACGCCTGGTCGCTGGCAGGCGGCCGCGACGAGCTCCTGCGGCAGGCTCGCGCCGCTCTCCGCGACCGCGGCTGGACACCCCGATGATCTTCGGTGCGTGTCGTCGACGACACGCCGACGCCCGACCACAGGAACGCACCGAAGATCAGCAGTGCACTCAGTCCCGCCGAGCGCGCAGCCGTCGCAGCATCCGCGCATCGGAGAACCCGACGGCGTGCGCCGCGGACTCGACCGTCGCGCCCTGTTCGATCAGGATCTCCGCGTGCTCCACCCGCACCGCCTGTTGATACCGGAGCGGTGTGGTTCCCAGTTCCGCACCGAATGACCTGGACAGGGTGCGCGGGCTGACGCCGACGGCCGCGGCGAGTTCGCGCAGCGGGATCGATTCGGAGTACCGGCCGTCGATCAGATCGAGGGCTCGATGCACAGCGTCGTTGACATGACCCCGGTGTCGCAGCATCACCGAATGCTGTGAGGCCTGCCCGTTCCGCCGGGCGTAGACCACCATCGCTCGGGAGACCGACGCGGCGACGGCGGGACCGTGGCGATCGACGAGCAGGGCCAGGGTCGCATCGATGCCGCTCGCGATACCGGCCGAGGTGCGAAGACCTCCGTCGGTCACGTGCAGGACGTCACGCACCACCGTGGCGGCCGGAACGCGTCTCGCGAGCTGATCGCAGAGCGCGTGGTGCGTGGTGCACCGGCGACCGTCGAGCAAGCCCGCCGCACCGAGCGCGAAAGCGCCCGCGCACACGGACATCACGGTGCCACCGGCGGCGTGATGTGCCGCGATCCACCGCAGGGTCACGGCGGTGAGCGGGACCGCACCGGTATCGGTGCGCCAACCCGGAATCACCACGGCGTCGTTCGAGCGCAGCGCAGGAAGTGCGGTCTCAGCCATCAGTGTCAGGCCCTGGTGACTGGTCACCTGCGGCTCCTCCCCCACGTACCGCAGGTGGTACTCGTACCCGAGGTCGGTGGCCGCGGCGAACGCCTGAGCGGGCCCCGCCACATCCAGCAGGTGCACGCCGGGAACGAGGAGGACCGCGACCGTCGTCGGATTCACGCGAGGATCATGCCGCGCCCTCGACCGCCTCGTCGAGTGTGCGAATCGTGGCGAACCGCCCGGCGAGGGCGAACTCCGTCCGTTCGATGACGGCCGCGGCACTGAGCACCTCGCCGGTATCCGGCCGCGCGATCGGGAACGTCGCCGTCGCCTCGGTGACGAAGTCGACCTCGAACCCGAGGTCGGCCGCCAACCGTGCGGTGGTCTCGCAGCACTGCTCCGTCTGGATTCCGGAGATCGTCACGTTCCTGGTGCCGGCACGCGTCAGTACGCGGCTGAGGTCGGTGCTCGTGAAGGCGTTCCGCGTGGTCTTGACGAGCGTCGGCTCGCCCTTCACTGGGGTGAGGCCCGCTTGCAGGGCGACGTGACCGGAGAGCGGGTCGAAGACGCCGCCACTGCCCGGCTCGCTATGGAGGATCCACACCACCAACTCGCCACGGGCCCGAGCGGCTGCTACCAGCCGGTTCACATCGTCGACGAGGTCCGGGTTCGATACTTGCGACCAGGCCTCTCCGCGACGAAAGGACTCCTGTACATCGATGACCAACAGTGCGTTCATACCGACGATCGTGGCCGATCAACCACACCGCAGCGAGGCACGATCACGCCGCCTTCCGGAACGATCCGGTCACGATTCTCCCGCCACTACGCCGGACAGCGGACCGTCGGGCCTACCAGCCGTTGACGTGCAGCACCGTCTCCAGCGGGGCGCGCTTGGCGCGCTTGAACTCCGTGCCCTTGGTGTAGGCGACGGGCAGGAGCACGCCCTGCCGGATGTTCTCCGGAATGCCCAGGGCCTGCGCCACCTCGCGCTCGTACTCCAGGTGCAGCGTCGTCCAGGCGGAGCCGAGGCCGCGCTCGCGCAGGGCGAGCGCCAGGCTCCACGCGCCGGGCAGCAGCGATCCCCAGACCCCGGCCTGGTTGCCCTCCGGCAGCTCTCCGCCGGGCACGTGGATCGCGCCGATCACCAGGGCGGGCACCTGCTCCATGATCTCGGCGAGGTAGGTGGCGCTGGAGGCCACCTTCTCGGCGGTTTCGAGATCCTTGGGCGGCTTGGCCGCACGCGCCGCCGCACCCGCCTCGGCGTAGGCGAAGTAGGACTTGCGGTAGTACTCGGCGACGATCATCTTGGGCTCGGGATCGGTCAGCACGATCCAGTGCCACCCCTGCGCATTACTGCCCGACGGTGCCTGCAGCGCCACCTCGAGCGCGTCGGTGATCACCTCCAGCGGCACCGGCCGCTCCAGGTCGAGACGCTTGCGCACGGACCGGGTGGTGGTCAGTACCTCGTCGGCGGACAGATCCAGGTGCGGGAAGTCGAGTGCCATGACCCGAGCCTAGCGACCGCGGGCCGGTGCGCTCCCCCGCTTGGCGCGATCGAGCGTGGCCAGCGACTTCTTCGCGACGGCCAGCTCGGCCTGCAGCGCCGCCACGCGGTCGGCGGCCGCCTCGCGCGCCGCGGAGAGCACCTCGTCGACGGCGTCCCGCGCCTCCTTGTCGCCGAGGGCGGCCAGCGCCTTGTGCACCGTCGGCAGCGGAATCTCCTGCGCGCCCTGCGGTTTCTGCGCGTTGCGGGTCACCTTGAGCGAGGCGGTGTTGTCGGCGCCGACGTACACGGTGACCGCGACGGACCGGGCCGCCCGGCCCGCGCCCTTGCTCCCGACGCCCGGCGCCTTCGCCGCCGGCGACGAAGCCGCGGCGGCCTTCGCCGGGGTCCTCGGCGCTCGCTTCACCGGCTTGGGCTGCTTGGTCGCGCGCAGTTCCCGTGCCTCGTAGGGCAATCGGTCGTCGACGCCGGTCGGTTTGACAGTGACGGTGTCCCCGTCGACCTCGACGACGCGGGCCGACGCACCCGAGGCCAGCCCCAGGCTGGGGACGCCCTCGACGAGGTAGACGAGCGGCTTCTTCCCGTCGGCGAGCGCCTCGGTGTAGCGCGCGAGATCCGCGGCGGTCAATGTCTGCTCGGCCATCACTTGAGCCCCTTCGCGAGTGCGGGAAGAACGGTGGACTCGATGGTATCGATCGCGAGGGGGCCGCCGTAGAGCAGTGCGTCCACGCCGTTCGTCTTGTCCAGGATGATGATCGGCACGCCGTAGATCAGCGACGACGGGAGGCCGTCGAATCCGCCGTTGCCGCCGGCGGGGTCGGTGCGCGCCACGACGGTCCGATCGACCTGGCTGTTGTTGACCACTTTGTAGAGATCGGTCGATCCCAGCGTGATCCACGCCCCGGTGCCCGTGACCGGGACCTGCGCCGAGAATCCCAGCAGCCCGAGCAGCTGCAGCGCGTTCGCGTTGGTGGAGGCGAGCACGGTAGCGGCGCCGTCGTAATGGACGAGGTCCACCTTCTTGCTCGCGAAATCGGGGTGGGCCGCGCGGAGCTCGGTGATCCGTTCCTGGAAGGTCCGCTTGACCGCCTCGGCCCGCTCCTTCGCGCCCAGCGCCTCGGCGATGAAGGTCAGCTGGTCCTGCCAGGTCCACCCGCCCTTGCCCTCGGCGGTGACGGCCAGCGCACGGCCGTCGGCGAGCGACTTGAGGTCCTTGACCTTCTCCGCCGCCGCGGGGTCGGTGTCGATGATCAGGTCCGGCTTCGCGTTCTCGATCGCCGACCGGTCCGGGTCGGCGGAGGTGCCGGCGGTCGGCGTGTTCGCGAGAGCGGGCACCCAGGAAGGCATCTCGGACTTCGAGCCGTTCGCACCGGCGACCACGTCGAAGCCCAGCGCGGCGACGAGCTCCGCATCGCCCGGCCCCAGCGCGACGATCCGCTCCGGTCGCTCCCGGATGTCGGTGGTGCCGTTGACATCGGTGATGGTGCGCGCGCTCCACGCGTCGAGCGCCGGCCCGTCGTCGCCGCCCCCGCGGAGCAGCACCACGGAGAGCACCGCCACCAGCACCACGACGAGCGCTGCGGCACCGCCGATCAGGAGACGCTTGCGGTTCTTCGACGCACCCCGCGGGCCGCCGTGCACGGGCATCGACGGCGAACTCGGCCCCATCGGACCACCCGGGCCGCCCGGCCCCGGCTGCCCCGGCCCCACGGCACCGAGCAGCCCCGTCGGCGCACCGGGCGGCAGGCCCGGGCCTCCGGGGACCGGCGACGGTCCGCCGGGGTGGAAACCGGTGGCGAGCGCCGGATTCGACGGTGTTCCCTGCCAATTCGCGCCCTGCGGCGCGACGGGCGGCGCCATGCCCGCGGCGCCCGACATGCGGCGGGCCGCGGCGGCCAGGGCATCGGCGAACGCGCCCGCGGTGGCGAACCGGTCCGCGGGGTTCTTCGCCATCGCGCGGCTCAGCACGTGATCGACCTCGGGCGAGAGGTCGGGCCGCTTGAGCCGGATGCTGGGCGGGTTCTGGCTGATGTGCGCCAGCATGAGCTGGCCGGAGATGGTGGTGGTGAACGGCGGTGCGCCCGTGAGCAGCACGACGGTGGCGCAGGCGAGCGAGTACACGTCCGCCCGGTGATCGACGGGGTGCCCGAGCAGCGCCTCGGGCGCGGTGTACGCGAGCGTCCCGACGACGGTGCCCGCCTGCGTGTTCTGCCCGACCTCCGTCTGCGCGGCGCCGATCCCGAAGTCGGCGAGCTTGACCTGCTCGCCCCGGCGGCCCCGGTCGACGAGGAAGTTGGCGGGCTTGACGTCGCGGTGGATGATGCCGTGCTGGTGCGCGTAGTCGAGGGCGTCGGCGACCTGCTCGATCACGGCGACGGTGCGGTCGAGGCTGAACTGCCCCTCCCGGTGCACGGTCTCGGCGAGGTTGCCGCCCTCGACCAGCTCCATCGCGATCCACAGGTGCCCGTCGGACTCGCCGCGGTCGTAGACGTCCACGATGTGCGGGTGCTTGAGCCCGGCGATCAGGTCGGCCTCGCGGTCGAACCGCGACCGCACCGACGGGTCCGCCGAGAGCTGGCTCTGCAGCACCTTCAGGGCCACGGAGCGGGGCAGCGTTCGGTGCCGCACGCGGTACACCGTGCCCATACCGCCGGTACCGAGTACCGACTCGATCACGTATCCCGCGATCGATTCACCGGGTTCCGACGCCACGAACTTGCCTCCGCTCCTGCACGAATACAGCGGTATGAATCTACCTCGCTGCAGGTTGCGCGCGGCTTAACGCGAAGTTGGCGGCTCGTCGGACGGCGGCCGCTCCCCCGCGGTGCCCCAGCGCGGGGCGCTCGCCGGCCGCACGGGCCGCCGGGCTGGGCCGTCGTTCCCCTGGTCCTGCGAGGGGCGCACCCAGCGGTTGGCCTGCTTGCGCTGCGCACCGCTGCCCCGGTCGTACGGGGGCGGCGGCAGCGGGCGGACCGGGCGCGACGGTGCGCGGGGCGGCACGGGCGGCGGGACGTGTCCGGTCGGAACGGGAGCCGCCCCCGGCGCACCGGGTGCGGGTGCCTGGGCCGGCGATCCCGCCGGACGCGCGTGCCGGCCGGGCGGCTGGACACCCGGGGACTGCGGCGGGAGGGGGGCCTGCGGCACGGCACCCGGTGCCAGCCGCGGGGGCGCGGGCACCTGCCGCGGCACCCGGGGCGCGGGCTGCGCCGGGGCGGACGCGGCGCTGGGCTGGGCCAGGACGTCGCAGTACCGCAGCTCCTCATCGGTCGGGTTGAGCAGCACGTCGAAGACGGGGCGGCGGCCGATCCGCACGCGGACCGCGGTGGCGGCGACCTGCTCGACCACGATGTCGGCGTTGGCGCGCTCGGGGGCGCTACCGGGGGCGCGCAGGGTGAGCATGGTGCGCGCGGGCACGGAATCGACCGGGGCACCGTCGAAGACGGTGATGTCCGCAGGACGGCCGAGGGAACCGTCCGCGATGCGGAAGCGGGCCGGGTCGGCGAGGGTCGCCGCCAGCGTGCTCCACTGCGCCGGGCGGTCGGTGTGCACCACCACGGAGGCGCCCGCGCCGACGGAGCGCAGCAGCACCAGTTGCAGCGGGATCAGCTCGGTGGCGAACTCCGCGACCAGCGTCTCGGGGACGGGCGAACCGTCGAACAGGGGCAGCGCGACGGCGTCCGGACCGGAGACGCCCCAGACGGGACCGGCCGGGCCGACGGGGATCTCCACCGCACTCAGATCGCTCAACGGAGTCGAGGGCAGGTCGACGATGCTGGACCCGCCGCCCGGCAGGGTGCCGCGCAGCAGTTCCATCTGGCGCCCCGGGACGGGGACGAGCGCGTCGTCGAGGTTGTCGACGATCGGCACGGCGGTGTCGTACCGCACCAGGCCGCTGATCTCCACCGGCGCGTGGGCGTAGGCCTTGCGCAGGCGCAGCACCACCGAGGTGCTGTCGCTGTCGAGTCCCCACCACCGGTCCAGCTTCTCCGTGGAGGTCCGGACCGGGTCGACGAGGTAGGTCGTGGCGAACTCCGCGCCGTGCTCGACGTTCTGCCAGTTCTCGGTGCCGCCCAGCGGATCCGCGCCGAAGGTCATCCGGGCGTCGAGCTGCGCGAGTTCCGCGGCGGGTAGCACCCGGGCGCGGATCAGGCGCTCGAGCAGGCGCTGCTCGAGCCGGCGGGTCGCGGCCATCAGTGCCTTCGGGCCCGCCGTGCGCGACGGTCCGCGCCGGACGATGCCCTCGAGGTTGCGGCGCGTGTTCACGCGCAGGACGAGCCACGTGGACCGCTCTGCCATCGCCGCGTAGAACCGGACGCCCTGCGAGTAGGAGGCGCGGTACGCGGGACCGGGCGGCACGCGCCGGCCTGCGGAGACGACGTCGATGTCCACGTCGAGCCCGTACTGGGTCATCATCGTGGCCAGCAGGTCCAGGGGCACGGTCTCCGCGGCGAAGGCGCGCCCGTCGCGCAGCCGCGTCTCCGCCGGGTCGGCGGTCAGCTCGATCGCCGAGACCAGCTCGAATCCGTCGCCCTGCCGCACGCCGCAGCCGTCCACGTCGATCACGCGACCGGGGATGCCGCCCGTGGCGCGCCGGCGGCGGCGCAGGTACCGCAGGCGGGCGCCGATCTTCTCGCTGAGCACCGTTCCGTGCACCGAGACGAAGGCGAGCAGGGCGCCGATCACGATCAGCGCGATCACCGCCCACAGCGGCCGGCTCCCGCCGGCGAGCGCGACGAGCGAGGCGGAGAGCACCGCCCAGATCAGGGCGCGCCGCAGCGACACCCGGATCCAGACGGGACGGCGCAGCCGCGCGATCTCGGGATGCGTCGGTGCCTCCACCGGCTCCGGCGATGCCTGCTCGATCAGGGTCTGCGTCATCACGCCCTCCGCTTCCGGCCGGGCCGCAGGAGCGCGACCGCGCCACCGATGGCGAGTAGCGCGACCGCTCCGGCGCCGGTCACGATCGCCGCCGTCCGCCGCGGCCGGGTGTCCGGCGCGGGCGGCGGCGGGGGCACGAGCAGCTTCTCGACCGACTCGGGGTCGATGGCGGTGTCGATGTCCGGCACCTTCGCGGTCAGTGCGGCGACCGGGTCGATGAGGCCCCGGCCGACTTCGTTGTCGGTGCCGCGGCCGGGGGCGTGCGCCGTGGCGACCAGCCGCGCCGCCACCTCCGTCGCGGAGAGCTGCGGGTACCGCGAGCGCACGAGGGCGGCCGTGCCCGCCGCGTAGGCGGCCGCGAACTCGGGGCCGGCGAAGGGCACCAGGGTGCGCTCCGACGGTGCGCCGTTCACGACGCCGTCGCCGCCGCGCGAGCTCAGCGAGACGATGCCGGCGCCCGGTGCGGCCACGTCCATCCACGGGCCGTTCAGCGAGCCGGGCAACGGGGTGCCCTCCGCGGTCGTGGCGCCCACCGAGAGCACCTGCCCGTCGAACCAGTTCGGGGTCGCGACGGTGCTCACCTGCCGCCAGCCGCGCGGATCGTCGGGCCGGCCGGGGTCGGGATCGGGGTTCGCCCGGCAGGTGCTGGCGCCGACGGTGCCGCCCTGGCGGTCCGTCGCGCCGGCGCCCACCACGACCAGGGAGTCCTTGGCGCGCAACGCGTACGCCACGGCCCCGCCGATCTCGCGCTGGCGGAACTGGTTGTCCGCGGCCATGCACACCGGCTCGGGCACGACGATCACCTTCGCGCCCCGGTTCGCGGCCCGCACGATCGCGCGGGCGATGCTGCGGGCGTTGACCGCGGCGCGGCTCAGGTTGGGGTCCGCGTCCTCCGCGGGGTTGTTCTGCAGCGAGAACCCGGCCGAGTCGACGCGGATCGACAGGATCCGGGCATCCGGCGCGACGCCGACGAAGCCGTCGCCCGCCACCGGCTGCGCGCCGACGATGCCGGCGACGAGAGTCCCCGTCGAATCGCAGTCCAGCAGCCCGCGGTCGCCGGCCACCATGTTGTCGCCCGCACCGTCGAGGCCGCGCAGGCGCGCCTGGGGACGGACGCCGGTGCTGAGCACGGCGACGGTGACCCCGGCGCCCGTCGAGAAGTCGTGCGCCTCATCGATCCGCAGGGTGTTCGCGGGGGCCGGCGCGGCGGCGAGGTTCGAGTTGGGCAGCACGGCGGGTTCCACGCAGCGCGGGTTGTTGTTGCGCAACGGGCGTTCCGGGCCGTCGGTGTCGGGCGGCGCGCCGCCGATGTCCGCGACGGGCGGCACGACCGCACCGGAGAGGGCCGGGGCCCAGCTGCCCGCCACGATGACGGAGACGGAGACCGCGGTGATCGCGGCCGCCCTCGGGAAACGGAGCACGGACCCCAGCCCCTCTACTTCAGGAACGACAGGTCGAGCTCGCGCATGAACGCGAACAGCCGGGTGGTCCACAGCGCGAGCAGGACCACGGCGAAGATCGCCAGTTTCTCGCCGGCCTCGATCCGCCCCAGCAGGCGCGCGGACAGCGGCCGGACGTGGCCGCCGCCGTCGGTCGAGACGCGGTCCGCGAGCAGCAGGCCGCCCGCGCCGAAGGCCACCAGCACCACGGCGCTGAGCACGATCACGACCAGCCTGCCGAGATCGGAGTCCAGGGCTCCCACGAGGATCACCGCGAGGCCCGCGGCGACGAGGAAGCCCGCCACGAAGAAGACGGTGGCGTGGACCCGGTCGTCGAGGGTGCGGCCGCGGAGAACACAGATCACCGAGGTCAGGGCGGCGATCGCCACCTCGCCCCAGAAGTAGTGGCTGTCCGGCACGATCACGGTGAGCGCCGAGACCACCAGGATCCCGGCGATCGCCACGTAGAAGCCGGTGAGCAGCTTGGCCGCGGTGCGGGCCTTGCGCTCGAGGCTCGTGTTCTCCTCGGAGCGCGCGAGCTCCGTGGTGCTCTCGTCGTCGAAGGTGTCCACGTGATACGCGGCGTCGAGCTCGGTGCGATCGATGTCCTCGCCGGGCGGCGGCAGCGGATCGGGCCGGACCCGGGCGAGCAGGAGCGACCAGCCCTGGGCCCAGTTCGCCAGCAGGAGACCGGCGATCACGCCGAGGGCGGGGACGGCGGGGCGGCCCAGCGGGGTGTACGCGAACAGGGCGCTCGCCACCACGGCCGCGGCGGCGGTGAGACCGAGGGCCGCCAGCACCGTCGCGCCGAGGCCGCTCGCGCGGCCCAGCACGACGACGCCGAAGAGCGCGAAGAGCGAGCCCGTCAGCACGTTCGCCGCGGTGAAGGCACCGTCGACGCCCCCGTCCGGGGGAATGAGGACGAAGCCCGCGGCGAACAGCACCGGGGCCGAGGCGATCTGCAGGGCGTACGCCACCTGCGGGGCGTGGTACTGGCGGTCCGCGGAGACCGCCGCGAGCACCACTCCGATCGCGGCCAGCGCGGCCACGGGGAACCACCAGAGCACGCTGGAGTGGGCGAACCAGGCGACGAGCACGAGCGCGGCGAAGACCACCGCGCCGAGGACGAGGGCGAGCAGGCCCAGCGCGCGCGCCGTCGCCGATTCGAAGCGGCGGAAGCGCTGGCGGCAGAACTCCTGGATCGCATCGGCGGTGCTCTCGATGAGCGGCCGGAAGGTCTGCGTCGAGAAGGTCTCGGACAGGATCAGTCGATCGCCGTCGAGCACGCCCGCATCGGCGAGCGACTTGTCCCGGGCCAGCTGCGCGCCGCCCTCACGGGCGAAGGTCCAGGCACCGGTCGTCGAGAAGTCGTGATCGGGGAAGATCTGCTCCAGCCCCGGGATCACCGAGTCCATCACGACGGAGAGCCGGCGGCGCGCCAGCAGGCTCCGCTCGACCGAGTTCTCGCCCACCTCGACCAGGACGCGAACCTGCTCGGGTACGGCGGATCTCCCGGGGCCCGCGTTCTCGGTGGCGGCGGGCTCCGGGGTGATCGGGAAGACCATCTGGCGTCAGCGTCCCTCTGTCGTGCGCACCTGCTGCAGCTCGGCGAGCTTCTGGGCGGCCGGCGGCTCGTAGCCCGAGTTGAAGCCGTCCGCGAGGTCCGCCGCCAGCTCCTCGAAGGCGCGGACGGTGCGCTTGCGCAGCAGATCGATGTCGATCGGCTGGTCCGAGTCGAGGTGCGGGTCGTACGGGATCTCGTGCACGCGCAGCTTCTGCCCGGCGCGGAAGAGCTCGTCGAACTGCTCGACGGAGACGCTGCTGCGACGCTTGGTGTGGTTGATGACCACGATGGTGTTCGCGAGCAGGCCGTGCCAGCCGTGGTGACGCAGCCAGTCGATGGTCGCCGCCACCTTGCGCACGCCACGCGTGGTGGCCGAGGCGGGCAGGATCAGCGCGGACGAGATCTCCAGGACGCCGGTGCCCGTGGTGGTCTGCAAGCCGCGACCCGCATCGGCCAGCGCGAGGCTGTAGTGCGGACGGAAGATCGAGTACAGGTCCAGCACGTCGTCGTAATCGGCCACATCGCGGCCGTTGAACCGCCACGGCGAAGGCAGCACGTGCAGGTTGGTCGAGGTCACCGCGAGGTGCTTGTCGACCTGGTTGCGGTCCGAGAGATCGCTCTGCTGGATCAGCGTGCGCGCCGTGGAACCGCCCTGGTGCCACGCGGTCACCTGGTCCAGATCGCCACCGTCGGGATCGAGGTCGAGCGCGACCACGTTGTCGGCGCGGGTGCGCTCGAGGATCTGGCCGAGCACGCCCACGAGCAGGGTTCCGCCGGCGTTGTCGGCGAACACGCTGGTGACGTGGAACTTGTGCTTCGGGACGCGGATGCGGTGCACGAGCTCGGCGTGCTCCTGGTCGTTCGCGCTGGGGCCGATGTCGAGGCCCATCTTGCGCAGCCAGGCGCGCCAGCCGGAGACGCGCACGGCGGCGTCCGAGAAGCGGATCTGCTGGTTGAAGGACGAGGACGCGGTCGACATCGGCGCAGAGACCGAGTCACCCATCGGGCGCATCGGGGCCTGCTGGTGCTGCGGCACCATCGGGGCGGGCGCGCCCTGCAGCGGCGCCTGGCCGAAGGGCTGCGGCGCGGACGGGCGGTGGAGCTGACCGGAGGCCTGCGCGGACTGGAACTGGCCGGTCGGCGGGACGCCCTGGAACGCCTGCTGCCCCTGGCCGTTCTGCTGCTGGCCGTTCTGCGCCGCGGCGGGGGCGAAGCCGTTCTGGCCGCCCTGCCACTGCTGCTGCGGCTGCGGGACCGGCGCGGGGGCCGGGGCGGGCTTGGGCGCCGCCTGCTGCGGGGTCGACGGTGCCGCGGCCTGCGGGCCGTCGGTCGCCGGCGCGTCGGCCTTGGCGGGCGCATCCGACCCGGAGTCCGCCTCGGCCGCGTCGGCCTTCGGGGACGCCGCCGGCGCCTCGCTCGTGGGCGCTGCATCGGCCTTCGCCGCGTCCGCCTTGACGGCCTCGGCCTTCGGGGCGTCCGGGGCGGCGTCGTCGACGACTGCGGGCTGCTCCGCCGTGGGGCGCTCGTCGGCGACAGGAACGACCGGGGTGGCGGGGGCGGTGGGCATCGCCGCGGATCCGTCGAGGTCGTCGACGTCGGGGAGCGCGGGCTCCTCCCACTCGCCGCTCACGGGCTCGGACAGCGCGCCACCGGTGGGCGCGGACGGACGGACCACCGGCACGGCGGTATCGGTCGAGGGCAGGACGGGGGAAGCCGCATCGCTCTCACCGTGGCTATTTTGCGGCACGAAAGGCACCCGAACGTTCGTAGCTGCGTCGCTCATGGACCGCACCTCTCTCGATGGAAGAATTGTTTGCAGATTAATACACGCGCTGGTCACGAAGCCAGCGGGGGGCGGCTATCAGTTTGCTGTGTCGAACCATCCGGTGCAACCCCCGCGCTCGACCAGATCCGCGATCCCCTCGGAGAAACGGCGCCGCGTCCCCGGGCTCAGCGTCACGTCGACCGCGCCCTGCGATCCGCGCTGGGTCGTGGACAGGACCCGGCCCGCGGCGGTGTCCATGACGCCCACCGCCCATCCGGCCTGGGTACGCACACCGGAATCCGCACGGTGGTAGACGATCTCGGCCCGTCGGCCGGTGTACCGCGCGGCATCGAGCAGGATGTCGACGGTCTGCTGCGAGAGGTCGTGCTCGCGCAGCCGGCTCCGGATCTCCCGTTCTGCCCGCGCCCCGCCCACCTGCGGGTCGAAGCTCGCGACGATCTCCGCCAGTTCGTTCGCGTCGAGGGTGAGGGACTCGAGTTCCGCCGGCGCCTGCGCACCGAGGACCCGCCAGAGCGGTTCGACGACCGTCGCCTCGAAGTCCTCGCGGTCCGTGCGGAACCCCTGCACGGTGAACTGATCGTCGTTGCGGAAGGCGACCACCACGGTCTCGTCGCGCCGCACCACCGCGCCGCGGAGCACGGTGTCACCGTCGAACACCCGGATCGCGAGCTCCGCCGCAGGATCCTGGAGCACGCCGAGCCACGCCTTCACCTGCGGATCGACGGACCCCGTGCCGTCCACCAGGCCCGCATCCACGAGACCGGGCAGCACCGCCAGGTCGACCACCAGCTGATCGTCGGGCCGGTACACGTTGGGATGCACCGCGAGCACGATCGGCGCCAGCTCCATGACGTCGGCCAGCCGCATGAGCAGCAGCAGCTCATCGATGTCCGCGGCGAAAGCGGACAGCTTCGCCACGGGGCCGTCGGTCGTCACGGACACGGCACTCCCTTCCGGTCTCCGCCCACGGGCGTGGGCGTGGTGCTGCTAGATGGCGTAGAAGTTCATGGCCTGCACCTGGCCGGCCTTGTGGATCGCCGCAGCGGTCTGGACGTTCACGCCGGTCTTCTGCAGGGCCATGATGAGGTTCTCGTTCGCCTTCAGGCACACCTCGTGCACGCGCTGGTAGCTCTCCTGGTCGATACCGACCCAGTTGCCGACGTTGAGGTTCGCGACGTTGTTGCTCGTCAGCTCGGCGATGAGGCCCTCGGCGACCGCGGCCGCCTTGCCGAAGCTGACCGAGGTGACGTCGTAGCTGGAATCACTGACCCGGATGTTGGTCGGAGAGGTCATGGTGGAACTCCTTCGAGTGAGTGGGGTCGCCTAGACGGCGTAGCCGGTGAACAGGCCGCCGGCGTCGCCGTCGGTGTTGATGATGTGCGTGCCGTTGCGGCCGAGGGCCTCGGCCACGGCCTCGAGCTTCTGCTGCTCGGCGTTGCACACGGCGATGAGCTCCTCCATGTGCGCGGTCGCGCGGTTGGCCGTGTCACCCGAGTTCTCGGCGCGGTACGCCTCGGCGGTGGCACGCACGAACTTGATGTTCGCGAGGGTGCTCGCAGCCACGTCGGTGGTCTTGGCGGTACCGGCGGCGTGGGCGACGGTGTTCATGTCGTAGATCTGCGGGGGCATGAGAGCTCCTTCTGTTCAGTGGTGGTCTGTGCGGGGCATCGGCGGGGTGCGGATCAGCGTCCCTCCCCACTCGACGGAACGTCGACGGGGACGGATTCGTACTCGGGCGCCGCATCCTGGTAGATCGGCATGGCCGCGGTATCGGGCACGACGACGCGCTCGCGCTGCTTGCCCTGCGACCGCGCCACCGGGGCACTCGTGCCCGTCGGGAGGATCGGCCGCAGCGGCTCGGCCGCGACGCGCGGGACCGGCGGCGGAGGCGGCGCAACGGTCAGACCGTCGGTGGACCAGTTCGACGGTGCCACGACCTGCGCCTGCGCGATCGCCCCCGTCTCCACCCGCAGCGCCGACGCCGAGCGGATCGCCGGCTCGCCGCGGGACATCCGTTCCAGGTTGGGGGAACCGGGGCGCGCACCGAAGTAGCCGACGCTGCTGGTCCGGTTCTCGGCGCTCACGTTCGCGAGCAACGCGCTCATGGGCTGGTAGACCACGCCACCGGCGGTCACCCCCGCGGTCGGCACCTGCCCGACGGCACCGCCGCCGACGTTCATCGCGGCGCCCGCGGCGGCGCTCACGCCGCCGGCCGCGCCCGCGCCGACCACGCCGCCGAGCTGCTGCACCAGGCTGGCGCCGAGCTGCTGGCCCATCACCGGGCGCGGGCCGTCGTTCGACTTCGATTCGGCGGTGGCGATGTTCGACGCCACCTGCTCGAGACGCTGCGCGTTGACGATCGCGGTCTGCGCGAGCTTGGTCGCGGACAGCACGCCACCGGCCGTGCGCATCGCGAGCATGCTGGCGGTCGCCTGCGCGCCCTGCGCGGCCAGCGTCATCTTCGTGACCACCGCGTCGCCCACGGACGCCGCGCCAGCGGCCGCGGCCGGGATCGGCACGCCCGCGGGCGTCGCGATCGGCTTCGGCGGGATGAACGGCTCGAAGGTCATGTTGGCGACGGAGTTCGCGAGGTAGACCGCCATCATCGAGGCGTTCTGCGCCCACATCGCCGCGTACTGCGCCTCGTTGGCGGCGATCGCCGCGGTGTTCACGCCCAGGAAGTTGGTGGCGTTGAGCACGGCGTTGGTGAGGTGGTTGAGCGCGATCTCGGGCAGCTGCGCCATGCCCGCCAGCGCGGCGGAGTAGTCGGCGGCCTGCTTGGTGTGCCGGGTGGAGGCCAGCAGCGCCTGCGCGCGCACGGCCTCGTTGTGCGCGAGGTACATGGCCACGTTGCGGGTCATGAGGGCGGTCTCGGGCGCCTGCCACGACGCGGCGAGACGCGGCAGCAGGGACTGCAGGAAGACCGAGCGGGCGCTCACGGACGCCGCCACCGATGCCCACGCCGCAGCGGCGGCGGTGGCGGGTGCCGGCCCGGCGCCCGACATCAGGCGCCCCACGTTGACCTCGGGCGGCAGGGCTGGGAAAGTCACGGCGTCACACTCGGGTCAGAACTGGACGGCGTTGTCGGCCATGATGTACGTCGCCGCGGCCGCCGAGAGGCTGACCCCGTACTGCGCCACCTCGGCGTGGTCCAGGACGGAGGCGGCCAGGAAGTTGGCGGCGTGGGCGGCCGAACTGGTCGAGACCAGCAGCGAGACGTCATCCGCACCTGCGGGCACGACGGCACCGATGGCGCCGGCGGCGCCACCGATCACGCCCGAGGTGGTGGCCACGTTGGCCATGACCTCGTTGGTTCCTGCCAAGAGCTGAATAGGCGCCACGTTCAGGCTCACCCGCTGTCCCCTTTACTTGATTTTCAAGTTGCAACTAAAACAGAACCGTCAAATTTCGTCAATCCCGGGTTGCCCGAAATTAATGATCCCACATTACCGGTGGGTACGGCCCACCTCGGACGGAAACCGTGTCTCCCTCATCCCCACACGTCCTCGTCCGACTCGGCCTCGTCCCGGCGCACGCCGTTCCAGGCGACCTGCACGACGTCCGACGGGGCGCCGCGGCCCGGATGGAACCGGCCGCGGCCGGGGATGCCGAACCGCTGGCCGCGCTCGCCGCCGATGTTGACGTTGAACTTGTCCGCCGACAGCGCCAACGCCATGGCGCTGTTGGTGTCGAGGAACTGGATCATCGGGTCGGAGCTCGCCTTGTAGAGGTACTCGGTGTCGTTGAGCACCACGATCACGTGGAAGCCGCGAATGACGCCGTCGCTCATCAGTTTCACGGTCTGCGTGATCGGGTTGGTGCGGTCACCGCGCGCCACGACGGCGTCGTAGTCATCGATGATGAGGAAGATCTCGGGGCCCGTCCACCAGTCGCGGCGGGCGAGCGCGGCGCTGTCCGCACCGTCGGGCACGCGGCGGTACGTCACCTTCGCCGGGTCGGTCTCCCCCTCGCCCATCCACTCGACGAGCTTGTCCTGCCACCGGCGCAGGAAGTCGTGCAGGTCCGAGCCGTGCACCCCGAGGTTCTTCGGGTTCGGCGCGAAGGCGCCGCGGTGCACGCGTTTGGGGTCGAGCAGGGCGATGGCGCCGTCGTCGATCGTCGGGTACCGCCGGCTGATCGCCTCGATGAGGGTGTGCACCAGGGCCGAACGCCCCGAACCGCTCTCGCCCACCACGTACATGTGGGCCTCTCGGCCGAAGTCCGCGACGGCGGGTCCGCCGTCGATCTCGCGGACGCCGAAGGGCAGCCGGACCCGCTCGCGCGCACCGGCCTGCGCCGGCAGCACCGAGAAGAGATCGTCCTGCAGGATCACCTCGGGCAGTGCCAGCAGCTTCGGAGCCTCGGCGCCGGAGGTGTTGGCCCGGCGGATCCGCTCGACCACCTCTTCGATGCCCGCGCTGAGCGTCTCCGGCGAGCTGTCGCCGTCGGCGCGCGGCAGCGCGACGAGGCCGAGGAGCTCGCGATCGGTGGAGATGACGTGACCGGGCTTGTCGGGAACCGCCTTGTTGCGCTGCGAGTTCACGACCGACATGTCGTAGCTCGCCGAGGAGATCCTGCCCTCGACGATCGTGTGCATATGGCTCGAGAGGCCGCGCAGCACCGTGTTGCGCGCCGTGGTGATCACGAAGTGGACGCCGTAGTTCAGGGCGCCCGAGGCGAGCGCCTCCAGCACCGGCACCTTGTCCTCGAACACGCCGCCCTCGGTGACCGCGGCGTCGAAGCCGTCGATCACGATGAAGGCGTCGCCGAAGGCGTCCTCGCCGCTGATCTCGGCGCCGGGATCGCTGCGCAGCCTGCGGTACTCGGCCATCGAGTTGACGCGGTACTTGCGGAAGAGCTTGACGCGCTGCTCGATCAGGTCGGACATCTGGGAGATGATCCGGTTGATCGCGTCCTCCTCGGAGCGCGTCGCGATCCGGGAGACGTGCGGCAGGTCCTCGAGCCGCATCCAGCCGCCGCCGGTGTAGTCGACGATGAAGAACTGGACCTGTTCCGGCGAGTGGGTCAGGGCCAGCGAGGTCACCAGCGTCATCGCGGCGGTGGTCTTGCCCCGCTGCGGGCCGCCGTAGATCAGCACGTTGCCCTGGCCGCCCGACAGGTCCAGCTCCCACACGGGCTGCTGATGCTTGGCCGGGTCGTCGAAGACGCCGAACGGCGCCTTCAGCGTGGCCGGGACGGTCACCATCGGCGCGACCCACTCGTCCGCACTGAGCGACGGTGCCAGGATGTCGAGCGTGGTGGAGGTGAGCTCGGGCAACCAGGGCTTGTAGGCCGGCCGCGCCGGCGCCTTGGTGAGCAGCTCCTTGACCACCGTGAAGACCGTGGGCGCGGCGAGGATCTCCTCCTCCGTGCGCACCACCTCGTCGTCCTCGACGATCTCGACCTCGAGGTCCGGGATGTCCACCCGGCGCGCGCTGAAACCGCGCGAGGAGAGGTCGTCCGCGGTGGGCTGCACCACCTCGCGCTTGACGGGCTCGGGAGCGACCTCGGGGGCGAAGTAGGGCTTGCCGGTGAAACCCGCGTAGAACCGGATCAGATCGTCCTCGTGGAGCGTCTTGATCAGGCCGTTGCCCGGCTTGCCGGGCAGGTTCTTGGCGTCGGGAACGCCGATCACCGCGCGGGAGTCGCCGGCGGTGCCGGTGCGAAGTGCGATGTGGTAGTGGATGTTCGACTCGAGGCCGCGCGAACGCGCCATCTCCGCGTTCTGCGAGGCGAGCAGCAGGTGCACCCCCACGGACCGGCCGACGCGGCCGATCTGGCTGAAGATGTTCACGAATTCCGGCTTGGCCTCGAGCAGCTCGGTGTACTCGTCGATCAGGACGAGCAGCGCCGGCATCGGTTCCAGGTCCGGGCAGTGCCCGGACTCGCGGGCCTTCTCGTACTCCGTGAGGCCGATGATGTTGAACGACGGGTACTTCGCGGCCGCGCTGTCGAAGAGCTGCTGGCGCCGCTTGAGCTCGCCGGTGATGACCTCCATCATCCGGTCGACCATGCTCTCGGACTTCTCGAGGTTGGTGACCACCGCGGCGACGTGCGGGATGTCCTCCATGCCCTGGTAGGTCGCGCCGCCCTTGAAGTCCACCAACAACAGGTTGAGCATCGACGGGGAGTGGAACAGGCACGCGTCGAGCACCAGGCAGCGCAGGAACTCGGACTTACCTGATCCCGACGTACCGATCATCTCGCCGTGCGGGCCCGTACCGCCCTGGCTGGCCTCACGCATGTTGAGGAAGATGCGCGTGCCGTCGGGGGCGAAGCCGATCGGGAAGTTGAGGCGGTGCGGATCGTCGAACCGCTTGATCCGCTGCCAGAAGGCGAGGACGTCGATGGCGCCGGGGTCCTCCACCTGCACCAGGCTCGCCCAGTCCCGCCCGGTGTCCTGGCGCTCCTTCGACAGCAGCGAGGCGGTCGTCTCGAGTTCCCACCGCGCCAGCTTGCGGGCGGTGGTGTGCGCATCGATGAGGTCGAGGTAGTCGGCGCGCGCGATCTCCTTGGGCGGCTCCAGCGGCAGGTCCGAGTCCCAGCGGGTCACGATGCCCGTGCGGTCCACGTCCAGGAGCACGGCGTGCGGGAAGGAGTCGATGACGCCCTCGGGCGGCGACATGAGGATCCAGGTGACGTCCGCCAGCGAGGCGATCGCCTGGTCCGTCATCCGGGCGCGCTCAGCGGATTCCACGATCACGACGGTGTGCCGGGTCCGCCCGGTCACCTCGGTCTCGGTGGTGAACGGCCGCGAGTAGTCGACGACGCGGTCGGCCTCGGCGGTCGGCTGTTCGTCGCTGCCCGCCAGTTCCTCGAGGAACTCGGTCCAGTTGCCGTAGATCATGCGGCGCGAGCCCAGGGCGTCGATCAGGGTCGGATGCTGCACCTGCGGAAGCCACTTCAGGTACTCCCAGCGGCCGCCGTCCGGGGTGTCGGCGACCACGGCGAACCGCAGCCTGTCCGGGCCGTGCGTGACCGCGAGGTGGCTCAGCATCGCGCGCACCATGCCCGCGGACCGCTCCGGATCTCCGCCCACGCCGAGCACCGGGAGATTGCGCAGCGTCAGTGCGAGCGGCATGTCGGCGATCGTCGAGTGGGTGTGCAGGAACTTCACGGTCTCGGTCCACTGCACCGGGTCGAGGAACTCCCCGTCGGGCGCCTCGGGCGTGAGCAGCTTGGCCTTCGGCACGATGCGGCCGCGGCCGTACCGCGCCGCGGTGAACCTGCTCTTGCGCTCCGCGTCGCCGCCGTTCACCTCCCACATCCGTTCCGTACCGACGAGAGAGGCGATCACCGCCGGATCCGGGTAGGCGTGCGCGAGGGCGTCGAAGTAGTTGCGGCCGCGCGCGAGCGCCTTCTCGCGGGAGGTGCCGATCGACCGGCTCGCCTGCTTGCGGTCGTGCAGCAGCTGCGCCTTCGACTTGTTGCCGCTGCCGCCGGGACCGCCGCCCATGTAGGCGAACATGCCGAACAGCAGCATCATCGGCATGAGCAGCATCACCGGATTGAAGCCGCGGTTGAGGCGGATCATCATGAACAGCATGCCGAGCACGGCGACCACCATGACCACGGGCATCATCACCGTGCGCCACTTGCCCGGAGGGTCGACCTCGTCGATGGTGTCCGGGGTGCGGACCTCCACCTCCTTCTTGACGACCCGGGGCTCCTTCTTCGGGTGGAGCGGGGGCTCGAAGACCTGCCGACTCACTACTTCCCCCTCGGGTCGAACTTCGCGACGACGGGGTCCTGCGCGCCACCGTCGTGCTTGATGGATGCACCGGCCTGCGACAACGTGGGCCCCTGCGCGAACAGGCTGATCATCGTCCACGGCGCGGGCACCGGGTTGCTCAGGCCGAGCGCCTTGGCCGAGGCCCCCTGCTCCGTCGAGCCCTGATCGTCGATGCCGTACCGGATCCCGGTGTCGGCGATCCAGAACTCGCCGCTGTGCTCGCGCGAGTCCGGCGCCGAGCCGGTGGCGTAGACGTACCGGCCGCTGTTGGCCGGGAGGTAGACGTCGTCGGCGATGGTGCCGGCCGAGTCCGGCGCGCCGATGAGCGAGATCCGGGCGGCGTTCTGCTCCGCGGTGAGCGGCAGGGTGCCGGCCACGAGCACGCGTTGGTCGGCCGTGGGCTCGTCCCCGTCGTGCGACCAGGCCAGGCAGGTCACGGGATCGCTCGTCGGATCCTCGATGCGCACCTTGCCCTCCGGGAAATGGTCGACGGCGATCCGCCCACCGACCTTGGGCCACTGGTTCGCCTTCGCCGCCTCGGTCTCGACCACGCCGCTCTTGACCGGCGAGACGGTCTGCAGGATCGACGCCGCCGTCTGCGTGATCTGCTGGATGCCGTCGGCCGCGACCACGTAGTAGGTCCAGCCGCCGTCGACCGTGGGGACGCGCAGAGTGGTGCCGACGAGCAGCTTCTCCGTGTTCGGGAAGCGCACGGGCTTACCGAGATCCGTGATCTGCGGGACGTCGACCGGCTCGCGCGCGGCGAGCGCGTTGAACAGGCCCGAGGACATCGGGACGACGCGCTGATCGATGCTGATCCCCAGCGCCTCGCGGATCGCGGAGTTGCCCAGGTCCAGGCGGGCCCGCGCCACGACCCCGTCGTCGGAGTAGACGAGCCAGGTCTGGTTGTCGAAGGCGACGACGCGGGCGCGATCGCCCGTCAGTTCGTCGGTGCCGGCGGCGGGCGAGAGGCCGCCGCCGATGACGGTGACCTTGACCGCGGAGGTCGCGGTCGTGGGCAGGCCGGTGCCGGGATCGAGCGGTACGGCCGATCCGGTGGCCGTCGTATCGCACACGGCCCACTGCGAGAGTGTGCTCTGCGAGTTGCGGATGACCGTGGGGGCGTACGGGATGCCGACCATGGGCCCGCGGGGCAGCTTCTCGATCTCGCCGGACTTGGCCTGGACCGGCTTGGCCGGCGAGCCCACGATGAGCTGTCCGGAGACCACGTTGGGGATCGGGTTCAGCGTGTCACCCACCCGAACGTACAGGCCGCCCGTCTGGGCGTCCTGGATGATCTCCCCGTCGCCCACCTTGCCCGCGGGGAAGATGACCGCGCCGATCACGGAGCCCAGCGCCACGACGAGGCCCACCGCGAGCGCCATGTAGAGCGGCGACCCCTGGTACTTCTTGACGTCGTCGATCCAGCGCGTGTCCCGCCGCACCAGCGCCTCTTCGTTGCGCCGCTGCAGGTACGCCTCGCCCGACTTCTGGTACTTCGACGTGAGCCGGAAGCCGCGGACCCGTTCCTGCAGGCCCGACTTCGGGTTCGACGGGTCGGAGTTGATCTCAGCCATTCGTCTTCGCCCGCCAGTTCGACTCCAACAGATTCCACTCCGCCCACGGGAAGTTCGGCGACACCCGCAGGGTCTCCTCGTAGGCCAGCCGCACGTCGTCGAGCTCGAGCGTGCGCAGCAGCGACCGCTTCTCCTCCGAGGAGAGGCCGGAACGATCGATCGCGCTGACCCGGAAGTCGCGGAAACCGCGCGCGGACGAGATGACGGTGCGCATGAACCGGGCGTTCGACATCAGGTCGATGCCGGTGCACAGCCGTCCCTTCAGGTCGAGGGCGCTCACCTCGGCGAGACGGTCGTTGTGGGTCTCGAGATACTCGCGCACGCCGTCGCCCAGCCGCTCCCGGTTCTTCGCCGCCACGGACTCGGCGATCTCCACCAGCTCCCCCGGAGTGAAGGAACTGAACGAGATCCGCGTCGGAAAGCGCAGCGGGAGACCGGCGTTCACCTGCAGCAGGCGGTTCATGTCGTCGTCGTACCCCGCGAGGACCACCACGACCTTGTCCCGCAGCGGACGGTCGCCCTCGTTCTCGATCCGGGCCAGCAGGGCCTCGAGCGCCTCGCGACCGAACCTGGAGGCCTGATCCTCGCCGTCCCCCGCGACGAGCCCGTACGCCTCGTCGAGGAAGAACAGACCGCCGCGGGACTCGTCGACCAGCTTGTTGGTGCGGATACCGGCCTGCCCGACGTAGCCGGTCATCATGTCGCTGGGCTGGTGCTCGTACACCTCGGGGCGCGCGATCACGCCGAGGCCGTAGTACAGCTTCGCGAGGATCCGCACACCGGTGGTCTTACCGGTGCCGGGCGGTCCGGTGATGATCGCCGAGAGCCGCATCTCCTCCTCGAGGTACTCCTCGCCGAGCTCCTCGCTGAGCTGCTTGCGCTCGCGGTCCATCTCGACCTTCGAGGCGAGGCGGCGGATCTGGGACTTCACATCGGGGCTGCCGACGAGGGCGTCCAGCTCGCGCCACGCATCGGCGAGCACGACGTCGCGCTGCCGGTCCAGGCTCTGCTGCTCGATCTCCTGCGCCGTGGTGCCCGAAGCCGGATCCCAGGGATCGGTGCGGGTTCCCATCGACTGCGCGGTGACCACCTCGAGGAAGCCGCCCGCCGCCGCGTGGTCGAGGTCGGCCCGCGAGGAGATCCACGCCCGCGCATCGCGCAACAGTTTGGCCGCGCCGTCCGCATCACCGGTCGCGCGGAGGGCGTACGCCTGCGTGACGATGAGGCTGGCCTGCACCAGCTTGTAGTCCTCGGAGGCGAGGGCCGTCCGCGTCGCCGAGAGCGCCTGGTGCGCATCGCCGGTCCCGACCAGCGCGCGCGCCGTCAGGGCCGTGACGCCGAGCTGCCAGAAGCGGACCGCTCCGTCGGACTCGGCCGACACCCAGAGCGGCTCGCGGCTGTCGGCCACCGTCGAGAGGACCTCGGGCCAGCGGTGCGCGAGCCCGAGCAGGCACAGCCACAGGTAGCGCAGGTAGTTGCGCTGCGCCGGCGAATCGTGACTGACCTCGCGCTGCAGCTTGGTCAGCTCCTCCGCGGCCTCGGCGAGGTGGCCGGTCTGCGCCAGGATCACGGCGGCACCCGCACGCGCGTACGTCACGTCGGTCACCGGCATCCCGAGTTCGACGACCCCCATGTGCACGGGGATCTTCAGGCCGAGCGCTCCTTCGGCCGGGTCGACGGTCATGCCGTTGCGACGCAGTTCCGCGCCGAAGTTTCGCGCGGACGCCAGCAGACCGCGGGCGGCGGCGGGATCGGCGAGCTGGGTGCGGTCCACGGCCATCAGGCCGATCCACGCATCGCACATCGTGGGATCGGCTTCGACCGCCAGCCGGAAGGCCTGCGCCGGTTCGCGCGTGTCCGTCCGCGCAGCGAGAGATCGCAGCCCGAGCGAGAAGTACCGCTGGGCAGTGGGATTCGAGGTCGTCATCGTTCTTGTGCGTCAGTCCTGATCCTGGCTCGAGAGGAAGCGTGCGAAGGTCCAGGCGTAGACCGCCGACTCGATGTCGCGGTACGCCGAGGCCAGAGTGGCGACGAGGATCGCGCGCTCCAACAGCCGGTCGCGCAGCATGACGGCCGCCGGGGCGGGCGCCTCGAGATCCGCCGGCGACGCCGGCGTCCGGTCGAGCCGCAGCGCGTCACCGAGCGCCTGCTCGTCACTGTGCAACTGCTGCAGGACGGCCGGCGGCACCGCCGCACGCTCGTCGAGGAAGCAGCGCGCGTCGATCCGCGCCGCCTCGATGCCGATGGCGTGCTCCGGCGCGATGGGCTGGGTCTCGAGATCGCGGATCAGCGCCCGCATCTGGCGCTGGGCCTGTTCCGGGTCCAGCGAGCGGATGTGCTGCAGGCGCACCGGGGAGACCGTGGCCTCCAACCGGTTGCGACCACCGGGGAGGACGGCACCCGCGCGGCGCACGCCCACGAGGTTCTCCTCCCCCACGACGGAGGCGTAGGCCCTGCTCGGGTGGGTCGTCGCCACGGCGGAGAGCGTGTAGCCGTTGCGCCGCGCGTACTCCACCAGCTGGCGCACCGGATCGTCCACGGACGCCCAGCGATAGCCGTCGGGAGCGTTCCACAGCACGCGGACGCCTGCGGGGATCACCACGCCGAGCGGCAGCCACCCGGCGTCCGACGTCGTGACGGCCATGACCGTCTCGGCGTCCTTGACCAGAAGCGCTGCCGCCCAGTGCAGGCCGGACTCCGGTCCGTGCGGTCCGCCGCGCAGCGAGCCGAGGATCGAGGCGACCGCGTCGTGCACCTGCTGCACCTCCGGCGAGGACCGGCGCGGAAGCACCAGGGGCTCAGCGCGCCCGAGGATCACCGGCCCGGTCGCCAGGACGGGCGCAGGACGCGCGGGGACCTCGACAGTCGGTTCCGGGGCGGGCTCGGGCTCCGACGGTGCCGCGGCGGCAGCCGGCACCGTCGGCTCAGCCGGGGTCGTCGATTCGGCCGGGCCCGGGGCCGGTGCGGTCGCCGCCGATACCTGTGCGGGGCCGCTCGCGCTCGGGCGAGTGGCCTTGATCAGCTCGGAGAACTTGACCGCCTTCGGCCCCGCCTTCTTCACGGGTACCGCCGCCGCAGGCACCTTCCCGGCCGCGGGCGCGGCCGGCACGCCTGCGGCCGCAGCATCCGGGGCAGGAGCCGCGTCCTCCGCGGGCACGTCGACGGGATCCGCAGCGGCCTCCCCCGGAGCGGCGTCGTCGGCTGCATCCTCGTGGCGGTCGGCCTCTTCGACCGACTCGACCGGACCCTCGACCGCGTCATCATCCGCGTCACCGTCCGCGACGGTCTGTGCACCGTCCGTCTCGTCGGCGTCCGCGTCGGGCGCCTCGGACTCAGCAGCGGGAGCCTCATCCGCATCGTCGTCGCGCGCCGGCTCACCAGTCTCGTCCGACTCGACCGCAGTCGCCTCGTCCGCGTCACCGTCAGGCACCGGCTCACCAGTCTCGTCCGACTCGACCGCGGCCGCCTCGTCCGCGTCACCGTCGGAGCCATCGGCGCTCGCCGGCTGATCGGTCTCATCGGCTTCGTCCGGGTCCGCCCCCGCCTCCTCCGACTCGACCTCAACGATCTCGCCCGAATCAGGCTCGGGCGCATCGACATCCTCTTCGACGATGTCCTCGCCCTCCGCCCCCGCCACGGCGGAGTCGTCCTCGCTCGAGTCGAGGACGTCCTGCTCGTCGTCGCTCTCGACTGCGATCTCGTCGTTCATCGGTTCCCCGACCGCCTCGGCGTCGTCCTCCACTGCATCCAGGACCCCGGCCCCGTCGATCTCGGTGTCCGGTTCATCGTCCGCGTCGAAGGCGTCGTCGGCGAAGTCGAGCGAGGCGAGCTCGTCCTCGTCCAGGGCGACGTCGTCGATGCCCAGATCCTCCGAGACGTCCACCTCGGCGACGTCCCCCACGGACGCCGCAGTACCGATCGGCTCGTCGGACAGGGATTCCGCCGCAGCCGCCCCGACGCCCGGCACCGTCGGAACGGCACCCGAGCCCCGCCGGGCACCACCCGGTACGCGACCGAAGGAAAGGACATCGTCGTTCGCGGTGTCATCGCGGTGCGCGGCCGCTGCGTCGATCCGGCTCGGCTCCGGATGCTCGGTACCGCCACCCACAGCAAGTGGCTCCCCCGCCTCCTCGCCGAAAGACGCTCCGGCAGCAGTGCTCTCCGCGGCGATCGGCAGGAATCCGGTGGCCGCGGCGACGGGGAACGGACCACTGTTCGCCTCGTGGGGCGCCCGTGCGGCCGCCCCGGGGACCCGCCCGAAGGTGAACCCTTGCTCCAGCGGCTGCGGCAGTGCCGGCACGCCGGTCTCACCGTTCGGACCGGTGTGCGAGGGCGCGCGCCCGAGGCCGAGGAACCCCTCGGAGAGCACGGGCGCAGGCGACTCGACGGCGATCGACGGCGATGCGTCGGTCCGCACCGCCGTCCCGGATTCGACGTCGGGCGTCTCCCGCGCCTCGACCGGCTCGGCCTCGGCGGCACCTGCCGCCGGCTCCGCAGCATCGGCGTCGTCGATCCCGGCGACGTCCGCCTCGTCGGCCTCGGGTGCCGGGACGGAAGCGGGAGCGTCGTCGGGATCGGCGCTCTCGGCATGCAGGACCGCGCCTGACGGCGTCCGACCGAATCCCATGAACACGAGGTCCATCGGGGCCTCGTCGACGGAGTTCGCGAACGCGTCCTCCGCCGCCGCGGCCGCGTCCTCGGGACGGGCGGCCGTCTCGGCACCGGCGGCCTCGTGCCCGTTGACGCTCGCGTGCCCGTTCACCGTGTCGTCGGGGACCGCGTGGGCCTCGTGGTGGCCGTTCACCGCGGTCGCGGCGTCGTCGTGGCCGTTCACCGCGGCGTGGTCATGACCGTTCTGCGCGGCGCGCGTGTTCCGGATCGCGTAGCCGCTGCGCGCGTGCCCGTTCCGCGCCACGCGACCGTTGCGCTCCGTGGCCTCGGCACTGTTCCCGGGCACGCGGCCGAACGCCATGAACCCGCTCACCAGGCCGGCGGCCGGCTTCTTCTTCGCGCTCACGCTCTCGGGCGTGGCCATCTTCTCGGCGACCTCGGCGGCGCGGGCGCGCGCATGCGCGATCAACTCCGCGATCCGTTCGGCCGAGTCGACACCGGTCTGCGCCGACTGGAGTTCCGCGGCCTCGATCTCGGCCTCGACCTGGTAGACGATCTCGGACTGCTCGAGATTGACCTGCTGCAGGCTCCGGGCGAGCTCGCCGAGCGCGGCGGAGACGTGCACGAGCGACTCGCCGACGCGGACGATGCCGATGAAGCTCTGCGCCCACTTGCCCGTCTCGGACTCGAGGAACTCGGCGACATCGACCTCGCCCAGCTGGGCGGTGGCAGTGGTGCCCTCGCTGGCGACGCGGAACGCGTACGACGAAGCCTGGGCGGCGGACAACGCCCGCGACGCCAGATCGTCGGGGGTCACCTCGTCCTCCCAGATCCCTTCGAGGAGGACGTCGGCATGGGGGGTATCAGGGCGATCGATCACTTCGACACCTCACTTCAGACCGAGAGCGGCGATGCTGCCGCGGCGGACGGAACGCTCACGACGAAGCACCCACGGTCGACGGGGTGTGCACCCACACCGATCCGCGGGCCGACTGATCGCTCGTCGGCCGCTCGGCGCGGTTGCGCTGAGCGAGGGCCTCCGCGGCCTCGAGCTCGGGCATGACGTCATCGACGAGATCGTCGATGGCCTCGACGATCCGTTCACCATGTGCGCTGGTGCTGCCCATCGACGAGCTGATCGACGTCACCGTCGATCGCAGTTGCGCCGTGGCGATGGCCGCGCGCGCCTCGATGGCGCGGGCACCCGCGCTCTGGCCGAGGTTCGCACTGCTGTCCGTGTCGGAGCTCAATGCCACCCTCCCGTCCTGCCCAGCCAGTCGGCACACACGTACCGACTGGATTCGTTGTCGCAAAAGAATGTACCACCCCCATTGCAACTGCACTCTTCTGTAGGCGCGCTTGTCCGGCGGAAAGACTGCCAGGTCAGAACACACAGGATCGTTATCGACAATTTTGGTTGTCGGTCATGTTGTGCAAGGTTGCGGCCCGATCCGCCCCGCGGTCGGCGCCCGGGGCGCTCCGCCCCCGATCGCCGGTCGGCGACCGGCGCACACAGCCGGCCCCAATCGTCTCGTCGAGACATCATCACCGCAGGTGGTGGAGCGGTTCCGCGCGGAACCCCCTGCCGGATTCCACCCGACGGGGCGCCACACGCGCAGTTCTTTCGTGAGGATGCACATCAGACACGAGGATTCGATGTCGTAATCCGGTGGAGGTGCACCCTGGTGATCCGAGCGCGAACGCTCGGCCGGGAGGCTGACCGTGCGAAGCTATCGCAATGAATCGATCCCCCGCCGGTCGGTGCTGGGTACTGGCAGCACTGCTGATCCTCGTCGGCTGCTCCGCCACCGTCGACGGCAGCGCCGAGGCCGATCCGAGCGCGATCCGGCTCGATACCGGCGGCTACCCGACGGCACCCCGCGCCGTCCCCGAGCGCACGAACATCAACGACAGCCGCGTGCAGTCCAGTTACGACCTGTCCGCGTACCTCGTGGCCCCGGCCGAGATCGACAAGAACTTCACGTGGGTCGCGCCCGCGTCGACGCCGGTCCTCCCGTCACTGGCCGGGATCGGGACGTTCTTCGGAATCCCCTTCGCCGCCCCGCTTTCGCAGAACGAGAGCTTCGTCGGTGGGGCGGTCTCGGCGCGGCAGACGACCAAGATCGAACGCGAGAGCCCCGACACCGCCCGGATGTTCACCGCCCTCATCCGGTACCGCACCGCCGAGAACGCCGGTGCGGCCGCCCGCGCGGTCCGCACCGGATTCGGTGCCGATCAGCCGTCGAGAATCCCCGCGCATCCCGACGCCTTCCCCGGGGCCGCGATCACACCGCGCGGCCTGACCCGGGTGTGGTGGATGCCCGTCGGTGATCAGCTGCTCATGGTCGGCTTCGGCAACGTCGGCGAGTCCTCAGCGGACGTCCTCGCCGCGACGTGGTTCGACCGCCAGATCGCCGCTCTCCGAACCCTGACCACGACGGCGGAGCAGATGCTGCGGCCGCCTCCCGACCGCGACGGGATCATGTCGCTCACACTGCCGAACGTCGTCCGGACGAGCGACGGGACGCAACCCTCCCTGGGATACCTCACCCCGCGGGCATGGCTCCACGCCGCCGCGGACGACTGGCTCGAGACGAAAGTGCGTCTGGAGCAGGCAGGGGTCGACCTGATCGGGGCAGCGGGATCCGTTGTGCAACGCACGCGCAGCGGCGCCGCCGCCCGAAACCTCTTCGACGACTACAGCAGGGATGCGGGGGCTTCGGGTGCGGCCACAACGCGTGAGCCGGCCGCTCGCGGAGTACCCGGAGTCGTGTGCGAGTCCTACCTCACGAGGGCCAACGGCGACCCCCGCAAGGCCTACTCCTGCGCCTTCGTCGCCGGTCGCTACTACGTCTCCACCGATGCGGTCAGCACGCTGGTGCAGGCACACCAGCAAGCGACGGCGAGCTACCTCATGGTCAAGGACGCGAAGTAGACGAGCCCGTCAGGCGGTGACGCGCGCGACCGCACCCAGCGGGTCGGTGTAGACACCGTCGAGCGCAGCGGCACCGGCGGCCTGCTGCTGCACGCGCCCACCCGCGCCGCTCACACGCACGGCCCGGCCGGGCTCGGCCGACGTGGCCTTCAGCGCGGTGGAGACGTGCGGCAGGATCGCCGTGTGGTCGGTGAACGCCTGGCCGCCGAGGATCAGCCGGTCCGGGTTGAAGATGTCGGCGACGAGGGCCGCCGCCTCACCCAGCACCCGGCCGCGCTCGGCGACGATGGCGCGCGCGGTCTCGTTGCCGCCGTCGGCGAGCTTGTGCAGATCGGCGATGTTGCGCACCGGAAGCTTCTGCGCGCGTGCGGCATCCACGACGGCGGTGTCGGTGACCGCGTCCTCGAGACGGCCGGTGCGCTGCGGGTCCAGCAGCTCGACACCCCGCGTCGGCAGGTGGCCGATGGTGTGCGGGCCCGACTTCGGCGAGTGCACGGCGCCGTGCAGCGCGAGGGCGACGCCCACGGTCTCGCGACCGTAGAAGTACAGCGTCGAGCCCTGGGACTCGTACTCCTCGGACAGGTGCAGCTCGGCTGCGGCCATCGCCTCGACGTGCGGGGCGACGGTCACGGGAAGGCCGATGGCGCCCGAAAGGCGTTCGCCCAGAGCGACGTCCTTCCAGCCGAGGCGCGGGTGATCGGCGACGACGCCGCGATCGTCGACCCGGCCGCCGATCGCGATGCCCGCACCGAGAACGGTACGTCCGTCCCAGCGGGCGAGGAAACGTCGTGCGCTGGTGGCGATCACCGACAGCACCTCACCGGGCTCGCCGCTCTCGGGCGTCGGGATCTGGATGGCGCCGACGATCTTGCCGGCGACGTCGTGCATCGTCACGGTGCTCACCCGGAAGCCGATGTGGATGCCGAGCGCGAGCGGACCGTTCGGATCCACCTCGAGCGGCAGGCGGGGGCGGCCGACGACGCCGCTCGCCGCGCGATCGGCGCGCTCCCGGACCAGGCCGGCCTCGATCAGAGCGGTGACCTGGCGGTTCACCGTGGCGGCGGAGAGCTGGGTCTCGCGGACGATCTCGTCGCGCAACACGAGGCCGCCGCGGCGGATCACCCGCAGGACGGCGGCGGCGGGCTTCTCCGAGACCCGCAGCTGCGGGGCGAAAACCCGTGCGGGCGAAGCGGTGCGGACCTGGCGCTCGGGGGCGGCCGGACGGACGAGCGGATTGCGCGGCCGGGCCGTGCGGGCCTGCGGCGCGCGGGTCGTGGCGGAAGTGGCAGGAAGATCAACGACGGTCATGATTCCTCGTAGGTGTGCGTACGCCGCGACCTGCGGGAACTCTCCCGGGCGCCGGCGTGAAGATGGAGTTGTCGAAGGTGCGGCCCGATCAGAAGGGCCGGCGGGAGGTGCGAGCGGAACGCTCAGCAGCAACACATTCGACAGTGCACGCGAACCATGGGGAGACGGCAACCCAGCGCGACGGTCTCATAACCGACGCGCAGATGTGCCTCAAGACTCCCGGACATGTCATGAAAGTAGCACCCCGAACCGTCGAGCGCGCAAGCGCACGAGACGGAACTGCGACGCAGGTCACACTCCGATCGGGTGTCGGCGTCCGAAACCGCCGTTTCGCCGGGTCACGGCGATGTATTCGCGTCGAGACCGCGCAGAGGGCCGGTTTCGGAGGCGCGCCGGGAGAAACGGGCATCGAGAAAAGCGGTGGCGCGCCGCGCGCACCGGCTCTTATACTCGTCGCCATGCTGTCCTGAGACGTCCTCGGCCCCCGCCGCCCTCGCACCCGGTGTCACACGGTGCCGCGGCCCCTGACGACCTCAAGGAGCATTCATGGCTACCTCTCTCGCTGTCTCAGCACTCTCGCTGCGCTGGCCCGATGGCACCGAAGTCTTCGACGACCTCAGCTTCACCATCCCCGCCGGACGGGCCGCTCTGGTCGGCGCCAACGGCGCCGGCAAGAGCACCATGCTGCGCATCCTCGCAGGTCAGATCACCCCGACCGCGGGCTCCGTGAGCGGGACCGGGCTCGTCGGCTACGTCCCGCAACATCCGCAGGCCCGCCCCGAGGACACACTCGCGGACGCGCTCGGTATCGGCGGCACCGTCGCCGCCCTGCGCCGCATCGAGGGCGGCTCGACCGCCCCCGAGGATTTCGAGGCCGTCGGCGACGACTGGGACGTCGAGGAACGCGCGACCGCCGTCCTCGACGGCCTCGGCCTGCGCCTCGGGGCGCTGGACCGCACCGTCGGGACACTGTCCGGCGGCGAGGCGACGCTGCTGGCGATCGCCGGACAGCTGCTGCGCCGGCCGGACACCCTGCTGCTCGACGAGCCGACCAACAACCTCGATGAGCGCGCCCGCGGCCTGCTCACCGACGCGCTGGAGCGGTTCGGCGGTACGGCCGTCGTGGTCAGTCACGACCTCACACTGCTCGAGCGGATGGACTCCACCGTCGAGCTCTACCGCGGTTCCGTGCGCGTCTTCGGCGGGCCCTACTCGCACTACCGCGAGGTGCTCGATGCCGAGCAGGCCGCCGCGGAACAGGCCGTGACCACGGCGAAGGTCGATCTCAAGGCGCAGCGGCGCGACCTCGTCGAGGCGCAGGTCAAGCTCGACCGGCGCGCGCGGTTCGCCGCGAAGGCCGAGGCGGAGAAGCGGGTCCCGAAGATCATCGCGGGCCTGCGGAAGAACGCCGCGGAGGTCTCGGCCGGCAAGCACCGCGGTCTGCACGAGGACCGCGTCGACTCCGCGCGCGACGCCCTCGACGCCGCCAAGGAGGGCGTCCGCGACGACCGCTCCGTCCGCATCACCATGCCCGAACCGGGCCCGGGGCTGCACCGCCTGCAGCTCGACGACGGTCCGCTGCAGGTCGTGGGCCCGGAGCGGATCGCGCTGGTCGGCCCCAACGGCGCGGGCAAGACGACGGTGCTGCGCCGCGCCATCGCCGCCGCCCGGGCCGCGGAGCCACCGACGGTGATCGGGTACGTCCCGCAGGACGTGCGCTTCGGCCCCGCCGAGAACGGCTCGCTGCTCGACGCCGTGCGCGACGCGCACCCCGATCTCGACGCCCAGCACGCACACGCCGCCCTCGCGCGGATGCTGTTCCGCGGGCGGCAGTCGGAGCGGATCGTCAGCACCCTGAGCGGCGGCGAGCGACTGCGGCTCGCGCTGGCGATCGCCCTGCTCGGGGACCCGGCGCCGTCGCTGCTGGCACTTGACGAGCCGACCAACAACCTCGACGTCCCGTCGGTGGAGCTGCTGGTGGAGGCGTTGAAATCGTGGGAGGGCGCGCTGGTCGTGGTCTCGCACGACCGCGCCTTCCTCGACCTGCTCGAGCTGACCCGCGAGGTCGAGATCACGCGGTAGTCCCCGGGGATTCCGCGTTCTCTTGGCATCCGAAGCCGAATTCGGCTTCGGACCCGGTGTGAGCGCGGAATCTCCTGTTCATCGCGCCGCTCGATAAGCTGCGGGGATGGATCGAGCGGAGGTGTTGCGCGGAGCCATCGCGAACAGCGTGCTCGAGGGGTGGACGCCCACCCCGCTCGACGTCGCGCGACTCACCGCGGTGGCGGACGGCGACGTCGGGCTGGACGACTACGTGGACGCGGCGATCGAGCGGGCACGGAACGCAGCCGTGTCGATCGGCGCACCGGATTGCGTGGAAGTACCCGCCGAGTTCACCGACACCGTTTACCCGGGCACCCGCGTCCTGCGGAACCTCCTCGGGATCCGGGATAGGCAGGTCCTGCGGCAGCTGGAGTTCGAGGTGGGGACCGCGCGGCAGTTCGGCATCGAGACCGGGTTGGTCGCGGTGCCCGCCACCTTCGACGGTGCGCACCTGGTCGCGATCCACCGCGCCCTGTTCGGCGCGCTGTATCCGTGGGCCGGCGTGCACCGGGGGTACGACATGGGGCTGCGGGATCAGACCTTCGGCGCGGCGCTCATCGAGCGCTACCTCGCGGATGCGACCGTGATCCTCCAGCTCCCCCACGAGGCGTTCGCCTCCGTCGCCGCCCCGCGTGAGCGCGACCGGCGCGCCTACGCGCACCGGGCCGCCACCGCCTACGCCTATCTCAATTGCGCGCACCCGTTCCGGGACGGCAACGGGCGCGCGGCGAAGACACTCCTGCAGCTGATGGCAGCGCGAGCCGGGTACCGGTTCGACTACGCCGCGGTCACCAAGAAGCAGTGGGACGGCGCCTCCCGCCAATCGGCACCCGACCTGGGCCACTACCGGCCCGACGCCCATGCGCTGTTCCGGGTCTTCGAGCACCTCACGATCCGCACACCCGCGGTGGACGGCGCGCGGTAACCCCGAGTTGCACAGCGTCATCGCTGCTGCGGGACCGGGGTCACGAATTCTCTCCCGACCCTCTTGCACTCCTCCATTGAACGAGTGTTCAATGGAGGAGTGAGTGAGGAGCCCAGCGCGACTGCGCAACGAATCCGAGACGCTGCGGTGTCCCGGTTCGGGACCGACGGCTTCGGCGTCGGACTCCGCGCGATCGCAGCCGACGCGGGCGTCACCGCGGGCCTGATCATCCACCATTTCGGCAGCAAGGACGGTCTGCGCCGTGCCTGCGACGAGTACATCCGGAACCAGCTCTGGTCCCACAAGCGGGCCCAGGCGGACGCGTCGGCGTTCACCGGGTTCGGAGCCGAGGAGATCGCTGAGCTCACGCCCGCCCTGCGCTACATGATGCGCAGCTTCCAGGCCGGCGGCGACTTCGCCCGCTCGATGATGGACCGGCTCGTCGAGGACACCGAGGGCTACATCGATCAGGGCGTCGCGAGCGGAATGTTCAAGCCCAGCAGGACTCCCGCGAGCCGGGCACGTTTCCTCACGTACCAGGCGGTGGGCGGCATGCTGGTGTGGCACCTGCTGCACACGGATCCCGCACGGCCCGATTTCGCGGCCGAGCTATCGGCCTACATGGAGGCGCTCACCCCGGGCGCGCTCGAGCTGTTCGCCAATGGGCTCATGGTCGACCGGACCATGCTCGACGAGTACCTCCTGTACGTCCCCGATCCGCCCGAGGACGACGTGCCCGCGTGACGCGGGCGCGCCCCTCCAGTTCCTCCGCGCGGTGCAGTCCGCCGCCGCATTCACCTCTCCCGGAAGGGATTCCCCATCATGTCTCACATCATCGACGCCGCTGGACTCTCGAAAAGTTTCGGCAGCGTGACCGCTCTCGATCACCTCGACCTGCAGGTCGAGACCGGGCACGTCCACGGCTTCCTCGGCCCCAACGGAGCCGGCAAGTCCACGACGATCCGGGTGCTTCTCGGACTACTGCGGAAGGACTCCGGCAGCGTGTCGGTGTTCGGTCGCGACCCCTGGTCGGACGCCGTCGAACTGCATCGCTCGCTCGCGTACGTCCCCGGCGACGTCGAGCTCTGGCCGTCGCTCACCGGCGGAGAGGCCATCGACCTGTTCGCACGGTTCCGCGGCGGCGTGGATCCGCACCGCAAGGCGGAGCTGTGCGAGCGCTTCGACCTGGATCCGACCAAGAAGGGCCGGACGTACTCGAAGGGCAATCGGCAGAAGGTCGCGCTCGTTTCCGCGCTGGCATCGGACGTGGATCTGTTGCTGCTCGACGAGCCCACCGCAGGTCTGGACCCACTCATGGAAGCGGTCTTCCAGGAGTGCATCCGCGAGGCCAAGTCCGCGGGCCGGACCGTCCTGCTCTCCAGCCACCTTCTGTCCCAGGTCGAGGCGCTGGCGGACCGGATCTCGATCATCCGGCAGGGCGCGGTCGTCGAGTCCGGCTCGTTGCGCGAGCTGCGTCACCTGACGCGCACGACGGTCGAGGCCGTCACCGCGCACGCTCCCACGGGTCTCGCGGACCTGCGCGGCGTGCACGGTCTGACGACGGAGCACGGGGTGATCCGGTGCGACGTGGACAACGCCGAATTGTCGGCCGTCACCGCGGAGCTCTCCCGCGCCGGGCTGCAGAGCTTGACCGCGCACCCGCCGACGCTCGAGCAGATCCTGTTGCGGCACTACGGCGATGCGGCGACGGAGCCGCGGGAGGAGGCGGCACGATGAGCACCGCACTCGACGCCCGCCCCGTCGTACGGTCCCGCGCCGGCGCGGACGGCCTCGCCGGCACCGGCGTCCTGGTGCGCTCGATGCTCCGCCGAGACCGGATCCGGTTCCCCGCGTGGACACTCGGGCTGGCCGTGCTCATGCAGTACTTCACGGCCGCGATCGGCCAACTGGTGCAGAGCGAGGAGGACCTCCAGGGCCTGACCGGATTCACCTCCAGCGGTGTGGGCGCACTGTTCGGCGGCGTCATCGGATTCGACCAGCTCACCATTGAGCGGTTCCTGGTGGGCCAGTACGGGCTGTACATCATTCTCGGCGCCTCCCTCATGGGACTGCTCACCGTCGTCCGGCACACCCGCGCCGAGGAGCAGACCGGGCGCGCGGAGCTGGTCCGCGCGAACGTGGTCGGCCGCCACGCGCAACTCACCGCCGCCCTCGTGATGACCCTGCTGATGTCGTTCACGGTGACTGTCCTCGTCGCACTCGTGATGATCGGCGGCGGTTACGGTTCCGGTGGAGCCGTACTCTTCGGCGCCTCGATCGGTGCGGCGGGAATCGTCTTCGGTGCGGTCGCGGCAGTCACGGCGCAGCTCTCGGAGTACCCGCGCGCGGCGGCCGGGATGGCCGGCGGCGTTCTCGGGATCGCGTTCGTGCTGCGCGGATTCGGCGACATGGCGTCCTCACAGGGAGCCGGCCCGGCGTGGCTGAGCTGGCTGTCACCGATCGGCTGGTCGCAGCAGACCGGTCCGTACACCTACGACCGCTGGTGGCCGCTCGGAATCTCGGTGGCAGCGGCCTGCGTCTGCGCCGCCGTCGGCTACTACCTGTCCACCCGCCGGGACGTGGGCGCGGCCCTGATTCCGCCGAGCCCGGGGTCACCCACCCTGGCGGCATGGGTCACCGCGCCGGCGGGCCTGGCCCTGCGCCTGCAACGGCCGGGACTGATCGGCTGGACGGTGTCGGTGGCCGTCGCCGGCGCCGCCTTCGGAGCCTTCACCAAGCCCATCGCGGACGGATTCGCCGACGCCCCAGAGGAACTGACCAAGGTGCTCGGCGGAAGCGGCGATCTACTGCGCGGCTACCTGGGCGTGATGGGCTCGACCGCGGGATTCCTCGTCGCCGTCTTCGCCGTCCTCGCCGTGCAGGCGCTCAAGTCCGAGGAGACGGAGGGCCGCGCCGAGCCTGCGCTGGCGTGTGCGATCAGCCGAACGCAGTGGATGACCGGGTGGTTGGCCGTCACTGTGGCCGCCGTCCCGGTCCTGCTCCTGGCGATGGGACTCGGCACCGGCCTCGGCGCGGGCATCGGCACCGGCGACGCCTCCCTGATCGGCAGCACCGTGCTCGGACACGTGGCGCACACGCCCGCGGTGTGGACCGTGCTGGCCGTCGCCGCCCTGCTGTACGGCATCACGCCACGGCTCACGGCACTGGTGTGGGTCATCGTCGTCTACGGCTACTTCGCCGGGATGTTCGGCGCACTCCTCAACCTGCCCGATGCGATGGAGTGGCTCTCGCCGTTCGCTCACATCGGGAACCACCCCGCGGATCCGATCAACGGGGCCGCGGTGGCGATCCTGGTCGCGGTCGCGGCGGTGATCGCGGCCCTCGGCCTGCGCGCGTTCGGGCGCAGGGACCTCGCTCTGACGACCTGATCGCAGCTCCGTCGATCGACGCCGGGCCGTCCTCCTGCGGGGCCGCCCGGCGTCGATCCGCCGTCGCCGACTCTCCCCCTGGGGAGGGATGCTGTAAACTGAAGTCCGGTGCGCCGGGAAGTCTGGTCGGCAAATTCGTTGTCGCCGACCCGATGAGGTACCCCGACCATGCCCGCGATCGCTCCCAAAAACCTTGGCCCCGTGTTGTTCCGACGCGGTTCGCCCGATGAGACCCGACGCATCACCGAGCTGCTCCGCAAGGAGACCGTCGGAGGATTTCTTCTGGTCCTCGCGGCGATCGCCGCGCTGATCGCCGCGAACAGCGCCTTCGCGGATGACTACGAACGCCTCCGCAGCGTCACCATCGGTTACGCCCCTTGGCATCTCGAACTCACGCTGGGGCAGTGGGCCTCCGACGGCCTGCTCGCCATCTTCTTCTTCCTCGTCGGCCTGGAGCTCAAGCGCGAGTTCGTGCTCGGGGAACTGCGTTCTCCCCGTACGGCTGCGGTGCCCGTCGTAGCCGCCCTCGGCGGCGTGATCGCCCCCGCGCTGATCTACCTCGCCTTCACTGCGGGCACGAACGGATCCGACGGCTGGGCCATCCCGACGGCGACCGACATCGCCTTCGCCGTCGCCGTTCTCGCCGTCGTCGGCTCCCACCTGCCATCGGCGCTGCGCCTGTTCCTCCTGACCCTGGCCGTCGTCGACGACCTGCTGGCGATCAGCATCATCGCCATCGCCTACACGGAGCAGGTGCTGTGGACGCCGCTGTTCTGGTCGGTGATTCCGCTCGGCGTGTTCGCCTTCCTCACCCACCGCTACGCCGCGTTCTTCTCCCGGCACCACGTCGCCGCCTGGATCGTGCTGCTGCCCATCGGATTCACGTTCTGGGCGCTGGTCCACGCCTCGGGCATCCACGCCACGATCGCGGGCGTCCTCCTCGGCTTCGTCGTGCCGGTCCTACGCGGCGGACCCGATTCGGGCGCGGGCCTCGCCGAGGAGTTCGAGCACCGGTTCCGCCCGTTGTCCGCGGGCATCGCGGTCCCCGTCTTCGCCTTCATGGCGGCGGGCGTCCCCGTCCTCGGCAGCAGCGGCGTCTCGCTGTCCGAGACGCTGACCGATCCGATCGTCCTCGGCATCGCGGCGGGCCTCCTCCTGGGCAAGCCGCTCGGCATCCTCAGCTGCACGTGGGCCGTCACGAAGCTCACCCGCAGCACGCTGGATCCCGCGATCCGCTGGATCGACCTCACCGCCGTGTCCCTGCTCGCCGGAATCGGTTTCACCGTCTCGCTGCTCATCGCCGAGCTCACCTTCACCGATTCCGCCGCGGCGCTGACCAACGCCAAGCTGGCCATCCTCGTCGCCTCCACGGCGGCCGCGATCGCCGCGGGCACCGTTCTCGCGTTCCGAAGCCGGCACTACCGCCGCATCGAGGAGGCCGCCACCGAGCCCGACGTCGCGCAGACCGGCGAGGGCGCGACGGCGGCAACACCCGGTGCGGCCGGGGACCCGGCCCCGTCGACGTCGGCCGACCGATGACCGACACCGACGGCGACGCGCCCGCGGTGCTGATCGTCAAGACCTTCGTCCCGACGACCGCGCGGTGGCTGATCGGCACCGCGCGGCGCCCGATCTGGCTGCGGATCGACGATCGTCCGATCCGCCTCGACCGCGACGTCGACCTCCGCATCGAACTCCCGGCGGGCACGCACACGCTGACGGCGGCACCGTCGTCCGGCGTCACCGAGACCCCCACGCCCCGCCAATGGGCACGTTCGTCGGAGAGCCTGGAGACGCACCTCGGTGCGGGGCAGACCGCCGTCGTCGTGGTGATCTCGACCCACCTCGGGCTGAAGATCGGCTCGCTCGTCCGCTGCCGCCGGCCGTGACCGCGGAGTGGCGTCAGAGCCGGTAGCTCTCGAGTCCCAACCAGCCGGCCATCTCGGCGACGGTCTTCTCCAGCGCCGCTTCCGATTCCGTGTCCCGACCGCCGGGTTCCCAGGTGGTGGAGTGCACCAGCAGCTCCCCCGCCGCCCGGTCGGCCTTGACGTCGCATCGCGCCACGATCCGGTCCCCGAACAGGAAGGGCAGCACGTAGTAGCCGTGCACCCGCTTCTCCTTGGGCGTGTAGATCTCGATGCGGTAGAAGAAGTCGAACAGCGCCTCGGCGCGCTCGCGCTGCCACACCAGCGGGTCGAACGGGGACAGCAGCGCCCGGGCCGTGATCGCCCTGGGGCGCTTGGCCTCGGCGTGCAGGTAGACGGCGCCGGGCCACCAGTCGGCTTCCACCGGGATGAGCTCGCCTGCGGCCACGAGCTTCTCGACTGCGGGTGCGGCCTGCGCAGTGGAGAGCCGGAAGTAGTCGCGCAGGCAGCGCAGGTTCCCGATGCCGTGCGCCTTCGCCGACTGCCGGATCAGCTCGACGTAGGCGTCCTCGTCCGAAACCTCCCGTTCCGCAAGCTCGCCGAGCACCGCAGAGGTCGGGGCGTAGAGCCGCTCGAACTGACTGGTGCGCCCGGCGCTGGTGACCTCGCCGGCGTGGAAGAGCACCTCGAGCCCCTCCTTCACCGACGACCAGTTCCAGCCCCAGTGCGTCTTCTCCACCACCTGCTCGTGCTCCAGGTGCGCCTCGAGGGCGCGCGCGGTGAGCGGCGGCAGCGCGGCGAGTTCGGTGCGCAGCCGGTCGAGCTGGCCGGGGTGGCGGGACTCGTAGCTCGCGAACCGCTGGGTCACCCGGTCCGCAGTCCGACGGTGCCGCAGCAGCGGCCAGGTCTCGGGTGGCACCAGCGAGGCCTCGTGCGCCCAGGCCTCGACGAGCCGCCGCGGCGCCTTGTCGCGAGCGCGGTCGAGCAGGGCCGTGTCGTAGTCGCCGAGCCGCGCGAACAGCGGGAGGTACTGGCTGCGGGTGACCACGTTGACGCTGTCGATCTGGATCAGTTTGAGCCGGTCGATCGCCTTCTGGACCTGCCGCATCGTCGGGGTGGAGGTGCCGGCGAAGCCCGGCTCGAAGCCCTGGGCCGCGAGGGCGATCCGACGGGCCTGGGGCTGGGTGATCCTCATGCGCGGGCCGCGGCGAGCCGCGGGAAGAGGTACTGCTCGAGCATCGGCGCGATGGTGACGTCGCCGTGGTCGGCGGGGTCGATCCAGCGGGCCTCGGCGATCTCCGCCGCGACCCGCGGCTCCACGCGCAGCTCGGTGGCGAAGACGGTGGACTCGATATCGGTGTTCGCCTCGTTCGCCGCAGGGCCGCGCCAGGACACCAGGTGCGAGAGATCGTCCGTGGTCAGCGCGACGCCGAGCTCCTCGTCGACCTCGCGGACCGCGCAGTCGATCGGCGCCTCCCCCGGCTCCAGCTTGCCGCCGGGCAGCATGAAGGCATCGGTGCCGCGTTTGCGCACCGTGAGCACCCGCCCGGTCTCGTCCCGGAAACACACCGCCGCCACCGTCAGCACGTCCATGCACGCCACCCTAGCGAGGACCACCGACACGTTCCTCGCTCAGCACTCCGGGATCAGGCCGCACGCAGACCGGCAGCGGGCTCGGCGCGCAGCGAGGTCCTCGCGGGAAGCCACAGAACCAGGGACAGGACCAACCAGATGAGCGCGAACCCGAACACCGGCACCGCCCAGGGGACGGAGACGACGGAGCGGCCCGCGAACGCGGGCGAGCCGACGGCGGCCGCCGTGACGGTGAGCGCGACCGGCACGACGGCGAGCACGACACCCGCCAGCGCCAGCTGAAGGGCCTGCCATCCGTACCACGCCGTCACCTGACGCCGCGGCATACCCGCCACCCGCAGCAGTGCCTGCTCACGATCGCGGTCACGGGACGCGAGCGCGATCACCGCGGCCGACGTGACCAGGAGCACCACACTGATGAGGCCGGCCAGGACGAGTGTGTCGGTGAGGTTCGTCGCCGTGGCGTCGCCCCTCGCGGTGACGACCGCCGCTGTCGACTCGACCGAAGCGAGCATGACGCCGATGCCGCCGACACCGGCTGCCAACGGTGCGACGGTGTTCGCGCTCGTACCGGCACGCGCAACGGCGGCCGCGGCCGCGAGCGAACCGATGACGCTACCCACGCAGGCGGCCGCGTGACCGAACCCCATCAGAATCACCGGCACGACCAACGGGCCGAGGACGTACACCGCCGCGACCGCACAGAGACCGGTGTAGAGGGACAGATTGAACAGCGCCGCCACGCCCGTGTCCGGACCTACCGACGAGGCGGCGAGAATCATCCCGAGCGCGGCGACGAGCAGAAGCGCACCCGCCGGCACTCGCCACCACCCGTCTCGGCGGGGAGTGACCCCGGTCGAGCGGAAGACGACGATCGCGCGGGTCCGCGCGCCTCGCCGAGCAGGGCCGACCGCCCCGAGTAGGCAGGTCAGGACACCGACGGCCAGGGACAGGAACCAGGCGAACGGGGACGGAGGCAGAGTCGGCGCCGCGAATCCCGGCGCCGCCATCTCGTTGAACATCGGCACGGCGAAGTAGGCGGCGACGAGCGCAGCGAACGAGCCGGGGACCGCACCGATCAGGGCAGCGGTGGCGACGAGCGCCCAGATCCCGTGCCGTACATCACGGGGACTCGCGCCGACCAGCCTCCACTGGGCAAAGGTGCGCCTGGTGGCTTCGACCGTGGCATTGCCGACGACGGTGAGGGCGAACACCCCCAACGCGGCGACCACGACGTAGATCGTCTGCGCGACGATGGTGAACTCGGAGACCGCGCGCCCCTGCGCCTCGACCGCGGCGACGAAGCGGGGGTCGCGGGCCCACGCGAACTGGGTCGCGCACAGGCCGACCAGCGCCGTGATCATCGCGATGGTGGTGATCGCCGGCCACCAACCGCGAGCGTCGGCGAGAAGGATGCGCAGCCCGTACCTATACACGACGGTTGCCCTCGAATCGCGCTGAGAGAACTGTGATCTCGTCAACCGAGAGGCGTCCCGCGACGTGCTCGATCGCCCCGTCGCGCAGGAACACTACGCGATCGGCCAGCGCAGCGGACTCGACGTCGTGAGTGACCATGACGACGGAGCATCCCCGGCCTGCCAGGTCCCGCAGAACACGCAGCACCACACCGGTGTTCACGGTATCGAGGGCGCCGGTGGGCTCGTCCGCGAAGATCACCGACGGCTCCGCCAGGAGCGCACGGCACAGCGCCACCCGCTGCTGTTCGCCGCCCGAGAGTGCGGCCGCCTTCTCCCGCCTCTTCTCGAGCAGGCCGAACCGCGACAGCGTCTCGCCCAGCGCGGTACTGCTGACGGGTCGCCGCGCGAGCACCTGCGGCAGTCGGAGATTCTCTTCGACCGTGAGGTAGTCGATCAGGTTGTACTGCTGGAAGACGAAGCCGACCGAGGGCCGCAGGAACCGCGTACGCCTCTCCTCACTCAGCGCGTACACATCGACGCCCCCGATGAGTACACGCCCTTCGTCGGGGCGGTCGAGGCCGCTCAGGCAGTAGAGCAGCGAGGTCTTCCCCGCGCCGCTCGGGCCGACGATCGCGGTCAGGCCGCCGCCCCGTACCGCGAGCGAACAGCCACGCAGGACGGGCGTCTGTTGCCGGTTTCCCGACGGGAAGGTCACGACCCCTTCCGCGCGGATCTCCGGAACCGCCGCGACGTCCTCGGCCGCAGGGGCCGTGGTGGGCAATCTGGAACGGAACCTCATGCTCCCATCTGACGCCACAGTAGCGGGCCGGTCGATCGCGATATCACCCGTTTCCACGGTAGGGCCTGCACTACCCCCGCGGACGTCCAGCCGGTCGTGTCCTCAGCACTCCGGCACGTTGACGGCGAGGCCGCCGAGGGAGGTCTCCTTGTACTTCGACAGCATGTCGGCGCCGGTCTGGCGCATGGTCTCGATGGCCTGATCCAGGGAGACGCGGTGCGTGCCGTCGCCGTGCAGGGCGATGCGGGCGGCGTTGACGGCCTTCACGGACGCGATGGCGTTGCGCTCGATGCAGGGGATCTGCACGAGCCCGCCGATCGGATCGCAGGTCAGGCCCAGGTTGTGCTCGATGCCGATCTCGGCGGCGTTCTCCACCTGCGCCGCGCTCGCGCCCATGACCTGCGCGAGCGCGCCGGCCGCCATGGAGCAGGCGGAGCCGACCTCGCCCTGGCAGCCCACCTCGGCGCCGGAGATGGAGGCGCGCCGCTTGTAGAGCACGGCGATCGCGGCGGCGGTGAGCAGGTAGTCGCACACCGTTTCCTCGCGCCGCTCGGCGAGGTGCGGCCGGAACTTCAGGGCGTAGTACAGCACTGACGGCACGATCCCGGCCGCGCCGTTCGTGGGCGCGGTGACGATCCGCCCGCCGCACGCGTTCTCCTCGTTGACGGCCATCGCCGCGACGTTGAGCCAGTCCATGGCATCGGCACCGTCGGAATCGACGAGCCGCCGGTAGAGGCCCGGCGCGCGCCGCTTGACCCCGAGCCCGCCGGGCAGCATGCCCTCGCCGCGGAAGCCCCGCTCGATGCAGGCCTCCATGACCTCCCAGATGTGCAGCAGCCCGGCACGCACCTCGCGCTCGGCCACCTCCGGCGTCTCGCCGGTCCGGGCGCCGCGGAGCGCGATCTCGTTCTCCAGCATCAGCTCCGGCACCGTCTTACCGGTGCGCGGGCAGGTCTCGAGCAGGTCGGCGGCGGTCTCGAAGTCGTGCGGTACGCGGGAGGTGCCGGCGAGCGGATTCACCGTCTCCGCACCGGATTCGCGCTCGACGAAGCCGCCGCCCACGGAGTAGTAGACCGCCTCGTGCTCGGTGCCGTCGGCGAGCTCGGCGCTGAACCGGATGCCGTTGGTGTGCCGGGGCAGCACCGTCAGCGGGTGCAGCACGATCTGCTCTGCGCTCAGCGGCACCTCGTCGCGATCGCTGACGAGCACGGTGCCGGTCGCCTCGATCTCGGCGCTGCGCTTGGCGACGTCATCGGGATCGACGGTCTCCGGCCGGTTGCCCTCCAGCCCCAGCAGCACGGCCGCGAAGGTGCCGTGGCCGCGCCCGGTGGCGGCGAGCGAGCCGTACAGGTCGACGCGCACCGTGCGCACCGTCGACCCCAGGGCCCGCAGCTCGTCCGCGAAGTCGGCCCCCGCCCGCATGGGCCCGACGGTGTGCGAACTCGACGGGCCGATGCCCACCGAGAACAGCTCGAACACACTGATCGTCACCTCTTCAGCGTAAGCCCCATACAGTGGTCTCATGGGCGACGCCGAAGATCTGGACATCGACGGCCTGCTCCTGCCGGGCGAACGCGAGTACACCTTCCGCGAGCTCGCGGAGCTGGGCGGCGTCGATGTGGAGGACCTGCGCGTCTGGTGGACGTCCGCGGGCTTCGCGGACCTGCGCGACGACGATCAGAAGGCGTTCACGCGCGACGACGTCGCGCTGGTGCAGGACCTCGCCGAGCTGTTCTCGCTGGACGTCATCGACCGGGAAGCCGTGCTGCCGGGGGCGCAGTCCCTCGGGCAGGCGATGTACCGCCTCGCGGAGTGGCAGGCCGGGATCGTCAAGACCCACCTCGACAACGCCCACGACGCGGGCGTGCAGGATCCGTCGGCGGGCGTGGCCCGCGTGATCGACAAGATGGAGAACCTGCAGGCCCACGTGTGGCGGCGGCACCTGTCCACTGCCACGCAGCGCCTGGTCACGCACGACTCGTCGGACGCGTTGACCGCCAAGATCGCGGTGGGCTTCGCCGACATGGTCGGCTACACGCGCCTGTCCCGCGGCCTCGCGGTCGAAGAGCTGAACACCCTCGTCGCGACGTTCGAGGCCCGGATGCAGGCCGTGATCTACGGCGGCGGCGGATGGATCATCAAGGGCGTCGGCGACGAAGTGATGTTCGCGGCCGAGGATCCCGGGGCGGCGGCCCGGATCGCGCTCGAGCTGCAGGAGCCGCACGACTACCCCGAGCTGGACGCGATCGAGATCGAGTTCCCGCAGCTGCGGGTGGGCCTGGCGTACGGCGAGGTGCTGCAGCGCTACGGGGATCTGTTCGGCAGCGTGGTGAACCTCGCGGCCCGGCTGACCAGCGCGGCGCGGCCGGGGACGGTGCTCATCGACGACAACTTCACCCAGGCGATCGCGGACGAGCCGGGCCTGGAGACCCGCAGCCTGCGCGCCTACCGGGCCCGCGGCTTCCGCGCCGTGCACCCGCACCTGCTGCGGTACGACAAGGACACCCGCGCAGCCAAGGAGGCCGAGGCCGCCGAGGCGGCGCAGGAGGCGGAGACCGCCCACGAAGCGGAAGCGGCCGTTGATGCGCGGACCGGCGAGCAGACCGAGGAGTCGTAGCCGCGGCGAGCGCGGTCGAGAATCACACGGTTACGTCGGGGACGGGCCGCACCGCGCCGGTCAGGCCGCGGCGAGCGCCACCGGGCGGGTGCGCGCGCCGAGCAGCTCGCGGTGCACGCCGCCGACGAACTCGATCAGCGAGCCGCCGAGGGCGTCGCAGATGCTGCCGAGCACCTCGGACGAGGCCTCCTTGCGGCCGCGCTCCACCTCGGAGAGGTACTGCGTGGAGACACCGGCGTCCCGCGCGACCTCGGCGAGCGTGCGGCCCTGACGGGTGCGCTCCTGCCGCAGGACGCGGCCGAACACCTCGCGCAGCAGCGGGGGGCGCTCGGCCTCGACCTGCTCGTGCGTCTCGATGCTCGCCACCCCGCTCGTCATACGCACGACCCTATCCGACGGTGCGCCCGGGCGGCGGAGCGTTCACGGTGGGCGTAACCGGCGCGTCGCCGCCTGCGACCGCGACCTCGCCGCCCGCGACCGCGACCTCGCCTCCCGCGACGTCGTCCCCGTCGGCCTCGACCTCGCCGTCGTCCTCGTCCTCGTCCTCGTCGCGCAGCGGGTGCTCCAGCTCGTCCTGCGGCATCCGCGCCGCGAGGATCGCGACCACGGCGAGCGGGATCGGGATGAGCGCGGCCAGCGCGAACGTGGCGGTCAGCCCGATCGCCTGGCTGACCGGCCCGGCCAGCGCGAAGGACAGCGGCATGAACACCAGCGAGACGAAGAAGTCCAGGCTGGAGACGCGGCCCAGCAGCCGGCGCGGCACGCGCCGCTGCAGCAGCGTCCCCCAGATGACCACCGGCGCCTCGAACAGCACACCCAGCACGAAGCCCGCGATCACCATGGGCCACACGCTCTCGGCGATGCCGAAGACCAGCATGGGCAGGGACGCGATCCCCCAGATGCCTATCATCACCGTGAGGTAGCGCCGCGGCATCGTCCGCGCGGCCATGAACAGCGCGCCCACCACACCGCCGAAGCCGTAGGCCGCCAGGATCATCGAGTGCTCGCTCGCGGCGCCGTGGGCCTGGTCCTTGATCGCGAAGGGCAGCAGGACGTCGATCGGCCCGACGGTCACGAGCACCATCAGGCTGGCGAACAGCAGCGACGCGAGCAGCCAGGGCGTGCGCCGCACGTACTGCACGCCCTCCCACAGCTCGCGCAGGGGCGAGCCGGGCTGATCGGCGTCGGCACCGTCGGCCTGCGGGACCCGGATCCGCACCACCCAGAGCGCGGCGACGAGGCAGATCGCGCCCGCGACGAGCAGCGCGGCGCCGGGGTCGGCGACGGCAATGATCCACGCCGCGATCGCCGGGCCGACGGCCATCGCGGCGGCCGGGCGGACCGCGGACTCGTAGCCGTTGACGGCCAGGAGCTCGCCGGGCGGCACGAGCCGCGGGACCAGCGCGGAGTAGGCGGGGAAGTAGAAGCCCGACACCAGGCCCAGCGCCAGCGAGCCGGCCATGAGGACCGGCAGGGTGATGGCGCCGGTGATCACCAGGGCGCCGATGCCGCCGATCACCGCGACCTTGAGCAGTTCGAGCACGAACAGGATGCGCTGCTGCGAGACCCGGTCCGCCAGCACGCCGCCCGCGAGGGTGGAGACGAGCAGGCCGATCGAGGCGGCGCCGGAGACCAGCGAGACGCTGGTGGCGGAGCCGCCCATGTGGATCACCTGCCACACCACGGAGACCAGCCACATGCCGTCGGTGGTCAGGGCGCAGAGCAGGGTCACGAACAGCAGGCGGTAGTCCCGGCGCAGCAGCGGGCGCAGCATGCGGGGTACGCGCCAGCGGGGGCCGAGGTCGGTATGCACCTTTTCACGATGCCGCCGCGGGCAGCCGTGATCAACCGGTTTTTTCGGTTGACCTCAACCATGGTCGACGTATTAGCGTCGCCGCCATGACCGTCGACGAGGACCTGCAGGCACCTCCCGATCGGGGCCGGCTCCGCTGGTTCCTGATCGGGTCCGTCGCGCTGATCTCCTTCTCCGCCTTCGAATCCCTCGCCGTGGGCACCGTCCTGCCGCGCGCGGCGGCGGAGTTCGGCGCGACCGCCGAGTACTCGGTGGCCTTCGGCGCCGCCTTCGCGGCGATGATCGTCGCCATCGCCTGGGTCGGGCCGTGGGTCGATCGCAGTGGCGTGAAACCGCCCCTGATCGCGGGCGCGCTGCTGTTCGCCGCGGGGCTGGTGATCGTCGGTACGGCACCGGGCATGACCGTCCTCGCGCTCGGCCGCGGCGTGCAGGGCCTGGGCTCCGGCCTGATCAGCGTGGTGCTCTACGCCATGGTGGGCCGGCTGGTCCCGCCGGACGGGCGGCCGCGGGTCTTCGCCGCCTACTCGACGGCGTGGGTCGTGCCGTCGCTGATCGGGCCGGCCGTCGCCGGCCTCGCGGCCGACACCGTGGGCTGGCGCTGGGTCTTCCTGGGGCTGGCCGGGCCCTCGCTGCTCGCCCTCGTCGCGACGCTGCGGGCCACCGCCGGGCTCGACGAGGCGCCGTACCGCAACGACGGTCCGCCGAACCGCGGGCTCCTGTTCGCCGCGCTCACAGCGGGTATCGCGATCGCCGTCGCCCAGTTCGCGGCGCCGCGCGGGGATGCCGGACTGCTCGCGGTGGCCGCTCTCGCGCTGGTGATCGCGGTGCTCGCCGTGCGCCGGATGCTGCCCGCCGGATCGCTCACGGGCCGCCCCGGCATCCCACGCCTGATCCTGGCGAGCCTGCTGATGGCGGGCGCCTTCTTCGCGGCCGAGATCTACGTTCCGCTCTATCTCGTGCACGTCGACGGGCTCTCCCCCTTCGGCGCCGGCTCGGTGATGACGGGCGCGGCGCTGCTGTGGGCGCTGGCGTCGCAGATCCAGGCGCGGATCCCCGCGTCGGGTCCGGTGCGCGAGCGCTTGCCGCTCATCGGCTCCGGCCTGCTCACCCTCGCCCTGACGACGGTGGCGGCGGCGTTCGCCCTCGACGCCCCGTGGCCGGTGATCTTCGCGGCCTGGGCGGTCGGCGGTTTCGGCATGGGCCTGACCTACCCGACGCTCTCGATCCTCGTGCTCGCCCGCAGCGCGGACGACGAGCAGGGCGCGAACTCCAGCGCCCTCAAGCTCTCCGACGCCGTGGGCACGGCTCTCGCGATCGCCTGCGCGGGGGCGGTCTTCGCGCAGGTCCTCGTCCGGGGGCACACCGGATTCGCGATCACCCTGCTGGTACCGATCGCGTCCGGAGCGGCCACCGTACTCGTCACCTCCCGGTTGACCGGCGGGCGATCGGCCGAGCACTGAGGGCGATCCGGCACGCGCTCAGGCGCGTTCGGCGGCGGCCGCTGCCTCCCGGAGAAGGTGCATCGCGCGCCGCACCACGGGATTGCGGCACTCGGAGTCCTTGACGTAGGCCACGATGGTGCGCCGGGGCGCGGGGTTGCAGACGTCCACCGCGACGGTGCCGGGCGGCAGTTCGGTCGCGCCCAGGCGGGGAAGCACCGTCACGCCCACGCCCCGCGCGACGAACCGGAGCGCGGAGGGGTAGTCGGTGGTCTCGACGACGAATCGGGGCGTGAATCCCGCTGCGGCGCAGGCATCGAGCACGGCCTGGCGACAGGCGCCGCGGCGCACGTCGTTGTCGATCCAGCGCTCGTGTTCGAGTTCCGCCATGTCGACCAGCTCGCGGCCCGCGAAGGCGTGCCCCTCGGGGAGCACGGCGACGTAGGACTCGACCACGAGGTCCTCGTGCGAGAAGCCCGGTACCGCGGTGGTCTGCCCGTGCTCCTGCCGCACCGCGACGGCGAGATCGGGCCGGCGGGCGGCGATCTCGGTGACCTCGTCCTCGATCCGCAGCCGCAGCCGGGTGTCGGGGAACTCGGCGCTCAGCGTCTGCACGACCGCGGGCATCCAGTGCGTGCCCGCGGTGGCGAAGACGTTCATGGTGATCCGGTTGGCCTTGCCCGCCCGCAGGTCGTCCACGGTGGCGCCGAGATCGTTGAGGCGACTGAGCACCCCGTCGGCCTCGGTGGCCAGCACCCGCCCGGCAGGGGTGAGCTCAACGCCCCGCCCGACGCGTTCGAGCAGCTTGAGGCCGGTCTCGCGCTGCAGGGCGGCGACGTGCTGCGAGACGGCCGACGGGGTGTAGCCGAGGCTGGCCGCGGCCGCGGCGACCGATCCGGTGGCCGCGACGGAGCGGAAGATCATGAGTCGGTGCGCGTCGAGCACGATGCCCTCCATTCAGTCTTACTGAATGATAGTGCAGAAATATGCGCTTGTGCTTACTTCGCATCGGTCGCACAGTGAGGTCATGACGAATCGACTCCCCGCCCTGGCCCTGGTGGCCGTGATGTTCGCGTGGGCCTCCGCCTTCGTGGTGATCCGCGGGCTCGGATCCGGGCCCGCCCCGCACCTCTCCCCCATCGCCATGGCGGAGGGCCGGCTGCTGGTGGGCGCCGCGGTACTCGGCGTCATCTGGGCCCTGCACTCCCTCTACAACGGCGGCGTCCGGCTGCCCCGCGGCCGGACGCTCGCGCTCACCGTCGGCTACGGCGCGCTGTGGTTCGCGCTCTACACCGTGCTGGTCAACGCCGCGGAGCAGCACCTCGACGCCGGGACCACGGCGCTGCTGGTGAACATCGCGCCGATCATCGTCGCGATACTGGCCGGCGCCCTCCTGCAGGAGGGATTCCCGCCGCTGCTGGTCGTGGGCATCGCGATCAGCTTCGCCGGGGCCGCGGTCATCGCCTTCACGGGGGACGGCCGGCGCGACGGGGCCGGCGTCGCCCTCGCCGTCGCGGCGGCGCTGCTCTACGGCATCAGCGTGGTGGCGCAGAAGCTGGTGCTGCGCACCGTCGACCCGCTCACCGCGACGGCGCTGGGCGCGGGCGTCGGCGCGATCGTGCTCCTGCCCTGGGCGCCCCGGCTCGTCGACGAGCTCGCCGCCGCGCCGCTCTCGAGCACCGTCGGCGTGATCTACCTGGGCCTGGTGCCCACCGCGCTCGCCTTCCTGCTGTGGGCCTACGCGCTCGCGCACACCCCGGCCGGCGTCACCGCCTCGTCGTCCTACGCCGTGCCGGGCCTGTCGATCCTGCTGAGCTGGGCGTTCCTCGCGGAGACGCCCACCGCGTGGGGTCTGCTCGGCGGAGTCCTCTGCCTCGTCGGCGTCGCCGTCTCCCGGCTCACCCCGCGACGTCGCGGCGCAGCACCGACGGCCACTGCTGCACGTCCTGCGGAGTCCGGGCGACCGACAGCGTCGCCCGCGGGAGCGTCCTGCTGAGCTCCTCGGCCGTCGAGACCGGGTGCGCCGGATCGTCGATCCAGGCGAGAACGCTGACCGGCACGTCGATGCGGGCGATCTCCCCGAGCGCGGGGAGATCGCTCGCCGCGGCGCCCCGGAACAAGGCCGGCAGAAGGGACTCCGGCACGTCGGGCGCCGTCGGCGGATGCCCGACGGTGGCGGGCGGCGGCACCGCCCCCTCCCCCGCGGCGAGCAGCGCGTCCAGGCCCCGCTCCTCGAGAAGGGTTGCGGAAGCCAGGTATTCGGCGGACTTGGCGACGCGGGTCTCCCACGCGGTCGGCGGCACCATCAGCGTCAGCCCGCTGAACCGGCCCGGATCGCGGACCGCGGCGTGCAGCAGCGTGCCGGTGCCCATCGACGGCCCGACGCCGTGCACCCGCTCCCCCGGGAACCAGTGGTCGAGTAGCCGCAGCAGATCGTCCGCGAGGCTCGGCCAGCGGTAGTCCTCGGGGACGGGTCGGCCGGTCGAGAGCCCGTGTCCGCGGGCGTCGTAGCGCAGCAACCGGGTTCCGCTCAGGCCACGGCCGAGATCGAGGTCCAGCACGCGGTCGCGGGCCCGGCTGGAGGTGAGGCCGTGCAACTGCACCACGGGCCGCCCGCCCTCGTCGCTGAACTCGACGGACAGGCGCGCCCCGGGGACGTCGAAGCTGGTCATCGGTCTTCTCTCGCCGCGCGGAGGGTTCGTCGGAGGGCTAGGGTACCGCCCATGCGCCTGACCAACGTCGCGCACCTGCGACTGCCCTTCGGCCGGATGTACGGCTACGACGTCACGGCGTCGGAGCCGGGCCCGGCGCTGCCGGTGTCCTTCGACCAGGCGCGGCACGTCGGCGGGGGCGATCGCCCGGGATCGTGGATGGCGCTGTCGTTCCGGTTGCCCGAGCCCGTCCCGCGGGAACTGCTGGCGCAGGCCTGGCTCGCGGTCATCGCCCGGCACGGCACGCTCCGCTCCGCCTTCCTCCCCGGGCCGGACGGGCCGTCCCTGCACGAGATCACCGTCGGCCCCGGGGCCTGGGTGGAGCACCCGATCGGCCCGGGCCAGGCCGTCAACGACGCACTGCGGGACGTGCTCGACGAGGCCTGTTCCCCGTACCGCCGTCCGGCGCACCGGCTCTGCGTGCTCGAGACCGCCGCGGGCCCCACCGTGATCGTCGCGGCGGATCACTCGCACACCGACATGTGGTCGATGCTCGTGATCGCCCGCGACCTGCTCGCCGGGCTCGACGAGGTCCGCGACGGCCGCGCACCGTCGCCGGAACCCGTGCCGCCCTTCGCCGATCACACCCGCGCCCTGCGGGAGCGACCGCCCGCCCCGGACGACGTGCGACTGCGGTGGCGGGAGATCATCGCCGACAGCGGCGGTGTCATGCCCCTGTTCCCGCTGCCGCTCGGCGCGCCGGAGCCGCACGTCGAGCGGGTGGAGGTGCGCGACGTGCTCGGCACCGAGGAGGTCGCCGCCTTCGCCGATGCCGCTCGCGCGGAGGGGGTCTCGACGCTGTCGGCGACCGTCGCCGCGATGACGCGGGTGACGCTGGACCTCGCCGGGGTGCCGCTGCGCGCGGTCTTCCCCGTGCACAGCCGGTACGAGGACGGCTGGCACGACTCGGTGGGATGGTTCATCACCAACTCGGTGCTGGACTCGCCGTCCGCGCAGCCGCGCGACGCGGCCGAGGCCGTGAAAGAGGCGGTGCGCCTGGGCTCGTGGCCGCTCGCCGACGTGCTCGCGGAGTGGGGCGGCATGCCCGAGGCACCGGGGATGTTCGCCATCTCCTGGCTGGACCTGCGGCGACTGCCGGTGCGCATCGACGCCACCCGCCTCGACGCCCAGTACGTCGGCGCGAGCATCCGCACCGACGGCGTGATGCTGTGGTTCATCCTCGACGAGGCCGGGCTGCACCTGCGCTGCCGCTACCCGGACACGCTCGAGGCCCGCGCGTCCGTCGGCGGCTGGCTCGACGCCGTGGTGCGCGAGCTGCAGGCCCGCGCGCGGGCCTGACCGCTCAGCCGGCCGCGCGCTTGCGGGCGGGCCGCTCCGGCTGCGCCTCCCGGTTCTTCACCGACGCCTTGAGCGCGGCGAGCAGGTCGGCGACCTCGTCGTCCTCGGCCTCCTCCTCCGGCGCCTCGGGGAAGGCGGTGCCGCCGCTGGCCTTCGCCTCGATGAGCTGATGCAGCTGCACCTGGTAGTCGTCCTCGTACTGCTCCGGGTCGAAGTCGGTGGCCATCGAGTCGATGAGCGAGGCCGCCATGGCCAGCTCCTGCGGCCGGATCTTCACGTCCTCGGTCAGCGCGGGGAACTCGGGCGTGCGGATCTCGTCGGGCCACAGCAGCGTCTGCAGCACCATCACATTGCCGACCACGCGCAGCGCGCACAGGCGGGTGCGGTTGCGCAGCGTGAAGGTGCAGATCGCGAGCCGGTCGGTCTCCTGCAGCGCCTGCCGCAACAGCACGTAGGCCTTGGGCGACTTCGACGAGGGCTCCAGGTAGTAGGGCTTGTCGAACATGATCGGATCGACGTCCTCACGGGGCACGAACTCCGTCACCGCGATCTCCCGGTGCTTCTCCACCGGCATCGACTTGATGTCCTCCTTGGACAGCACCACCGTCTCGCCCTCGTCGGACTCGTAGGCGTTCGCGATGTTCGCGAACTCCACCTCGTCGTCGGTGCCCTCGCGCACGCGCTTGTACCGGATGCGGACCCCGTCCTTCGCATCCACCTGGTGCGACTTCGCATCGTGGCTCTCGATCGCGGAGTACACCTTCACGGGCACGTTCACGAGCCCGAACGACAGCTCACCCGTCCATATCGCGCGCATGTGACCATTGTGACTGGTGAGAGACCAGAATGCGAGACCAGCGCTATCACTTGCGCTCGAGCGGCCATGTCCGTTGCGACAGGGCATGCGCCGGGTGCATGGGGGCTGACCTGCGCGGTTACGGCAGGGCTATGCAGTTCCCGCATGACCGGGTTCGATCCCGGCCCGGAGGCGGCCGACCGGGGTCGAAGGGTATGCGCGATCCGCATGGCCCGGTGCCGTTTCCGCAGGTCACAGCCCATGCGCCGGACGCATCGCCGCGGTGCCGACCACCGAACCTCTTCCCACCCGCCGCCCGCGCTCGATAATGGGAGGCGTGGCGCAGATCCGGGAGAACCGCGAGGTCGACGGCGTCGGCGTGCAGCTGACCAACCTCGACAAGGTGCTCTACCCCGCCACGGGTACCACGAAGGCCGAGGTCATCGACTACTTCCAGGCCATCGCGCCGTTCGCGCTCCCGCACCTGCGGGATCGGCCGCTCACCCGCAAGCGCTGGCCCAACGGCGTCGACAAGACCGCCTTCTTCGAGAAGCGGCTGCCGAGCCACGCGCCGGCCTGGATCCGCCGCGCGAGCCAGTTCCACTCCGACGGCGAATCGCAGTACCCGGTCATCGAGAACGCCGCGGGCATGGTGTGGCTCGGACAGCAGGCCGCACTGGAACTGCACGTGCCGCAGTGGTCCTTCGTCCCCGACGATGCCGATCCCGCCGGCCCGGAGACCCCCGGCCCGCCGAACCGCCTCGTCCTGGACCTCGACCCGGGCCCCGGCGTCACGCTCGACGACTGCGCCGTCCTCGCGCTGCGCATCCGGGAGCTGCTCGCGGCGATCGGCATGGAGGGTTACCCCGTGACCAGCGGCTCCAAGGGGCTGCACGTCTACGCGCCGCTCACCACGGGCATCTCGGCGCAGGGCGCGCGGAAGGTGGCGCACGCGATCGCGGCCCAGCTCGAGGCCGAGTCCCCCGCACTGGTCACGGCGTCGATGGCCAAGGACCAGCGCGGGGGCCGCATCTTCGTCGACTGGTCGCAGAACAGCGCCTCGAAGACCACCGTCGCGCCGTACTCCCTGCGCGGCCGGGACCGTCCCTGGGTCGCCGCGCCGCGCACCTGGGACGAGCTCGCACGGCCGGGCCTGCGGCAGCTCGAGTTCGGCGAAGTGCTCGCTCGCGCGCGCTCCGACGGCGACCTCCTCGCCGGCCTCGCGGCACCGTCTGCGCCGCCGCCCGAGCCCGTCGACCTGGGTGAGTACCGCGCCAAGCGCGACGCGCGGAAGACGCCCGAGCCGTTCGGCGGCGCACCGTCGACCGGCGAGCCGATCTTCGTCATCCAGGAGCACCACGCGCGGCGCCTGCACTACGACTTCCGGCTGGAGCACGACGGGGTGCTCGCCTCCTGGGCCGTGCCGAAGAACCTGCCCGACGACCCGGAGATCAACCACCTCGCCGTCCGCACCGAGGACCATCCGATGGACTACGCGGCCTTCGAGGGCAGCATCCCGAAGGGCGAGTACGGCGGCGGCGACGTGAGCATCTGGGATCACGGCACGTACGAACTGGAGAAGTGGCGCGCGAACGAGGTGATCGTGACGCTGCACGGGAATCGGCTGCAGGGCAAGCGGTACGCGCTCATCCGCACCGGGGAGAAGAACTGGCTGGCGCACCTGACCAAGGACAAGGCGGCGCCGGCGAAGCCGGGCACTGCCCCCGCGCCGGATCCGATGCTGCCCACCGAATCGTCGATCGACGGGCTCTCGGGCGCGGACTGGGCCTTCGAGGGCAAGTGGGACGGCTACCGCATGATCGCGACGGTGCGCGGCGGCACGGTCTCCCTGCGCACCCGCTCCGGTCGCACGGTGACGGCGGAGTTCCCCGAGTTCGAGTCGCTCGCCCACGATCTCGACGGGATGGACGTGGTGCTCGACGGCGAGGCGGTGGTGCTCGACCCGGACGGCGTCCCGTCGTTCCACCTGATGGCGGGCGGCGACACCCGGGCGGGCGCGGTGCAGCTGTACGTCTTCGACGTGCTGGCGCTCAACGGGGTGGACCTGACGAAACGCCCGTGGACGGTGCGGCGCCAGGTCCTCGACGGGCTGGCGCCGCTGCTCGAGGCCGACACCGCGGTGAGCGTGCCGCCACTGGTGGAGGCCGAGACCGGTGCGGAGGCGGCGGCGATCAGCGCGGCGCGGGGCTGGGAGGGGATCATCGCCAAGCGGCGGGACTCGCCGTACCTGCCCGGCCAGCGGGTGCGGGCCTGGGTCAAGCACAAGAACTGGCGCGACCTGCAGGTGGCGATCGGCGGCTGGAAGCCGGGGAAGGGCTCACGGGCGAACGGGATCGGCTCGGTGCTCGTGGGGCTGCCCGCGGAGACGGGGCTGGTGTACCTGGGCGCCGTCGGTTCCGGGTTCAGCGACCGGGACCTGGCGGCGCTGCAGGAGGAACTCGAGCCCCTGCGCATGCGCCGCTCCCCCTTCACCGCGCCGATCGACGATCCCGAGGCCCGCGACGCCGTCTGGGTGCTGCCGAAGGTGATCGGCGACGTGCGGTACTCGTCGCTGCGCCGGGGCGGGCATCTGCGGCAACCGAGCTGGCGGGGCTTCCGGCGCGATCTGCTCCCCGGCGATCTTCCGTCCGCCGAGGACGCGCCCTGGGAGGGCCTCGAGGAATAGTTAGTGCACTATTGATTCGTGCACTATACGTCTGCTAGCGTCGGGGTATGACAGATCCCGATCCGCTCGCCCTGGAACGCCAGGTCTGCTTCGCGCTGGCCGTCGCCAACCGCGCCGTGCTCTCGGTCTACCGGCCGATCCTCGCGCCGATGGGGCTCACGCACCCGCAGTACCTCGTGATGCTGGCGCTGTGGGAGTCCTCCCCGCGGTCGGTCAAGGAGATCGCCGGTGCGCTGCAGCTGGATTCGCCCACCCTGAGCCCGCTGCTCAAGCGGCTCGAGGCGCAGGGCCTGCTCACCCGCGGCCGCGCCGCGGACGACGAGCGCCGCATCGAGGTCGAGCTCACCGACGCCGGCCGGGAACTGCGGGAGAAGGCCCTCGCCGTCCCGCCCGCCGTCATCGAGAGCCTCGGCGCCAGCCTCGCCGAACTCGAGGACCTGCATCGCGTCCTCACCACCGTCAACGCCAAGGCGCTCGCCGCGGGCGCACTCGAGGAGTCCTGATGAACGCCGTCCACCGCCCCGATCCCCTGCACTACCTCGCCTGGGTCTACACCGGCTCGCTGCCGGAGCGGAACCGGGAGTGGGTGCGGCACAACCTCACCCGTCGCACCTGGGCCGTCCGCCACCTGATCCGCGGCCAGCTCGCCGTGCTCCCGGTGTACGCCCTGCTGATGCTGCTGCCCGGCCCGCTGTGGCTGCGCGGCGCCACGGTGCTGCTCGGCGCGCTGCTGGCGGTGTTCTACAACGCCGCCTACATGCGCCCCAACCGCGCTCGCCGGCTGGAGAAGAACGGCCTCGATCCGGCGCTGGAGAACCCCGCCGTCGCCGAGCGCCGCGATGCGACCCGCGCCGCCTACGAGGCCGCGTACGCACCCGCGCGCGCCTGAGCGGACCGTCGTAGCCTGAGGACATGCCCGTCGTCCCGCACGTGACCATCGCCGGCGTCCGCGTCGGCCACCACACCGACGCGGCGGCCCGCACCGGCTGCACCGTCGTGACCTTCCCCGACGGGACCGTCGGGTCCGGGGAGGTGCGCGGCGGCGCCCCCGCCTCCCGCGAGTTCGACCTGCTCGCCCCCGAACGCGCCGTCGAGGAGATCCACGCCGCCGTGCTCACCGGGGGCTCCGCCTTCGGCCTCGCCAGCGCCGACGGGGTGATGCGCCGCCTCGAGGAGGAGGGCCGGGGCGTGGAGACCGTGGCGGGGCGCGTACCGATCGTCCCCACCCTGGGCCTGTTCGACCTCATGGTCGGCGACCCGACGATCCGCCCGACCGCCGAGAACGGCTACGCGGCAGCGGCTTCCGCGGCCGCCGACGCCGAACTGCAGGGCCTGATCGGCGCCGGCACCGGCGCCACCACGGGCAAGGCCCGCGGCCTGGAGAACCTGCACGACGCCGGGCTCGCCTACGCCGAGACCCGCGCCGGCGACGTGGTCGTCGGCGCGCTGTGCGCCGTGAACGCCTTCGGCGAGATCCTCACCGGCGAGGCCGGGCCCGCCGATTTCGGCGACTACGAGCCGTTCGCCGGCAACCGGCAGAACACCACCATCGGCGTGGTGATCACCAACGCGAAACTCACGAAGGTCGAGTGCCTGATCCTCGCGCAGGGCGCGCACGACGGCCTGGCCCGCGCGATCGATCCGCCGCACACCCGTTTCGACGGCGACGCCTTCATCTCCGCGGCGACCGGACAGGTCGAGGCGAAGGTCGACGTCGTGCGCGCACTCGCGATCACCGCCGTCGCGGAGGCGATCCGCTCGCGCGCCTGAGGTCCTAAGCTGAGGCGATGAGACGGACCCGCGGCGTGCTGCGGGGTGCCGCGTGCGCGGCGGCGGCCGGCCTGCTCAGCGGGTGCGGGGCCCTCGGGCAGGACGCGGCGCCCGCACCGCCGGCACCGTCGACGCCCGTGGTCGTGGTGACCACGCCCAGCGTGGCCCCGTACGACGTGGTGGCGCCGGAGCTCTCGCCCGCGACCGCGAGCAGGCCCACCACGGGCGCCGGGATCACCACCTTCGCCGACCCGTTCGGCGTGTACTCGAGCATCTGCACGCTGGGCTTCCTGGCGCGCTACCCCGGCGGCGAGATCGTCGCCTTCACCGCGGGACACTGCGCGGAGCTGGCCGGGCAGGCACGGCCGGGTCGCGCGCCCGTGGCCCGGTACCTCACCGCCGACGGCGGCAGCACGCCGTTCGGTGAGTACATCAAGGCCACCCGCAGCAACCGCGGGCAGGACATCGCGATCATCCAGCTGGCCGGCACCGACGTGGCGCCGGTGGCCGGCGCGATCGGCGCGGTGCGGGGCGTCAGCAGCACGGAGGATCTGCAGGCGGGCCGCCCCGAGATCTGCGTCGTCGGCGCGCGCACCGGCCGGCACTGCGGCGTCCTCGACGACGTGAGCGGCACACGCGTCACCTGGGCGGGCATCCCCGCCGTGGAGGGCGACTCCGGCGGGCCCGTCTACGCACGCTGGCCCGACGGGACCTTCACCGCCGTCGGCGTGATCAACACGGTGCACACCCGGCCCGACGGGACCGGGACCGGCGGGGGCACCGGCACCCTCATCGCCGCGGACATCAACGCCAACGCGATGACGCTGCTCGGCACCGGCTAGGTCACCGCGTGAGGCTGGTGCCGAACACCCGCAGCGCGCGGTAGTCGACGCGGAACCGGGCGCGGGTGTGCAGCTCCCCCGCCTCGCCGTCGTGGGCGACGCGGAAGGGCGCGTCGGCCTCGATGGTGACCACCGGCGCCTGCAGCTCGCGGTACACCTTGGAGTTGCGGATCCGGCCGCTGATCCACGAGAGGAACAGGCGCGCCGTGGCGTTGCGGTGCCCGTCCTCGAGGTAGCGCACGTCGAGCACGCCGTCGTCGAGGCGGGTGCGGCGCCCGGGCACGAAACTCGGTGCGCCGTACATGGAGTTGCCGAGGAAGAAGAACGAGACGCTGGCCGGGCGGCCCTCGATCCGCACCGAGACCGGCGCGGTGGCGCGCAGCACCCGGCGCATCGCGCGCACCGTCGCCGTGACCCGGCCGACGCGCCGCCGCTGATACCGGGTGCGCGCGCGGACGAACTCGGGGTAGGCGCCGATGCTTGCGGTGTTGAGCAGCAGTTTCTCGTCGTTGAGCCACACCACGTCGACGTGGGCGATACGCCCGTTGCGGATCGAATCCACCACGGCGGCAACGGTCTCCGCGCCGATGTCCTTGGCGAAGTGGTTGAAGGTACCGGCAGGGAAGACCGCGAGCGGCTTGTCAGCGGCGACGGCGTGCGCGGCCAGCGTCGCGACGGTGCCGTCACCGCCGGCGACACCGAGGAAGTCGGCCCGCTCGACCGCGTCGGCGGCGATGGCGTCGATATCGGAATCGCCGTCGAGCTCGACGATCTCGGCCCGCGGCAGCGTGCGCCGGATCTCCTCCGCGACGCGGGTGCCGGTCCCGTCGCCCGAGGCCGGGTTGAGCACCACGACCAGTCCTGCCCCGTCGGGACCCGTCGTGATCTTCTCGACGGTGGGCTCCGGGGTCATGGTGCGGCTGTCGTCGACCGGCGGGACGAGGCGGGCGCCGGCGACCGCGACGCCCGCGCCGACGGCGAAGCCGGCGAGCACGTCGCCGGGATAATGTGCGCCGGTGGCGATCCGGGACAGCCCCACCGCGCCGGCCAGTCCCGCGAGGGCGTAGCCGGCGGTGCGGTTCTCCAGCCCCACCCCGATGGCGAACGCCGCGGCGGCGGCGGAGTGCCCGGAGGGGAAGGACGCCGAGGTCGGCTGGCGGCGGGCGCGTTTGGCCGGCACCCGGTCGAAGAGGGGACGCCGACGGGCGTAGATCCGCTTGAGCCCCTGGTTGACGAGGAGGCTGGTGGCGGCGATCGAGACGACGCCCCGCACGGCGCCGCGGCGGGACGAGAGCCCGCCCAGGCCGCCCAGCCCGGCGGCGAGCACCATCCACAGCTTGGAGTGGTCGGCCGCCGCGGAGAGCGGGCGCATCGTCAGGTCGAGCAGTGGGCTGGGCGAGATCGCGACGGCGTCGAAGAGCCGGCGATCGAGATCGCTCAGGCCCTCGTGGAGCGTGCGGAGGGGATGCTGCGCGGGGTCCGGCATGAGCGCCAAGGTACTCGCGCGCCCCGGGGTGCGCGGGCGGTTCACCGCAGGTGCACCGCCGCCGCGGCGTGGAGGGCGTCGGCGAGCCGCTCGGTGGCGCGGGTGTGCAGCCGCCACGACTGCCAGTACAGCTTCACGTCGACGGTGTCGTCGGTGAGCCGGAGCAGCGTGCCGCGGTCAAGAGCATCGCCGATCTCGGCCTCCGGCAGGCTGCCCCACCCGAGTCCGGCGCGGACGGCGTGGGTGAAGGCCTCGGACGACGGGATGCGGTGCATGGGCGGCGGCTCGGTGATCCCGCGGCGGCGCAGCACCTTGTTCTGCAGCTCGTCCTTGCGCAGGTCGAACTGCACGACCGGCATCTCACGCCACCGCCAGCGCCCGCCGGTGCGCCACCGCTCGGCGTACCCGGCCGCGCAGACGGGCAGGTAGCGCATCGTGCCCAGGTACTCGACGGCGCAGCCCTGCACGGGTTCCGGGTCCGTGGTGAGCGCGCCGAGCACCGCTCCCGCGCGGAGCAGGTCGGCGGTGTGGTGCTCGTCGTCGACCACCAGGCGCAGCAGCGGCGGATCCGGCAGGGCCGCGACGGTGTCGATCACGTCGCGGAACCAGGTGACCAGCGAGTCCGCGTTCACGCCCACGTCGAGCACGGCCGAGGGCCCGCCGCCCGATAACCGGCCCAGCGCATCGGCCTCGAGGGAGGCGACCCCGCGGGCCAGGCCGAGGAGCACCTCGCCCTGCGCGGTGGGGCGGCACGGCCCCTCTCGCGTGACCACGACGTGCCCGACCTGCTGCTCGAGCGCCCGGATGCGCTGGCTGACCGCCGACTGGGTGATCCGCAGTCGCGCGGCCGCGGCGCCGAAGCTCTCCTCCTCGACCACGGCGACGAGGGTCTGCAGGTGGTGCCCGCTCAGCATGAAGCAATCCTAATGTGTGATCGCATTCTCATATTGGTGCTAATGCCTGCTCCGGTTCTAGCGTCGACGCCATGACCTCCGCACTCCTCGCCGGCCTCGGGCTCGGGCTCTCGCTGATCGTGGCCATCGGCGCGCAGAACGCCTACGTGCTGCAGGTGGGTGTCCGTGGCCGCGGGCTGGCCCCGGTGGTGGCGGTGTGCATCGCCTCCGACGTGGCCCTGATCGTCGCCGGCGTCGCCGGGCTCGGCGCCGCCGTCTCCGGCCGGCCGGCGCTGCTGGAGGTGGTCAAGTGGGCGGGCGTGCTGGTCCTGGTCGGCTACGGGGTGCGATCGCTGTGGTCGGCGCGCCGGTCGGAAGGGCTCGTCGCGGGCGGCGACGGGGCCTCCTCGGTCGCGGCCGTCGTGGCGGGCGCCCTCGCTCTGACCTGGCTGAACCCGCACGTGTACCTGGACACCGTGCTGCTGCTCGGCTCCGCCTCCACCCGCTACGCCGGCGATCGCTGGTGGTTCGCCCTCGGCGCCGTGATCGCGAGCATCGCGTGGTTCTGCCTGCTGGGCTTCGGCGCCCGCCGCCTGTCCGGCGTGCTCGGGCGGCCCGGGGTGTGGCGGGCGATCAACGCCGCCATCGGCCTGCTGCTGCTGGTGCTCGCCGCCCGCCTCGCCACGATGCCCCTCGGCGGCTGACGCGGGTGTGCGATCGTCGCCGCTGAGCGGTCACGACCTCACACACATCGGAGCGCGTACGTTGGAATGCATGGCAGCTGTCACGATCATCGGTGGACACGGCAAGATCGCGCTCATCCTGGCGCGGGTGCTCAGCTCCCGGGGCGATGCGGTCACCTCGTGGATCCGCAACCAGGAGCACGCGCCCGACGTCGCCGCGACCGGCGCGACGCCCCTCGTCCTGGACGTGGAACGGGCCTCGCGCGAGGAGATCGCGGCGGCGCTCGCGGGCGCCGACGCGGTGGTCTTCTCCGCGGGCGCGGGCGGTGGGAACCCGGAGCGCACCTACGCCGTCGACCGCGACGCCGCGATCCGTTCGATCCAGGCCGCGGAGCAGGCGGGCGCGAAGCGCTACGTGATGGTCTCCTACCTCGGCGCCGCGCCCGATCACGGCGTGCCCGAGTCGGATCCGTTCTTCGCCTACGCGGAGGCCAAGGCCGCGGCCGACGTGGCGCTGCGCGCCTCGGACCTGGACTGGACGGTGCTCATGCCGGGCCGCCTCACCCTCGACGAGCCCACCGGCCGGGTCGATCCCGACGCCGTGCGGGCCGCGGACAACCCGGCACGTCGCGCGCGAACGTCGCGCTGGTGGCTGCCTCGGTGCTCGACCGGCCCGACACGGTCGGCAAGGACCTGCCCTTCACCGACGGCTCCGTGGCCATCGAGAACGCCTGGACGTAGAGACGACTCGGGCCCGGCACCGTCGAGGGACGGTGCCGGGCCCGAGTGCTGATCGGGTCAGCGCATCGCGGAGAGGATGTCCTGCACGCGATCCTTGGCGTCGCCGAAGAGCATCGCCGAGTTCTCGCGGAAGAACAGCGGGTTCTGCACGCCCGCGTAGCCGGCGGCCATCGACCGCTTGAAGACGATCACGTTCTCGGCGTTCCAGACCTCGAGGACGGGCATGCCCGCGATGGGGCTGCTCGGATCCTCGGCGGCCGCCGGGTTCACGGTGTCGTTGGCACCGATCACCAGGACCACGTCGGTCTCGGGGAAGTCGTCGTTGATCTCGTCCATCTCGAGCACCACGTCGTACGGCACCTTCGCCTCGGCGAGGAGCACGTTCATGTGGCCGGGCAGGCGACCCGCGACAGGGTGGATGCCGAACCGGACGTTCACGCCCTTCTTGCGGAGCTCGCTGGTCAGCTCGGCCACGCCGTACTGCGCCTGCGCGACGGCCATGCCGTAGCCCGGGGTGATGACCACGGACTTCGCGCCCGTGAGCATCTCGGCCACGGTCTCCGCATTGACTTCGCGGTGCTCGCCGTAGTCCTTGTCGTCGGCCGGGCCGGCCTCGATGCCGAAGCCACCCGCGATGACGGAGATGAAGGAGCGGTTCATCGCCTTGCACATGATGTAGCTCAGGTACGCACCCGAGGAGCCGACCAGCGCACCGGTGACGATGAGCAGGTCGTTGCTCAGCAGGAAGCCCGACGCGGCCGCGGCCCAACCGGAGTAGCTGTTGAGCATCGAGATGACCACGGGCATGTCGCCGCCGCCGATGGAGGCCACCAGGTGCCAGCCCAGGAACAGGGCGAGCGCGGTGATGACGCCCAGCAGGATCATCGAGGTGTTGTCGCCGTGGGTGTCCCGCGAGACGTAGACCGCGGTGAGAACGATGAAGACGATGATCGAGCCGACGTTGATGAGGTTCTTGCCGGGCAGCATGAGCGGCGCCGACTTCATCTTCCCGGAGAGCTTCCGGTTGGCGACGATCGAACCGGTCAGGGTGACCGCACCGATGAAGATGCCGATCGCGATCTCGGCCTCGTGGATGTTGGTCAGCGCGCGGATGTCATCGGGGTTCACGCCGTCGGCGTGGAAGCCCTCGATAGCGCCGTTCCAGCCGATGAGCACGGCCGCGAGACCCACGAAGGAGTGCAGCAGGGCGATCAGCTCGGGCATGCCCGTCATCTCGACGATGCGCGCGCGCCAGAAACCGATCAGGGCGCCGACGATGATGGCGCCGGCCAGCAGGGCCACCGGCAGCCAGGTCAGGTCGAGATCGGGGTCCGCGACCTTGTCGATGACCAGCGCGATGGTCGCCACCAGCGCGATGCCCATGCCGACGATGCCGTAGGTCAGGCCGCTCTTGGAGGTCTCGTGCTTGGACAGGCCCGCCAGCGAGAGGATGAACAGCAGCGAGGCGACGATGTACGCCGCAACGGAGATTGCAGTGATACTCATGGGTTACTCATGCCCCCTTGCTGAACATGGCGAGCATGCGGCGGGTGACCGCGAAGCCACCGAAGATGTTGATCGACGCGACCAGGATCGCGATCGTCGACAGCACCAGGACCGTGGTGGTGTTGGTGGCGACCTGCAGGAGGGCGCCCACCACGACCACGCCGGAAATGGCGTTGGTGACCGACATCAGCGGCGTGTGCAGCGCGTGCGCCACGTTGCCGATGACGTAGTAGCCGATGACGATCGCCAGCATGAGCACGGTGAAGTGCTGCGGCAGCGGATTCGGCGAGAAGCTGATCAGCAGACCGAAGAGCACGACGCCGACGAGGGTGAGCGAGACCTTCTTGGACGCCGACATCGGCTCCTTGACGGGCTTCGCTTCGGCCTCCGCGGCGGGAGCGGCCTTCGGCGCGGCCGAGACCTGCACCGGCGGCGGCGGGAAGAGCAGCTCGCCCGAGCGGGTCACCGTGATCGACCGCTGGACCGGGTCCTCGAAGTCGAGCACGAGCTGCCCGTCCTTCGCGGGGGTCACCAGCTTGAGCAGGTTGACCAGGTTCGTGCCGTAGAGCTGCGAGGCCTGCGCGGGCAGGCGCCCGGCCAGGTCGGTGTAGCCGATGATGGTGACGCCGTTGGGCGTCACGATCGCCTCGTCCTTGACGGTGCCCCCGACGTTGCCGCCGTTCTGCGCCGCCATGTCGACGATGACGCTGCCGGGCTTCATCGACGCGACCATCTCCTCGGTGATGATCCGCGGCGCGGGGCGCCCGGGGATCAGAGCCGTGGTGATGATGATGTCGACGTCCTTGCACTGCTCGGCGTAGAGCTGCGCCTCGCGGGCCTTGTAGTCGTCGCCCATCTCCTTGGCGTAACCGGTGGCCGAGACCTCGGCCTCCTCGTTCTGCACGGAGAGGTACTCGCCGCCCAGCGAGGCGACCTGGTCGGCCACCTCGGGACGCGGGTCGGTCGCGCGGACGATGGCGCCCAGCGAACCGGCGGCACCGATCGCGGCGAGACCGGCGACGCCGGCGCCCACCACGAGCACCTTGGCCGGCGGGACCTTGCCCGCGGCCGTGACCTGGCCGGTGAAGAACCGGCCGAAGACGTGCGCGGCCTCGACGACGGCGCGGTAGCCGGCGATGTTCGCCATCGACGACAGCACGTCCATCGACTGCGCGCGCGAGATGCGCGGCACCGATTCCATGGCCAGGGCGGTCAGCTCGCGGCGGCGCAGGTCCTCGAGGAGCTCGGGGTTCTGCGCGGGCGCCAGGAGCCCGGCGAGGGTCGTGCCCGGCCGCATACCGTCGAGCTGCGCGCTCGACGGGGCGTTGACACCGAGAACGATGTCGGCGGCGCGAGCGTCACCGATCGACGCGCCTGCCTCGACGTAGGCCTCGTCCGCGAACGAGGACGCCACACCGGCGCCCGAGTCCACGACCACCTCGTAGCCGAGCTTGATCAGCTGGGCCACGGTGGCGGGGGTTGCGGCGGCACGGGTCTCGCCCGGCTGCGCCTCTTTCAACACTCCGATGATCATGCGCAGCACTCCCACTGCCGACCCGAATGCGGGGTCATGGTCGGTACACCGACGTTCATTGATTCGTTCCTGTCGTCCCTACCGGGCCGCGCGGCTGCACGCCCGGAAGTTCCGGCACCGGGGAGACTCCATGCGTGTACGACCCCGCCGCGGTGTGAACGGAGGCGAATTTACGCGGAAGGCCCGGGGTCGCCGGGCATCGCGAGGGCACGCTGGTCGCCTGATGCACAGAACAGTGGGCTGACCATAACACACCCAAACTTACTCCAAAGTAGGGTCCTTAGCGGCGACAATGGGCTGGTCGAGAGCGGTATCGCCGGGCAGATCGACGCTCATATAGCGGTCGATCAGCGTCGCGAATGTGCGCAATTCCTCACTGGACCAATCGGCCGTACGCGCCGCGATCCGGCGGCGCCATTCGCGGTCGGTCTCGGCCAGGACGCGCTCCGCGCGCTCGGTCAGCCGCAGCTGACGCGATCGCGGGTTCCGGGGATCGACGTCGCGGCGGATCAGGCCCCGTCGTTCCAGCCCCGCGAGCTGCCGGCTGGCGGTCGACTTGTCGATCGAGACCGCCTCCGCCAGGTCCACGGCGCGGATCCCCGGCGACTCGTTGAGCACGAAGAGCAGCGTGAAGTCGACGTAGGAGACCTCCGCGCCCACGAACCGGGCGTCGCTGCGAATCCGCTTGGCCAGCCCGACGATTCCCCGCACGATGAGGTCGACCTCGTCGGGCGAAGCCGCCGCACCGTCGGCCGGCGCAGCGGCTGCGGGCCGGCCGTCGGACATCAGTAGCCCCGGTCGGTATCGACGACGGCCAGCGGCTCGAGACCGTTGGCGAAGCGGCGGACGTTGACCTCGACGCGGGCGAGCAGCGCCGGCCGCAGGTGCTGCGGCGGGTTCGCGACGTGCGGGGTGATGATCGCGTTGGGGATCGACCACAGCGGGTGATCGCCGGGGAGCGGCTCGGGGTCGGTGACGTCGAGCGCGGCGCCGCCGATGGTGCCCGCGCGCAGCGCCTCGACCAGCGCGTCCGTGTCGATCAGCGTGCCGCGGGCGACGTTGACGATCCAGGAGTGGGGCTGCAGCTGCGCGAGGACCTTCGCGTTGACCAGGGCGCGGGTCTCCGCGGTCGACGGTGCCGCCAGGATCACGTGGTCGACGGCGGGCCACACCTCGTCGAGCCGGTCGGCGGTGACCACGACGGCGTCCGAGACCTCGGCGCCGGAGCGGTTCACGGCGATCACCTTGACGCCGAGGCCGCGGAGCGCGGGGATCAGGTCGCGGCCGATGCCGCCCGCGCCGATGATCGCCACCGTCGATCCGCCGAGTCGGCCGGTGCGCGCGGCGGCCCCGGCGGCGTCCCACTCGCCCTCGCGGTGCCAGAGCCCGCGGACGCCCGCGAGCAGCAGCGCGATGGCCTGCTCGGCGACGGTGCCCGAGTAGGCACCCGCGGCGGAGGTGAAGACGACCTTCGGGTTGCGGGCGATCGCCCCGCTGTCCAGGAACCCCTCGACCCCCGCGAACGGCAGTTGGACCCAGCGCACGCTCGGGGGCAGCTGCGGCAGGGGCGCGCGGGAGTCGGTCCAGACCAGGCCGGCCGCTCCGGCGAGCGGGCCCGGTTCGCCGCCGCCCGCGGTGATCGCTGCGTCGAAATCGGGATCGGGCTGCGGTCCCACGGCGATGACGATGGGGTCGTCGAATGACATGCCGCAAAGCCTAGTGAGCCCGCGTCGGCCCCGTGGCCCAGCCGCGCCGATCGGGATGTGAAAACTGAGACTTGTGTTACCTACTGAGTCTCAAGTTAAGATTGAGACTATGTCGACGCCCTTCCTGCACCCCGCGCAGCCGCGCCTCGCCGCGCTGCGGCAGCGCTTCGCCGCCACGCCGGTGGGCCGGCGACTCGACGAGGTGCGGCCGACCACCACCTGGAAGGTGGTCAGCTCGGTGATCTACTCGGGCCTGATCGCGGCGCTGGTCATGGGCGCCGCCGTGCTGCTCCTCGGCGTCAAGCCCGCGAGCCCCGAGGTCGCGTCCGTGAGCTCGGTCGCGGTCGGCGACTGCGTCACCGTCGCCGGCGACTCCGTCACGCGCACCGGATGCGAGGGCGACGGCTTCAGCTTCGCCGTGGCGGAGAAGGCCGCGGCCGGCACGGCATGCAGCCTGCCGAGCTACGCGCGCGTCGAGTCGGCCGGGTCCGTGCTGTGCGTGGTCCCCAAGCTCGCGCTGGGCGAGTGCTACCAGGTCAAGCCCGACAAGGCCGCGACCACCGACATCCGCCCCGTCGACTGCCCGAGCGGGGTGGGCAGCGCACCGTCGAACGTGATCCGCGTGATCGAGCGGGCGGCGGGCGCCCCGCTGACCTGCCGCGGCTCGTCGGCCCTGAACTACTCCGCGCCCCAGCGCATGAGCTACTGCATCGCGCCGGTCACCTAGCGCGAACGGGGCGCGAACAGGGAAGGGGCGGCCGGAAGATCCGGCCGCCCCTTCTCCGTGCACGGGTCCGCTCAGGCGTCGAGGTCCTGCGCGACGAGGGCCGCGATCGCGTCGACGGTCGCCTGATCAGCGGAGTCGACGGTGACCTCCACGCCTTGTTCGGCGCCGAGGGTCATGATCATCAGCGCCGAACCGGCGTCCACCGGCTCGCCGCCGGCGACCGACAGGGTGACCTCGTGACCCGACTCGTTGACCGCGTTCGCGATCACGGCGGCGGGGCGGGCGTGCAGGCCGACGGCCGAACCGACGGTGACGGTGGTGCTGGGCATGTCTCTCCTCGTGGGGTGTGCGTCTCCGCGTCGCCGGTCGCTCGCGGATGTGGTCCTGACCAGTATTACGCGGCGACGGCCGCAGGCTGTGCCGAATCGGCCGCAGCGACGCCCCGGCCGGCGAAGCTCTTGGCCGCGACGACGGCGGCGGCGCTGACCAGGACGCCGACGACCAGGGCCAGGAGGAACTTCGGCCAGGTGCCGTTGGTGGCGAACAGGACGAAGACGCCGCCGTGCGGCGCACGCAGCTGCGCGCTGAGCGCCATCGAGAGGCCGCCGGTCACGGCACCGCCGAGCATCATCGACGGGATCACCCGCAGTGGGTCCGCGGCCGCGAACGGGATGGCACCCTCGGAGATGAAGCACAGCCCCAGCGGCAGGGCAGCCTTGCCGTTCTCCCGCTCCGGCTCGGTGAACAGGCGCGGCCGCACGAAGGTGGCGAGCGCGAGCGCCAGCGGCGGCACCATGCCCGCGGCCATGACGGCGGCCATGATCTCCCACTGCGGTACCCCCGCCGTGCTCAGGCCGATGCCCGCGACACCGAAGGCGTACGCCGCCTTGTTCACCGGGCCGCCGAGGTCGAAGCACATCATGAGCCCCAGCACCACGCCCAGCGCGACCTTGCTGCTGCCGCTCATGCCGTTGAGGGCGTCGGTCATCGCCTCGTTCACCCAGCGCAGCGGGCCCGCGAGGAACATGTACATCGCGCCGCCGGTGATGAGCGTGCCGAGCAGTGGGATGATCACCACGGGCTGCAGGCCGCGGGCCCACTGCGGCAGCGGGATCCGCGAGAGCCACAGCGCCACGACACCCGCGAGCAGGCCGCCGATGACGCCGCCGATGAACCCCGCGCCGACGGTGCCCGCGAGGACGCCCGCGACGAAACCCGGTGCGAGGCCGGGACGGTCGGCGATGGCGTAGGCGATGTACCCGGCGAGCACGGGGATCATCAGCTTCATCGCCGCGCTCCCCACGGCGAAGCAGACCGCGCCGAGGTAGTGCAGCAGCCCCTCGGGCGGGAGGTTCCACAGCGAGTCGTTCAGCGCGATGAAGGCGCCGTTGGACATGCCGTCGTCGCCGTGGTCGCTGCCGATCTCGTACCAGGCCAGGAGGAAGCCGAGCGCCATGAGCAGGCCGCCCGCGGCGACGAACGGGATCATGTAGCTCACGCCCGTGAGCAGGGCGCGCTTGAGCTGCCCGCCGAGCCCCGCCGGGGCGGAGGCGGCGTCGGCGCTCGCGGCGGCACCGTCGACCCTGGTGGCGCGCGGGTCCGACGCCGCCGCGACGGCCTCGGCGATCATCGCGTCCGGCTCGTTGATGCCGCGCTTGACGCCCGACGTGATGACGGGCTTGCCCGCGAACCGCTCGCGGCCCTTGACCCCCACATCGGTGGCGAAGATGACGGCGCCCGCGTCGGCGATGGTCTGCGCCGCCAGCGGCGTGGACCCGGAGGAGCCCTGCGTCTCGACGGTCAGCTCGACGCCCGCCCGCTCGGCGGCCAGCTTCAGCGCGTCCGCCGCCATGTACGTGTGCGCGATCCCCGTGGGGCAGGCCGTGATCGCCACCAGGGCGGGCTTGGCCGAGGGTCCCGCCGCGGGGGCTTCCGCCGCCGGGTCCGTAGACGCCGCCGGGGCGGTGGGTTCAGCGGGCTTCGGGGCGATGACCTCCTCCACCAGCGCGACGACGTCCTCCGGGGTCGCGGCGGCGCGCAACGACGCGGTGAACTCCGGCCGCACCAGCGCACGGGCGAGCGCGCTGAGCAGCTTCATGTGCTGCGACCCACCGGATTCCGGTGCGGCGATGAGGAAGACGAGATCGGCGCCGCCGTCGGGCGCGCCGAAGTCGACGGCCGGATCGAGCCGCGCGAAGCCGAGGCTCGCGGTGCTCACGGCGGCGGTGCGGCAGTGCGGGATGGCGATGCCGCCGGGCAGTCCCGTCGCGGACTGCGCCTCGCGGGCGAGCGCCGCCTCCACGAGGCCGTCGACCGACTCGGCGCGGCCGGCGTCGGCGATGCGGCCGGCGAGGAAGGCGATCACGGCGGCCTTGTCGGTGCCGGCCGAGACGTCGAGCGCGACCAGTTCGGGCGCGATGATCGGTGCGGTCATGGGGTACTCCGGTTCTGCTGGTGCATCAGGTGATCGGGTGGATCGGTGGGAGGAGTCAGAGGGTGGTGACCTGCACGCCGGCGACGGCGAGATCCTCCGGTCGGGGCGCCCTGGTGCCCGGCTGTGCTGCGGCCGCGGCGCCGTAGGCGACCGCGAGGGAGAGTCGTTCCGGCGGCGTGGCGCCGCGCGTGTGGGCGATCAGATACCCGGCGAGGGCGCTGTCGCCCGCGCCGACGGTGCTGCGCACCGCGATCGGCGGCGGCACGGCCGCCCACGCGCCGTCGGCGGTGACCAGCAGCGCGCCGGCGGCCCCGAGCGTGGCCAGGACGGTGGCGCCCGTGGCGCGGTGCAACTCCTCGGCGGCGGCCCGGGCCGGTGCGAGGTCGCCTGCGGCGGCGCGGGATTCGAACGCGGCGCCGGCGTCGGCGCCGAGACCCACCAGCTCGGCGAGCTCCTCGGAGTTGGGCTTGAGCAGGGCCACGCCGGGGATCGCCGAGGCGGCGAGCGCCGCCCCCGACGTGTCGACCGCGAGCAGCGGACCGTCGGACCGGGCGCCGAGGCGCCGCGCGAGACGCGCGTACCAGTCGTCGGGCAGGCCGGGCGGCAGCGAGCCGCACAGCGCGAGCCAGTCGGCACCGTCGGCGACGGAGACCACGACGTCCTCGAGGGCCCGCACCGCCTCGAGCGCGAGCGGCATCCCGGGCGCGTTGAGCTTGGTGGTGGTGCCGTCGGGCTCGGCGACGGTGATGTTGCTGCGCACCTCGTGGCCGACGGGCACCGGGATCGCGGGCACGCCGAGGCGCGCGAGGCCGACGAGCAGCGGGTCGCCCTGGTCGGCCGGCAGCACCGCGACGGTGCCGGCGCCCGCCGCGTGCACGACGCGGGAGACGTTGACGCCCTTGCCCCCCGGATCGGCCGCGGTGCCCCCGGCGCGCTGGACGGCGCCGCGCCGCAGCGGACCGCCCAGGGTGACGAGGCGATCCAGGCTCGGGTTGACGGTGAGCGTGACGATCATCGGGCGGCCACCGCGACCTCGACGCCGTGATCGGCGAGTGCCGCCGCGAGCGGACCGCTCGGCGGCGCGTCGGTGACCAGCACGTCCACCTGGTCGAACCCGGCGAAGGCGACGAGGCTCTCGCGGGCGAACTTCGAGGAGTCGATCACCAGGACCACGACGTCGGCGGCGCGGACCATCGCGGTCTTCACCGCGGCCTCGTCGTTGTCGGGCGTGGAGAGCCCGCGCTCGGCGCTGATGCCGTTGGCGCCCAGGATCGCCACGTCGGTGCGCAGGCCCGCGATCTCCGCGACCGTGCCCGCTCCCACCGCCGCCTGCGTGAGCCCGCGGACCCGGCCGCCCAGCAGCCGCAGCTCCACCGTCTCGCGGATGGACAGCGCGGCGGCCACCGGCACCGAGTTGGTGATCGCGGTGATGTGCAGGTTGGTCGGGACCTCGCGGGCGGCGGCAATGGTGGTGGTGCCCGCGTCGAACAGGACCGATCCGCCGGCCGGCGGGAGGTAGCGGCGCGCCGCGACGCCGATGGCGCGCTTGGCCTCGGCATTGGTGCCCTCGCGCTCACCCAGCCCCGATTCGGCGCCGGCGAGGACTCCGGCCGCCACGACGCCGCCGTGCACCCGCCGCACGCCGCCGAGCCGCTCGAGCGCATCCAGGTCGCGCCGCACCGTCTCCGGGGTCACGTCGAACCGCTCGGCCAACTCCATGACCGATGCGCGACCGCGGCCACCGACCAGCTCACTGATCGCGCGCTGACGTTCCTCCGCGTACATGGCCCCTCCGAGTTCGTGGGTTTCTGTGGTTATGGATTTGATTTTTCTGTTTTTACGCCTGTTTGTGTTGACAAGTCAAGAGGATTTCGTAATCTGTGTCACATGACTTCGCAACAGTCGACCGCGACCGGCCTCGCCACCCTCACCGGCACCCCCGTCGTGCCCGGGGTCGCCTACGCCCCCGTCATGTGGCCCGGCGCGCGCCCCGAGGTCCCGCCGCCCGTCGATGTGCCGGAGGGCGACCGGGACGCCGAGGCCGCGCGGTTCTCGTCGGCGGCGCACGCGGTGGCGGAGCGCCTGCGCGCCCGCGCCGCGCAGGCCCAGGGCGCCGCGGCCGAGGTGCTCGGCGCGAACGCGGGGCTCGCCTCGGACAAGGCCTGGATGGGCACCACCGAGAAGCTCATCCGCGCGGGCACGCCGGCCGCGAACGCGGTGGCCGCGGCCACCGAGCAGTTCGCCGACATGTTCGCCACGCTGGGCGGCCTCATGGCCGAGCGCGTGACCGACCTGCGCGACGTGCGCGACCGGGTGGTCGCCGAACTTCTCGGCAGCCCCGAGCCCGGCGTCCCGGTGCCCGAGGCACCGTCGATCCTGCTGGCCGACGACCTGGCCCCGGCAGACACCGCGGGCCTGGACCCGGCGCTCATCGTGGGCATCGGCACCCGGCTCGGCGGGCCCACCAGCCACACCGCGATCATCGCCCGGCAACTGGGCATCCCCTGCATCGTCGGCCTGGCGCAGGCCGGCACCGTCGACGCCGGCACGCCCGTCCTGCTCGACGGCGGTGCGGGCACGGTCACCGTCGAACCGGACGCCGCCGAGGCGCAGCGCCTGGTCGCCGAGTCGGCGCGGCAGGCGGCCGAGGTCGCCCGGTGGCGGGGTCCGGGCCGCACGTCCGACGGTGCGGCCGTCGCGATCCTGGCGAACGTGCAGGACGGCGCGAGCGCGCGGGGCGCCGCGGAGCGCGAGGTGGAGGGCGTGGGCCTGTTCCGCACCGAGCTCGCCTTCCTCGACCGCGCCGACGAGCCGTCCGTCGACGAGCAGGCCGCGTTGTATCGCGAGGTGATCGACGCGTTCCCCGGGCGGAAGGTGGTCATCCGCACCCTCGATGCGGGCTCGGACAAGCCGCTCAAATTCGTCGACCACGGCGAGGAGGAGAACCCCGCGCTGGGCGTGCGCGGCATCCGCATCGCCGAGGCCGACCCGGGCCTGCTCGAGCGGCAGCTGGACGCGATCGCCGCGGCCGCGGAGGGCGCCACCGCGCAGCCCTGGGTGATGGCGCCGATGATCGCCACCGCGGCCGAGGCCCGCGAGTTCGCCGCGCAGTGCCGCTCCCGCGGCCTGGCCGCCGGCGTGATGGTGGAGGTGCCGGCGGTGGCGCTGTGCGCCGACGCGGTGCTCGCCGAGGTGGACTTCGTCTCGATCGGCACGAACGACCTCACCCAGTACGCGATGGCGGCCGACCGGATGAGCACCGGGCTCGCGGCGCTCACCGATCCGTGGCAGCCCGCAGTGCTCCGGCTGATCGAGCTCACGGGCCGCGCCGGTACCGCGGCGGGCAAGCCCGTCGGTGTGTGCGGCGAGGCCGCCGCCGACCCGCTGCTGGCGTGCGTCCTCGTGGGGCTGGGCGTCGATTCGCTCTCCTGCGCGGCCGGGGCCGCGGCGGCGGTGGGTGCCCGCATCGGCGGGGTGACCCTGCAGCAGTGCCGCTGGGCCGCGGAGGCCGCGCTCGCCGCCGCCGACCCGCAGGCCGCGCGCGAGGCGGCAAGGTCCGCATTGTCCTGATACGTGTCGGCGCCGGGTGCTAGACCTGACACATCCCGGGCGCAGCGGGTGCCCGGCTACCGGCGAGGAGCCGTCATGATCGACCACCTCGGAATCAGTTGCGCCGACCTGACCGCAGCCACGCGGTTCTACGACGGGGTGCTGGCCGTGCTCGGCGCGAGCCGGCTCATGGACGTCGGCAGCGCCGTCGGCTACGGCACCGATCACGCCACCTTCTGGGTCTCCGGCGTCCCCGGCGCGTCCAGCCGGGAGACGCACGTGGCCTTCAGCGCCCCGGACCGCGCCACCGTCGACGCCTTCTACACCGCGGCGCTGGGCCTGGGCGCGGAGTCGCTGCACGCGCCGCGGCTGTGGCCCGAGTACCACCCCGGCTACTACGGCGCCTTCGTCCGCGATCCCGACGGCAACAACGTGGAAGCGGTCTTCCACGGCGGGTAGCGGTCGCCGCTCCGACGATGCCCGGGGACGCTCCGAACGCCCCCGGGAATACACCGGACCGCAGTCCGGTTATGCTCGATGAGTCAGCCACCGAGCAACCATCGAAGGAGTCATCCCCATGAGCAACGTTCTCGCCCCCGGCACCTACGTCGTCGACGCCGTCCACTCGTCCGTCGAGTTCTCCGTGCGCCACCTGATGGTGAGCAAGGTCAAGGGCCGTTTCGACGAGTTCTCCGGCACCATCACCGTGGCCGAGGACGGCACCGCCTCGCTCACCGCCGAGGTCGACGTGACGTCGGTCAACACCCGCAACGCGCAGCGCGACGCCCACATCCGCACCGCCGACTTCTTCGACGCCGAGAACCACCCGAAGGCGACCTTCGTCTCGACCGGCGTCGCGGAGAAGGGCTCGGACTACGTGCTGAACGGCGAGCTCACGCTGCGCGGGGTCACCAAGCCCGTGCAGTTCGACCTCGAGTTCCTCGGCACCAACCCCGGCATGGGCCAGGGCGAGGTGGCCGCGTTCGAGGCCAAGACCGTGATCACCCGCCAGGACTTCGGCATCTCCATCGACATGCCGCTCGAGACCGGCGGCAAGGTGATCGGCGACAAGATCACCCTCACCCTCGACATCGAGGCCCTGCGCCAGGCCTGATCCCCGCACGACGAAGCCCCCGTCACCGGCTGCGGTGCGGGGGCTTCGTCGTGCTCGGATCAGTAGTGGAACGTGTCCGACGGTGCCGGGGCGTGCTCGCCCTCGAGCCCGTCGGGCACGACGATCCCGTACGCCCGGGCCAGGTCGAGGATCTTGGTGGCGCGTGCGATGCGCGGCAGGTCCGAGCCGTTGCGGATCTCGCCGCCGTCGCGGTCGAAGTCGGCGAAGAACTCGCGCGACCAGCGGATGTCCTCGGGCGACGGGCTCAGGCCCTCGTTGACCGGGTGGCACTGATCGGGCGTGAGGCAGATCTTGCCGGTCATGCCGAACTCGGCGGAGACCGCGGTCGCCTCCGTCAGCAGCAGGCCCTTGGACCCGACGGTCGGCCCGTCGATCGCGCCCGGCAGGTGGGCCGCCTTCGCGGCGATGGTGAACCGCGAGCGGGCGTAGGCCAGCGTCGTCGGGTCGCCGCCGAAGCCGGTGTCGCGGCGGAAGTCGCCGATGCCGAAGGCCAGGCGGAAGGTGCCCTTCGCGGAGGCGATCTCGCTGATCCGCTCGAGGCCGCGCGCGGTCTCGACCAGCGCGACGATGAGCGTGTCCGGCAGCCGCTTGGCGGTCTCCGTGACGTGGTCCATCGATTCGACCATCGCCAGCATCACGCCGCCGAGGTGCTTCGCCCCGCGCAGCGCCTCCAGGTCGTCGGCCCACCACTGGGTGCCGAAGCCGTTGACCCGGACCCAGCCGTCGTTGGGCCGACCGTCGAGCTCGCGGTTCAGCCAGTCGACCACGTTGTCGCGCGCAGCCGTCTTGTCCTTCGGTGCGACGGCGTCCTCGATGTCGAGCACCACGATGTCGGCGCGGGAGCGGGCCGCGGCGTCGAAGCGCTCGGGCTGCGCGGCGTTGACCAGCAGCCAACTGCGGGCGAGCACGGGATCGATCCGGAAACCGAGGGGCTCGTCGACGTCGGTCGTGGGGGGCTGGTTCATCTGGGCTGCAACCTCGAGTCTGTCGGGCGGATTCGCTGAAAGAGTACCGATACGCCGGAAGGCCCCGGGCAACAGCCCGGGGCCTTCCTTGCGATCACGAACGCAGTGTCAGCTGTTGAACCAGCCGGTGCGCTGCATCTGCCAGACCTGGTCGCTCCAGTAGCCCCAGGTGTGGGTGCCCACCGACGAGAAGTCGTAGTGAGCGCTCACGCCGGCCTTATCGGCGGCGGCCTTGAAGGCCTCCGACTGCGACTTGGCGAGGATCTCGAGCGGCACGCCCTGGACGATGTCGGCCGGGGTCGGGTTCGGGGTGTACTTGCCGGGCTCACCGGTCGAGGCGGTGATCCACAGCTTGAGGCCCTTCATCCGCGCGACCTGCACGGTCGGGTCGTTCTTCGCCCAGTTGGCGTCGAACGGGCCGCCCCACATGTCGAGGACGTTGTAGCCGCCCGCGTCGAGCATGGCGACACCCACGGCGACCGGCATGCCGGGGGCGGAGGTGTTCAGGAAGCCCGACAGCGCAGCGGCGCGCTTGTAGACGCCGGGGTTGTTGGCCGCGTTGATGAGGGCGGCGCCGCCACCCATCGAGAGGCCGATCAGCGACAGGTTGCTGGAGAAGCCGCGCGACTTGATGTAGTTCGGCAGGCTGCTGGCCAGGAAGTTGCCCCAGGTCGCCTTGTAGGTGCCGTTGCCGTGCTTGGAGGTGTTCGCCCAGTTCGTGTAGAAGCTGGCGGTACCGCCGACGGGCATGACGACGTTGATGCCCTTCTGCGACAGGAAGGCGACGTTGGAGTCGCGCTCCCAGCCGGAGACGTCCTGCGTCGCGCGCAGGCCGTCGAGGAGCACCACGGTGGGCGCCTTGGCCGGGTCGGTGGTGGTCGAGGCCCACGAGCGGACCAGGACGTCCGGCATGCCGGCACCGTTGACTCGCTCGGACTTGAAGCCCTTGGGCGGGTTCTTGGCCGACCCCGGACCCCAAGCGCCGGCGACGCCGGCACCCATACCGGCGAGGGCGGGCACCATGGCCGCGGTGAGAACCGCTGCACCCGCTCGCTTACCCCAGGCTGCTCGCATTGCTGACCTCTCCTTTGTCACGCGGCGTCTCCGCGCAATAGCTTGTGGACGGGACCGGTGGTCGGGATCGACCAGCCTTGTCACAGCCGTCACTCTAACATCGGTCGTCACATATGTCACATGATTCACATCAGTCACATGTGTGACACTTTCCCTGGATCTCATCGAAATCACAGGCTCAGGCGTTACAGACACTCCCGGTTTCCTCAGGAAAGTCATCCACCTCACAATACGACAAGCGACCCCGTCCGTCCGAACGAGGCCGCCTGTCGTGTGATCTGTTCGTACAACCGCAGCGGATTACTTCGAGAACCAACCGGTGCGCTGCATCTGCCACACCTGATCCTGCCAGTAGCCCCAGGTGTGGGTGCCGGCCGGCGGGAAGTCGAAGTGGGCCTTGCTCAGGCCGGCGCGCTTGGCGGCACCCTCGAAGGAGCGCGCCTGCGACAGCGCGAGCCACTCGAGCGGCACGCCCTGGACGACATCGGCCGGGCCCGGGTTCGGGGTGTACTTGCCGAAGACGCCGTTACCGGCGGAGATCCACAGCGGCATGCCCTTGAGTCGGTTCACCTGCACGGTCGGGTCGTTCTTCGCCCAGCGGGAGTCGAACGGGCCGCCCCACATGTCGAGGCCGGCGTTGTAGCCGCCCGAATCGAGCGAGGCGATGCCGACGGCGATCGGGACGCCGGGGGCCGAGATGTTGGTCAGGCCCGACAGCGACGCGGCGCGCTTGTAGTAGCCGTTCGACTCGAGGGCGTTGATGATCGCGGCGCTACCGGACATCGACAGGCCGACCAGCGAGACGTTGTCGCTGAAGCCGAGGCTGCGGATGTACTGCGGCAGGCTCGTCTTCAGGAACGAGGCCCAGGTGTAGCGGTAGGGCTGACGGTTGGTCGACGACGGCGACTGCCAGTCGGTGTACCAGCTCGAGGTGCCGCCGACGGGCGTCACGACGTTGATGCCCTTCTGCGAGAGGAAGGCCACGTTCGAGTCGCGCTCCCAGCCCGAGACGTCCCAGGTGGCGCGCAGACCGTCGAGCAGCACGACGGTGGGGGCCTTCTTGGGGTCGGTGGTGGTGGAGGCCCAGCTACGGACCTTCACGTTCGGCATGCCGGCACCGTTGACGAAGGCCTGCTTGAAGCCCTTCGGGGGGTTCTTGGCGTTGCCCGGGCCCCACGCGTTCGCGGCGCCCGTGCCGGCGATCGTCAGTGCCGGAATGGCAGCCACGGTGACCGCGGCGGCGGTGGCCTTCTTGGCCCAGCCGTTGCGCATACGCATTCGAGACTCTCTTCCTCGTAAACTTTCGCCCGGTGGGCGCGTGCACCGCATGCATGGGCCGGTGGCCCGTCGGTACCACGGACAGGTGCCGTGACAGAGCAACGCACGCGGATCAGTGCTCGTCAGGCACTGTATGCCAGATCTCAGTTCCTGACAAACTCTTAGTCGCGGTGGCGCAGCGCCGTGTTACACCCTCCGGTGAAGGTAGTGCGCTACCGCTGGTCATCGCCGTACAGCAGGTGCTTTTCCGTCCGAATCGCGCTGTTTCCAGCTCCCTCGTACTCTCAGCTTGCACCCAGAATCGGGCCCATCGCCGGGGTTCCGGCGCACAGGTGACCCGCGTACCGTCGGGGCGTGTCGTTCTCCTTCCCCGCCCTCTCCGGCTCCCCCACCGAGCGCTACGCCGACCTCGCCTCGTACGCGAAGGCCCTCGTCGACGGCGAGCCCGACCGGATCGCGAACGCCGCGAACCTCGCGGCCCTGGTGAAGGCGCTGGTGCCGGACCTCAACTGGGTCGGCTTCTACTTCTTCGACGGTGCCGAGCTCGTCGTCGGCCCGTTCCAGGGCCTGCCCGCGTGCATCCGCATCCCGCTCGACCGCGGCGTGTGCGGCGCCGCCGCGCGCACCCGCACGACGCAGCGCATCGACGACGTGCACGCCGTCCCCGACCACATCGCCTGCGACGGTGCGACGAACTCCGAGCTCGTCGTGCCGCTGATCCGCGACGGCGAACTGATCGGCGTCTTCGATCTCGACAGCGAGCGCCCCGGGCGGTTCAGCGACGACGACCAGCGCGGCCTCGAAGCCGTCGCCGCGGTCTTCATCGACTCGCTGGCCTGAGCGCGGCACTCGACGTCGGTTCCCTCAGCCACCACGGGCAAGTTATACGCATAATTAATGAAGCATCTGCTACGTTAACCCCGTGGCGCGCCCCCCGAACCCGGACCGCCGGGCCGAACTGCTGGAGCAGGCGTCGCTGGTGCTGGCCCGCACCGGCGTCGTCGACACATCCCTGCGCACCATCGCCGCGGAGATCGGTACGAGTGCGCGCATGCTCGCGTATCACTTCCACTCCAAGGAGGAGCTGATCCTCGAGGTGCTCGCCGCCAAACAGGTCAGCGCCGCGGGTCCCGACCTCAAGCCCGTGCCGGACTCCCGCCAGGATCTGCGGGAGCAGGCGATCGCCGAGTGGGACTCGATGATGGGGCCGCACCGTCGCAGCGGGGAGCAGATCCTTCTCCAGGTCTTCGGCGCCTCCTGTGCCGACGACAGTCCGTACTCCGAGTACACGGCGACCACCTTGGCGATGCTGATCGAGCGCATGGTCGGCCGCCTCCGCGCACTCGGCGCTCCCGAGGACGTCGCGGCCACGCGCTCACACCTCACCATCGCCGCCATTCAGGGACTCGTCATTCAGCACTTCACCGGCCCGGACGGCGAAGCAGTCGCCCGTCGGGGCTACATCGAGCTCATCGACACGGTGGTGCTCGCCCCGTGGCGGAGCGAGCACCCGTCGAGCTAGTCCGACAGCCCACACCGGCGTTGAGAGCCGGAACCATCGCACTCGGGGAGGCCCCTTGCTCACGAAGCACCTGCGACCAGGCCCGCTCGGCGACCGCCTCCGGGCGGGGGTCCTCGGCCTGGTCGGGTTTCTCTGCGCCGTAGTGGTGCCGTTCCTACCGGTCCACCAGGATGCGGCTACCGTCACGTGGCCCGGTGAGGACGCGGTCAACATCGAGCTCCCGCTGGTCTCCTACTCCCCCACCTCGCTCTCGCTCACCGTGGGCGACCAGGCACTGCTGAGTACTGAGGGCACCGTGCTGACGACGGTCCCGTCCTCCGCGCCCGACTCCGGTCGTGACGGACTCATCGTGATGTCCGAGCAGCGCGACGGCGCGCGTCACGTCACCGTCCGCCTTCGCTCGAAGATCGTCTACGACGGGGCTCTGCAAGGACCGATACAGATCCGCAGCGACGCCGCCTCGACGCTCGTCCGCACCGGCGAGTTCCAGACGACACTCAGTGGTGACCACCGCCCGCAAGTAGTAGGGCTGTTCTCGACGACCCCACGCGAGGCCCTCGGCGGCAGCTCCGCCACCATCGACATCGACAGTCGCTTCTCCACCGGTCCGACCGCTGCGAAGGTGGCGCTGAGCGTGCTCGCAGTGCTGGCGTGGCTGGGGGCACTGTGGTTCCTGCACAGGGCGGACCTCGGCGACGGTCGCCGTGCGCGACGAATCCTGCCGGCGCGGTGGGCGCGGATCACCCGGCCCGATCTCGTCGTCGTCGGCCTGCTCCTCGCGTGGTACATGATCGGCGTCGGTTCCTCGGACGACGGCTACTTCAGCGGTATGGCGAAGACCTATCGCGGCGCCGGATACCTCGCCAACTACTTCGCCTATTTCGGAGTGCCCGAAGTACCGATCGGCATCCCGTACGTTCCGGCCCTCGCAGGCCTGGCGCAGATCTCCGACTCGGGATTGGTTCTGCGCCTCCCCTCACTGCTGTGCGGGCTGGGGTGTTGGTTCCTGATCAGCCGCGAGGTCCTGCCGAGAGTGGGGGTCCGCGGCCGACGCCGATCGATCGCGCTGTACACCGGGGGTTTGGTCCTGCTCGCCTTCTGGATCCCCTACAACAACGGGCTCCGGCCCGAACCCGTCGTCGCCTTCTTCACTCTGCTCTCATGGCTTTCGGTCGAGCGTGCGATCGCCACGCGCCGGATGCTGCCGCTCTGCGTCGCGGTGGGTGCTGGCTCGCTCGCGGTGCTCACCAACCCGGCCGGCATCATCTGCTTCGCCGGACTGTTGTCCGGGCTGGGACCGATCGTCGCCGGGTTCCGCGCTCGGTCGCTGTCACTGATGGAGCGGGCCGCCGTGCTCATGCCTGTGCTCGCTTCGGGCGTGATCACCCTCGTCGTCGTCTTCCACGGCCAGTCGGCCGCGTCCGTGTCCGCGATGCGCGCCGCGCACGGCGTCGTCGGCCCCAACATGCCGTGGTACACCGAATACACGGTCTGGGCAGAGCTGTTTCAACCGCAGCCCGACGGCTCGGTCGCCCGGCGGTTCGCCGTGTTGATCTTCCTCCTCGCGCTCGTCGCGGTCGTGGCGGCGCTCTGGCGTCGTCGGCGCATCCCCGGCCTGGCGTCGGGCCCGGTCGGCCGGCTGGCGTTCACCGCGGTGCTGTCGTTGTTCCTGATGTCCTTCTCCCCCACGAAGTTCACGCATCACTTCGGATCGCTGGCGGGGTACGCCTCCGCGGTCGCCGTCGTAGCGGCTGCAGTGAGCGCACCGGCCGTCGTCCGGTCCCTGCGCGACCGCCTGATCCTCCTCGGCGCGGTGACCGCCGTTCTCGCGATCTGCTTCACCGCGACGAACGGATGGTGGTACGTCTCCAGCTACCACGTGCCGTGGTGGGACAAGCGGATCTCCGTCGGCGGGGTTTCCGTCGGGTCGATGGTGTTGGTCCTCGCCCTCGCGTTGTTCGTCGCCGCGGGCTGCGTCCATCTCAGCGCGCGGCACGACGACTCGAGGGTGCAACGACTCGCAGGTGGCCTCTCCTCACGGGCGTTCGCCCTGTCCGCCGCACTCATCGTCACGGTGTCGTTCACGACCATGACCAAGGCGGCCGTCGCGCAGTATCCGGCGTTCTCAGTCGGGCTGTCCAACGCGCGTGCGCTCGGCGGCGACCCGTGCGGGCTCGCGGATTTCGTCGACGTCGACCCGGACCCCGGTGCATCTTTCCTCGAGCCGGTGGAGGGCTCCCCCGAATCCGCTCTCGGCTCCGGCACCCACGACGGCTTCAGAAGCACCGGAGTCGCCTCCGATCTCGGCTCCGACAAGTCCTCCACGAATTCGGCCACCGTCGGGCAGTCCTTGGGAAGCACCGGAACCACCACGTCGGACGACGACAGCGGCGACGGCGCGGCGCGCCGCAGCTCCGGCGCCCGAGTCGCCCTCCCCTTCGGCTTCGACGCTGCGCGTGTTCCCGTGTTGGGCAGCTTCGGTTCTCGAGGGCAGCGGAAGTCACTGGTGAGCGGGTGGTACCGCATTCCCCGCGATGCCGACGGCACACCGCGAGACAAGCTCCTGACGATGGCGGTCGCTGGTCGGATCGCGTCCGTGGACGTCAATGGCGATCCGGTTGCCGGCCAACGACTCGTCTTCGAATTCGGCCGCGAGGCGACACGGGAACCGGTCGCGTCCGGACCCGTCGCGCCCGAAGACCTGGCCGGGATGCAGCCCGCCTGGCGCGATGTCCGTCTCGACACCAGGAACATCCCCGCTGGTGCGGACGTCGTGCGGATCCGCGCCGATGTCGACTCGGCTGACCCTCAACAGTGGATCGCCGTCACTCCGCCGCGCATGCCACGTCTGCAGTCCCTGCAGGACTATGTCGGCCGCCAATCACCCGTCCTGCTCGACTGGCTGGTCGGAGCCCAGTTCCCGTGCCTGGCCCCGATGCCGCATCAATACGGCGTCGCCACGATCCCCGAGTTCCGTGTACTCCCGGACAAGGGGGCCGCGAAGATGACCACCAACTGGCAGAGTCACTCCTCGGGCGGCCCGCTGGGCTACACCGACCTGCTCACCACGCCCGTCGAGGTACCCACGTATCTGCGCGACGATCCTCGTCGTGATTGGGGAAGCCTCCAGCGCCTGCGCAAGCGGCTCCCCGCCGAACCCGCCTCCCTGGAGATCCGTCGCGAAACTCGCTCCGGCCTCTGGAGTCCGGGCCCGCTGAACTACGGCATCCGCTAGCGGCGGCGCCACCGGATCACTCATCCCCCGACCGCGGCGGTCGATCTTTCCGCTCCACCTCGCGGACAGATCGACCGGGCACCTCGGGTGCGGCAAGCCGTTCGCACCCTCACCGCGCGAGCGCACCCGGTACGCCGGGTGCGTCGGGGTGAAGCGGGTGCGAACGCGCCTCGGCCCCGCGGACTGCGCCATCGGGGGCCGACGGACCGGGCTCGGCGGGCGGCGCACCGTCGGCCCTCCCTAGCGGGACGTCCAATGCCCCCACGTTCGGCTCTCCCTAGCGGGACGTTCACTGCCCCCGCGTGTCGTGCACTCCCCACGTCCATGGACCTGGGGAGGTGGCCGCCCCGCTAGGGAGCGGCACGAGCGCAGCGAGCGAGCGCTAGAAGCCGCGGCCGGGGTTGAGGAGGTTCTTCGGGTCCCAGACGGCCTTGATGCCGCGGTGCAGTTCGAGGACGTCCTCGGAGAGTTCCTCGCCGACCCAGCGGGCTTTGAGGACGCCCACGCCGTGCTCGCCGGTGAGGGTGCCGCCCAGCGACAGTGCCGCCTGGAATACCTCGTCGGCGGCGTCCCAGATGGCCTGGGGCACCTCGCGCTGGTCCTTCGGGTAGATCAGGGTGGGGTGCAGGTTGCCGTCGCCCGCGTGCGCGCAGGTGGGGATGTCCACGCCGTACTTCGCGGAGATCGCCTCGATCCGCGCGAACATCTCGGGCAGCTGCGAGCGCGGCACACCCACGTCCTCGGAGAAGATGTTGCCCGCGTGCTCGTAGGCGTGGAAGGCGGCGCGACGCACGGCGAGCAGCTCGGCCGCCTCGACGGGATCGTCGGAGACCACCGTGTAATGAGCACCGGCGGCGTCGAACTCGCGCGCCAGCACCGCGGCGTCCTCGGGCGTGGTCCCCTGGCCGATGAGCATGGCCCGGGTCTCGTCCTCCAGGCCGAAGGGGCGCAGCGCCTCGACGCACTCGAGCGTGCGGCGGTCCATGAGCTCCATGAGCGCGGGCACCACGCCCGTCCCCACCACGGCGGCGACCGCGGCGGCGGCGCTCACCACGTCCGGGAAGGACGCGGCAACCGTGGTCGGCGGGATCACCGGCGCCGGACGGAGTTTGACGGTGACCTCGGTGACGATGCCGAGCGTGCCCTCGCTGCCGACCAGCAGTTGGGTGAGGTCGTAGCCGGTGACGCCCTTGACGGTGCGCCGGCCGGTCTTGATGATCCGCCCGTCGGGCAGCACGACGGTGAGCCCGAGGACGTACTCGCGGGTGACGCCGTACATGACGCAGCGCAGGCCGCCGGCGTTGGTCGCGACGTTGCCGCCGATGGAGCAGATCTCGAAGGAGGACGGGTCCGGCGGGTACATCAGCCCGTGCTCGCGGACCGCGCGATCGAGGTCGGCATTGATCACACCCGCCTCGGCGATCGCGTACTGGTCCGCGACGTTGATCTCCTTGACCGCGTTCATCTTCGCGAGCGAGATGATCACGCAGCCCTCGATGGCACTGGCGCCACCGGCGAGGCCGCTGCCCGCGCCGCGCGGCACGATGACCACGTCGTGGGCGTAGCACCAGGCCGCCGCGGCGGCCACGTCCTCGGTGGTCTCGGCGAGCACCACCGCGAGCGGGACGGCGCCGTGGACCGGCGAGCAGTGGTCCACGGCGTAGGCCGCCATCACATCAGGATCGGTGAGCACCGATCCGGTGAGCTGCGGGAAGTCCTGCGGGAGAGCCATTTACATCGGCATGAGGTAGGTGCGACGCGGCACGCGCTGCAGCTCCTTGTCGCGCAGCTGCGCGAGCGACTTGCGGATGAGCAGGCGCGTGTCCTTGGGCTCGATCACGCCGTCGATGTAGCCGCGCTCGGCCGCCAGCCACGGCGTGGCCATGAACTGGTTGTAGAAGTCGATGAACGCCTGGCGGATCGCGGGGCCGTTCTCGCCGGCCTCCTCGATCTCGCGCCGCTTGATGATCGCGGCGGCGCCCTCGGCTCCCATCACGGCCAGACGCGCCGTCGGCCAGGCGTAGACGAAGTCGGCACCCAGCTGCTTGGAGCCCATCACTGCCCACGCGCCGCCGTAGGACTTGCGCAGGATGATGGTGACCTTCGGGACGGCCGCCTCGACGTAGCTGAAGATGAACTTGCCCGAGCGGCGGATGGTGCCGATCTTCTCCTCCTCGACGCCCGGCAGGATGCCCGGCACGTCGACGAGGAAGACCAGCGGGAGGTTGAAGGAGTTGCACAGGCGCACGAACCGCGCCGCCTTCTCCGAGGCCTGCGTGTCGAGCGTGCCGGCCATGTGCATCGGCTGGTTCGCGACCACGCCGACGGACTGGCCGTCGACGCGGGCGAAACCGGTGACGATGTTCGGCGCCCACAGCTCGGCGTACTCGAGGAAGTCGCCGTCGTCGAAGACGCGCAGGATCACGTCGTGGATGTCGTAACCGGCGGTGTCGGCGTCCGGCATGATCGTCTCGAGCGAGAGGTCCGAGTCGGTGATCTCGGGCTCCATGCCCGGGTTGACCAGCGGCGGACGCTGGTGCACCGAGTCCGGCATGAAGCCGAGGTAGCGCTTGACCCAGTCGAAGGCGGCGGCCTCGTCGACGGCGACGTGGTGCAGGTTGCCCCACTGGGCCTGCTTGACCGCGCCACCGAGGTCCTCCGCGGACGTGGTCTCACCCGTGGTCGGGCGGATCACCTCGGGGCCCGTGACGAACATGTAGGTGTTGTCCTGCACGCCGACGAGGACGTCGGTGTTGGCGGGCGCGTAGACCGCGCCGCCGACGCAGGTGCCGAGGATCATCGAGATCTGCGGCACCTGGCCGCACAGGCCGTCCTGGTGCCGGCCGAGCTCGGCGTACCAGGCGATCGACGTGGCCGCGTCCTGGATGCGGGCGCCGCCCGAGTCGTTGATGCCGACGACGGGCAGGCCCGCGGCCGCCGCGAAGTCATACAGCTTGACCATCTTGCGGCCGAACATCTCGCCGACGGTGCCCGCGCCCACGGTCTGGTCGTGGCTGAAGGCCGCGACCTTCCGGCCGTTGACCAGGCCGTAGCCGATGACCACGCCGTCCTTGATCTTGTCGTCGCCGGGCGACTTCGCGAGCTGGTCCAGCTCGACGAAGGTGCCCTCGTCGAACAGCATGTGCATGCGCCCACGTGCGCTGGGCAGGCCCTTCGCGTCGCGGCGGGCCTTCGCCCGCTCGCTGCCGGGATCCTTCGCCGCCTCGAGGCGGCGGTACAGATCCTCGAGCTTGCCCGCAGTGGTGCCGAGGTCGACCTGGTCCGATACGTCCGTCACGTCTGTCACCCTATCCCCTGCTCGGAGCTCACCGGCCGCCGTCGGCCCGGTTGAGCTCGTCCGTCATGTGCGTCGCGATCTTCCCGATGTACGGCTCGTCGATGAGCTGCAGGTGGTCGCCGCCGATCTTGACGATCCTCAGGTCCTCGACCACCGGCGCCCAGCCGCCGTCGGGCGCGATGTCCGCGAAGTTCGGCTCCAGCTCGATCGCACCGTCGTGCATGCGGTCGGCGCGGTAGAGCGTCACCGTGCCCCCGAACCGGCCGTAGTCGGCGGGGTTGACCTTGATCAGCATGCGGTTGTCCACGAAGGACGTGCGCTGGTGCTCGATCATCGACGTCGGGATCTTCTTGTCGGACAGCTGCACCAGCTCCATGATGATCCGGAACTGGCCGTCGTCGTCGGCCGCGGCGAGGCGATCCATCGGCAGCTCGATCTCGTCGCCGATGTCGTAGTTCTTGCGGGCGAAGCGCTCCCAGCGCTCGAGTCGCGCACGCTTCTCCGCGGGCTCGTCGGTGAGCGGCACCGTCGGCGCCACCACGTCGAGCAGGCCGACGTACTCGACCTCCCGGCCCTCGTCCTCGAGGGCGCGCGCGAGCCCGTAGGCGAAGGCGCCGCCGAGGCTCCAGCCCGCGAGCCGGTACGGCCCCTCCGGCTGGATCTCCTTGAGCTTGGGCAGGTACTGCGCGACCCGCTCCTCGATGTCGCCCTCGATGCGCTCGAAACCGTAGATCGGCAGATCCTCCGGCAGCTTGCGCAGCAGAGCCTCGTAGGCGGTGGTGTTGCCGCCGGCCGGGTGGAACAGGAACAGCGGCTTGCGATCCGTGTTCTCCGGCTTGCGCAGCGTGCGGACGAAGCCCTCCACCGGGGTGGCCTCGTTCATGACCGCGCCCACGTAGGTGGCCATCTCCTCGATGTTCTTCGAGTCGATGACGTCCTCGATGTCGATCTCGCCGCCGGCGCGCTCGGACAGGCGGGCGGTCAGCTTCTCCGCGACGTCCTCCGAAAGCACCTCGAGCTCGTTGAAGACGCCGCCCGGGGACGTGCCGACCACGATCGCGTAGGTCGCGAAGGTCAGGCGCTCCGCCGCATCGCGCGGGGGCACGCCGTCGCCCACGGCCTCGGCGACGGCCGCGCCGTCGAGCAGGTCGGGGGTCTCGGCCGCGGCCTTCTCCTCCGACGGTGCCGCCTCCTCGGCCGGAGCCGGTGCGGCCGAGGGGTTCTCGGCCTTGGCCGCCGCCTCGGCCTTGGCGGCCTTCATCATCTCTGCGAGCTGGCCGGCGTCGGCGAGCTCACCGCTGCCGGACTGGTGCTCGGCGAGCGCGTCCACCTGATCGCGGTGCTCGACGGCGTACTCGACGAACTGCACCACGTCGTTGAAGGACGCGTCGCGCACCGCCTGGATCTGGATCGGCGGGATGTCGAACTCGTACTCGGCGCGGTTCTTGATGCGCATCGCGATCAGCGAGTCCATGCCCAGGTCGATCAGCGGGATCTCCTTGGGCAGGTCCTCGATCTCGAAGCCCATGGTCTCCGCGATGATCACGCCGAGGCGGTGCTCCACGGTCTCCCCCGTGTCCGGGGACCACTGGTCGGCGCTGCCCTCGGGGGCCGGCGCCTCGGTCTCCTCCGAGACGGTGATCTCGGGCTCGGCCTCCTCGAGCTCGTCCGCCTCCTCCACCGCGGGCGCGGCCCGGGTGATGAGCGGCGCGGCCGCGGTGCCGGACGCCTCGCCGGCGACCACGACGGCGTCGAGCAGCAGGCGGAAGCCCGTGCCGGTGACATTCGTCCCGCTCGCTCCGCTCCCGGCGCCGAGGTTCTCGTGTACCTGGATCGACGCGCCGCCGGGGTGCGGCGTGAGCGTGGTGGTGAGCGTCCGCCCGTCCTTGGGGTCGCCGTGCTCGACCGCCGCGGTGACCGCGGCACCGTCGAGCACCTGCAGGGCGGCGTTCTTCGCCACGTCGATCAGCGGGACCCGCGTCCCGTCGCCGAGGGTGAGCGCGGCCGCGTCGAGCTGCCAGACGTGCCGGCCGTCGGGCAGCGCGACGTGGCCGCCGGGGACCATGCTCGAACCGCCGTCGGGCAGCTTGGTCTGGATCCAGATGTGCTTGCGCTGGAACTTCGTCCGCGGGACCGGCGCGTACCGGCCGGGGCCGAACAGCGACGCCACGTCGACGTGGTGGCCGCGGGCGAAGACGGTGGCGAGCGCCGTCATGATGGTGCCGGGCTCGTCCTCCTTGCGCTTGAGCGTCTGCACCAGCGCGGCGTCCTGGATGCCCGAGCCGAAAGTCACTGCGGCGACGGAGATCAGGGTGATCGGGTTCGGCGAGAACTCGATGAAGGTGCGGTACCCGGCCTCGACCGACTTCTCGACCGCCTGGGTGAACCAGACACTGTGCCGCAGGCCCTTGATCCAGTAGTCCACGTCGTGCACCGGCGCGTGGCCCGCCTTGTAGAACTCCTCCTTGTTGACGGTGGAGTACATCGGGTAGTGCAGCGCGTGCGGCTCGATGCCCATGAGCTCGGCCTGCAGCTCGCCGAGCAGCGGATCCATCTGCGAGGTATGGGATGCACCGCGGGTCACGAGCTTGCGCGCCATCAGGCCCTTGGCCTCGGTCTCCTCGACGATCTTGTCGATCACCTTGCCGGGGCCGCCGAGCACGGTGTGCGTGGGCGCGGCGTAGACGCAGATCTCCAGGCCCTCGTAGTCGCCGAGCACGGTCTCGATGTCGTCGGCGCTGTACTCGACGAGCGCCATGAAGCGCTCCATCTCCTCGGGCAGCATGGCCTCGCCCTCGCCCATCAGGCGCGAGCGGTTGCAGATGACGCGAACCGCGTCCTCGAGCGAGAGACCGCCGGTGACCCAGGCGGCGGTGGCCTCGCCCATGGAATGGGGAAGCACCACACCGGGTTCGATGCCGTGGTGGCGGAACAGGCCGACGAGGGCGACCTGGATGGCGAAGATGCCCACCTGGCCGGTCTCGATGTGGAAGGTCTGCTCGTCGTCGGTGATCATGTCGGCGTAGTCGTCACCCGACTCGTCGATGATCAGCTCGTTGACCTCGTCGAAGTAGTGCTTGAAGACGGGGTTCTCGAGGTAGAGCTGCTTGGCCATCTTGCGGTGATGGCTGCCGAAGCCGGAGAAGATGAACGCCGGGCCGGTGGCGTCGGGCTGGTTGGCGGAGATGACGTTCGGGGCGTTCTTGCCCTCGGCGATCGCGCGGAATCCCTTGATCGCCTCGTCGAGATCCTTGGCCATGACCACCGAGCGGACGCGGCCGTGGTTGCGGCTGGCGAGGGTGCGGCCGATCTCGGCGAGCGTGTACTGCTTCGCCTCGTCGGACTCGAGCCACTCGAGCAGCTCGGCGGCGGCGGCCCGTCGGCGCGACGGGACGTAGGCCGTGAGCACGAGCGGCACCGCGGCGCCCTCGACGGTGGCCGCGTGGAACGCGGGAACGCCGTTCGCGGCCTCGTCGCCCTCGGTCTCGCCCTCGACGATCTCGGGCGCGACGTACTCCTTGATCACGACGTGGGCGTTGGTACCGCCGAAGCCGTTGCCGGTGACGCCGGCCAGCTTCGCGCCGGAGTACTTGGGCCACTCCGTGTTCCGCGCAGCCATGAGCAGGCGGTTGGCCTCGAACTGGATGTACGGGTTGGGGCCCGCGAAGTTCAGCGAGGCGGGGATCTGCCCGTGGCGCATGGAGAGCAGCACCTTGGCGACGCCGGCGATACCGGCGGCGGCCTCGAGGTGGCCGAAGTTGGTCTTCGCCGAGCCCAGCAGCAGCGGCTTCTCCGCCTCGCGGCCACGGCCGAGCACGCGGCCGATGGCGTCGGCCTCGAGCGGATCGCCCAGGATCGTGCCGGTGCCGTGCGCCTCGAGGTAGTCGACGGTGCGCGGGTCGATGCCGGCGTCGATGTAGGCGTCGCGCAGGTTGGTCACCTGCGCCTCGGGGTTCGGGGCGAAGATGCCGTTGGACTTGCCGTCGGAGGTGACGGCGGAACCGGCGATGACGCCGAGGATCTCGTCGCCGTCGCGCTCGGCGTCGGCGAGGCGCTTGAGCAGCACGACGCCGCCGCCCTCGGCGCGGATCATGCCGTTCGCGTCGGAGCTGAAGGCCTTGATCTTGCCGTCCGGGGCCTGGGCGCCGAGGCTGTCGAAGCCGAGGGTGACGGCGGGAACGATGAGCATGTTCACGCCGCCGGCGACGGCCATGTCGGTCTCGCCGTCGCGCAGGCTGCGGATCGCCTGGTGGATCGCGACCAGCGACGAGGAACACGCGGTGTCGACGGCGACCGAGGGGCCGTGGAAGTCGTAGAAGTAGGAGACGCGGTTCGCGACGATCGAGGTCGACGTGCCGGTCAGGGCGTACGGGTTGGCCTTCGTCGGGTCGGCGACGGCCAGCATCTGGTAGTCGTTGGCGGAGCTGCCCATCCACACGCCCGTGCGGGTGCCCTTCACCGAGCTCGGGGGAATGTTGGCCTGCTCCAACGCCTCCCAGGTGAGCTCCAGCGCGAGCCGCTGCTGCGGGTCGACCATCTCGACCTCGCGCGGGGTCATCTGGAAGAACTCGGCGTCGAAGGAGGCCACGTCGTCCAGGTAGCCACCGAAGGTGTTCGCCTCGTCGAGCACGGCCTTCAGGCGCGGGTCCTGCTTGAACTCGAGCCAGCGGTCCTCGGGCAGATCCGTGGTCGCGTCGCCGTTCCCGATGAGGAACTCCCACGTGGACTCGGGCGTCTCGCCGGCCTTCGGGAAGCGGGTCGCGAGGCCGACGACGGCCACGTCGTGCACGCCGCGGTTGTTCTCGAACTCCTCGCCCCGGTCGTACTGCGCCGCCTCGGCCGCGAGATCGTCGTCGGAGACCACCGGGTCACCGTCGATGATGCGCTGGCTGAGCAGCGCGATCGTCGGGTGCTGGAAGGCGACGGTGGCCGTCAGCTGAACCCCGGTGAAGTCCTCGATGTCCGACGCCATCGAGACCGCGTCGCGCGAGCCCAGGCCGAACTCGTCGAGCGACTTGTCGTCGGTGATGTTCTCCAGCGGCTGCTTGGTGGCGTCGGCGATCCATTGCCGCATCCACGCGCGCAGTTCCTCGAGGCTCAGATCCTCGCGGGCCTTGCCGGTCGGGCCTTCATGGGGGGTGTACTCGTTCTCAGCCATGGTGTTTCTACCCTTCGCGTCGAGACCGTGGGTTACGCAGTCGCGGGAGATGAAGTTGTGATGTCGGCGCGCCCGGTGAGGCGCGGTTGCAGCAGGGTTCCGCCGCTACTGGACGTTGTTGGCTTCGGCGTCGGGGAACGCCGTCTGGGTGTAGCCGCCGCGCAGCGTGCCGTCGATGTAGGCGGCCCGCCCGGCGCGCCGGGCGATCTTGCCGGAGCTGGTGCGGGGCAGCGAGCCGCCGGGCACGAGCAGCACGTCGCGCGCGAGCACGCCGTGGGCGGAGCCGACCGCGGAGCGGATGCCGTCGGCGAGGGCCTGCTGGTCCTGCTTCGCGCCACCCGCGCCGAGCTCGGCGACGATGACCAGCTGCTCCGACTGGTCGTTGGGGTCGTACGTCAGGCCCGAGTGCGCGTTGTCGAAGACCGCCTGGGGCAGCTCGTTCGCCGGGACGGAGAAAGCGGCGACGTAGCCGGTGCGGATGTACTTGGTGTCCGACTCCTGCGCCGTGAACTCGATGTCCTGCGGGTAGTGGTTGCGCCCGTCGACGATGACCAGGTCCTTGACGCGGCCCGTGATGTAGAGCTCGCCGTCGTGGTAGACGCCGAAGTCACCGGTGCGCATCCACTTGGCCTTCTCCAGGTTCTTCACGCCCTCGGAGTGGCTGCCCTCGGCCAGCGGGGCCAGGTAGTTCTGGAAGGTCTCGCGGGACTCCTCGTCGCGCTCCCAGTAGCCCGAGCCGATGTTCATGCCGTGCAGCCAGACCTCGCCCACGGAATCGTCGGGCAGCTCCTTGCCGGTGGCCGGGTCGACGATGCAGGCCCACTGGCTCAGCGCGATCGTGCCGCAGGAGACCTGCGGGACGGCACCCTCGGCGCCCTCCTCGGAGACCACGAACGTGCCGGCGGCCAGCTGGTCGCGATCGACGTAGACCACGCGGGCCTCGTTCTCGACGGGGGTCGAGCTCACGAACAGCGTGGCCTCGGCCATGCCGAAGCAGGGCTTGATCGCCTTCGGCGACAGGCCGTAGGGCGCGAAGGCCTCGTTGAACTTCTTCATCGAGGAGACGGTGACCGGCTCCGAGCCGTTGATCAGGCCCTTGACGTTCGACAGGTCGAGGGTCTCGCCCTCCTTCGGCAGGCCGCGGACGGCGGCGTGCTCGTAGGCGAAGTTCGGGGCCGCGGCGAACGTCTCGGCGCCGTCCTCGACGGCGGCCAGCTCGTTGATCCAGCGACCGGGGCGACGCACGAAGGCCGACGGGCTCATGATCGTGATGAACTTGCCGCCGAGCGCGGGCAGGATCACCGTGAGCAGGCCCATGTCGTGGAACATCGGCAGCCAGGTCACGCCACGGGAGTTCTCGTTGAGGTCGAGCGCGTGGATCATCTGGATGACGTTCGTGCCGACCGCCTCGTAGGTGATCTGCACGCCGGCCGGGTTACGCGTGGACCCCGAGGTGTACTGCAGGTACGCGATGGTGTCGCGGTAGATCGGGAACGGCTTGAGCGTCGAACCGACCGAGTCCGGGATGGCGTCCACGGCGATGATGCGCGGGCGCTCCTTGGCCGGGAGGTGGCGGAAGAAGTTGCGGCAGGCCTCGGCGGAGCCGGAGGAGGTCAGGATCGCCGTCGGCTTGCAGTCCTCGAGGACGATGCGCAGGCGATCGGTGTGGCCGGGCTCGTCCGGGCTGAACAGCGGGACCGCGATGTTGCCGGCGTAGAGCGCGCCGAAGAAGGCGGTCACGTAGTCCAGGCCCTGCGGGGCGAGGATCGCGACCCGGTCCTCGCGCTTGGTGATGTGCTGCAGGCGGGCGCCGATGGCACGCAGCCGGGCGCCGAACTGCGACCAGGTCAGCTCGTGGACGACACCGTCGCGCTCGCGGCTGTAGTCGATGAAGCGGTACGCCAGGGTGTCGGCGCGCTCACGTGCGTTGCGCTCGACGAAGTCGACCAGCGTGGTTCCGGGGCGGAAGAAGATGTTGCCGTCTTCGTCCAGAAACTGGTCAAACTCGTTGTTCATGCATCGCTCCTCGTCACCGACGCCGGACGGCCGACGGTCATACAGTGGTACATCGCGTGGCGGTCACGCCCCGTTGCGGGTCTGTGCTCCACCTCATAGTGCGGGAAATCCGCAACATGTTTCACCCGTTCGGGCGGGTGACACGCCGGGAAAATCCGCAAACCCGACTATCGTACCGCGCGGCACTCGGCAGTACGTAAACCATGAGGTAGGACCCAAGGGCGGTCACTCGCCCTTGAGCTGCTCCAGAACGGGGGCGAAGGCCTCCATCTGGGTCGGGATGACGCCGACGTAGGACATGCCCGTCGCGGCGCGGGTGGCCCGCACCTGGTCGGCGATCTCGTCGAACGTGCCGATCGCGAGGTAGGGCGAGCCCAGAACGTCGTCGATCGTCACCTCCTTGTCGACCTCGATGCTCGCCGACAGGCCGCGCTCGATGGCCTTGAGCGCGAAGTCCGCGACCTGCTCGCGGTCGTCGGTCACCACGATGGTGGCGATCGACCAGGACAGCTCGATGTCGGCGAACCGGTCGCCCGCCGCGGCCTTGACGATCTCGACCTTGTTCTTCACGGCATCCATCGACATGTCCGAGATCTTGAGCTTGCCCTCGGCCGAACTGCGCGGGTTGATCGAGACCACGTCGGCGCGGCGGGCGGCCAACTCCAGCGTGCGGCGGGCGCCGGCGCCGATGGCGATCGGCGGGCGCGGCCCCTGGCGCGGCCGGGGGTAGCCCTTGAGCTCCTTGACGCGGAACACCTCGCCCTCGAACTCCGCCTCTTGGCCGCGCAGCAGCGCGTCGAGCACCGTCAGGCCCTCGTCCAGGCGCTGCAGCCGGCCGGCGGGCGACTCGAACTCGATGCCCGCCTGGTCGAAGTCGTCCTTGAAGGCACCGAGACCGAGGCCGATCTCGAGGCGCCCCTTGGACAGCACGTCGATGGTGGTGAGCTCCTTGGCCAGCACCGCCGGGTGCCGGAACGGCATCGCCAGCATCGAGGTGGCCAGCCGGATCTTGTCGGTGCTCACGGCGAGCGCACCCAGCGCGGCCAGCGGCCCGACCTGCGCGTCCAGGCGGTCCGGGATCGCGAAGGTGTCGAATCCGAGCTCCTCGGCCTCCTGCGCCAGCTTGACGAACTTGCGCGCGCCGCCCTCGTCGGCGTTGCCGGCGCCGCCGGCCGCGAACCGGAACTTGCGGGGCTCAGTGGTCACGTGTGAGTACTCCTGGTCGACGATGGTGCGGTCGTGAAACGTTGCGCACAGCCTAACCGCTGCCCGACGGTGCCCCGGTCGCCCCGGGATTCCCGGCGGATCCGGCCCCTCCGTGAATTCGGCGCTCAGCGGGCACTCGAAGCCGAATTCGGCTTCGAGTGCTCGGTGAAGTACGAATCTCCGGACGGGCCACCGTCAGTTCCAGACGGAGTAGTAGACGTCGGCGGTTCCCGCACCGGTTCGCAGGTAGACCTTGAGCGACTCTCCGTAGTTCAGCCCACCGCGCGTTCCCTTGATCAGGCGGTAGGCGGGTCCGGTGAGGACGAACTCCCCGTTCACGCCGTCGGCGTACCAGGGCCGCAGAGTGAGCGAGTCCGCGGGAAAGCCGGTCATGGTCAGGTCCGAGTCCCGGAGGAAGACGGCGAGCTCGGAGGACCGGATCACCGCGTGGATGTACGACGTGCTCGACACCAGCCCTCGCGATTCCACCGCTGCGGCCACCGTCCGGGCGCCGGCCGGGAGCGCAAGCCCCGCGTGGGATGCCGCCCGCCACATGGCGTCGGACCGTTCCGATTCCTCGTCGAGGACGTTGACCTGCTCGCCCGGCCCGGGCGCCGCGAACGGATCGCACGCGACCGTCCCCAACGCCGCCATCCCCACGATCGCGACGAGCATGATCCGGCTTCGCATATTAGAAATGGTATCTGCCGAAAATCGGTCAAGCTTGTGTGGCGGTCGTGCCCGACCGACACCGTCGTCCCCCGCAGGGCATTCGTCCCGCACCCCGCGCCGCGTCCCGGCTACTTGGTCTTCGGGGCCTTGTCGATGACGCCGGTGGCCCAGCCGGTGAGCCACTGGGTGGCGGTCTTGCCCTCGAGCGACCAGTTCGCCGTGGTCCCGTAGGCGGCGTGCGAGTTCTGCGTGATGGTGGAGATCACCTGCGGCAGGCCGGTGGCCAGGCCCAGCAGCCCGCCCTTGGGCTGGTTGCAGATCGGGTCGTTGGAACCGCAGATCGTGACGACCTTGTCGTCGACCGAGCCGAAGCCACCGTCGCGCTTGCCCTGCAGATCGACGCCCGAGAAGCTGAACCCGGCGAAGGTGACCTCGACGCCCTCGCCCGCGGGGTCGGGGCCGATGGCGCGGCCCTGCCCCTGGACACGGCGGCTGTCGGAGATCAGGCCCACGCCGAGCAGTCGCTCGGGGGCGATGGGGCCGTTGCCCGCGCCGATCTGCGCGGCGATGTTGCCGGCGATCGTCGCGCCCTGGGAGAAGCCGACGAACACGAAACCGGTGCGCGAGCACTTCTCCTTCACCGCGTTGATCTTGGCGAGGGCGCGGTCGGTGCCCTGCTGGCGCGAGGCCTGGTAGGTCATCTGGCCGTCCGGCGGCACCGCGATCGGGTTGTGGAACTGGGCGGCGTAGTTGACCGTCCAGACGTCCGCGCGGGCGTCGGCGTAGCGCTTGTCCAGCGGGTTCGTCACCTGCAACATGAGCGAGCGGGGGTTGAAGGTCGGGCGCTCGGGGTTGTCCGCCGCGGAGGACTCCCACGTGCCGGGGAAGGAGATGAGCTGCACGTCGGGGCAATCCGCGGCCTGGGTGCCCGTCGGCGGCCCGGGCGGGGTGGGTTCCGGCTTGCGGATCATGGTGATGATGAGCGTGATCACCACGATGATCGCGATGACCGCCGCGATGATCACCGCGATGCCGAACACCCGTCCGGCCTTGCGCGCTCCCTGACTCTTCGTGCCTGCCATTCCTCTGTAGATACCAGGGCTAGCTGTGGGGAGGCTTAGGCGCCTTGTCGATCACGCCGCGGGCCCAGTCCTGGAGCCAGCGCGTGGCCGTCTGCCCATTGGCGGACCAGTCGCTGGTCGTCGCGTACAGCGCGTGCGAGTTGCCGGTGAGCACCTTCTGCAGCTCCGGCAGCGTGGTCGCGAGGTTCCCGGCCTGGAAGATGTCCTTGGGCTGGTTGCAGATCGGGTCCTTGTCGCCGCACAGGGAGACGGTGCGGTTCTTGACCTCGCCGAAGCCGCCCTCGCGCTTGCCGCGCAGCGACAGGCTGCCGAAGCTGAAGCCGCCGTAGGCCACCTCGACGCCCACGCCGGGCGGGTTCGGGCCGGCGGTGCGGGCGTCGCCCGGCTCGCGCCGCGGGTCGGAGATCAGGCCGACGCCCAGCACGTTCTCGGCGGGGACGGCGCCCTTGCCCGCGCCGATCTCGGCGGCGATGTCGCCGGCGATCACGGCGCCCTGCGAGAAGCCCATCAGCACGAAGCCGGTGAGCTTGCACTTGTCGTAGACCTTCTTGATCTGCGCGACCGACCGGTCGTAGCCCTGGGTGCGCGACTTCTCGTACGAGGCCTGCCCGTCCGGCGGGATGGCGACGGGGTTCGACAGCTGCGCGACGTACGGCGTGGTCCACACGTCGGCCCGGGAATCGGGGAACGCCTGCGCCAGCGGCGCGGTCACCTTGAGCATCAACGAGTTCGGGTTGAACGTCGGCCGGTAGGGATCGTCCTTGGCCGAGCTCTCCAGCGTGCCAGGCACCGAGATCACCTGCACGTCCGGGCAATCCGCCGGCTGCGAGGTGGGGCGCGCCGCGGTCGCCGACGTGCTCGGCGCCGAGCTGTCCGACGAGGTCGGCGGCAGCGACGGCCCGGGGCGGAGCCAGGTACCCACCAGGATCGCCAGCAGGACCAGTGCGACCACCACGATGACGATGACGCCGATCGTCAACGGCGAGAACTTCCGTCCGCCGGACTTGCCGGGCTGCTGCTGGCTCATGGGATCACTTCTTGCAGTAGGAGGCCCGCGCCTCGGCGATGAACTTCTTGGCGTTCCCGGACGCGGCGTCACCGTCGTACGGGCCGAGGATGCCGACGACGAAGGGCTCGAGGTTCTTGGCGTCGCGGCCCGACTTGTCGTACTCGCACGCGAACTGGGCGGCGTTGATCACGACGTCGTCGGGCGCCTTCACGCCGTCCTCGCGGACCTTGGCGATGAAGTCCTTGTCCTTCTGCGTCAGCGCGGTGTTCACGGCCGAGCTCGCGCCCGGGTAGCCCGACGGGGCCGTGGCGGAACCGGGGGCCGTGGCCGGCAGCGACGTGGGCTCGCCCTCCACCGGCGTGGTGGGCGCCTCGACCGTCGAACTGCCACCGCACGCGACGGCACCGAGCAGCACGCCGCCCGTCAGCACTGCGGCCGCGAGGGCTCCCCGAAGTCCAGCCATGTGTTCTCTCCTTGAAGTACGTCCCGCACGTGGGCGTTGCCCAGGCTACCGGCAGCCCCGAACCGCAACCCCCGGCCGGTCGTCAGCGGACGGTGGGGATCCCGTTGACCAGCGCGATCACTCCGCGCTCGAAGCGCTGCTCGAAGCCGCCCGGGATCGGGGTGGAGTCGGCGACGGGGTAGCCGAGGCGCCCGCCCTCGTAGCCCTGGCGGCCCCACTCGGCGAAGATCGGCCCGTTGTTGACCACCGTCGCGGGGCTCTTCGGCGACCAGTAGATCTGCCCGCCCTGGAAGCGTTGGAAGGCACCGGCGGCCAGCTTCGTCTCGTCGCCCACCGGCAGGCCGAGCGGCGAGCGCTCGTAGTTCAGCGCCGCGTACTTCGCGCGGATCGCGCCGCGCACCGCGCGGGCGCCGGTCTGCGGCGACCAGTACACCGTGCCGCCCTCGAACTGCTGGTAGCGGCCCTTCTTGTCGGGCAGCGCCTGCTCGCCGGAGGTCGGGTAGCCGAGCGGCCCACCGGGGCCGCCCGCGCCGAGGTAGGCACCGCCGATCGCGCCGCCCACGACCTGCGCGCCGGTGTCCGCCGACCAGAACACCTGGCCGCCGCGGAAGTCCTGTGCGCGGCCGCCGGGCACCGGGTACTCGACGGTGACGCACGAGCCCAGGGTCGGGGTCTTCGGCGCCGCCTCGGCGATCGCGCCGCCGATCCCGCACGGCTTCGGATTCCCCACGCCCAGTGCGGACTGCACCTGCGGCCAGGCCTGGGCGTTCTCGAACTGCCAGTAGGGCCAGCTGTGATTGCCCGACGGCCGGTAGAGGGCGTTGGCCGGGATGCCGAGCCGGTTGAGCTCGATGGCGAAGGCCTGATTGGACGAGCGGGCGAGCACCTCGAGGGCCATGGCCTGCAGATCCGTCGGGGCACCGGTGCCCCCGGAGCCGTTGCCGGAGCTGAAGTACAGGCTCACGCCGCGCAGCTTCTCCGCCAGCTTGAGCGGATCGTGCTGCGCCCAGGCCGGATCCGTGGGCGGGCCGTACATCGCGTCGGCGTTGAAGCCGCCCGCGTCGCGCATCGCGATCCCGATCGACTCGGGGGTGCCGGGGCTGCTGGTGGACAGGATGCCCGAGTAGGAGCCGGCGAACCGGTAGAGGCCCTTGTTGCGGGCGGCCAGCGTGAAGGCGGCGGTGCCGCCCATGGACACGCCCGCCGCGGCACGCACGTCCGTGGCGCGCCAGCCCTGCTGCAGCAGGGGTGGCAGTTCCTTGGCCAGGAACGTCTCCCACTTGTAGTTCTTGCCGTTGTCGGGGCGCCTCCAGTCCGTGTACCAGCTGGACTGGCCGCCGACGGGCAGCGCGACGGTGACGTTCTTGTCGCGGTAGAAGTCGGCGGCGTTGGTCTCCAGCAGCCAGCCGCTGCGATCGTCGCGCGCACGCATCCCGTCGAGCAGGTAGAGCGTGGGGAACTTCGCCTTCGGATCGGCGTGCCAGTCGCGCGCGAGCAGCAGCTGCACCGTGACGGTGTCGTTCATCGCCGCCGAGTACACGGACAGGTCCACCTGGTGATCGCCCTGCCACTGCGCGCCGACGATCCGGGACTTCGCGGGAGCCGGATCGGCGTGCGCAGGCGCGGGGTTAAAGACCGGCGGTGCCGCCACGGCGGTGCCCGCCGCCACGGCCCCGGCCACGAGCAACGTTCCGATGCGGCCCAGCGATGACATGGGAACAGTGTTACACGGGTGTGATTTAGGGTCCGGGTGCCGCGCGGAGGGTGGTCCGGGTCACGGTGCCCGCTCACCGTGATAGGACTGTTCGATGACCGAAATGCACCTCTCCGCGGAGCCGTTCACCGTCGACGCGCACGGGCTCGCGCTCGCGGGCGACCGCTGGCCCGCCGCGCAGGCGACCGGGACCACGCTGGTGCTGCTGCACGGGGGCGGGCAGACCCGGCACTCCTGGGACCGCACAGCCGCGGAGCTCGCGCAGCGCGGGCACACCGTGCTCACGCTCGACGCGCGCGGACACGGCGACTCGGGGTGGGCGCCCGACGGCGGCTACGCGCTCGGCGACTTCGTCGGGGATCTGCTGGCCGTACTGGGCACGCTCGACGGTCCGCCGCCCGTGCTGATCGGCGCCTCGCTCGGCGGCATCACCAGCCTGTGCGCCGTCGGCGAGAACCCCGGCATCGCGTCCGCGCTGGTACTGGTCGACGTGGTGGTCGACGCCGAGAAGAAGGGCATCGCGCGGGTCACGGACTTCCTCTCCGCGCACACCGACGGCTTCGCCACGCTCGACGAGGTGGCCGACGCCGTGGCCGCCTACAACCCCACCCGCAAGCGGGCCCGCAATCTCGAGGGCCTGAAGAAGAACGTCCGGCAGCGCGCCGACGGCCGCTGGTACTGGCACTGGGACCCGGCGTTCATCCGCAGCGACGACCGGGGCGAGGCGCGCATCCAGGACAAGGAGCGGCTCGGGGCCGCGGCCGCGCACGTCACCGTTCCCACGCTCATCGTGCGCGGCGGCAAGTCCGACGTGGTCAGCGACGAGGGCGTGGAGAAGATGCTGCAGCGGGTGCCGCACGCCGAGGTCGCCGACGTCAGCGGCGCCGGGCACATGGTGGCGGGCGACGACAACCAGGTCTTCGCCGCGGCGATCGAGGGCTTCCTGGACCGCCATCGACTCTGAGGCGCAGCGATCACGGAGAAGCAGCAGCTCGACGTGGACGTTCGCATGCAGGACGGAATCCTCAGACCCGCCGCCGCGGGGGGCGAGCGGGCTCGCTCAGGCCCGTGAGGCGGCCTTCGCGCGGTACATCGCGGCGTCCGCGGCGGCGATCGCCTCGCCCGCGCTGCGATGCTCGGCGACGAAGACGGCGCCGACCGTCGCGTTCACCTCGACGTCGGCACCGTCGACGGAGATGGGCGCGCGCCCGATCGCCGATCGCAACCGCTCGACCAATTCGTCCGGCGTGGCGTCCGCGCCCCGGGCGAGGACGACGAACTCGTCGCCGCCCACGCGGTAGACCTCGTCGTCCGGGCCCATCGCGGAATCGATCCGCCGGCCCACACCGCGCAGCACCTGGTCACCAGCGCCGTGGCCGAGCCCGTCGTTGAAGCGCTTGAACCGGTCCAGGTCGGCGTACGCCGCGACCGTGATCGGCGCGGCCGCCTCATCGGCGAGGACGAGTTCCAGGGCGTGCCGGTTCGGCAGCCGCGTGATCGCATCGGTGGTGGCGGTGCTGTGCAGGGTGCGGGCCGCCGAACGCAGTTCCAGCACGCTCATCGCGAGGTCGGCCAGGCCCTCCAGGCCGTGGAGCTGGCGCTCACTCAGCTCGCGCGGTTCGGACCCGTAGATCCGCACCGTGCCGACGGGAAGCCGGTCGCTCGTGCAGATCGGCGCGGCCGCGAACAGGTGGATCGGCGGATCGGCCAGGTCGAGGAACTTCAGGCCCTGGAACCGCGGATCGACCTTGGCGTCCGGCGCGTAGACCACCTTGTCGTCGGCCACCGCGAGAGCGCACAGCGAGTCCGCCCGCGAGGCGTGGATGCGCGGGGCCCCGAACGACGCAGCCGTGTAGTGCCGGTCGAAGTCGATGATGTTCACGGAACCGAAGGGCACACCGCAGAGCGCGGCGGAGAGTTCGGCGATGCGCTCCAGGTCCGGGACCGGCTTCGAATCCATGATCCGCAGCGACTTCACCGCCGCGACGCGGTCGTGCTCCCGGGGGTGCAGGGGCGCGGGCACGTGTCCTCCTGTCCGGCCGGAAGCGGGCGGCTCCGACGCAGGCCGCCAATCTACGCCGCATCCCCCTCCCGCGCTAGTGATTGCAAAACACGTAGTGCGACGCTCGTCGTCACGCGCCCAGCACGTACTCCCCGTGCAGGGTCGAGGTCTCCGTCAGGGGCAACTGCGCCAGCGGAACGGACAGCTCCAGCGTCCGGTCGAGGTTCCCGAGGGACGCCGTCGTGATCCGATCGCGGTACAGGCCCGGCTCGGGCTTCGGCGGTACCGGCGTGCCCCCGATCGACGTGGTCGCGCCCAGCGCGGGCGCCAACCCCATGTCGCGCGCGAGCCGGTCGAACGCTGCCCGGGTGCCCCCGAGGTGGAACGTCAGCAGGAACATCCGGGCGTCGCACACGCGCTCGCCCACCTGTGCGACGGTGATGCCGCGCTGCGCGAAGTCCACGGGGAATCCCGATTCGACGACGACCTGATCCGCCGTCAGCGTCTTGCACGCGTAGGAGACCGGGGCCTCCTTCTCCTCGTCGACGCCGCACCCGGTCACCGCCACGGCGAGCGCGGCCACCGCGGCGACCGCGCGCACAGACCCGATCACCCGCGGCCGTCCTCGAACAGCACGCCGGGGTTGAGCAGGCCCGACGGGTCCCAGGCGGCCTTGATCCGGCGCAGCAGCGCGACCTGCTCGGCGCCTCGTTGCCGCTCCAGCCAGGCCCGCTTCGCCCGTCCGATCCCGTGCTCGGCGCTGACGGTGCCGCCGGCGGCCAGCACCCGCTCGAGCACGGCCGCCTCCAGCCGCTCGGCCAGCTCCTCCGGAAACCGCCGCGCCGGGGCCGACGGGCCGGGCAGCAGGTTGATGTGCACGTTCCCCTCGGCGAGATGCCCGAAGAGCACCGGCTCCGCAGCGAACCCGGCGGCGCCGGCGATGCCCCGGACCGCGTCGACGATCGCCTCCGTCGCCCCGGCGAGGTCCGCCAGCGGGACACCCACGTCGAGCTTGACCGGCACCCCCGCCGCGTTCACGGCCTCGGTGGTGCGGGCGCGGTAGCGCCACAGCCGCGGGCGGTCCTCGGCGTCGGCGACGGCGATCCGGTCGTCGGGCAGCAGTTCCGCGAGCGCGGCGGCGTCCGACAGCGGCGCGTCGAGCTCGGCGAACACCCAGCAGCCGTCCGTCGGGAGCGGAGCGGGCACGTCGAGGTGCGCGGCGACGCGGGCGACGGCGGCACCGTCGGACCACTCCAGCGCGAGCAGCCCCGGCAGGGCGCGCAGCGCCGGTACCGCCGCGACGGCGTCGGGCAGCGAGCGGAAGGCCAGCGCGACGACGCTGCGGTGCGCGCTCGCGGGCTCGAGCCGCCAGGTGACGTCGGTGATCACGGCCAGGGTGCCCTCCGAGCCCGCCAGCTGATCGACGAGGTCGTAGCCGGTGTTGTCCTTCGGCGGCGGGCGGCGGCGGTCGAGGACGGCACCGTCGGGCAGGACCGCCCGCACCCCCGCGACGCGGGCCCGCGCCGTGCCGTAGCGCAGCACCTCCGCTCCCCCGGCGTTCGTCGCGACCGCGCCGCCGACGGTGGCCGACTCGCCCGAAGCGATCGAGAGCCCGATCGTGAAACCGTGTGCGGAGGCGAAGGATTCGAGCTGCCCGAGGGTGACGCCGGCGCCGGCGGTCACGGCACCGTCGGCGATCTCCCCGATCGCGTCGAGACCGCGCAGGGACAGCACCACCGATCCGGCGGGCGGCACCGCGCCGGCGACGAGGCCGGTGTTGCCGCCCTGCGGCACCACCGGGACGCCGGCGGCGGCGCAGGTGCGCAGGACCGCGGAAACGGCGTCGACGGTCCGCGGGCGAACGACGATCGCGGGTCCGCCGCGCCACCGGCCGGTCCAGTCGACGACGTACCCGGCGACCGCGTCCGCGTCGGTGAGCACCGAGCAATCGGCGATCTCCCGCAGCGTCCCGGTGACGTCCATCAGGGCTTCGGCATCGACTTCTGCTCGTCGGTGAGCGGCGGCGGCACGTCCAGGCGGCACATCCGCAGCGTGTACTCGGGCACCCGGTCGATGCGCAGCTGCATGTTCGCGAGCGAGAGCTTGACGTTGCGCTTGAACAGATCGAAGGTGAGCGGCGCGGAGTACGAGTCCTGCAGCTGCTGGATCTGCGGGCAGGTCAACGCCGCCCGCGACTGGTTCACCCAGTCCGGGTCGATGAACGGCGGCAGTGCGGGGCGCTTCGGGTACGCCTTCGCCTCGGCGACGGCCCAGTCCGGGAACATCTCCTTGTCGTGCCCGATGCGGCCGTCCTCGAGCCGCGCGGTGTGCGAGGCCATCGGCCAGGCGAGGCCGATCTGATCCCACACGCGCACGTCGAGCGGCAGGTTCATGCCGGTCATGCCGAGGTTGGTGAAGAAGACCGTCTGCCGCAGCGGCACGTCGTCGGGCCGCGGGTAGGGCAGCGGATCGATGAACCACCAGTCGTAGTCGAAGGACGGCAGGTAGACGCCGCCGCGCGGGGTGTCGCGCAGGATCTCCTGCAGCGACCGCATGCGCGGGTAGTCGAGGTAGTCGTCCGCGGTGAGCGGGTGCGCGTGGCCCGTCTGCAGCGAGTAGAAGGCCCGCTCGTCGACGATGCCCGTGGTCCCGATCGCGGTCCCGTCGGGCTGGCCGCGGAACGTCGTGGCGTGCAGGGCCCAGCCGAGGACCAGCACCCACAGCACGGCGGCGACCGCGGCGCCGGCGGTGCCGGTGGCGAGCCGGGCGATGCCGCGGACCGTCGAATCCTCGGGGCGGCGCGACGGGATCCGCAGCGGGATCACCATCACGGGCAGCAGCAGCAGGAACAGCGGCGCGAGCAGCACGCGGCCCGACATGAAGTCGCCACCCTGGCGCAGCCAGTACAGCGTCTCGATGACGCCGCCGAGGAACATCACGGCCACGATCACCGCGGGCCGCTGCAGCTGATCGCGCAGGCCCCGGGCGCCGCCGCGCGGCAGCCGGAAGCGGCCGGTGAGCGGGGTGCGGGCGCCCCGCGCGGGCAGCAGGATCAGCGGCATCACGATCGCCAGGGCCAGCAGCGGAAGCCACAGCGAGTACGGCTCGACCAGGTTCATCAGGTAGGTGAAGCCCTGGCCCCACTTGGAGCCGCTGGCGTCCTTGGCGACGGCCGTGTTCGGCACGGGCAGGCCGTAGTAGCCCATCCGGAAGATCTGGTACCCGACGGGCAGCAGGCCCGCGGCGGCGGTCAGCGCGAGCCGCAGCTTCAGGCCGACGGGCGCGAGGAACATGACGACGAGCACGAGGCCGCCGACGACCGCCATCTCGGGCCGCACGAGCCAGGACAGGCCGGCGACGAAGGCGGTGCCGCAGGTGAGGACCCAGTAGCGGGTGCGCTCGCGGCCCGCGGCGGGATCGCGGTCGGCCTGCGACCAGGAGATCGCGAGCCACCACAGCAGCGCCACCCAGAAGATGGTGAGCGAGACCTCGAGGCCCGAGGTGGCGAAGTCGCGGGCCGGGGGCAGCGCCATGTAGACGAGGCCGCCGGCGGGCAGGAGCAGCAGGCCGGAGCCGCGCAGCCGCGCCCAGCCGGGGCCACCGCGGTACAGGCGCGACGTGCCGAGCATGGCGAGGGGGATCGCGGCGACGGAGAGCACCAGCGCGACGGTGAGCACGACGTACTCGGTCTGCACGCCGCTGATCCAGGAGAAGAACCAGATGAGGTAGGTCCACGCGGCGGAGGTGTTGACCTCGACCCGCTCCCCCGCGTTGAAGACGGGGCCGTTCCCGGCGAGCAGGTTCCGCACCGTCCGCAGCACGATGAGGCCGTCGTCGGCGATCCACCGGCGCTGCCAGGCGCCGTAGCCGAACAGGACCGCGCACGCCGCCACCCCGAGCCAGAAGCTGACTCGGGGTGCGGTGAGAGAGGTCGACGGGGCCCCGGTGCCGCTCTCGGCGGGGGCCTGGACGTCAGGCGAAGTAGACCGCGGCAACGACGGTTCCAATCCACGCGATCGCGAGCACCTGCAGCACGCGATCACCCAGGGCGATCTCCTCGGGCTCGCCCGCCTCGCCGCCGTCGACGTCGACCGCGTAACGCAGGATCGCGATGGTGAAGGGCACCATCGACAGGGCGTACCAGATGTTGTCCGGGTGCGTCGTCTTGTCGAACGCCCACAGGCCGTAGCAGAGCACCACGGCCGTGGCCGCCAGCGTCCAGACGAAGCGCAGGTAGGTGGTGGTGTAGTACTCCAGCGACTTGCGGATCTTGGCGCCGGTGCGCTCGGCGAGCTGCAGCTCCGCGTAGCGCTTGCCCGCGGCCATGAACAGCGAGCCGAAGGCCATCACCAGCAGGAACCACTGGGACAGGCCCTTGGGCAGCTCGGCGGCTACCCCACCGGCGACGGCGCGCAGCAGGAAGCCGGAGCTGACGATGCAGATGTCGATCACGGCCTGGTGCTTGAGGCCGAAGCAGTAGCCGAGCTGGATGACGATGTACGCCGCGATGACGATCGCCAGTTCCTTGTTGGCGAGCAGCGAGACCGCGATGGCCCCCGCCCCGAACAGGAACGAGAGCACGTAGGCCAGGTTCACCGGGACCACACCGGCCGCGATGGGGCGGTAGCGCTTGGTCGGGTGCGCGCGATCGGCCTCGACGTCGAGGGCGTCGTTGATCAGGTAGATCGACGAGGCGGCCAGACAGAACGCGATGAACGCCAGGCCCACGTTGGCGAAGTTGACGTACTCGAGCTGGTCGCGCCCGGCGGCCAGCGGGGCCACCACGACGAGGACGTTCTTGACCCACTGCCGGGGCCGGATCGCCTTGATCAGTCCGGTCGCGAGGTTCGACGGTGCCTTCGGCTCGCCGTGCTCGATCGGCTCCTCGCTCATCAGCTGTTCGATCCCTTGCTCTGGTTCTTCGAGGCGCAGCGCGCCGCCCGGTCAGCCCATAGTCTCTCACCCTCGATCGCGGCCAGCGCGGTCGCCGCACCGATGGCGGCGCCGGCGGCCACGTCCGACGGGTAGTGCACGCCCAGCACCATGCGGGAGGTGAGCATCGGCGGCACCACCGCGGCGGGCGCCAGCACGGCGCCGCCGGGGACGCCGGACGCGCGGCCCAGCAGGATCGCGCCGGCCGTCGAGCTGGTGGCGTGCGAGGACGGGAAGCTGAGCTTGCTCGGGGTGCCGACGCCGACCGTGATGTACGGGTGGTCCGGGCGCTTGCGGCGCACGATCCGCTTGATCACGACGGACGCGGCGTGCGCGACGAACGCACCGACGCCCGCGGTGACGTACTGCCGCCGGCGCTTCGGCTGCACCAGCGCACCGAGCGCAGCCAGGCCGAGCCAGCCGAGCGAGTGCTCGCCGAAGTGGCTCAGGCCGCGGGCCGCGGGCAGCACGCCGGGACGGCCGGCCAGCTGCGCCTGCACGCCGACGAGGATCATCTCCTCGGGGCTGAGCGCCTGCTCGGGGGCGTTGCGGCTCACTTGCTGTCCTCCGGTTCGAAGATCTTCGACCAGGCCTCGCGGCTGGTCAGGTCGGTGTACGCGGCGCGGTAGCGCTGCTGCATCTCGGCGAACCGGCGATCGACCTCGCGGTGGACGGCCAGGCTCTCGCGCATGAGCGCGAACATCTTCTCCCGGTCGCGCTGGCGGTAGACCACGCCGCGGCCGTCGGCGGTGGTGACGGTGACCCCGTCCACCCGGCCCAGGCTGAACCAGCGCGCCTCGAGCGGCGGGTAGTTGGCCTGCGGAACCTCGTGGTTGTGCGGGTCGGCGGGGCGCAGGTTGTTGCGCACCGCCTTCGCCAGCGTGCTGACCTTGGTGAGCGGGTTCAGCGGGATCTTGGTGCCGTAGGCCGTGGCCTGGCCGGAGGTCCGCGGCAGCTCGGTGGCGCTGGGCAGCACGACGGCGTCCGGGTACTCCTTGCGCATCGCCGCGATCTTGGGCAGCGCCGTCGGCAGCAGCTCGTAGAGCGCCTCGGGGCCGCGCAGGAAGTCGCGCATGGCCTCGATCTGGATCGCGACCGTCGAGTACTCGAGGCACAGCAGGTGCTTCATGAGCGCCTTGATGGAGCTGGTCATGATGCCGCGGGTGCTGCCCTCGTGGTGGATCGCGGCCACGACGAGGCGGTTGCGCAGGTGGAAGTACGCCTGCCAGTCGATGGCATCGTCCTTGTCGGACCAGGCCATGTGCCAGATCGCGATGCCGGGCACCGTCGCCGTCGGGTAGCCGGCGCGGGCGGCGCGCAGGCCGTAGTCCCAGTCGTCCCACTTGATGAACAGCGGCATCGGCAGGCCGATCTCCTCCGCGGCGACGCGCGGGATCAGGCACATCCACCAGCCGTTGCCGTCGACGTCGATGCGCCGGTGCAGGTTCTTGCTGTTCTCCTTGTCGGAGAGCGGGTACTCCGCGAAGTCGTGGTCGTACTCGACGAACGGCGCCGCGGTCCACATGAACTTGTTGCGGTCGATGACCTCGCCCATGCAGTGCAGGTGGCTGCGGTCCTGCAGGTTGAGCATCTGCCCGCCGACCAGCATCGGGGTCTTGGCGAACCGGGCGAACTGCAGCGCGCGCAGGATCGAGTCGGGCTCGATCGCGATGTCGTCGTCCATGTAGAGCACGTACGGGCTGTCGGTCAGGCGCAGCGCCTCGTACATGATGCGGCCATAGCCGCCGGAGCCGCCGAGGTTGCCCTGCTCGAAGCGCTGGTAGCGGTCGCCGAGCGGGGCGATCGCGTCCGCGTAGTCGGGGTGGTCGATGACCTTCTTGTTGCCCTGGTCGGGCATGAGCACCGCGTCGATCACCTCGTCGACCAGCGGATCGCTGGTCAGCGCGGCGATCGCGGCGACGGCGTCGTCGGGCCGGTTGAAGGTGGGGATGCCGACGGTGACGCGCTTGGCCGGCAGGCCCTCCTCGCCGACCGTGGCGTACCAGCCGGCGGAGATGATCTCGGTGTCGCTGTCTGCGGTCACGTCGAACCAGATCCAGCCGCCGTCCTCGAACGGGCCGAGGTCGGTGGCGAACTCGGCGACGCCGTAGCCGGTGGCGTCGGTCTCCACCAGCCCGCCGCCGAGGGCGATGCGGGCACCGTCGACCTTGGAGCGGTAGAGGTCGACGCGGGCGGTGCCCTTGACCTCGATCTTGAGCACCACGTCCTGCAGGACGGTCCAGCGGCGCCAGTACGACGCCGGGAAGGCGTTGAAGTAGGTGGCGAAGCTGACCTCGGACTCGCCGGCGATGTTCAGCGAGGTCCGGGTGGGCGCGTGCGAGCGGCGCGAGTTGGTCTCGGCCTCCTCGATGTAGAGCGAGCGCACGTCGAGCGGCTCGCCCGGGCGCGGCAGGATGACGCGCTGCAGCAGGGTCCGGGCCTGATCGGTCACTTGGCGGTCTCCTCGGTGAGCGCGGCACCGGTTTCCAGATGCGGGCGCAGGGTGTTGTCGAACATCGACAGCGCGCTGGCGATGGCCATGTGCATGTCCAGGTACTGGTAGGTGCCGAGCCGGCCGCCGAACAGGACCTTCCGCTCCGCGGCCTCGGTCTTGGCCAGGTCGCGGTAGGCGGCGAGCATCTCGCGGTCCGACGGGGTGTTGATCGGGTAGTAGGGCTCGTCGTCGTCCTTGGCGAAGCGGCCGTACTCGCGCATGATGACCGTCTTGTCGGTCGGGTACTCCTTGCGCTCCGGGTGGAAGTGCCGGAACTCGTGGATGCGCGTGTACTGCACGTCGGCGTCGTTGTAGTTCATGACGGGCGTGCCCTGGAAGTCGCCGGTGGGCAGCACTTCGGTCTCGAAGTCGAGGGTGCGCCAGCCGAGGCGGCCGGCGGAGTAGTCGAAGTAGCGATCCAGCGGGCCGGTGTAGACCACCGGGGCGTCCGGGGCGGCGGCGACGATCTCGTCGCGGACGTCGAACCAATCGGTGTCGAGACGCACGTCGATGAGATCCGAGGCGGCCATGTTCTCGAGCCACGCGGTGTAGCCGTCGACGGGCAGGCCCTCGTAGGTGTCGTTGAAGTACCTGTTGTCGAAGTTGTAGCGCACGGGCAGGCGCGTGATGTTGCCCGCAGGCAGGTTCTTCGGGTCGGTCTCCCACTGCTTGGCCGTGTAGTGCTTGATGAAGGCCTCGTAGAGGGGGCGGCCGATCAGCGAGATCGCCTTCTCCTCGAAGTTCTGCGCGTCCTTCGAGTCGAACTCCGCGGCCTGCTCCTGGATCAGCGCCTTCGCCTCGTCGGGCGTGAAGTAGCGGCCGAAGAACTGGCTGACGAGGCCGAGGCCCAGCGGGAACTGGTAGGCCTGGCCCTTGTGCATCGCGAAGACGCGGTGCTGGTAGCCGGTGAAGTCGGTGAACTTGTTGACGTACTCCCACACCCGCTCGTTGGAGGTGTGGAACAGGTGCGCGCCGTACTTGTGGATCTCGATGCCGGTCTCCGGCTCGGCCTCCGAGTAGGCGTTGCCGCCGAGATGGTGCCGGCGCTCGATCACCAGGACCCGTTTGCCGAGCTCCGCGGCGGTCCGTTCCGCGATGGTCAGGCCGAAAAATCCGGAGCCGACGACGATGAGGTCGTAGGGCTGCTGGGTCTGGGAGGAATCTGTCGCCACGGACGTTCAGGGTACCGGCCGGGTGACGTGGATGACGCCACCCGGCCCTGGCCTGTGACTAAGCCGGAGCGTTCGGCACTGTCGGGACGGCGAGCGGGGTCGAACCCGCCGGGGCCGCGGGCGCCGCCGGGGCGGCGGGAGCCGTGGTCGCCGGAGCCGCAGGCGCGGACGGTGCGGACGGGTCCGCCGGCGCCGACGGGGCGCCCGGCGTCGCGGGCGTGTCGGTGCCCGACGGTGCCGCGCCGGTGCTCTCGCCCGGAGCGACGGGCACCGCGGGGACACCGGTCGGCGTGTCGGCCGGGTTCGGGTTCACGCCCAGCACATCGCCCCAGCCCGGGATCAGGTTGAGCAGCGGCAGCGGCGGCAGGCTCGGGGCACCACCGGCGGCGAAGGCCGTCGCCCAGTTGAGCAGCGTGGCCGGCGCGGAGACGCCCGACGGGACGACCTGCGCACCGTTCGCCTTGGTGTAGTAGATCGTGCCGTTCTGGTACGACTGCAGCATCGAGCCGTCCGGGAACGCGATCGGGTTGGCGATCACGCGGCCGAGCGTGCCCTTCTCGCCGCCCGCGGCGGCGTAGGCCGCCTCGACGGCCGCCTTGCCGGTCACGCCCTGTGCGGCGGGTGCCGCGGACGGGGCCGGCGGCGCCGGGATGCCGGGGATCGCCGGTGCCGCGGGTGCGGTGGGCGCGGCGGGAGCAGCCGGGGCCGCGGGCGCGGCGGGAGCCGCAGGCGAGCCGGCGGCGGCGACGGCCGGAGCGGCGCCGGGCACCGTCGGGACGGCGGGAGCGGCCGGTGCGGCGGGTGCAGCCGGGGCGGCGGGAGCAGCCGGGGCGCCGGCCGCGGGGGCCGAGGCGGTGGCCGTCGTCGCGCCCACCGGGGCGGACTGGGCCGCGTTCGGCGCGGTCGGGACCGGGTTGAACGGGTCGACGGGGGCCGCGACGATCGGCTGGTCCACGACCCGTCCGGGGACCGGCGCGGGCGCGGCGCTCGACGATGCGGAGGTCGCGCCGGGGGCGCTCGGGGCGCCGGGCGCGGCGGGGGTCGACGCCGGGTTCTGGCCGTCGATGGTGAACCAGTCCGAGCGCAGGCCCAGCTTCTTGCGGACCTCGTCGCCCTTGACGGTCACGGTGCGGTCCGCGCCGACGATCTCGACGGCCTCGACACGGCCGGCCTGCGCCGACTGCGTCTTGACCACGCGCACCGACTTCAGCGCGCCGACCCCGAACTCCTGGGAGATCTTCGCGGCGGGCACCTTCTGGGTCCAGTTCTTGAACGGGGAGACCACGTCGCCGTCGTCCTTGACCGCCGTGAAGTCGCCGCCCGCGGTGAAACCGCCGGTGGAGCTGGAGAACTCGGTGGAGACGGCGTAGCCGTTCTTCGCCATGACCAGGCCCGCCGTGCTGGCGACGGCCTTGTCGGTGCGGGGGTCCTCCTTGGCCGCGCCGCCGTAGACCTGCGAGTCCTGGGTGTCGTTGTAGCGGTCGCCGCGCTTGGCGCCCTCGGCCAGCGCGTAGGAGCGGGCGGCGATGGCCTGCGCGCGCAGCGCCTCGTAGCCGCCCTGGTCGGCCCACTCGACCTTGCTCTCGACGGGGACCACGCCGCGGACGTAGTCCTCGATGTTGACGACGTTGAAGACCTTGCCGTCCTTCGCGGCGATCGCGCCGCGGTAGGCGGTGTCGGTGCCGCAGAACTTCAGCAGCTCGCCGACGGGCCGGTTCGCCTCGCCGTTGAGCGGGTCGATCGTCGCGTCCTCGCCGGCCGGGACCGTCTTCACGACGGGGCCGTTGCAGCCGGTGGTGATGACGGCGTTGCCGCCCTCGAGGCGCACGGCCTGGCCCGGCGCGACGGGCTGATCGCCGATCTTGGCGCCGGCCGGGGCCAGCACGTTCGCGGCCTTCTGCGTGGTGAGCTGCACGCGGACGGGCAGCTTCACGTCGGCGCGCGCCAGCTGGGACCCGCCGTAGTAGTGGGCGACGATCTGCTCGGCCTTCCAGCCGGACTTCGCGTAGCCGAAGGCGCCCCACTGGCCGAGGCCGCGGCCGTGACCGTTGCCCTGACCGGTGAAGGTCACGTCGTTCCCGGCGGCGAGCGCGGGGTCGCCGATGATGTTCGTGGTGCTGAGCAGCGCCGCAGCGCCGCCCACGGCCAGGGCCGGGAGCATCGCGAGCGCGACGGTGCGCCGTCCGCGGCGGCGACGAGGACCGCCGTCGATCCACACGGGCATGGCTTCTCCTTAGCTCGACAGGTGAGCCCTGCCGAAGGGCAAAGCTCAACGTGAGGTCGAGACTAACACCATCTGCAACACTCGTCACGTAAGCAACATTCGTCACATCAGTCACAGGCAGGCTCGCGTCGCGCGGAACAGGCCCGTGGGGCCGCAGACCCGGTCTCCTCGGCGGAGGCTCGGGGGAGGTCACCCTCCTCTGCGGAGAGACGTGTCGCTCCACGGAAGGTATGCGCGCCGCGCATACCCTGCGTTTCTGCAGGTAGAAGGCCTACTCGAGAGATCGGGCCATGCGCGGCACGCATACCCCGGTCCGGGCGCGGCCGTCGTCGCCACGCCACCGCCGCACGTCGCCCCCGCACCTCGCCCGCCGCGCCGCGTCTCGCCGCGCGGCATCCCACTCCCGCGGGAGGTTTTCACAGACTCTCGGGGTGCAACCCCCTCGCGAGGCGGAAACACCCGCGCGAACGACTGCGGAGCATTCAGCCGGACTCGGCGGACACCAACAGAGACACCGGCATCGAGGTTATGCGGCGCACGCATCACCAGATCATCGGAACTGGCCTTCCGCCTGCGGAAACACAGGGCATGCGCGGCGCGCATGGCTTCCGCGAACGACTACCGGCCTCCACAGACCTGACCGGCGAGGCTCGCGGCGCACCCCGGACCGGCGACGCACCGTCGAACGGGCTAGAACCAGCGCTCCAGCACGCGCGCGACACCGTCATCGAGATTGGTCGCGGTCACCACGTTCGCGGCGCTGCGGGCCACCGGGTGGGCGTTGCCCATGGCGACGCCCATGCTCGCCCACTGCAGCATCGCGGCGTCGTTGGGCATGTCGCCGAAGGCGGCGGTGCGGACGTCGCCGGCGAGCCCCAGGTGCTCGATCGCGAGCCGGATGCCGGTGGCCTTGGTGACGCCGGGGACGTGGAACTCGATCAGCCCGTTGTTGGTGGCGTAGGTGACGTCGGCGAGACCGTCCAGGTGCGGGGCGATGCGGGCGTGCATCTCGTCGGAGGTCATCCCCGGCTGCCGGACGAGCAGCTTCACGGCGGGATGCGCGAGCACCTCGGCGTCGGCGGCGGTCACGGTGTCCGGTTCGAGCCAGGCGTGCTGGTAGCCGGTGGACGCGGCGAAGCGCGGGGTCGCGGTGTCGTGCTCACCGTGAGCGACCCGCTCGGCCGCGAACCCGGCGCCCGGGAGATGCCGGTAGACCAGCTCGGCGACGGTCTCGAGCAGCTCCGGCGACATCAGCGCCGCCGAGACCACCCGGCCGGAGCTCGTGTCGTAGAGCACCGCGCCGTTGGCGCACACGGCCAACGGCGCGAAGTCGAGCTGCTCGGCGATCGGGTCGACGGCTCGCGGCGGGCGACCGGTGGCGAGCACGAAGTGCCCGCCGGCGTCGCGGACCGCGTTCACGGCGACGTGGGTGCGCAGCGTCAGCCGCTCGTGATCGTCGACGAGGGTGCCGTCGACGTCACTCGCGACCAGGATCGGCGCGGCGCCGAGGGCCTCGAGCCCGGGCGCCTCCACCGCCGTGCCGTCCGCAGCCGCACCGGACACGGGAGCGCCGGGGCCGAACTCGGAATCGGGGGCCTCAGGCACCGTCGGCCTGACGTTCCTCCCGCTGGCGGCGACGCTCGTCGAGATCGGCGGCGTCCATGGCCTCCGCCTCCTCCAGCGTGGGCGCGCTCCCGCCCAGGCGCGCGGGCACCCAGGGCTCGCCCTGCGGGTGCGGGCCGTAGAGGTCCTGCAACTGCAGCAGCATGGTCTGCATCTCGTCCTTGAGCCGCGCGGTCAGCTCCTCCGGCGGCCCGACGGGATCGAGCGGATCGCACACGCCGATGACGACGCGGAACTTGTTCCGGCCGAGCTTCTTGGGCAGCCCCTTGGTCCAGATCTGCTGGGCGCCCCACACCACGACGGGCACGATCGGCACGTTCGCCTCGATCGCCATGCGGGCGGCGCCGGACTTGAAGCCCTTGAGCTCGAAGCTGCGGCTGTGCGTGGCCTCGGGGTAGACGCCGACGAGCTCGCCGGCCTTCAGCGCGTCGACGGCGGCCGAGTACGCCTCGGCGCCGGCCTCGCGGTCGACGGGGATGTGCCGCAGCGCGCGCATGATGGGCCCCGACTTGGAGTTGTCGAAGACCTCCTTCTTCGCCATGAAGCGCACCTTGCGGCGACCGGCCTCGTACGCGGGCTTCCCGGCGAAGGGGAAGTCCAGGTAGCCGGTGTGGTTGATGGCCACCACAGCTCCGCCCGTGCGGGGGAACTTATGGAAGTCCACCTCGGTGAACTTGATGCCTTGGAAGGCCCACATGCCGCGGGCAACTTCGAGAATCGATCCGTAGACGGGTTCCACACCGTCAGCGTAGCCGCGCGGCCGACTCCGCGGTGTGTCAGCCGGAGGTCGGGGCGCCCATTACGCTGTAGCGGTAACGAACACAGGCGAAAGGTTCCACAGTGCAGGTCACCAGCGTCGGGCACGCCGGTTTCCACGTCTCCACCGCCGCAGGCACCATCCTGTGCGATCCGTGGGTCAACCCCGCGTACTTCGGGTCGTGGTTCCCCTTCCCGGACAACACGCAGTTGGACTGGAAGACGCTGGGCGACGTCGACTACCTCTACGTCTCCCACCTGCACCGGGACCACTTCGATGCGCGCAACCTCGCGGAGAACGTCAGCAAGGACGCCACCGTCCTGCTGCCCGACTACCCCGTGCCGGACCTGCGGCGCGAACTGGAGAAGCTGGGCTTCACGAAGTTCTTCGAGACGCAGGACTCGGTCAAGCACACGGTCAGCGGCCCCAAGGGCGAGCTCGACATCATGATCATCGCGCTGCGCGCCCCCGCCGACGGCCCCATCGGCGACTCGGGCCTCGTCGTCTCCGACGGCGAGACGGTGCTGTTCAACATGAACGACGCCCGTCCCGTGGACATGGAGGTGCTCGACGAGTTCGGCGGCGTCGACGTGCACCTGCTGCAGTACTCGGGCGCCATCTGGTACCCGATGGTCTACGACATGCCCAAGGGCTCCAAGCGCCGCTTCGCCGAGCAGAAGCGCCAGCGCGGCATGGATCGCGCCCGCAGCTACGTCGACCAGGTCGCCGGCACCTGGGTCGTGCCGTCCGCGGGCCCGCCCGCGTTCCTCGATCCCGAGCTGCGCTACCTCAACGACGAGGGCCGCACGGACCGCGAGACGATCGGCGGCGACCCGTCGAACATCTTCCCGGACCAGATCACCTTCCTCGAGGAGATGCGCAAGAACGGCAACGACGGGGGCCTGCTGATGATCCCCGGCACCGTCGGCGAGTTCCGCGGTGAGGAACTCGTGTCCCTCACGCACCCGGTCTCCGAGGCCGAGGTGATGGACATCTTCGAGAACAAGACCGCCTACCTCGACGCCTTCGCCGCGCGCCAGGCGCCGGTCCTCGAGGCCGAGAAGGCGTCCTGGGCGCCGAACGACGGTGAGCCGCTGCTGCCCGCCCTCAAGGCCAAGTTCGAGCCGATCATGCAGGCGTCCGCGCTGATCAGCGATGGGATCGGCTACCCGGTCGGGCTGGAGATGGCGGATTCGACGGGGGCCGTCGAGACTGTCGTGCTCGACTTCCCGCAGCGCATCGTCCGCGCTCCCGAGGAGGGAGACGGCAAGTACCGGTACGGGTTCCGCATCGCCGCCGAGCTGGTGCGCACCGTGCTGCGCGACGACGAGCCGGACTGGGTGAACACGATCTTCCTGTCGACGCGGTTCACCACGTGGCGCATCGGCGGCTACAACGAGTTCCTCTACACCTTCTTCAAGTGCCTCACCGACGAGCGGATCGCCTACGCCGACGGCTGGTTCTCCGAGGCGCACGACGACAACGCCTCGACCGAGCTGGACGGCTGGGAGGTGCAGCGCCGCTGCCCGCACCTCAAGGCGGACCTGTCGAAGTTCGGCGTGGTCGAGGGCGGCAAGCTCACCTGCAACCTGCACGGCTGGCAGTGGGATCTGGAATCGGGCCGCTGCCTGACCTCGAGCGGGCACGAACTGCGTGCGAAGAAGCTGACATGAGCGGGCCGCGGCGTCCCAGCAACCGGCAGCGCGTCGAGGACTACTACGGCGTGCACGACACCGGCATGGGCTCGCGCCCCGCGCCCGCCGCGGGCGGTCCGCCGCCGCAGGGTGGTCCGACGGTGCCGCCGCCCGCCGGTCCGCCCCCGCGTCCGGTGCAGGGCGCGCAGCCGCGCCGCGTGATCCCGCCGCCGGAGGAGCAGGTCGCCGCGAAGGCCGCGCGTGCCGCGGGCGGTGCGCCGACGCCGCCCGGAGCACCGTCGGGCCCGCCGCCCGGTGCGCCCGCACCCGAGGCGCCGCGGAGCAAGCCGGACCCGCTGACGGACCCGCTCACCTCCGAGACCTTCCAGGGCGTGCAGCCCGCGTCGGACACGTTCGAGGCCGGAGTGGTCGGCGACTACGGCTACAGCGCCTCCCCCGGCCCGCAGGCGCCGAGCGCGTCCGCGACGTCCTTCGACGGCGGCTTCGACCAGTTCGCGCCGCCCCGCTTCGAGCCGCGTGCTGAGGGCGCCTGGTCCGACGCGACACCGTCGCACGCCGACGGGGAGACCTACGAGGCGACGTTCGAGGCGCATCACGAGTCGGAGACGCTCGACGAGCCCGACGAGTCGTACATCGACGTCGAGGTGGTGGACGTGGAGGTGCACGTCGCCCCCGAGCCCGTCGCGCCTGAGCCCGCGGCGGAGGCGGCGCCCGAGCCCGCGGCGGAGGACGTCCCGGCCGCCGACGATGCGGCGGTGGACGACACCGACGGTGCGGCCGACGAGGTCCCGGAAACGGACGTCGCGGCTGCTGCGACCGGTGCCGAGGCGCCCGACGACATGCACCACGCGGAGTTCGCCGAGCACGAGGCCGTGCCGGGCGATCGGCCCGAGGCCGCCGGCGACGCCGTGACGGAACCGACCGTTGCCGCGCCCGGTGCCGCCGATGCGGATTCCGATGGCACGGTCGATCCGGGCGCGGAGGAGGTGGATTCCGCCGCCGAGGACGCCCCCGCGACGGAGCAGGCGCCGCCGCGCTTCGCGGAGCCGCTGGCGATCGATCCGTTCCCGTACACGCAGATCGACGAGACCTACGTCGATGCCGAGACGCTGGAGAGCATCCAGCACCTGCAGGCCCCGCACGAAGCGAAGGAACCCGGTGACATGACGGAATTCAACGAGTCCCTGACCGAGGCCATGAACATCGACGGCGCGCTGGGTGTGGCGCTCGTGGATGCGCAGAGCGGCATGGCGCTCGCGACCGCGGGCGACCCCGCCGAGTTCAACCTCGAGGTCGCGGCGGCGGGCAACTCCGCGCTGGTGCAGGCGATGGGCCGCACGCTCGGCGATCTGGATCTCGACGATCACATCGAGGACATCCTCATCACCCTCGGCACGCAGTACCAGATCGTCCGCCCGATCAACCAGGGCACCGACGACCTGTTCCTCTACCTGGTGCTGGACCGCTCGCGCGCCAACCTGGCGCTCGCCCGCTTCCGCCTCACCAAGCTCGCCGAGACCATCGAACTCTGATCCTCACCAGCGCTTCATCGCTTAACATTGGTAAATGATCGCCGTCCGTCGCGACCTCGTCGCGATCAGTTGGGTCCTCCCCCTGCTCGTCCTGGTGAACTCAGTCTTCTTGCTGCGCGGCACGATGCTCGGGGTCGACGAGTTCGACACCACATGGCCATGGATGTCCGGTGTGATCCTGTTCGGGCTGTGGGTGTCGTACCTGGTCGTTTGGTTCCGCCGGACGAGGACCTTCTCGTGGCGCCTGCTGTCGATCCCGCTCATCGGCGTACTCGCCCTCGCACTCGCCTTCACCGACACTCCGCGACGTATCCAATGGATCTACGACGAACCGCGACTCACCGCCGCCGCCCGGCAGGTTCTCGCGGATCCGCGGATCGAGTTCAGCGACGACGGCGACCGTCGCGTCGGCACGCTGCGGGTGCTTCGGACGGCTAAGGCGGGCGGGGCTGTCCGCTTCGCGATCCCTCCCACCGACACCACGACCGGAGCCAGCCACCTCGAGTACCGCCCCGACGGCAGCGAGCCGTCGACGGGCAGCGGCTCCGTCGCGAGGAGGCTCAGCGCACAGTGGTGGCGCGTCATCGGGTTCTAACCCGACGATTTCGCAACGAGCGCGTGTCCGAAGCCGAATTCGGCCTCGGACCGCCGATCAGTGCGAAATCTCCGCGTACGAACCCCTACGGGCGCAGGACGTCCGTGCCGATGAACGGCTGCAGTGCCGCGGGGACGCGGACGGAACCGTCGGGCTGCTGGTGGTTCTCCCAGATCGCGACGAGCCAGCGCGTGGTCGCGAGGGTGCCGTTGAGGGTGGCGGCGATCTGCGGCCGGCCGTCCTCGTCGCGGTAACGGATGCCCAGGCGACGCGCCTGGAAGGTGGTGCAGTTCGAGGTCGACGTGAGCTCGCGGTAGCGGCCCTGCGACGGCACCCAGGCCTCGCTGTCGTACTTGCGCGCCGCCGACGAGCCCAGGTCGCCCGCCGCCACGTCGATCACCCGGTAGGGCACCTCGACGGCCGCGAGCATCTCCTTCTCCCAGTTCAGCAGGCGCTGGTGCTCGGCCTCCGCGTCCTCCGGCTTGCAGTAGACGAACATCTCGATCTTGTCGAACTGGTGCACGCGGATGATGCCGCGGGTGTCCTTGCCGTACGAGCCGGCCTCGCGCCTAAAGCAGCTCGACTGCGCGGCGTAGCGCACGGGGCCGTCGGACAGGTCGAGGATCTCGTCCATGTGGTAGCCGGCCAGCGGCACCTCCGACGTGCCGACCAGGTACAGGTCGTCGGCCTCGAGGCGGTAGATCTCGTCGGCGTGCGCGCCGAGGAAGCCGGTGCCGGCCATCACCTCCGGCTTGACCAGCACGGGCGGCACCATCAGCGTGAAGCCGTTCGCCACGGCCTTCTGCACGGCGAGCTGCAGCAGCGCCATCTGGAACAGCGCGCCGTGGCCCTTCATGAAGTAGAAGCGCGAACCCGAGACCTTGGCGCCGCGCTCCATGTCGAGCAGGCCCAGGCCCTCGGCGAGCTCCAGGTGGTCCTTCGGGTCCTCGATCTCGGGGATCTCGCCCACGTGCTCGAGCACCTCGAAGTCGTCCTCGCCGCCGGCGGGCACCCCGTCGATGATGACGTTGCCGATCTTGCGCGCGACCTCGTCGAAGGCCTCGTCGGCGCGCGCCTGCGCGGCCTCGGCCTCCTTGACCTTCCCGGCCAGCTCGCCCGCGGCGGCGACGAGGGCCTTGCGGTCCTCGGGGGCCGCCTTGCCGATCGACTTCGACGAGGCCTTGTGCTCGGCCCGCAGGGTGTCGGCCGCCAGCACCGCCGCCCGACGGTCCGCGTCCGCGGACAGCAGGGCGTCGACCAGCGACGGGTCCTCTCCACGGGCGCGCTGCGAGGCGCGCACACGGTCGGGGTTCTCGCGTACCAGCTTGACGTCGATCACCGGACCAGCCTATTACGGCACCGTCGGGCGGCCCCAACCCGACACCACACACCCGTCCCGGCCCGGACCGGGCATGATGGAAGGCGATGGCCGACGACACCGATACCCAGTCCACGCCCGCCGAGAAGACCAGCCGCGCCGGCGCGCTGCCCGTGCGCGCCGTGCTGGCCGCGGTGATCGTGGGTGCGCTCGCGATCGGCGCGGGCCTGTACTTCACGGGCGCGTTCGAACCGAAGAACGAGGAGAAGGCGCCGCGGCTCGCGGCCGCGGGCACCACGCTCGCCCGGTCCAAGCCCGGCACCTGCCTGACCTGGGACAAGGATCCTGCTGTCATGGCCCCCGTCGATTGCCTTCAGCCGCACAAGTTCGAGGTCGCGGGCGAGCCCGCGCGCACGCTGCCCGAGAACGCTCCCTATCCGACGCAGTCGGTGATCGCCGCGCAGCGCGACCAGCTGTGCCCGCCCGTGGTCACCGAGTACCTCGGCACCCGTCTCGATCCGAAGGGCCGGTTCCAGATGGCGCTGCTCGCGCCCGGGGAGAAGGCCTGGGAGTCGGGCGACCGGACGATGCGCTGCGGCATCCAGGTCTCCGACGGTGCCGGCCAGCCCACGGAGGTGCGGGGCAAGGTCGTCAACCAGGACAAGTCGCTGACCTGGCCGCCCGGCACCTGCATCGGCCTGGACGACCGCGGCCAGTTCTCCGGTCCGGTCGGGTGCGCGCAGCCGCACGGCATCGAGGTGACCGCGGTGATCGACATGCGCCAGGCCTTCCCCGACGCGTCGTGGCCCACCGAGCGGCAGCAGGAGGACTACCTGAGCAGGATCTGCCCGTCGCGGACGACCGGGTGGTTCGGCTCGCAGGACGGGTTGCGGAAGTCGGGCCTGCAGCTGGCGTGGAACAAGCTCTCGCAGCCGTCGTGGACCGCCGGCTCGCGGTCGGTGATCTGCTTCCTGGCCTCGTCGAAGGACGGGCGGACCTTCACCCCGATCACGGGGTCGGCGAAGTCCCCCGACCTTCTCATCGACGGCAAGAAGCCCGTCATGCCCACCTTCCCCGGCGCCGCGCCCGCCTCGACGCCCGCCCCCGGCCGGTAGCCGTGCACGTCTCCCGCCGCGCCTTCCAGGAGTGGGTGTCGGACGCCCTCGACGACGTCCCGCCCGAGCTCGCCAAGGCCATGGACAACGTGGTCGTGCTGGTCCGTGACCGCAACGAGGAGGAGCCGACGCTGCTCGGCCTGTACGAGGGCATCTCGCTCACGGAGCGGGACTGGAACTACGTGGGCACCCTCCCGGACACCATCACCATCTACCGCGAGGCGCTGATGGACGTCTGCGACACCGAGGAGCAGCTGCGGCACGAGATCCGCGTGACGGTGCTGCACGAGATCGGCCATCATTTCGGAATAGACGACCACCGACTCCACGACCTGGGCTGGGCCTGACCGGCCGGGTGCCACCCTCCGGAATCGCCGCCACCGACTCCACGACCTGGGCTTGGCCTGACTCCGGCCGAGCCGCTCCCACCCCCGCACCGAGAGGACGCCATGCCGACCCCGCACAACTCCGCCGCCCCGGGCGATTACGCGCCCGCCGTCCTCATGCCGGGCGACCCGCGCCGCGCCCGCCGGATCGCCGAGACGCTGTTCGACGACGCCCGGCTGGTCAACGAGGTGCGGGGCATGGAGGCGTACACCGGCACCGTCGGCGGACGGCCGATCTCGGTGATGGGCTCGGGCATGGGTCTGCCCACCATGACGATCTACGCGACCGAGCTGTTCCGCGAGTACGGCGTGCAGCGGATCATCCGGGTCGGCACGACGGGCGGTTTCCCCGACGACATGGGGCTCGGCGACGTGATCATCGCGACTGCGGCGCATACGGATTCGGCGATCAACGATCCCCGCGTCCCGGGCCTGCGGTTCGCCCCAGCCGCCTCGTACCCGCTGCTGCGGGCCGCGGTGGACGCCGCCGAGCGGGCCGGGACTCCGGTGCGCGTGGGCACCGTGTTCTCGTCGGACCACTTCTACCTGGCCCGGCCGGGCCTGCACGAGGGGCTGCGCGATCACGGCGTGCTCGGCGTGGACATGGAGACCGCCGCCCTCTACGCCGTCGCCGCCGCGGAGGGGCGCGAGGCCCTGACCGTGCTCACGGTGAGCGATCACCTCTTCCGCGAGGAGGCCATGCCGTCCGACGAGCGGGAGAGGAGTTTCGCCGCCGCCGCGTCGATCGCGATCGAGGCCGCCTTCAGCTGAGGATCAGCCCATCGGGTCCAGGTGCGACGGGGCGTCGGCCCAGCTCACGAGCTCCCATCCGGCCTCGACGGGGCGGAGCACGATCTCGCCGGTGTTCGGCAGGTGGTGCCTGTGGGCGTAGGCACCGTCGACCCCGGACAGGTGGAAGCCGACGAGCCGGATTGCCGCCCCGTGGCTGACCAGGTAGGCGTCGCCGTGCGGCAGGTGCTCGGTGCGGATGTTCTCGACGGTGGGCAGGTACCGCGCGAGCAGGTCCTCGGCGCTCTCGCCGCCGGGCATCGCGGCGGTCGGCTCACCGTCGTACCAGCGGCGCACGACGTCCTGGAAGACCTTGATGGAGTCTTCGTCGTTGAACCCCTCGAGGTCGCCGGCCTGCACCTCGTGCACCCCGTCGATCACGGCGGTCGGGACGCCCCAGGCCTCGGCGATGTGGCCCGCGGTCTGCTGCGCGCGGCGCGCGACCGAGCTGAGCAGCACGGCGGGAGCGGCGCCGGGGCGCTCGGTGCCGAACCGCCGGGCCTGCTCGACCCCTTCGGGCGTGAGCGGGGCGCCGGGCGGCCGCGTGTCGAGGATCTTCGCGACGTTCGCCGTGGTCTGGCCGTGCCGGACCAGGTGCAGCAGCCCCGTCATCGCTCGCCCCTGCGCAGGCCGTCGAACCAGGACTCGGAGTCACCCGGGTCGACGGGGGCCGTTCCTGGGCCGCCCGGCCGGGGCCAGGAGCCGAGGAAGCGCAGGTCGTCGCAGACCCGGTGCAGCGCGCGCAGGGCCTCCCCCACCGCCGGATCGTCAATGTGGCCGACGCAGTCGAAGTGGAAGACGTAGCTGCCGAACACCGTTCGCTTCGGGCGCGACTCGATGCGGGTGAGATCGACTCCGCGCAGCGCGAATTCGGCCATCGCCAGCGCGAGCGAACCGGGCCGACTGGGCACGTCGAGAACCACCGCGGTGCAGTCGCTGCCGGTGCGCTCCGGCGCCGGACCCGGCTTGCCGCACAGCACGAATCGAGTCCGGGCGTCCGCGACGTCCGCGACGCCGGTGGCGGCCTCCGGGACCGCGTACATCTGCGCGGCCAGGGCCGTGGTGACGCCGGCCTCGACGCGATCCTCCGCCACGTCGAGGGCGGCGGCGGCGTTGGATGCGGCCGGAACCACCTGCGCCTGCGGCATGTTCGCGGCGAGCCACGCGCGCACCTGCGCGGCCGCCACCGGGTACGCGCCGATGGTCCGCACCTGATCGAGCGGCAGACGCGAGGCGATCGAGAACGCGACGGCGAGGTCCGTCTCGGCGAAGATCTGCAGCGGCGCACCGAATCCCAGCGTGTCCAGCGTCGGGGTCACCGGACCTTCGACCGAGGATTCGATGGGCACGCACGCGAGGTCGGCGGCACCGTCGGCGACCATCTCGAGGGCGACCACCTGGCTCGGGGCGCTGATCCTCTCGGCGTCGACGAGGTCGAACCCGGGCACCGTCATGGCGCCGCGCGCGGCGAGATCCTGGCACTGCAGCAGCGCCATCTCGGTGAACGTCCCCTCGGGGCCGAAGTAGGCGATGCGCGTCACGCCCCCGAGCCTAGCGGGCCGTCGTCATCCTGCGCCGCCGCATGGATTTAGTACAGTCATCCTGATCTTTGCAGAAATGGGGGACGGGGATGGCGTACGACGAGAATCCGCTGGACCGGATCAGCTCCGGGCCGGCACCGACGGGACCGAGCCCGTGGCGGTCGAACCGCCTGCCCACCGGCAGCCCGTACACCCAGGGCGGCCTGTACGGCACCGGCGAGGTGAAGCGCCGGCGCCGCCTCGGTCGCGCCGGCTGGATCACTCTCGTCGTCGCGATCGTCCTCGTCGCCGGGGCCGTGGGGTGGGCGGCGGTGTCCAAGCCCGGCGGAGCAGGATTCCCGTCCCCGATCGGCGACTCCGCAGCGCCCCCGCCCACGCCCAGCGTCGGGCAGGTGACCGGGAGCAGCGTCTTCACCACGGCACTGGCCTCGCCGCCCGGGTGCGCGCTCCCGCCGCTCGCCACCACCCCCGAGTCCGTGGAGGCCTTCGCACGCGCCGGCACCGTCTGCCTGGAGGCGGTGTGGAGCCTGCGCGCCGGGACCGTGCGCCCGTTCAGCTCCCCCGACGACGTCCCGCCCGGGACCGGCTGCTTCGCCGGCGTGCCCGTGGCCACCGTCGGGAACTGCAACGACGCCATCTACCTGAACGTGAACGGGGCGATCGAGGCCGCGGGGAACCAGGCGCCGCGCCTGCTGCAGTGGCTCGCCCTGGCGGTCGCCGGCCGGGCCGAGAACCGTGCGGGCGTCGCCGCAGACATCGGCGCGCTGATCCGGTCCGTCGACGGTGCCAGCCCCCTCGGCATCGAGTACCGCAAGCGCGACAAGGCGCAGAGCCTGTGCCTGTCCGGCGCCACGATCCAGCGCCTGGTGGACCACGGGATCACCCGGGCCGATGTCGCGCAGGCGTCGGCGCAGGCGCGAGTCTGGACGCTGCTCGGCGAAGGCGAGGACGGCCCGCGCATCCAGGCCGACACCGCGCAGCAGTGGTTCGACCGCGGCAGCCTGTCCCCGACGCAGGAGGTCTGCCGGACCGCGTGGACCGTCCCCGTCGACCAGGTCTCCTAGGCCGACGATGACCGGACCTCACCACCGGGAGCCCGATCACCGGTACGTGCCGTACCCGACGGGCGGCGGCTCCGTCCGGCCCGCCCGTCGGTCGTCCCGCGGCCGGATCGCCCTCATCGTGATCGCGACGATCTCCGTCGTGCTGCTCGTCGTCGGCTTCGCCGTCATCGGGACGATGGTGATCTCCCGGACGGTGCAGAACTCCGCGGCCGCCTCGACCCGAACCAGCCTCGCGCTCCCGGCCCGGACCACCACCCAGCCCAGCGTGACCCAGGTGCACCGCAACCGGATCCTGACGAAGACGCTCGCGACGCCGACCGCGTGCACCCTGCCCACCTGGTCGACCGACTTCGACGCGATGCAGGCCTTCGCCGACGCCGCCAACCTCTGCTTCGGCGCGGTCTGGGGCAGCACTCTCCCGCGCGTGACACTGTTCGACACACCCGACGACCACCCGCCGGCGTCGACCGGGTGCCCCACGACCGAACGGACCCCCGGATTCTGGGTCTGCCTGCGCGGATCGGCGAGCAACTACCCGTCGATGGTGCGCAGCGCCGGCAATCAATCGGGGTCGGGGATCGAATGGCTCGCGCGCATCGCGGTCACCCGGGTCGCGACCGATTCCGGGCAGCGCGCGGACCTGCGCGCGCTCGTCGCGAGCGTCGGGGGGCCGACGAGCCCGCTCGGCACGGAGTACTTGCGACGCGAGTCCGCCCAGGAGGCGTGCCTCACCGGCGCCACGCTGGGCATGCTGGTCGACCACGGAATCAGCGTGGCCGAACTGGAGTCGGCCGCGGCGGCCACCGCGCTGTGGTTCCAGCTGGACGACACCCGCACCATCGACGGCGACGTCCTCACCACGTGGTTCCAGCGCGGTGCCGCGGTCCGAACGACGGCGCCGTGCGGCGACGCCTGGTCGGCGCCCGTCGGCGAACTCCCCTGAGCTACTTCAGCCCGAGGGCGTGCAGCCGGTCGGTGATCGCCTGCGGATCCGGCGCGACGAGGTGCCGCAACCGCTCCCGCACCGCGTCCTGCGCCATCGGGTTGAGCGCGGCCAGGCGCGCCTCGTCGGGCGCGGCGAGCGCCGCGGGGATATCGTCGCCGGTCAGCGCCGCCACCGTCGCGCAGAGCACCGCGACGGCCTCGTCCGCGTCGGCCACCACGATCTCGAACCCCGGGCCCTCGTCGTGCACGCCGTGCACGAGGAACTCCGCCAGCGCCGTGGGGTCGCCGGGCGCGTAGGTGCAGCTCATCCGGCCCGACGGTGCCGCCACGGCCAGCCCGTCGACCAGGGACATCGGCTCGCGCGGGGGCGCGAGCAACTCCAGTTCGATCGCCATCACGTTGACCCTAACTCTTGCCCCGGGTTGCTCGGAGCATTAGGCTAGGGTTACCTTCATGATCGACATCACCGAGCGAGAGGAGTCGTCATGAGCGCCCCGACCATCGCCGAGCCGACACCGGCCGAGCGCGTCCGCAGCATCGCGGCCGTCCCCCATGCCGCGGTCCTCGCGGCCGACGGCTACGAGCCGATCACCGTCGCTCTGCACCACGTGCTGGGCGATCGCCTGGTGGTGGCCGTCGCCGACGACGCTCCCTGGCTCGAAGGCGTCCGCGCCATGGTGGAGATCAACGACATCTCGCCGCTCCCCCTGCGCGAGCGCACCCGCTCGCTGGTCTGGCTCTCCGGCCGCCTGTCCGAGGTCGCCGACGGTGCGGCCCTCGCCGCCCGGGTGGCCATGGACAACCCGCTCGAGGCGCTGCTCGACGTGGGCAACGGCGCGCGCCTGCTGACCATGCCGATCGAGACCGCCGTGCTCGCGGACGCCGCCGGCGCGTCGTCGGTCACCGGCGACGAGCTCGCGGCCGCCGAGCCCGATCCGTTCGCCGGCTACGAGACCGCGTGGCTCGCCCACGTGGAGAGCGGGCATCCGGAGATGGTCGGGCAGCTCGCACGCCGGCTGCCCGGCAAGCTCCGCAACCACCGCATCCGGCTGCTCGGCATCGACCGCTTCGGCATCCGCCTGCGCGCCGAGCACCACGAGCTCTCCGATGTGGACGTGCGCCTGAACTTCGCGCAGCCCGCCCACGACATGGCCGCCCTGCAGCGCGGCATCCGCATCCTGCTGGGCTGCCCCTTCCTCAACGGCCTCCGCGCGAGCTGATCGCGCCCACAGATCTTCGGTGCGTGTCGTCGACGACACGCCGAGGAGCCGCCGCAGAAATGCACCGAGGATCGGCGCGGCCCCGGACGAGTCCGATCAGTGCGCCTGCACCGTGATGTCCGTGTCCTTCGGGGTCAGGGCGTAGACGCCCACGGCGACGGCGAACAGGATCACGCCGCCGACCAGGCCTGTGGTCTGCAGCGACGCGGTGAAGCCCGTCATCGCGTGCTCGGCCAGCGCGGGCAGCCCGGCCTCCTGCGCGATCGCCATGGCGGCGCCCAGCGACTCCCCCGCCGCACCCGCGGTGGCGGCGTCGATGCCCGGGATCGCGCCGAAGTCGGCGTCGGCGGTGTAGAGCATCGCGGCCACACTGCCGAGGACGGCCACGCCGAGCACGTTGCCCAGGTCGTAGGAGGTCTCCTCGAGCGCGGCCGCGTTGCCCGCCTTCTCCTCCGGCGTACCGGACATCACCATCGCCGAGGCCACGGTCATGCCGCCCATGCCGACGCCCACCAGGATCAGCGGCGCCACCAGACCTGCGTAGTCGAGCTGCGCGGGCGCGGCGATGAGCACCATGCCGATCGCCGCGGCCACCAGCCCGCCGGCGAGGACGATCCGGGCGGTGAGCAGGTTCGCCAGCCACGGCGCGGCCAGCGAGGCGACCACCGCCGCGACGGCGACGGGCAGCAGCCGGACACCCGTCTCGATGGGGCCGTAGCCCGCGACGAGCTGCATCCACTGCGCGAGCAGCAGCAGGGCGGCGGCCATGGCGAACATGACGCCCAGCGCCGCGACGATGCCCGCCGAGAACTGGCGCCGCTCGAAGAGCCGCACATCGAGCAAGGGGTGCTCACGCCGGAGGGAACGCCGGACGAACAGGCCGAGCACCACGACCGCGATCAGCAGCGCCGCCAGGCCGGGCCCGGACAGCAGGGTGTGGTCCTTGGCGAAGCGCTTGATCGCCCAGACCAGCGCCACCATCCCGGTGATCGACATCAGCGCGCCGAGCCAGTCCCACGATCCCGGCGAGGCGACCTTCGACTCCGGCAGCAGGAAGAAACCGATGATCAGCACGATCACCATCACCGGGACGTTCACCATGAACGCCGCGCGCCACGAGAAGTTCTCCAGCAGAACGCCGCCCACGATCGGCCCGATCGCGGCGCCCACGCCCGAGACGGCGGCCCACAGGCCCAGCGCCTTCGCCCGCTCCGCCGGATCGGTGAAGATCACGCGCAGCATCGTCAGGGTGGTCGGCATGATCATCGCGCCGCCCACGCCGAGGGCCGCGCGCAGCGCGATCACCTGGGCGGGCGTCTCCGCCCACAGCACGAGCGCCGACGCCGTGCCGAAGACGACGTACCCGAGCAGCAGCATTCGCTTGCGGCCGAACCGGTCTCCCAATGAGCTGGTGGACACGAGCAGCCCGGCCAGCACCAGGGAGTAGGCGTCGATGATCCAGAGTTGTTGCGCCGCCGATGGTCTCAGGTCGGCCGCGAGATCGGGCACGGCGATGTTGAGGATCGTCATGTCCACCGTGATCACCAGCAGGCTCGCAGAGAGCAGCAGGGCGGCGGCCCACCGCCGGGTGGCCGAGGCCACGGGGGCGGTCGTCAGGTCGGTCATTCCCGTTCTCCTTCACGCGGATTCCACAGCGCTGTGATCGAGCGTTCGAGGAGCGCCTCGTCGACGCGCCCCTCGGTGAGCACGGTGCGCATGATCGCGCCGTCGGTGAACATCGCCACCGCTGCGGCACTCTCCGCGGTGATGTAGCGCTCCAACGTCGCGATGAAGTCGTCCTCCCACCGCACGCTGAGCTCTCGGAGGTCCGGGTGCAGCGGCGCCGCGCAGGTCACCGCGAAGTCGGCACCCACGAGCTGAGGGTCCAGCAGGTAGCGGTGCAGGGCGGCGGTGTACGCCGCGGGCGTCGCCCCCTCCTGGACGAAGATCGCCTCCAGTCCGTCGAGCCACTCCTCCGCGTCGTGCACCAGCAGCGCCATCGCGGCGGCGCGCAGATCGTCGAGCGTGGCGAAGTACTGCGTCGTCGAGCCGAGCGGTACCCCCGCCCGCGCGGCCACCTTGCGATGGGTCAGCCCGTCGGGCCCGTCCTCGACGACGAGTGCCGCCGCGGCAGCGACGATTTCGCGGCGACGCCGCTCGGGATCACGGCGACGGGGTGCGTCGGTCATCGAGACCTCCTTATGGACGTTTGTACATGTACAACTGTACATCATGTGCGACAGTGAATGAGCCGCTAGATTGGGGCGATGAGCCCCACACCGGACAATCCGTTGCCCGACCAGCCCGAAGGCGAGCACAAGCCCGACTTCGCGACGCGGGCGAAGACGCACGTCGACGACGCGACCACCCGCGCCAGGACCCATGCGGACGAGACGGCCGCCCGCGTCAAGACCAAGGCCGGCGATGCGGCCACCCGCGCCGGCGACGCCGCCAAGAAGTGGCTCAAGCGCGCGATCGTCGCCGCGATCCTCGTCGCCGTCCTCATCGCGGCCTACTTCGCGCTGGCCGCCTACCTCCCGCGCAAGTGGGCGGACCTGCTGGTCGGCTGGGTCGGCACGGACGGCGGCACCCTCAAGGGCACCGCCTTCGGCCTGGGCATCGGCTTCCTCTGCGCCGGCCTGCCGCTGCTCATCCTCTGGTTCGCCGCCAAGCGGGCGAGCAACCACCCGAAGATCGCCACGGTGATCGGGCTGCTCGCCGTGGTCGTGGCCGTGCCGAACCTCATGACGCTCGCCGTCGCGATCGGCACCGGCAGCGGAGCCAGCTACGCGCGCACCAAGATCGACCAGAACGCCGCGGGCTTCCGCTGGGCCACGCTGATCGGCGTCGTCGTCGGCGTCGTCGCCGCTATCGCCCTCGCGGTCTTCCTCGAGGTGCAGCGGCGCAAGCGCGCGAAGAAGAAGCAGCGCAAGGCCGTCGAGAAGGAGGCCAAGGCGCTCGCGAAGCAGCAGGAGAAGGAGGCCCGGGCGGCCGAGAAGGCCGGCCACGGGCGCGCCCCCGGCCTCGACGAGGAGCCACCGTCGAGCGGGAACGACTCCCGCTAGCGGCGGTCAGATCCCGAACAGCACCTCGATCGGCTCCTTGGCGAAGTACAGCAGGAACAGCCCGGAGACGATCCACAGCAGCGGGTGCACCTCCTTGGCCTTCCCGCGCGCGACGGCCATCACCACCCAGGTGATGAAGCCGATGCCGATGCCGTTGGCGATCGAGTAGGTGAAGGGCATCGAGACCACGGTGAGGAACACGGGCAGCACGACGTAGAACTTGCTCCAGTCGATGTCCTTGAGCTGCCCCAGCATCATCGCGCCCACGATGACCAGAGCCGGTGCGGCGGCCTCGGACGGGACCACCTCGTAGAGCGGGGTGAAGAACATGGCGGCGAGGAACAGCACGCCGGTCACGATGTTCGCCAGGCCCGTCCGGGCGCCCTCGGCGATGCCCGATGCGGACTCGACGAAGACAGTGTTCGACGAGGCCGAGGCGCCTCCGCCCACGATCGCGCCCGCGCCCTCGACGGCGAGCGCCTTGCCGATGTTCGGGACGGTGCCGTCCTCACGCATCAGGTTCGCCTCCTTCGTCAGGCCCGTGATGGTGCCCATGGCGTCGAAGAAGTTCGACAGCACCAGCGCGAAGACCAGCACCGACGCGGCGAGCACACCGATCCGGGTGAAGGCGCCGAAGACGTCGACCTCGCCGACCAGCGACAGGTCGGGCAGGCCGCCCAGGGAGGACGGGAGCTCGGGGATGTTCAGGCTCCAGCCGTGCGGGTCCTTGAACGACGGGCCGAGGCCGGCCACCTTCTGCACGATCAGCGCGACGATCGTGGTGACGACGATGCCCAGCAGGATCGCGCCCGGCACCTTGCGGACCACGAGCACGCCGATGAGCAGCACACCGAAGACGAAGACCGCCGTCGGCCAGGCCGCGACGGAGTTGCCGATGCCGAGGCCGACGGGCACCGTCGTGCCGGCGGCGTCCGGGATGCGCCGGACGAAGCCCGCGTCGACGAAGCCGATGAACGCGATGAAGCAGCCGATGCCGGCGGCGATCGCGGCCTTGAGCTCGGCGGGGATGGCGCGGAAGACCGCGGTGCGGAAGCCGGTGACGCCGAGCAGCACGATGATGATGCCGTCGATCACCACCAGGCCCATCGCCTCGGGCCACGTGACCTGCGGCGCGACGCTCACCGCCAGCAGGCTGTTGACGCCGAGGCCGGCGGCGATGCCGAAGGGGTAGTTGACGATCGCGCCGAAGACGATGCACATGATGCCCGCGGCGAGGGCGGTGACGGCCGCGACCTGGGCGGTCGGCAGCACGTTGCCGAGCACGTCGACGTTCTTGCTGTTGCCGACGACGCCGCCGATGATGATCGGGTTGAGCACCACGATGTAGGCCATCGTGAAGAAGGTGACGAGCCCACCGCGGAGCTCCCGCGGCACCGTCGAACCGCGCTCGGAGATGCGGAAGAACTTGTCGATGGGCCCCAACTGGGGCTCGGTGGGAGCGGACACGTCGTGACCCTTCACTCGCTGCAGGACCGGGCAATCGTAACGGTGCCCGGATAGGGTGACCCGGTGAACGCCCCCGAGCCCGTCCCGACCGCCGAGCGGGGGCCGCTGCGCGCCGAGGTCGTGATCGTGCTGCTGGTCACTTTCGCCTGGTCGGGGCTGTATTCGGTGATCAGGTTGATCGGTTACCAGCTCGGCCCCGGAGTCGGATCGACGACGGTGACGCTCAACCCCGTCCGCAGTCCGCACGCGGTGATCGACTTCCTGCTGCAGGCGATGGGTGCCGTGCAGCTCTTCGCGTGGGCCGCGCTGGCGCTGTACCTGCTGATCCGGTCCGGCATCGGGTTCGCCGACATCGGCTTCGCGCTGCGCAGGCCACGACGGGCGGTGCTGCGCGACGTGGGGCTGGGCACCGCGCTGGCAGCGCTCATCGGCATCCCCGGGCTGGCGCTGTACGCGGCGGGGCGGGCGCTGGGCGTCACCGCGAGCGTGGTGCCCGCCTCGGGCGACGTGCAGTGGTGGCGCATCCTCGCCTACGTGCTGCTCGCGGCGGGCAACGCCGTCGCCGAGGAGGTCGTGGTGGTGGGCTACCTCATGACGCGGCTCCGGCAGCTCGGCGTGGGGCGCCTCGGCACCGTCGCCGCGTCCTCGCTGTTGCGCGGTTCGTACCACCTGTACCAGGGGTTCGGCGCGGGCCTGGGCAACCTGGTGATGGGCGTGATCTTCGGCGCCGCCTACGACCGCTGGCGGCGCCTGTGGCCGCTGGTCGTCGCGCACTTCCTGCTCGACGTCGTCGCCTTCGCCGGGTACGCGCTGCTACGGCCCCACCTGGGATTCCTCGGCTGATCCCGCGGGTCCGGGCGACGGCCGGTGCCGGACGCCGGCGTGCCCCGTCGCAGGCCGTCGCGACACCGGTCCGTGCCGCTCATCACGACGAATTCTCAGTCGTTCCCAGTACAGTCGGACGTCGTGAATGACGAACGACCGCGCAGGCAGGACGGCGACCAGCCGAATCTCGCCTGGTCGCAGGTCCCCGAGGGCGACCCGCGCTCGCGCGCGCCCCGGCACCCCCAGGGCATCCCGCGCCGGCAGGCGGGGCAGAGCCAGGCGCCCGCCCCACGTGGAAGCCAGCCGCCCGCGCCGCCCCCGCGACGCCCGGCGCAGCCGCCCCGTCGCCCCGTCCCGCCGCAGGCCGCGGCCCCGGTCCCGCCCGCCGCTCAGCCCCGCGCCACCCGCGTCGAGCGCCCGCCGGCCGAGCCGCGCGCCACCCGCGTCGAGCAGCCGCAGCCCCGGCAGGGCTGGGCTCCCCGCCAGGAGCCCGAGCCGCTTCCCGCGAGCGAAGTCAAGCGCCCGGTGGGCGCCCGCGGCAGCAGCGGCGGGCGCGTCCCGCCGCCCCCACGTCCCCCGCGCGATCGCGATCGTGACCGCGGCGGCCGGGGGCGTGGCCGACGGTCCGCCGTCGCACCCGCCCCGCAGGCCCCCGCGCCGAAGAAGGTCCGCCGCAAGCGCAAGCTGCATCCCTTCCGGTGGCTCGGCGTGTTCCTGGTGCTGCTGCTCGTCGGCACCGTGGCGGGGACGATCTACTTCGACGGCAAGCTCACCCGGATCGACGCGCTCACCGAGTACTCCGGGCGGGTCGCCGACACCCCCGGGACGAACTGGCTGCTCGTGGGCACGGACGCCCGCGAGGGCCTGACCCCCGCCCAGCAGAAGGCGCTCGCCACCGGCGGCGAGCTGGGCGGCGCGCGCACCGACACGATCATGCTCGTGCACATCCCGAAGTCCGGCGACGCGACGCTGGTCTCGATCCCCCGCGACCTGTCGGTGCAGGTGCCCGGGCAGGGCGGTCACAAGATCAACGCCGCCTACTTCCTGGGCAGCACGTCGGGCGCCGGCGATGCGGGCGGTGCACAACTGCTGGTGCAGACCCTGGAGCAGGCCGCGGGCCTGCGCATCGATCACTACGCGGAGATCGGCTTCGGCGGCTTCGCGAACATGGTGGACGCGATCGGCGGGGTCGAGATGTGCCCGAAGTACCCGATCAACGACCCGAAGGCGGGCCTGCGGATCAAGGCCGGCTGCCAGACGCTCGACGGTGCGCAGGCCCTGGGGTACGTGCGCACCCGCGCCACCCCCAACGCCGATCTCGACCGCGTCGTGCACCAGCGGGAGTTCATGTCGGCGCTGTTCAAGGAGGCGACCTCACCGACGACGCTGCTCAACCCGTTCGAGCTGTGGGGCCTGTCGAACGCCGTGGTCGACGCGCTCAAGGTCGATCAGGACACGCACCTGTGGGACCTCGCGCGCCTCGCGTGGGCGATGAGCGGCAGCACCGTCACCACCACGACGCCCACCGCGGGCAGCGAGTACACCAACGACGGGGACTCGCTCGCGTGGGGCAAGAACACCGACGAGTTCTTCGGCCTGCTGGCGGCCGACCAACCCGTTCCCGCTCGCCTGCTGAGCACGCCGCCGGGAACCGGTTAAGGTGGCGCCATGACTGAACGCGGCCGAATCGGCCGTCCGCCGAAGGTGAATCGCGAGCAGGTGGTGGCCGCGGCCGCCGACATCCTCACCACCGACGGCCCGCTGAAGTTCTCGATGCGCACGCTCGCGGCGCGCCTCGACATCAGCGCGATGGGCATCTACCACTACTTCGACTCGAAGAACGATCTCCTCGGCGCGGTGCTCGAGCATCAGGCCTGGAACACCCCGGTGCCGGAGCTCGCCGAGGACCCGCACGAGCGGCTGGTGCAGCTCCCGCTCATCGTGATCGACCACCTCACCCGGCATCCGTGGGTGATCGACGTGCTCTCGGCCGACGAGATCATCGACGCCTACTCGGCGTGGTCGTTCGACGAGTTCCTGCGCACCACGGACGAGATCGGCATCCCCGAGGACGAATCCCTGCACCTGCTGCTCGGGATGTGGCGGCTGACGATCGGCGAGGTGACGGTGCGCACCAACCAGGCCATGCGCGATGCGCGCCCGTCGTCGAGCCCCTGGTACGAGCGGGAGATCCCGCAGCACGTGCTCGACCGCCCGCGGCTGGCGGGCGCGCTCAGCGCACTCGATCCGAGCGCCGCGACCTACGACGTGCGGCAGACGATCCTCGCGTACCTCCGCGGCTCTCTCGGCGACCGCTTCCACGGCTGATCCGGCTGCGGGCCGGATCAGCCGTCGCGGCCTACAGCGAGACCTGGCGGCCGCGCAGTCCGTCGCGCGAGCGCCGCTGCGCGGCGGTGAGCTCGGAGTCGTCGGCCAGGGCCTCGGCGAGGCGCTTGCCCAGCTCGACGGTGCCGGCCACCCACTCGTCGGGGTGCGACTCGCGGTCCAGGTCGAAGACGGGCACGAGCAGGCCGTCGGAGCGGAACGAGCCGGCGAACCGCGAGCCCTCGCCCACGGTCAGCCCGCCGGCGGCGTGCACGCGGGCCAGGGCGGCCATGAGCTCGTCCTCGGGCGCGGGGTGCACCCAGCGCAGGTGCGCCTTGGAGCCGGTGTCGGCCCACCAGGGCGCGCCCACCCCGTCGGCGCCCAGGTCGATGCGGGCGGCGGGGGTGATGAGCGAGTTGGCATGCTCGACGAGCTGGCGGGTCTGCGCGTCGGCGTCGCCCGCGAGCCACCAGTCGAAGTCCTTGTGCACGGTGACCTCGAGCGGAGCGGCGGCGTCGAGCACCTCGAGCAGCGCACCGTCGCGCTCCTCGGACAGCGCCTCGCCCACCTCGGCGTCGGCGGCGAACCGGGCGGCACCGGCGAGCGCGGCGCCGGGCTGCAGCGGCCGGGTCGCGGTCTGCAGGGCGGCGTAGCCGATGACCCCGTCGGACTCCTCGCGGACCAGCGCCTGCGCGGCGCCGGGGAGCACCGTCGCGAGCCGGATCTCGCGGTTCGCGCCGGAGACCTTCAGCGGCGCGGTGGCGCTGGGCACGAAGTTGCGCAGCGCGACGATGTCGCACTCCGCGGCCAGGCCCTCGAAGGGGCGGCTGCTCGCGGCGGCCGAGGCCTCGGCGCGGGCGCGCTGAGCGGCCACCTTCTCGGCACGGTTCGATCCCTCGCGGGGAGTGGCATTGCGTTCGCGTCTACCCATGCGGGCAGCCTATCCCCGCAGCCAGGACCGCGTACGGGCCGGGTGGTTGGTGGCGATCCACTCCACGCCGAGCCCGTTGCACAGCGCCACGTCGGCCTCGGAGTCGACGGTCCAGCAGTACGTGAATCGCCCCGCCGACCGGGCCTTGGCGACGGTGTCGGGCCGCTCGCGCAGCGATTCCACCGAGGGACCGATGCCCTGCGCGCGCACCGCGGTGGCCGCGCCGCCACCGAGCAGCCGCGACGCCTCGCCGAGCAGGACCGCGGGGACGCCGGGAGCGTTGCGGCGCACGCGCCAGACCGCGGAGCCGGAGAAGGAGATGACGATGACGGGCGCGTCCGCGAGGTCGTCGGGGCGGGAGAGTCCGTGCCGCTGCAGGGTGGCGAGCAGCTTCTGCTCGACCATGCCGCCGAAGCGCACCGGGTGCTTGGTCTCGACGAAGAGCTTGCGGCCCGCGGTACGCGCGAGGTCGATGAGCTCGTCGAGGGCGACGACCGGCTCGGGGTGGCCGGGGCGCTTCCAGGAGCCGAAGTCCATGGCCTTGAGGTCGGCGAGGTCGAGCTCGGAGACGGCCCCGGTGCCGTCGGACGTGCGCTCGACGGTCCGGTCGTGCACGCAGACGAGGTGCTGGTCCTTGGTCAGGCGCACATCGCATTCGATGGCGTCGGCGCCCTCGGCGATGGCCGCCTCGAAGGCGCTCATGGTGTGCTCGGGGAACTCGCCGCTGGCGCCCCGGTGGGCCACGATCCCCGCTACGCCGCCAACCATCGCGTTCCGTCCTCCCGCTCCCGGGCCGTGCCCGGCCCGCCGTCGATCATCCGCACCAGCCGCGCCGTCCCCAGGAGGAACAGCCCGGACAGCAGGTAGGTCAGCGTGGTGTAGACCATCGCGTCGGCACCGTGCTGCAGTCCGCCCGCAGCTCGCGCGTACGCCACGCACCCGACGGTGACCATAGTCAACGCGACCCACGCCACCCACCACCGCCGGATGAACATCGCGCGACGATCCGTGGCGAGCCCGTCGGCGCGGCGCTGTGCGTCGGCGAGTTCGAGCACCAGGACGGGCGCCGCGACGAGGTTGACGACCGGGACCAGGCAGTACACCCACAGCTGCCACCGCGGGCGGGGTTCGCGGGTGCCCAGTTGCGCGTACGCGCGGGCGCGGGAGTCCTGCAGCCACAGCGCGAGCACGACGAAGAGCGCGAGCACCGCGAGCACGGCCAGCCAGCCGATCGCGAACACCGCGACGGTGGCGACGACCGCGAGCCACCCGGGGACGGGCCCGGCCCGGTTGATCACCAGCAGCAGGTAGGCCAGGAACTCGACGGCCGCGGCGGCGAAGACGATGCCGGTGGTCAGCCGCAGGACGAAGGGCGTCGACTCGGCCGCGCTCTCCGCGGCGGTCGGAGCCGCCGGCGCGGCGGGCGTGAAGTCCTGGCGCAGTCCCCAGCGGGGCACGGCCGGGTAGCGCGGCGTGGGCGTCGGTCCCGACGGTGCGCGACGCGGCACCGGGAGCGTCTCGGGCGGGCGCCGGGCGAGCCACCGCAGGCGGCTGCGGGGCTGCGCGGTGCGGCTGGGGTTCGGGTGCATCAGACGACTCCCGGACTGCCGTCCGGCCGCACGACGGGCCGCTCGGCGGAGGCCCAGGCGATCATCCCGCCGTCCACGACGACGGCCTCGATCCCCACGGTCTCGAGGTACCGCACGGCCTGCTCGGAACGGCCGCCGCCGCGGCAGATCACGTACACCTGGGCATCGAGGTCGATCTCCTCGAACCGGACGGGCAGGTCGGGCAGCGGCAGGTGTACCGCGCCGGGCGCGTGACCGAGGGCCCATTCGTCCTGTTCGCGCACGTCGAGCACGGTGATGCCGGGCGCTGCGGTCAGGTCGGCGGGCAAGGCGTCGACGGGGATCGGACCGTCCGCGAGGTAGTCGGTCATGGCACCAGTGAACCACGCGCGCGACGGGCCCCCGGAGATTCATCCACAGTTTCCACAGGCTCATCCACAACTTGAGGGTTGTGTTGTGAACCCTTCACCAGCGCGAATCGCGCGCCCTGTGGATCGAGCATGTCAAGCCCCGAAGTTCGCCCACAGGCCGCGGCGCTGCAGGCCCGCCAGCGCGCCCTCGAGGACGCCGGTGGTGACGGAGGCGGCGAGCCCGGCACCGTCGAGCGCGGTGCTGCCGCCCAGCAGGCGCGCGAGCAGCGGCTTCGGGCTGTGCATGGCCTCGACCTCCGCGTCGGGGAAGCGCTCGTCCAGCACGCCGCGCAGGGTGCCGATCCCGTCGGCCAGCCCGAGGTCGACGGCCTTGCGGCCGATCCAGACCTCGCCGGTGAACAGGGACGGGTCGTCGCCGAGGCGATCCCCGCGACGGCTAGTGACCCACTCCCGGAAGGCGCTGTGGATATCGCCCTGGATCCCGTGGAGCCACTCGATGTCGCCCTCGCGGACGTCCTCGAACATGTCGAGCCGGTGCTTGGCGTCGCCCTCGGTGAAGACGCGGCGCTCGAGGCCGATCTTGCCGATCAGCTCCTTGGCGCCGAAGCTCGCGGAGATGACGCCGATGGAGCCGACGATGGAGGTGGTGGTCACGAAGATCTCGTCGGCGGCGCAGGCCAGCCAGTACCCGCCCGAGGCGGCGACGTCCTCGCAGAAGGCCAGCACGGGCAGCTCGTGCTCGGCCGCGAGCTGGCGGATGCGGGTGGCGATCAACTCGGACTGCGCGGGCGAGCCGCCGGGGCTGTTGAGGACCAGCGCGACGGCGACGGCGTCGTCGGTCTCGAAGGCCCGGCGAAGCACCGGCTCGACCCCGGCCAGGTTGAGCGCGCCGCGGCCGAGCCCGCCCGACATGGCGGGCGCCGCGATGGGCCCTTCGAGGCGCACGACGGGGACCACGCCCCCGGCCTGCCCGAGGGCGGCGCGCACGCGGTGGCTGGCGGCCTTGGCCGCGTCCTGCAGGTCGGTCACGAGGGGACTCATGGCCCCGACGGTAGCGGGCGAATCCGACATGCGCCGATCACCGCAGGTCAGGGAGCGAGCGGAGATCCGGGGAAGTTCCGCGCGACGGTCCACACCAGGACCAGCACGCCGACCGTGATCCACAGGTACTTGTTCTGCGGCACCGCCGGGACCGTGAAGCCGACCCGCCGGCCGAGCCAGATCAGCCACAGCCACGCCACCACCACGCCCGCGGGGTAGATCAGCGCGTTCGAGCCCAGCGCGGCGAGGAAGTCGCCGTTGGTGACGTCGTTGACCGCGCGCAGACCGCCGCAGCCCGGGCAGTAGACGCCCGTCGCGGCGAACAGCGGGCACACGCCCCAACTGTTCTGCACGTGGGGATCGCGCAGGTGCAGCGCGAGGACGACGACACCGGTACCGGCGGCCGCGGCGAGCGGCCAGGCTGCCGCGCGCAGGCGCGCGGTGCTCGACGGTGCGGTGACGGTCATGTGCCCAGGCTAGCGCCGCGCCCGTGACACCGGGCGCCGGGTCAGAGGGCGGAGAGGACGGTGAGCGCGCCGAACAGGCAGCCGAGGGAGACCAGCGCGTCGAGCGCGGCGTAGCCCCAGGCGTTGCGCCGGTTGAGCAGATTGAGCACCGCGTGCACGCCGAAGGTGGTGCCCACCAGCAGCGACGTCAGGAAGGCGATGGCGAGCACGTCGAAGTCGCCGGTGTAGTTGCACGCCATCGCCGCGCAGTCGCGGAACGAGGGCAGAGCGCGCACGGCCAACGCCAGGTTGGCGATCGTCGCCGTGAAGGAGGCGACGAGGAGCGCGATCGACACGACGATGTCGGCGCGGGTCTGGCGGCCGCCGACGAGGGTGCGGATGCGGCGGGCCCGACCAACGTTCGGGTGCTGGGTGCGCACCCGGAGGATGGATCCGGTCATGTCCACCATGATCGCGCGCCGGACAGCGGATTCCAAGCGTTTGCGATAGGAACCGAGTTCGTTTCTATCGGCGCGCGCCGACCTGTCGCAGGTGGACGCCGTAAAGCGATCCGCCGGTCTAATACGTCACATTTGGTTGCGTGAACAACAAACATCGGGCATTTGCGACGCATCGGCACACGAAGGGTGCGCCAGGGCGCCGACCTGCACCGGTCGATTTCCTACGGGGATGTAGGTCGGCTACAGTGTTGCGCACCACACACCTGTGATCGGATTCACAGGCGGCGAGACGGAAGGCAGCGCGATGGCGGTCAAGCACACCCACTCCTTCGCGAGCGGAGCGGACGCCGCGAGCCGCAGTTCCTGCACCGTGTACTTCTCCCGCTCGCTCACCCGCACGCTGCTGACGGTCGCCGTGCTCGCGGCCGCCCTGGCGCTCATCGTCGTCCTGGGCTGATCCCCCGGCGTCGGCCGCCCGGCACGCCCCGCCCGCTCCGGGCCGCACGCAGCGCACCCGACAGCGAAAGTCGGCGACGCGCGCATCTCCGCAGGAGACTCCGCGAACCTCAACCGCACTTCATGCGCTTTCCGCCGTCCTTATTGCGGAACCATTCCAGATAAGAAAGGCTGGAAGCGTACGAAGGACCAACCAGGAAGCGATGGCTTCCGCAATCGAAGGGAAAGACGTGGCCGTCTACACTCTGCCGGACCTCGACTACGACTACAGCGCGCTCGCGCCCCACATCGCGGGCGAGATCATGGAGCTGCACCACAGCAAGCACCACGCCGCGTACGTCGCCGGCGCCAACCAGGCCCTCGAGCAGCTCGCGGAGGCCCGCGAGGACGGCTCGATCGCGACCAAGGCGCCGCTGCTCAGCAAGAACCTCGCCTTCCACCTCGGTGGCCACACCAACCACTCCATCTTCTGGAAGAACCTGTCCCCCAACGGTGGCGACAAGCCGGTCGGCGAGCTCGCGACCGCGATCGACGAGTACTTCGGCGACTTCGACAAGTTCCAGGCGCACTTCACCGCCGTCGCGATGACGCTGCAGGGCTCCGGCTGGTCCGTCCTGGCCTGGGACCACATCGGCCAGCGCCTGGTGATCCAGCAGCTCACCGATCAGCAGGGCAACATCTCGATCAACCTCACCCCGCTGCTCATGCTGGACATGTGGGAGCACGCCTTCTACCTGCAGTACAAGAACGTCAAGGCCGACTACGTCAAGGCCTGGTGGAACGTCGTGAACTGGGAGGACGTGGCCGCGCGCTACGCCGCCGCCAAGGGCTGATCACTCCCTTCTCAGCCTCGGAACCCCGTCCAGCGCAACTGCGCCGGCGGGGTTTCGTCGTGTTTCGACCCACCCGCCGTCCGAAACCGGCGAGTTTCTGAGCCAGATCGCGCATATCGCAGCGTGACCGAGATCCAGCCCGGTTTCGGACGTGCGATCCTGGTCGCCATGACACAGCCGGGATACGACGCGATGGCCGACCTGTACGCCGAGACCTTCCCGGACCCGTACCAGTACCCCATCGAGCGGCACGCGGCCGCGGCCTTCGCGGACGCCGCTGCGGGCCGCCCGGGCCGCACGGTGGACGTCGGCTGCGGGCTCGGCCACGTCGCGGCGGATCTCGCCGAGCGGGGGCTCGACGTGATCGGGGTCGACCCCAGCGCGGGGATGCTGGTGCACGCACGGCGCCTGCACCCCGAGCTGCCCTTCGTCGACGGTGACGCCTCCCTCGCCTCCCTGCCCGACGGACCGATCGCCGCGATCCTCGCCCGGTTCAGCCTGATCCACGTGGCGCCGGCGCAGGTCCGCGCCGCGCTGTGCACCTGGGCCGGCCGCGTGGACGCCGGCACGCCGGTGCTCGTCGCCTTCCAGGCCGCCGACGAGCCGGGACCGCCGCTCGCCTTCGACCACGTCGTCGCGCCCGCCTGGCGCTGGCATCCCGACACCTTCGCGCAGGCGCTGGCCGACGCGGGCTTCGCCGAGTCGTGGCGGATCGTCCACCGCGACAAGGACTACCGCTTCCCCATGGCGCAGATCCTCACCCACCGCCGCTGACGGTGGGGATCCGGATCCCGCGCGCCCCTCGCCCCCGACAGACGAGGGGCGAGGGGTGACCGGCACCGTCGGATACGGGCGACCGAAACCCTCCCGACGGACCCGTGAAGAATCTCGGCAGGGCGTCAAAACTCCTGCGCTACTTGCCATTTCATGGCAGCGCGATTAACCTGGACGTGCACGAAGGGGAGTAGCCCCCAATCGCGCGGTCGACACACTGGCGAGAGCCCGGCCGCGCGAACCGGATTCGACGTCCGGTGGGCGAGACCTTTGTGCCACTTGCGCGGTCCGACCGTCGGATCCGTGTGGCACAGGTCTTCGCAGGAGGTATGCACCGTGCTCAACGCGTTGCTCATCAGTTTCGCCGTCGTCTTCGTGGCCGAGCTCGGTGACAAGTCCCAGCTCATGGCGATGACCTTCGCCGCCCGGTTCAAGTGGTGGGTGGTACTACTGGGCATCACCGCGGCCACCGCGCTGACCCACATCGCCTCGGTCGGCATCGGCTACGCCCTCGGCTCCGCGATCCCCGGCCAGCTCATCACCGCCGTCGCCGGCGTCTCGATGATCGTCTTCGCCTTCTGGACCTGGCGCGGCGACACCCTCTCCGACGACGAGAGCGGCACCGCGGACCGCGTCACCCGCTCGGTGTTCCTGGCCGTCGCCTCGGCCTTCTTCCTCGCCGAGCTCGGCGACAAGACGATGCTGGCGACCATCACCCTCACCACGCAGCACAACTGGTTCGGCGTGTGGATCGGCTCGACGCTCGGCATGGTCGCCGCCGACGCCCTGGCCATCGCGGTCGGCGCCCTGCTCGGCGCGAAGCTGCCGGAACGGGCGATCGCCATCGGCGCGACGATCCTGTTCTTCGGCTTCGGCGCCTGGCTGCTGGCCGAATCGTGGCCGGAGCTCGACGGGACCAGCCGCATCGTGGTCGGCCTGGTCGTCGCGATCACGATGATCGGCGGCGGGCTCGTCGTGCGCCGGGCGCACCGTGCCGCGGCGGCCGTCCGGCGGGCGGCGGCACCGTCGGACACGGGGACCGCGAACCCGCAGGAGAGCACCCCCGGTCCCGGAAGAACGGCCCTTCACTAATGTGAGGTGGGTCGCGCCGCCCACCGGCGAGTGCGCTCCACTACAGAAGGGAATCAGCCATGGACGTCTCGGGCTCCTCCGTCATCGTCACCGGTGCCGCTTCCGGTCTCGGCGCCGCCGCCGCGAAGCGCTTCGCCGATGCGGGTGCCACCGTCTTCGGTCTCGACCTGCAGCCGTCGATCGACAAGGCGACCCCGGCCGAGAACGTGCACCTCATCGCCACCGACGTGACCAAGGAGGACGAGGTCCTCGCCGCGATCGCCGAGGCCGTCGAGGCGGGCCCGCTGCGCGTGGCCGTCAACTGCGCCGGCGTCGGCTGGGCCGGACGCATCCTGTCCAAGAACGGCCCGCACGCGCTGGACCTGTTCCAGACGGTCATCAACATCAACCTGGTGGGCACGTTCAACGTGATGCGCCTGGCCGCCGATCAGATGTCCAAGCAGGAGGCGGTCGACGAGCAGGGCTCGCGCGGCCTCATCGTCAACACGGCCTCCGTCGCCGCGTTCGAGGGCCAGATCGGCCAGATCGCGTACACCGCGTCGAAGGGCGGCGTGCACGCCATGACGATCACCGCTGCGCGCGACCTGGCGCAGTTCGGCATCCGCGTGAACACCATCGCCCCCGGCATCATCAACACCCCGATGCTCGCGGGCGTGACCCCCGAGTTCAAGCAGACCCTCGAGGCGGGTGTTCCCTTCCCGCAGCGCCTGGGCGAGCCCTCCGAGTACGCCGACCTGGCCTACTTCCTCTCGCAGCACGACTACCTGAACGGCGAGACGATCCGCATGGACGGCGCGATCCGGATGGCTCCGCGCTAGATCTGCAGTTCCTCCGCCGGCGTCGCCCCGACCGCGTCCGACAGGACGAGGAGCGGGGCGGCGTCGTCGTCGATGGAGGGACCGTCGGGCGGCAGCACCATGCTCGACGGTGCCGGGGCGGCCCCGGCCTCGTTGCGCAGGTCGATCGCGACCAGCAAGTTGTGCACGTTCTCCTCGGGGATCCCGTCGCCGAAGTCCTCCGGCAGGTAGGGACTCAGCTGCACCAGGACGTCGCGGATCTCGACGACGCGGCGCTGGAAGCGCAGGTGCGGGTCGCGACGGGCCTTGCCGGCGTCGAGCACGACCTCCGGCACCGCGGTGGTGAGCAGCATCCACAGCGGCTCGAGCCGCTGGAAGTCCCGACGGTGCCGCTTGCGGTACTGCATCTGCACGACGAAGCCGCGCACGCCCGGGTAGCTCAGGCCGATGACGAAGAGCAGGATGCCGCCCGCCGTGCAGGCCTGGGACACCGAGAGCAGCACCGGCCAGGAGCCGACGTGCGCGGCGCTGGTGAGGACGAAGGCCACCTGCGCGAGTGAGCCGGCGGCGGTGATCGCGAGGCCCGCGGCCATGAGCCGCAGCGAGGTCACGAGGTAGCCGTCGGCGAAGGGCATGAGCCGGCTCAGGGAGAGCACGCAGTCGGCGAGCCCGTACATCAGGTAGCCGCCCGCGATGACGAAGAAGACGGCGAAGCCGAGCTCCTGCACGGTCAGCGTGTCGAGGCTGGCGTCGCGGAGCGAGGCCGGTGTCACCGTCATCGCGATGGACAGGCCCACGACCGCGGCGATGAGCGGGATGGCCTCCATGCCCGCCCGCCGCTGCCGCGCGGATTCGGTGGTGCCGTAGAAGAAGGCGACCGCGAGCGAGGCGACGCCCAGCGCCAGCAGCGCGTAGCCGCCGAGGCGGGACGAGCCGCGCCACAGGGCACCGTCGATACTGGCGGCCAGGGGCGAGCCGAGGAGCAGGACCGCGAGGGTCAGGGCGGCGATCGCCACGGTGACGGCGACGGCCTGGATCCCCGCCTTCGCGCGGTAGAGCCGATCGATGCGCCAGCACAGCACCAGGGTGAAGAACGCGACGCCGAACACGTTCACGAGCTTCACAGCCACCGGGAATGCCCTCCCAGAGCGCGCTGGATGCCACGCAGGCTGTCGTGCTTGGCGGTGCGCCCGGCGAGTGCGCCGGCCTTGGAGGCCCAGCCGAGGATGATGGACGCGATCATCTCGGCCTCCCACTCGTTCTCGTCGTCGTAACAGGTCCGGTGCAGTGCGGCGTCGGCCTCCGGCGAGGACATCTCCGTGGACTGCGGAGGCGTCGCGGTGGGGCCGGCGTTCTGGTGGCCCGCGATGAGGTGGCCGAACTCGTGGATGATGATCTGATCGCGGTGCGTGCGCGAGGTGTTCGCCTGGTAGAAGAAGTAATCGGCGTCCTCGCCGACGAGCCAGAGCCCGTTCGGCATGCCGACCGGCAGTGGCTGCGAAATCACCAGGATGTCCCGCCCGCGGCGCTTGCCGTACTTCTCGCACAGCTGGACCGCGTCGAAGGGCAGGTCGAGATCGAGGCTCCGCACCTCGTTCTCACAGAGACGGCGGAGCGCTTTGACGGATCGCACGCCCCACCTCCCCACGGTCGTCGAGGGACGACGAGCGCCGGAAACACGCTCCCGGCGGCCGGAGGATCAGCCGCGGGAGGGGCGTGTCAGCCGGAGAAGGTTACAGTCCCTCAGTTTCGCGCGAGTCTACGGGAAGCTCGGGCGGATCAGCGGGCAAGCCCTGCTGCACGCGCAGCACCTTGATGAGCTCGTTGACCATGTTCACCGAGTCGGGCGAGAGACCGGCCAGGCGGAACGCGGCCATCTGCACCTTGGTGTCGGCCTGCAGCCGCATGAGGTGGATCTGGTCACGGGTGCGCTGGGCGGCCTCGTCCTCGAGGAAGTAGTGCACGTCCACACCGAAAGCGGCGGAGATGCCCTCGACGGTGCGGAAGGACGGCGACTTCGCCTTGCCCGAGCGCAGCTGGCTCAGGTAGGACTCGCCCAGGCGGAAGCCCAGGGCGGTCGACCGCTGCGCGATCGCCTTCGCGGTGAACGCACGGCCGTTCGGGCCGGGCACCGTGCGGAACAGCTCCTCGAGACGACTGGCGAACAGACCCTGACCCACCAGGGCGTCGCTGTCGTACTTACTACCTGTATCCACTTTGTGCCATCCCTCTCTATCACCGGCACGATCTTCCGTTTGCAAACGCACAATGTTGTGTGTCTACAAGCTTCGATCACACTATAGCGCACTTCACCATGGAACACGACTGCTTCGTGATCGACTATCAATCTCGCGCGCGCATACGGTATTCTTACCTACAGTCGTGTCAGAAGCTCGGAAGGGGTGTGTTGTGTCTCGCCCGACCCATCTCTCCCGACGCCTGCGTGCCGTCTGCGTGACCGCGCTCGCGGTCGGTGTCATCGGGTCCGCGCCCGCGTGGGCGACCCCGGATTCGACGGACGGCTCCGGCTCCGATTCCTCCTCGTCGCAGGACGCGAGCACGGGTTCCGGCGACTCGGACTCCAGCTCCAGCTCCAGCTCCAGCTCCAGCTCCAGCTCCAGCGAGCGTAGCTCCCGCTCGTCCGATGCGACGTCGTCGGCCTCGCAGGAGGATGACGACACGAACCGGAGCAGCCACGACGAGGACAAGAGCGACGGCCTCGGCACGCGCGGCGACGACTCCACCGACGGCACCGACAAACCCGGCAAGAACGAGAACGACGACGAGACCAAGCCCGGCGAGGACGAGACCGGCGCGACCAAGCCCGACAAGGGCAAGGACGACGGCAAGGACCACAGCCACGGCGGTGGACTAGTCGGCATCATCGACAGCCTCTTCGGCAACGGATCGGGCGGCTCCGGCGGCTCGAGCGGCGGCGGTGGCACCACCGGCGGTGCGCCCCTCCCCTCCTCGTCCGGCAGCAGCGGCTCGACGGGCACCTCCACGGGTTCCACCGGCTCGGGCGGCGCCGCCGTGTCCACCGGCAGCGGTGTCCGCACCGGCAATCCGCTCCCCGAGACGCTGGACAGCGGCAAGGACCCCCGCCCGGAGCGTCCCGCCGCGCCCGCCGGCACCTCGGCCGGGCCGGCCGCGGCGCCCGCAGCCCCCGCGGCCGCGGCTCCGGCCGTCGTCGCGCCGCTCGCCCTCCCGCCCCTCGTGATGGGCCCCGCCGTCCCGGCGGCGCCGGCGGCGAAGCCCGCCCCGAAGCCCGGCGCCCCGGCGCCCGCGCAGCCGGCCCCGAGCTCGTCGACCGACAAGGACGACCGCGCTCCCGGAGAGAAGAGCAGCGGCACCGAGGGCGAGACCACCGTCTTCGCGGCGGCGTACACCTCCGCGCAGCGCGTCGCGCCCGTCGCGGCGGAGACGGCCCGTCAGCTCTCGCCCGCGATGATCGCCATCCTCGGCGGCGTCGCCCTGCTGGGGAGTGGCAGCTTCGCCGACGCCCTGCGTCGCGCGCACCTGCGCCAGGCGCAGGCCTGATCCCCGCCCCGGGCGGCGGCCCCATCCCGGCCGCCGGACCCGACTAGGCCTCCACCACCGGGAGATCCAGCACGCGATCACTCGACATGAACGCGCGCAGCGCGGCGGTCGCCTTCACGTCGTCCTCGTTGTACTCGAGGATCCGCTGCCGCTGCGTCGCCCGCTCGGCGTCCGGGAATCCCGCGTCGATGCCGACGCCCACGCGGTACCAGAGCATCGACGCCTCGCCACCGGCTTCGGCGTCGCGCCAATGGAATCCGGCGACGGGGGCCACCTTCTTCAGGCCGCGCCCCTCGAGCGAGAGGAAGGCGTCGCCCACGGCGTCGAACATGTCGACCCATTCCGGCGACGCGATGAACTCCTCCACGGCCCGCCGCGCGGGGATGCCGGGCTCGCCCGCGAAGCGGTCCGCGGAGGCGAGCAGCCACTTGTTCTCGGCGTTCTGCGAGTAGCAGTACGCGGCGAAGGTCTTCCCGGCGGCGTGCGCCTCCGCGCGACGGTCCATGAGGAAGGCCCAGAACTCGGCGAAGGAGCGGGCCTCGTCGCGCGTGGGCACGGGATCCCAGGTGACGAACGGCCGGTAGCCCAGCTCCACGCCGTCGCGCCGCAGCCACGTGCCCCACAGGTACGCGCCGTACTCCTGATAGCTCTCCATGTCGACGTCCACCTCGACGTCGGCCCGGCGCACCGTCACCTCGGGCCGGCGGCGGATCAGCACGTGGCCGTCGCGCCAGGCGCGCGCCATGGCCCGCAGGTCCGCGATGGCGACGGGCACGTCCTCGGGCTGGGGCCCGGCGTACTCGGCGAGCTGGTCGACGGTGACGATCCCCGCCTCCCGCAGCCCGGGCGCCGAACGGCCGTCGGCCACCAGGCTCACATCCCGCGCCAGGCTCAGGGTCTGGGCGCACTGCGGCCACCAGGGGCACCGTCGGCACTCCGCGACGCGCACGGGCTCCGTCGGCGCGGTGCCGGCGAGCACGGCCCGACGGTCCGCGAACCGCTCGTCGTAGGCGGGCAGGAGCGGACCGACCTCCTGGACGACGATGCGCGCACCGTCGACCCCGATGCTCCCGCCGAGCAGCGTGCGCGAGGCGTGCCCCGCGTCCTGCAGCATGCGAGTCAGGTGTGCCAGGCGCATCTGGTCGCCGCGGTGCTGGCGCGCGCGGACCGTCTCGTCCTCGTGCGGCTCCCAGCGCTCGAGCGGGGACGTGAGCGCCCCGGAGCCGGGGTCGCAGGTCTTGTGGTTGACGACGATGACGGGGATGTAGCCGTCCGCGAGGCGGATCAGCAGCTCGCTGTGGCCGCGGCGGTCGTGCGCGGTGGGCAGCACGGCGTTCCAGATGCGATCGGCGCCGTTCTCCATCGCGGCGAGGGTGCGGCGCACGGCGCCCTCCCCCGGCTCGATGATCGTCAGCCCGGGGAGGCGGTCACGGATGGACGCGCGGAACACGGCCGCCGCCTCGACCCGCAGCTCCATGCCGGGATCCGGCTCGCCCTGCGGGGCGCGCGTCTCCAGTGCCAGACGGTGCCGGCATCCGGTGAGCGACCGCGCGCTCACCGGATTCGTCGTCGTTGCCTCGTCGATGTTCACTTCACTAGCAGTATGGCGGGCGGCACCGACAACCTGCGGAGCCGCGCTGTGCAATGCTGTACCGGACGGCAGTACTGACCTACAAGGACGTGCACTGATGGGTTTGTTCGGCAAGAAGACGAAGTCCTCCCGCGCGGAACGTCGCGCGCAGGCCAAGGCGCTCAAGTCCAAGGGACGCCTCGAGGCGAAGCTCGCCGCCAAGAACGCGGATCGCGACGCCAAGCGCGTCGTGAAGAGCGCGTCGAAGAGCGAGCGCAAGGCCCTCAAGGCCGATCTGCAGCGCTCGAAGATCGTGGCGAAGGCGCAGGGCAAGGCCGATGCGGCCAACCTGAAGATCGCCGAGACGAACGCCCGCGCGGCCGTCGAGGGCAAGCTGCTCTCCGAGGCACGGCTCAAGCGCTACCTCTCCACCGCGCGCCTGCTGGCGCCCGTCGTGGTGCCGATCGCGTACCGGGCGGCGCAGGCCGGCCGCAACCAGCTGGACGCCGCGAAGGCCTCGCGCCTCGGCGTGCCGGTCGACGAGGTCGCGGCGTTCGCCGGGTACGGCGGCGGCCTCTCGGCCCGCGTCGCGGCGGCCCGCCGCTCGCTGGATCAGCTGGTGACCACGCACCCCGATGCGGAGACCAAGTCCTTCACCACCGCGGTCGCGCAGCGCCTCGACGATCTGAGCACCGCGATCACCGCGTCCGAGTCGATGCCTCCCGCGCGGCGCCGCCCGGCGCACCAGGCCATCGCCCGCGAGCTGGACGGCATCGACGCCGACCTGCTCAACCGCCTCGGCGTCAGCTCCTAGCCGGTTCCGCGCGGCGGCTCACCGCTGCCGCGCGGAGGCGTCGGAGACCTGCTCCGGGCAGGACGATCCGTTCCGGAGTTCGTAGTGCCACACCTCGTTCGCGTAGGTGCGGCACAGCCCGAACCGCTCCGAGTAGCGGTCCATCCAGTACGCGGCGTCCGTCGGCCCGACGTCGACGGCATCGCCCGTGACGTGCTCCGACTCCGCGGGACTCGCCACCAGCCGCGCCGCGGCCTCCGCACCGTCGCGCCGCACCGCGTCGTCGTAGAGGAACTGCTGGTACCGCTGCGAGCGCCAGCCCGAGGTCAGGTGCATCGCCACCCCCTCGCTCTCGGCGGCCCGCGCCGCCCTGCGAATCGCCTTCCGCAGCCGGGGATCGAGGTTCGTCACCGCCGGCACGTCCGCGTCGACGGCGACGTGGTCCACCACCAGGCCGTCCGCCTCCCCCAACTGCCCGACCGTGCCCGGACCGGTGCCGCCCGGGAGCCCCGGGATCGTCTGTGAGCATGCGGCGAGCACCGCCACCGCAGCCACCACTGCGGTCAGTGCCGCAACCGATTTCGTGAGTACATGAGCCATGGGCTCACGATGGGCCGCGCACGTCGCCGTACCGTCGCCGACGGTCCGCCGTACCGTCGCAGTCGTGCCTCAAGGACGCGGCGACTCACCAGGTCAGCGCGAGCTCTCCGCCCTCCGGGAGTGCGGCCCACGCCGGGGCGAATTCGTCGTAGCGCGCGAAGATCCGCGTCAGCAGTGCGGGATCGATCGCGGCGTCCTCGCGGGCGCCGGGCCAGGCCGCGTCGGGCGGGCGGTGACCGCGCTCGACCTCCCACAGCGCAGCGGTCAGGGACGCCAGGTACTCCGAGCGCGCCATGTCCGCCGATTGGGCGGCGGTGGGCTGCCGCTTCCGGCGCGAGGCCTTCCGTCGCTCGGCGGGGTCGGCGGGCCAGAACAGCCCGTCGAGTCCGTTCGCGTCGGCGAGCCGCCCGAACACCCCACCGCGCAGCCCCGCCTCGACCTCGACGATGAGGTGCGCGGCGTCGTGCGGCACCGGCGGCCGGCCGCCCGGCCCACCGCGCGGCGCCAGTTCCGGGCCCTTCGCGCGACTGATCCGCACGTCGTACCCGTTCCGGCGCTTGACGAACGTGATCTCCATGCCGTCCAGGGTCCGGCGATCACGCTCCCGTCGCAACCGAATTCCGGAGCACCGGCCCCACACGGCGATGGCCCCCTCCGTGCGGAGGGGGCCAACGCCGTGTACCGGACTACCGGCCGATCAGCTTGAGCGCCTTGATCGCCGAGGGCACGACGTTGAGGAAGACGTTGCGCGGCACGCCCTTGATGCCGCCGATGCCGATGATGCGCTGCTCCGCGATGGTCTTCGACTCGCAGTACTTGAGCAGGCCCTCGGTGCCGTGGCGACGGCCGACGCCCGAGATGCCCATGCCGCCCATCGGGGCCGCGGTGGAGCCCCAGGCGGCGGCGTAGCCCTCGTTGATGTTGACGGTGCCGGCGTTGATCCGCTCGGCGATCGCCTGCGCCTGCTTCGTGGTGCCCGCGAAAACCGAAGCGTTGAGGCCGTACTCGGTGTCGTTGGCCTTCTCCACGGCCTCGTCGACCGAGTCGACGGGGTAGATCGCGACGAGCGGGCCGAAGGTCTCCGACTTGAAGCAGACGGCCTCCTCCGGCACGTCCTTGAGCACCGTCGGCTCGTAGAAGAACGGGCCGAGGTCGGGGCGGGCCTTGCCGCCGGCGAGCACCGTCGCGCCCTTGGCGACGGCGTCGTCGACATGGGCGGCGACGGTGTCGATCTGCGACTTCGACGCGAGCGAGCCCATCTCGTTCTCGAAGTCGTAGCCGGCGCCCAGCGCGAGGTTCGCGGTGCGCTCGGCGAAGGCGCGGGCGAACTCGTCGGCGATCTCCCGCTCGACGTAGATCCGCTCGATCGAGATGCACAGCTGGCCCGAGTTGGAGAACGCGGCGCGGGCGGCACCGTCGGCCGTGTGCGCGATGTCGGCGTCCTTGGTGACCACCATCGGGTTCTTGCCGCCCAGCTCGGCGGAGAAGCCGATGAGGCGCTTGCCGCACTGCTCGGCAAGGGTGGCGCCGGTCGCGGAGGAGCCGGTGAACATGAGGTAGTCGGCCCGCTCGACGATGGCGGTGCCCACGACGCCGCCGGGGCCGGGGACCACGGCGAACAGGTCGCGCGGCAGGCCCGCGCGGTAGAGCAGTTCGATGGCGGCGAGCGCGCAGTACGGGGTCTGCGAATCGGGCTTGAGCACGACGGCGTTGCCGGCCGCGAGCGCCGCGATGCCGTCCGAGACGGCGAGGGTGATCGGGTAGTTCCACGGCGCGATCACGCCGACCACGCCCTTGGGCTGGTAGCGCACGCGGGTCTTGGTGAACACGGGGAGCATGCCGTCGGTGTTCTTCTCCGCCAGGATCTTCGGCGCGTTCTTGCCGTACCAGCGGGCCGTCATCGCGACGTCCAGCGCCTCCTCCTGCGCGTACTGACGGGCCTTGCCGGTCTCCAGCTGCACCATGTCCATGAGCTCGGCACGGTGATCGCCCACCAGATCGGCGAACTTGAGCAGCACGGCCGCGCGCTCCTTGGCGCTGCGGGCCGCCCACTGCTGCTGCGCGCGGCGGGCGCGCTCGAAGGCCTTCTCCACGTCCTCGGCGGTGCCGACGGGGATGGTCGTGACCTTCGTCCCCGAGAACGCCTCGAGGACGTCGCGCGTCTCGCGCTGTTCGGGGTGGTCGATCGCCGCGAGGGCGCGAAGACGGTCGAACGTGGCCTGGGTAGGTGCTGGCATGACGCCAGGTTACCCGCTTGTTGACGACGCCTCAATAGTGCTCGATACCGTACGGCTCGGAGAATCGGCGGATTTCTGCGCGGGGCCGGATATATCCGTCCTGAGCTGGTATTCCGCGGATTCTCCGAGGCATTCCTCCACAGGTGAGGTTATGTAACTTCTTTTCTCCACAGGCGGCCTCCCGACGGGCCGGCCGGCGGGTCCGGCCCGCGGAGGATGCGTGCATGCACACCATCGAGATCCTCGAGACCCTGGCCGGGGCGAACGGCGGCATCGTCTCGCGCCGGGCTGCGCTGGCGGCCGGCGCCCGTGCCGCGGAGATCGAGCGGCTGCGCCACACCGGGGACATCGTGGCGGTGCGGCGCGGCTGGTACCGGTTGCCCGGTGCCGACGCGGTGGTCGTCGCGGCCGTCCGCGCCGGCGCCGTGCTCACGTGCGTCTCGGCGTTGCCGTACCACCCCGGCGTGTGGGTGCCGCCGCAGCGCCGCCGTGTCCACCTGCGGCGGGCGCGCCATCTGCGGACCCCCGCACACCGGGACTGCGACGCGGCGCATCCGATGCGCTCGCCGATCCGCGCCGTCGACTCCCTCCCCGACGCCCTCCGGTGCGCCGCCCACTGCCTCGACCCGGCCGCCTTCGTCGCGGTGCTCGATTCGACGCTGCGGCGCGAGCACGAGCGCTACACCGTCGACGATCTCCGGGTGATCTTCGACGGCGCCTCCCAGCGCGTCGTCCGGCTGCTGGACTTCGTGGATCCGCTGGCCGGTTCGGGGACGGAGTCGCTGGTCCGGTTCCACCTGCAGTACGCGCGGATCAAGGTCCGCAGCCAGGTCGTCCTCCCCGGCATCGGCCGCGTGGATCTGCTGGTCGGCGACCGGCTGATCATCGAGTGCGACAGCACCGCGCACCACACGGGCCCGCAGCGGCTGGAGGACAACCGCCGCGACCGCGCCGCGACCCGGGGCGGCTACCTCGTGCTGCGCATCGACTACTCGGAGGTGATCGGTGACTGGCCGACGATCTTCGCCGAGATCCTCGAGATCGTCCGCAGCGGCCGGCACCGCGGGCCCGTGCTCCTCGGAGAATCCGCCGATCTCGCGGTGGCGCCGGATATATCCATCGCCACCTAGAAATCGGCCGATTCCCCGAGGCCGATACCCTGGCAGCCATGAGCGACGTGCAGTTCACCCCCACCGCGGACCTGGTCGACGAGATCGGCCCCGACGTGCGCAGCTGTGACACGCAGTTCCGCCAGTTCGGCGGTCGCAAACAGTTCGCCGGACCGGTCGTCACGGTCAAGTGCTTCCAGGACAACGCGCTGCTGAAGTCGATCCTGGGCGAGCCGGGCGAGGGCCGCGTGCTGGTCATCGACGGTTCCGACGCCGAGGGCGTGCCCTCGCTGCACACCGCCCTGGTCGGCGACCTCATCGCCGAGCTCGGTCGTGGCAACGGCTGGGCCGGCATCGTCGCGTACGGCGCCGTCCGCGACGCCGCGGTGATCGGCACCCTCGACATCGGCGTGAAGGCGCTGGGTACCAACCCGCGCAAGTCCACCAAGACCGGCGAGGGCCAGCGCGACGTGCCGCTCACCTTCGGCGGCATCACCTTCCAGCCGGGCGACGTTCTGTTCAGCGACGACGACGGCATCGTGCTCCGATGACGCGCATCGCCTCCGGCGCCGACCCCCTGCATCGCCGCGACGGCATCGTCCTGCGGTAACCCCGTGTGGAGCACCCGGGAGGTCGCGGAGCTGGCGGGCACGAGTCTGCGCACCGTCCGCCACTACCACGACGTCGGGCTGCTCGACGAGCCCGTGCGACGCTCCAACGGCTACAAGGCCTACGGGGTCGAGCACCTCGTGCGGCTGGTCTGGATCCGCCGCATGACGGGCCTGGGCTTCAGCCTCGCGCAGATCGCCGCAATGGACGCCGACGGTGTCGACGACGCCGCGGCCGAGCAGCTCGACGCGAAGCTGGTCGCGGATATCGAACGGCTGCAACGGGTCCGGGAGGAGCTAGCGGCGCTGCGCAGCTCCACGGCGCCGTCGGACCTGCCGCCCGGGCTGTCCGCGGCCGCCACGGCGCACGGTCTCTCCCCCGCCGACCGCAAGTTCAGTGTGGTGCTCGCCCAGCTGGTGGGCCCGGCGAAGGCCGAGGAGTACGCGCGCATGCTCACCGCGCACCCGCGCACCGCCGCCGGTGACGATTTCGACCGGCTCCCCGCCGACGCCGACGACGCCGTCATCGCCGACGTGGCGGCGCGCCTCGTCCCCGACGTGCTGCGGCAGGTGAGCGAGTTCCCCGAGCTCGGCATCTGGTCCGAGGGGGGCGGGCACGATCAGGTGACGGCGCAGCGCGTCATCCTCGCGACGCTGGCGGAGCTGTACAACCCGGCGCAACTGCACGTGCTGGGGCGGGTCGCCGTCGCGGCCGCCGAGGCCCGCTGATTCACCGCGCGACGCGCGCCGACCGCCCGAAGACCTCCACCACGTCCCCGACGGCGAGCTGCCGGCCGCGCCGGACGTCCACCTCGCCGTTCACCGTGACCTCGCCCTCGGCGATCACCGCCTTGGCCTCGGCGCCGGAGTCGATGAGGCCCGCCAGCTTGAGGAACTGCCCCAGCCGGATCACCTCGTCGTTGATGGTCACGTCGATCGCCTCACTCACGCCCCTCATCATGCCCGACTATCCTCACCGGTGTGCTGCTCGAACTCGCGGGTATCCGCACTCACGTCGTGGTCGACGCGGCGACCGGCCCGGTCTCCGGCCCGCCGGTCGTGCTCAACTCCGGCCTGGCCGGGAACTGGTTCGACTGGGACGCCGTGACCGAGCTGCTCACGCCGAGCCGCACCGTCGTCCGGGTGGACCGGCCCGGGTACGGCCTCTCCGATCCCTGGCCCGACGGTGCCGTCCCCACCCTCGACTCCGAGGTCACCCGGCTGCGGGAGTTGCTGGACGCGTTGGAGTTCACGTCGGCGGTGATGGTCGGGCACTCCATGGCGAGCTTCTACGTGGAGGCGTTCGCCCGCGAAACACCGGATCGGACAGCGGCTTCCGTCCTGCTCGACGGCAGCGTCGAGCTCGCGCCGCGCTGGGTGCTCCCGGGCGATCTGCGCGACACCGCGCTGCTGCTCTCCGCGGACGCGGCGGCCGCGGTGCGCATGAACCTCTTCGGCCCGCTGGTGCACCGGATGCTGGGCGCGGGTCCGCCTCCCGCCGAGTACGCGGAGATCCTGAAGTCGGAGGCCTACTTCCGGGCCGCCTTCCTGGAGAACGGGCGCTACCCGGTGCTGGCGCACGAGCTGGCGGATCTCCGGGAGCGGACGCCCCTACCGGACGCGCCCTGGACGGTGGCGGCGGCCTTCGCCGGCAGCCGCACGCCGTGGGCGACGCGGTGGCTCGCGCAGCAGGAGGAGCTGGCCGAGCTGCTGCACGCGCGCTACGCGGTGATCGCGCCGAGCGGGCACCAGGCCATGGTCGATCAGCCCGCGCAGGTCGCGGCGCTGATCCTGGACGCGACTAGCCCGCGCGGAGGGTCCGCAGATCCGAGGCCGTGACGAGGCGCTCGCCGTCCTCGGTGAGCATCCGCGTGAGGCGGCGATTCCGCAGTCGGGAGATCGCCTTCGAGCCCAGCAGGGTGGTGCGACGGTGCAGCTTCACGACGGTCTCCGGTGCGATCTCAATGCGGAACAAGTGGTTACAGATACTGTATTCCTTCCCGTCGCCGCGGTCCACCGTTATCGCCCGTCGCGTGTCGCGCCTCACATCCGGGTTCGGGCGAGCAGCCTCGTACGCTGCGGCTACGCTGTGGTGGTTCGCGTCCGCTTTGCGTACTCACATCCTCCAAGGAGAACCGTGTCCGATCTCGACGATCTGATCAAGTCCATCCCGCTCGCCGATATCGCGGCCCAGCTCGGCGTCTCGGAGGACGTCGCCTCGGAGGCCGTCAACCAGACGGTGCCGACCCTGCTGGCCGGCCTGCAGGCGCAGGACACCGCCGAGCCGAAGCCGCAGCTCATCGATGCCGCCGACAACGGCGACGGCCAGCAGATCGTGGCCAACCTGTTCGGCGAGAAGACCGACGACGTGGCCGCCGCTGCCGCCGCGCCGCTGTCCTCGGGCGTCACCGACGGCCTGGTCAAGCAGCTGCTCCCGATCCTCGCGCCCATCGTGATCAGCTTCGTCATGAAGAAGCTCACCAGCGGCGGCGCGGCCGCACCGCAGCAGGAGCAGGCCCCGGCCCCGCAGCAGCAGGGCGGCGACGTGCTGGGCAGCATCCTGGGCAACATGCTCGGCGGCGGCAACCAGCAGGCCGGTGGCGGCGCCGCCGGCAACGTGATCGGCAGCATCCTGGGCGGCCTGCTCAAGGGCAAGTAGCCCCGCTCGACGACGAAAGGCCGGCTCCCGCGAGGGAGCCGGCCTTTCTCGTCCGACGGTGCCGCCGGGTTACCGCTGCGGGGCGGTGGTGGGGACGATCGGCGCGGGCAGCGCGGTGTCGCCCATGAGGAACCGGTCGACGGCGGCCGCGGCGCTGCGGCCCTCCGCGATCGCCCATACGATGAGCGACTGGCCGCGGCCCGCGTCGCCGGCCACGAAGACGCCGGGCACGGTCGACTGGAAGTCGTCGCCGCGCGCGACGTTGCCGCGCTCGCTGTACTCGACGCCGAGCTTGTCGAGCAGGTCGTCGCGCTGCGGGCCGACGAAGCCCATGGCGAGGAGCACCAGGTCGGCCTCGAGGGTGAAGTCGGTGCCCTCGACCTTCTCGAACTTGCCGCCGTCCATCTTGACCTCGTAGGCCTTGAGGCCGGTGACCTTGCCGTCCTCGCCGATGAACTCCTCGGTGCTCACGGAGAAGACGCGCTCGCCGCCCTCCTCGTGGGCCGAGCTGATCCGGTACATGAGCGGGTAGGTCGGCCACGGGGTCGACTCGGCGCGCTCACGCGGCGGCGTCGGCATGATCTCGAACTGATGCACGCTGGCCGCGCCCTGGCGCAGCGAGGTGCCCAGGCAGTCGGCGCCGGTGTCGCCGCCGCCGATGATGACGACCTTCTTGTCCTTGGCGTGCAGCGGCGGCAGGCCGTTCTCGTCGACGACGTCGTCGCCGACCGCGGCGCGGTTGGCCCAGGGCAGGAACTCCATCGCCTGGTGGATGCCGTCCAGCTCGCGGCCGGGGATCGGCAGGTCGCGCCAGACGGTCGCGCCGTTGGCGAGCACGACGGCGTCGAAGTCCTCGCGGAGCTGCTCGACGGTCACGTCGACGCCTACGTTGACGCCGGTCTTGAAGACGGTGCCCTCGGCGTTCATCTGGGCGAGGCGACGGTCGATGTGCCGCTTCTCCATCTTGAACTCGGGGATGCCGTAGCGGAGCAGGCCGCCGATGCGGTCGGCGCGCTCGAAGACGGTCACGGTGTGGCCGCCGCGGGTGAGCTGCTGCGCCGCAGCGAGGCCGGCCGGGCCCGAGCCGACGACGGCGATCTTCTTGCCGGTCAGCTTGGTCGGGTGCTGCGGCGAGACCCAGCCCTCGTCGAAGGCCTTGTCGATGAGCTCGACCTCGACCTGCTTGATGGTGACGGGGTCCTGGTTGATGCCGAGGACGCAGGAGGCCTCGCACGGCGCGGGGCACAGCCGCCCGGTGAACTCCGGGAAGTTGTTCGTCGCGTGCAGCCGCTCGATGCCGTCGTGCCAGCGGTCCTTGTACGCCAGCGTGTTCCACTCAGGGATCAGGTTCCCCAGCGGGCAGCCGTTGTGGCAGAACGGGATACCGCAGTCCATGCACCGGGAGGCCTGCTTGCGCAGGGTCGTCCCGTCGAAGGGCTTGTAGACCTCGTTCCAGTCCAGGAGCCGCAGCGGGACCGGCCGGCGGACCGGCAGCTCGCGCGAGTTGTTCTTCAGAAAGCCTTGCGGATCAGCCACGAGCGGCCTCCATCACTGCGTCGTCGATGTTGCGGCCGTCGAGTTCGGCGCGCTTGATGGCGGTGAGGACGCGCTTGTAGTCGCGCGGCATCACCTTGGCGAAGAGCTGGCGCTCCCGCGGCCAGTTGGCCAGCACGCGCTCCGCGACCGCGGAACCCGTGTAGTCGTAGTGCTTCGTCACGGCGCTGTGAACGAACTCGAGATCGGACTCGTCGAGCGATTCCAGTTCCACCAGCTCGGTGTTGAGGTCGCGCTCGAACCGGCCATCGGCGTTGTAGACGTAGGCGACGCCGCCGGACATGCCGGCGCCGAAGTTGCGGCCCGTGTCGCCGAGGACGACGACGCGGCCACCGGTCATGTACTCGCAGCCGTGATCGCCCACGCCCTCGACCACCGCGAGGGCACCGGAGTTGCGCACCGCGAACCGCTCGCCCGCCTTGCCGTTGAGGTACACCTCGCCGGCGGTGGCGCCGAACAGGATCACGTTGCCGGCGATGATGTTCTCGCCCGCGACGAACTCCTCCGGCGCGTTGCGCGCCGGCCGGACGATGATCTTGCCGCCGGAGAGGCCCTTGCCCACGAAGTCGTTGGCGTCGCCCTCGAGGCGCAGCGTGATGCCCTTCGGCACGAACGCGCCGAAGCTGTTGCCCGCGCTGCCCTTGAAGGTGATGTCGATGGTGTCCTCGGGCAGGCCGTCGGCGCCGTGCGCCTTGGTCACCTCGTGGCCGAGCATCGTGCCCACGGTGCGGTTGACGTTCGAGATCGGCGTCTCGATGCTCACCGGCGCGCCGGTGTCCACGGCCACCCGCGCCTGCGAGATCAGCTGCTGGTCCAGGGCCTTCTCGAGGCCGTGGTCCTGCGGCTGGCTGCAGAACGGGTCCTGCTTCATGAACGGCGAGTCGACCTGCGCCAGGATCGGCGAGAGATCGAGCTTGCCCGCCTTCGCGCCGGACCAGTGGGCCTGCGCGTCGGTGGTGTCGAGGATCTGCGACTGGCCGACGGCCTCCTGCAGGGTGCGGAAGCCCAGCTCGGCGAGCAGCTCACGCACCTCCTCGGCGATGTAGAGGAAGAAGTTCTCCACGAACTCGGGCTTGCCGGTGAACCGGCGGCGCAGCACGGGGTTCTGGGTCGCGACGCCCACCGGGCAGGTGTCCAGGTGGCACACGCGCATCATGATGCAGCCGGAGACCACGAGCGGCGCGGTCGCGAAACCGAACTCCTCGCCGCCGAGCAGCGCGGCCACGATGACGTCGCGGCCGGTCTTGAGCTGACCGTCGACCTGCACCACGATCCGGTCGCGCAGACCGTTGAGCAGCAGCGTCTGCTGGGTCTCGGCGAGTCCGATCTCCCAGGGCGCGCCCGCGTGCTTGACCGAGGTCAGCGGGGTGGCGCCGGTGCCGCCGTCGTGGCCCGAGATGAGGACCACGTCGGCGTGCGCCTTGGAGACGCCCGCGGCGACGGTGCCCACGCCGAGCTCCGAGACGAGTTTCACGTGAATCCGCGCCTGCGGGTTCGCGTTCTTCAGGTCGTGGATCAGCTGCGCGAGATCCTCGATCGAGTAGATGTCGTGGTGCGGCGGCGGCGAGATGAGGCCGACGCCCGGCGTCGATCCACGGACCTCGGCGACCCATGGGTACACCTTGTGCGGGGGCAGCTGGCCGCCCTCGCCCGGCTTGGCACCCTGCGCCATCTTGATCTGGATGTCGGTGCAGTTGCTCAGGTAGTGCGAGGTCACACCGAACCGGCCCGAGGCGACCTGCTTGATCGCCGAGCGGCGGAAGTCGCCGTTCTCGTCGGGCGTGAAACGACGCGGATCCTCGCCGCCCTCACCGGAGTTCGAGCGACCGCCGAGGCGGTTCATGGCGATGGCCAGCGTCTCGTGCGCCTCGGCGGAGATCGAGCCGTAGCTCATCGCGCCGGTCGAGAAGCGCTTGACGATCTCGCTGGCGGGCTCCACCTCGTCGATGGAGATCGACGGGCGATCGCTGACGAACCGGAACAGGCCGCGCAGCGAGGCGAGCCGCGCGCTCTGGTCGTCGACGAGCTTCGTGTACTCCTTGAACACCTTGTACTGCCCGGTGCGCGTGGCGTGCTGGAGCTTGAAGACGGTGTCCGGGTTGAACAGGTGGTACTCGCCCTCGCGGCGCCACTGGTACTCGCCGCCCACCTCGAGCTCGCGGTGCGCCAGCTCCTCGGGGCGGTCGTTCATGGCGCGCTTGTGCCGCGCGGCGACGTCGGCGGCGATCTCGTCGAGGCCGATGCCGTCGAGCTGGCTCTGCAGGCCGGTGAAGAACTCGTCGACGACGTCCTGCGCGAGGCCGATGACCTGGAACAGCTGCGCGCCGGTGTACGAGGCGAGCGTGGAGATGCCCATCTTGGACATCACCTTGAGCACGCCCTTGCCGGCGGCCTTGACGTAGTTGGCGTTGAGCTTCTCCAGCGGGGTGCCGTTGAGCTCGCCGCGCAGGTGCATGTCCTCGATGGTGGCGAAGGCCATGTACGGGTTGACCGCGGCGGCGCCGCAGCCGATGAGCGCGGCCATGTGGTGCACCTCGCGGGCGTCGCCGGACTCGACGATGAGCCCGACCTTGGTGCGGGTGCGCTCGCGCACCAGGTGGTGGTGCACGGCGGCGGTGAGCAGCAGCGACGGGATCGGCGCGAGCAGCCGGTCGGAGTTGCGGTCCGACAGCACGATCAGGCGGGCGCCGCCGGCGATGGCCTCGGAGACCTGGGTGCGCACGGTGTCGAGCGCCTCGCGCAGGCCCTTGCCGCCCTCGGCGACGTGGTACAGGCCCGGGATCACCACGGAGCGGAACTCGGGCAGGGTGCCGTCGTCGTTGACCTTGACCAGCTTCTGCAGCTCGTCGTTGTTGAGGATCGGCTGCTCGAGGTGGATCTGGCGGCAGCTGATGGCCGACGGGTTGAGCAGGTCGGACTCGCTGCCGATGGTGCCGCCGAGCGCGGTGACGATCTCCTCGCGGATGGCGTCGAGCGGCGGGTTGGTCACCTGCGCGAAGAGCTGCTGGAAGTAGTCGAACAGCAGGCGCGGGCGCAGCGAGAGCACGGCGACGGGGGTGTCGGTGCCCATGGAGCCGATCGCCTCGGCGCCGGTCTTCGCCATCGGGGTGAGCAGGATGTCCAGCTCTTCGGTGGTGTAGCCGAACATCTGCTGCCGCTGGGTGACCCGGTCGTGCGCCATCACGGTGTGCGGGCGGTCCGGCAGGTCCTTCAGGCGCAGCAGGCCCTCGTCGAGCCACTCCTGGTACGGCTCGGCCGCAGCGAGCTCGCCCTTGATCTCCTCGTCGGAGACGATGCGGCCCTGGGCGGTGTCCACGAGGAACATGCGGCCCGGCTGCAGGCGGGTCTTGTAGACCACCTCGGAGTGGTCGATGTCGAGCACGCCCACCTCGGAACCGAGGACGACGAGGCCGTCCTTGGTGACCCAGATGCGCGACGGGCGCAGGCCGTTGCGGTCCAGCACGGCGCCGATGACGGTGCCGTCGGTGAAGCACACCGAGGCCGGTCCGTCCCACGGCTCCATGAGCGAGGAGTGGTACTCGTAGAACGCCCGGCGGGCCGGGTCCATGTCCTGGTGCCGCTCCCACGCCTCGGGGATCATCATCAGCACGGCGTGCGGCAGGCTGCGGCCGCCGAGGTGCAGCAGCTCGAGCACCTCGTCGAAGCGCGCGGTGTCCGAGCCGCCCTCGGTGCAGATCGGGAAGATCTTGTCGACGGCGTCCTCGCCGAACGCCGAGACGTCGAGCAGCGCCTCGCGGGCGCGCATCCAGTTCTCGTTGCCGTTGACGGTGTTGATCTCACCGTTGTGGGCGACGCGGCGGTACGGGTGCGCGAGCGGCCAGCTCGGGAAGGTGTTGGTGGAGAAGCGCGAGTGCACCAGGCCCAGAGCCGATTCCACCCGCTCGTCCTGCAGGTCCACGAAGAAGCCGCGCAGCTGCGGCGTGGTCAGCATGCCCTTGTAGACGAAGGTCTGGCCGGACAGCGACGGGAAGTACACCGACTCCTGGCCCTGCGAGCCCGCGCCGGCACCGTCGGTGCCGAGCTCGCGCTCGACCCGCTTGCGGATCACGAAGCAGCGGCGCTCGAGGTCCATGCCGGAGAGCGGCGCACCGTCGGAATCCGTTCCGGCGATGAAGACCTGGCGCATGGTGGGCATGGCGTCGCGGGCGAGCGCGCCCAGCGAGCCGTCGTCGGTGGGCTGATCGCGCCAGCCGAGGACCGTCAGGCCCTCCTCGGCGACGATGCGCTCGACGCCCTCGGCGGCCTTGGTCGCCTCGGCGGCGGCCTGCGGGAGGAAGGCGATGCCGGTGGCGTAGGCGCCCTGGTGCGGCAGCTCGAAGTCGACGACCTCGCGGAAGAAGCGGTCCGGGACCTGGATCAGGATGCCCGCGCCGTCACCGGTGTTGGGCTCGGCGCCCGCCGCACCGCGGTGCTCGAGGTTGACCAGGGCGGTGATGGCCTTCTCGACGATGTCCCGGGACTTGCGTCCGTGCATGTCCACCACGAAGGCGACGCCACAGGCGTCGTGCTCGTTCGCGGGGTGGTACAGACCCTGGGGGCCCGGGGGGACGAATCGGCTCATCGAATACCTGCCTTAGACGCAGCGCCTCACGGCGGAACGGGTTCTTCAAGGTTCGGTGATCGGGGACGGCAGATCACCTCAGGCATCGTTGGCTGTACCGAAAACTGTAGTTTCCCCACCTCGGATCACCAAATGAAAGGTGAACCTTACCGGCGGTGACCTGCGACGATGCCGCGGACCGGTCTCGACGGCCGTGCGTTTCGGCTAGGTTTCCAGGACGTGACCGGAAGCGATCAGAACGGGCTGCTGGCGGTGGGGCCGGGCCTCGCCGTCGCCCTCGTCGCGCTCGCCCTCACGGGCGCGGCCGTGGCCTGGCTCGGCCGCACCGGGTACGGACCCGCGATCCTCGGCGCCACGGCGCGGGCGGTGGTGCAGCTGGCGGTGCTCGGGATGGCGCTGAGCCTGATCGTGCGCAGCCTGTGGTTCACCGCGGTGTTCGTACTCGTCATGGGCGCGACGGCCGGGTGGACGGCGGCGCGGCGCATCGTGGGCCGGCGACCGCGCGGCGCCGAGCTCGCGGCGACGACGGCCGTGGTCGCCGGACCGGCCGCCGTGCTCGCCGTGGCGCTCATCGCCACCGGCGTGCTGCCCGCCCGCGGCATCGCCGTGATCCCGGTGGCGGGCAGCGCGATCGGCGCGGCGATGGCCGGCGCGGGTCTGGCCGGCAAGCGCGCGCTGGAGGAGCTGGCGGCGCGCCGGGGTGAGCTGGAGGCGGGCCTCGCGCTCGGCCTCGACCCGGTGCTCGTGCGGCTGGAGCTGGCGCGCGACGCCGCCGCGACGGCCCTGCTCCCGGCGCTGGACCAGACGCGCACCGTCGGGCTGGTGACCATTCCCGGCGCGTTCGTGGGCATGGTGCTCGGCGGCGCCTCGCCGCTGGCGGCGGCGATCATGCAGCTCTACGTGCTGCTCGCCATCCTGTGCGTCACGCCGATCGCGATCGTGGCGGTCACCCGGCTGGCCGCGGCCGGACGCTACGAGACCGGCCCCCGGAACTACTGACCGCGGACGGCGGCACGCCGACGGAGCCTCGGTGCGTTTCTGCGACCGAGCACCGGCGTGTCGTCACCGACACGCATCGAGGATCAGCGGGCGCCGATGGCGTCCAGCTCGGCGACGGCGTCGTCCGGGAGTTCCAGCGCGGCGCCGGCGATGTTCTCGCGCAGGTGCGCGATCGACGACGTGCCCGGGATCAGCAGGATGTTCGGCGAGCGCTGCAGCAGCCAGGCGAGGGCGACGGCCATCGGGGTGGCGCCGAGCCGGGTCGCGACGGCGTTCAGCGCGTCCGACTGCAGCGGGCTGAAGCCGCCGAGCGGGAAGTACGGCACGTACGCGATGCCCTGCGCCGCCAGCGAATCCACCAGCTCGTCGTCGACGCGGTGAGCGATGTTGTAGAAGTTCTGCACGCACGCCACGGGCGCGATCGACTGCGCCTCGGCGACCTGCTCGGCGGTCACGGTGCTCACCCCCAGGTGCCGGATCAGGCCCTGCTGCTGCAGCTCGGCGAGCACGGTGAAGGGCTCGGCGATCGAGCCGGGGCTGGGGGTGTCGAAGTCGCCGACCCGCAGGTTCACCACGTCGATCACGTCGAGACCGAGGCGCTCGAGGTTCTCGTCCACGGCGCGGCGCAGGTCGTCGGGCTCGAGGGCCGGCGGCCAGCCGCCGGTGTCGTCGCGCCGGGCGCCGACCTTCGTGACGATGCGCAGCGACTCCGGATACGGGTGCAGCGCCTCGCGGATGATCTCGTTGGTGACGAAGGGGCCGTAGTAGTCGCTGGTGTCGATGTGCGTGATGCCGAGCGCGATCACCTCGCGCAGTACGGCGATCGCCGCATCGCGGTCGGCGGGCGGGCCGAAGACGTGCGGGCCCGCGAGCTGCATCGCGCCGTAGCCGAACCGGGTGACCGTCAGGTCGCCGCCGAGCTCGAACGTGCCGCCGGGCGGGGTGGGTGCGGTCATGGGAGAACTCCTTCGTGCGGGAACGGGCGTGCGCCGCATCCAGTATCGCGCCCCGGCCGCCGCGCGGCGCGGCGACGGTCCGCCCCGTCCGCGATGCCCGAATACGGCCCCGGGTTCAGTGCCCGTGCTTCTCCAGCCGGACCTGGCGCCAGCGCTCCATCAGCTCGGGGAGTTCGGTGATCATGAACTCGAAGAAGTCGCGCATGACCGTCAGGCGCTCCGCGGCCGGCCCCCCGGCCGGCAGTTCCTCGATCCCCTCGGTCGCCACGTCGCGCCAGCGCTCGAGGATCGGGTTGCGCGCGGCGAAGGCCTCGTACCAGATGTCGTCGCCGAGCGTGATCAGGCTGTGCCGCGACCCCGGAACGTGCGTGCGGCGGATCATGCTCGTCTGCTCGAGGTACCGCACGGCGCCCGACACGGCCCCCGCGGAGACCTGCAGCTTCTCGGCGATCTGCGACGGCGTGAGCGCCGCCTCCGGCGAGGTCAGCACTGCGGCGAAGACGCGGGAGGCCATGCGCTGCATGCCCGCATCCACGAACGCGGCTGCCATGTTCTCCACGAAGTCCGGCGCATCCATGCAGGTCACCATAGCCAGAATTCGGACACTTCACAAATTTGTGAAACGGGTATAGCGTCATCGCCATGACAACCGACGTCATCCGCGTCGAGGGCCTCACCAAGACCTTCGGCAGCGCACACGCACTCAACGGACTCGATCTGCACGTGGCCCCGGGCGAGGTACACGCCTTCCTCGGCCCCAACGGCGCCGGTAAGTCCACCACCATCCGCGTCCTGCTCGGTCTGCTCCGCAAGACATCGGGCACCGTCGAACTGCTCGGCGGCGATCCGTGGGCCCAGGCGCCCGAACTGCACCGCCGCCTCGCCTACGTCCCCGGCGATGTGACCCTGTGGCCCAACCTCTCCGGCGGCGAGATCATCGACCTCATGGGCCGCCTGCGGGGCGGCCTCGACGAGGCGCGCCGGGCGGAACTCATCGAGCGGTTCGCCCTCGACCCCGCCAAGAAGGCGCGCACCTACAGCAAGGGCAACCGGCAGAAGGTCGCGCTCGTCGCCGCCTTCGCCGCCCGCGCCGAGCTCATGATCCTCGACGAGCCGACCTCCGGCCTCGACCCGCTCATGGAGGAGGTGTTCACGCAGTGCCTCGCCGAGGCGAAGGCCGAGGGCACCTCGATCCTGCTCTCCAGCCACATCCTCTCCGAGGTGGACCGCGTCGCCGACACCGTCACCATCATCAAGGACGGGGCCACCGTCGAGACCGGCTCGCTGGACTCGCTGCGGCACCTCTCGCGCACCCGCGTGGAGGCGACGCTCTCGCGCGCCGTCGATCTCGCGAACAGCCCGGGCGTGCACGATCTGCAGGCCGACGGTGACCGGCTCTCGTTCAGCGTCGAGGCCTCCGAGCTCGGCCGGGTGCTCACCGAGCTCGCCGCCGCCGGCCCCACGTCGCTGACCAGCCGCCCGCCCACGCTGGAGGAGCTGTTCCTGCGGCACTACGACACCGCGGGGGCCGCGCGATGACCGGCCTCGGCGCCACCCTCCGGCTCGTGCTGCGGCGCGACCGGATCCAGTTGGTGGTGTGGCTGCTGCTCTACGTGGCCATGGCCGCCTCCGCCTACTCCACCGCGAAGACCAACTACGCCGACCCGGCGGCGCTGGAGTCCGCGGCCCGTGCCGCGAGCGAGAACCCCTCTCTCGTCGCACTGTTCGGCCCCGTCTACGCAGCCACCACCGGCGCCGTGGGCATGATCAAGATGGTCGTCATGATGGCGGCCGCGCTCGGTCTGCTCACCGGCCTGCTGGTGATCCGACACACCCGCGCCGACGAGGAATCGGGTCGCCGGGAGATGTTGGGCGCCTCCGCGATCGACCGCACCGCTCCCCCGCTCGCGGCGCTCATCGAGTCGACGGTGCTCAGCCTCGCGATCGGCGTGCTGAGCGCGCTCGTGCTGGTCGGCATGGGCGCGGAAACCAAGGGCAGCATGCTCTTCGGCGCACTGTGGGCCTTCACCGGCATCGTCTTCGCCGCCTTCGCACTGCTGTGCGCCCAGGTCACCGAGGGGGCGCGCGCCGCCCGCGGCCTGTTCGCCGTGGGCCTCGGCGCGGCCTACCTGCTCCGCGCCGCCGGCGACGTCTCGTCGATCCGCAGCGACGGCACGCCCGCCGAGCCCGGCTGGGCGTCGTGGCTCTCGCCCCTCGGCTGGGCGCAGCAGATCCGCCCGTACGCCGGCGACCGCGCCTGGCCGATCCTGTTGCTGCTCGTGGCGGCGGCGGTGCTCACGGTCGCCGCGCTGCGCATCGCCGCGCAGCGCGACCTCGGAGCCGGCCTCATCCCCGTCGGGCGCGGCCGCGAGCGCGGCAGCGCCCTGCTCGGGTCGGCGGAGGCGCTCACCTGGCGGCTGCACCGCGGCCAGCTGATCGGCTGGAGCATCGGCATGCTGGCGGTGGGCCTGGCCTTCGGCGGCATGGGCAGCGCGATCGATTCGCTCGCCGGCAACGCCGGCACCCGCGAGATGCTCGAGCGGCTCGGCGGCTCCGGTTCGAGCCTGCTCGACATCTTCTTCGGTGCCGAGTTCTCGATCATGGGCCTCGCCGTCGCGGCGCTGGGCATCTCCATCGTCAACACCGCCTGCTCCGAGGAGACCTCGGGCCACGCGGAGTACCTGCTCTCGGGCCCCGTGCCGCGCCTGCGCTGGTACGTCTCGCATCTCACCGCCGCCGTGATCGCGACGGGACTGGTGAGTCTCGCTCTGGGCGTGGGCGTCTCGCTCACCGCGGGGCGCCAGCTGATCGTGCCCGCGCTCGCCGCCCTGCCCGCGGTGTGGGTGATCACCGCGATCGCCGCCCTCGCGGGCGCGATCTCGGCCCGCTGGGCCTCCGTCGGCTGGGTGGTCCTCGCGCTGTGCGTGATGACCATGGTCGCCGACGTGCTGGGTCTGCCCGACTGGGTCGCCGACGCCTCGCCCTTCAAGCACGTCGCGACGCAGCCCGGGGCGACGGTCTTCACTGCCGCCACGCTCGTCCTGCTCGTGATCGCCGCCGCGGGCCTGATCGCGGCCGCGTTCTCGGAGTCCCGCCGGGACCTCGCGGCCTGACGGTCCGCGTCCGTCGCGTCCGGAGAACGAGCGTTCCGGGTGCGGCGGACGGGCCCGGTCGCGACCGGCGGCGACCGCCCGCGATCAAGCTGCGCATCCGCGGTTCGAGCACCCTCCCTTCGGGTTATGCTTGCGCAAAAGTCGGCGACAACAGGTGGGCGTGGAGACATGGCGATCGTGAACAAGGGGTTCGGCCAGCGGCGGAGGGTCGATCCGTCCCTCCCGCCCGGACAGCGTCTGGCCTACGACTGGCCCGTCCTCTCGGTCGGACCCACCCCGCAGGTGAGCACCGACCGGTGGAGCCTGACCATCATCACCGAGACGGGTGAGAAGCACAGCTGGGACTGGCAGGGCCTGCAGGACCTCGGGGTCGAGGACATCACCACCGACATCCACTGCGTGACCCACTGGAGCAAGCTCCAGATGCCGTGGCGCGGTGTTCCTCTCGATGCGCTGTTCGCCGACATCGAGACGACGAACGACTACGTGATGGCCCACTCGTACGACGGCTACACCACCAACCTCGCGCTCGACGAGCTGCTCGACGGCCAGGCCTGGATCGCCACCGAGGCCGAGGGCGCGCCACTCGATCCCGAGCACGGCGGCCCCGCCCGGCTGCTGGTGCCGCACCTGTACTTCTGGAAGAGCGCCAAGTGGGTGCGCACCCTGCAGCTGATGGACGACAACGACCCCGGCTTCTGGGAGCAGAACGGCTACCACCTCCACGGTGATCCGTTCCTCGAGGAGCGCTACGCATGAGCGCACCGTCGAACACCGTGCGCCGCACGAAGCCGCCCCACGCCGGCTGGCACCGCGCCCGCCTCGTCGAGGCCCGTCCCGAATCGGCCACCTCCCGGCGGCTGGTCTTCGACGTGCCCACCTGGCCCGGCAACGACGCGGGCGCCCATGCCGACCTGCGGCTCACGGCGCCGGACGGCTACCAGGCCACCCGCTCGTACTCGCTCGCGTCCTACGGCCCGCAGCGGCGGGTCGTGCTGGCCGTCGCCGAGGTCCCGGACGGCGAGGTCTCGCCGTACCTCGTGCAGGACCTCGCCGTGGGCGACGAGGTCCAGATCCAGGGCCCGCTGGGCCGCTACTTCATCTGGCGCCCGGACAAGCACGAGGGCCCGGTGCAGCTGATCGCCGGCGGCTCCGGGGTGGTTCCCCTGTTCCCGATGGCCGAGGCCAACGAGCAAGCGGAGAACCCGAACCCCGTACGCCTGCTGTACTCGGTGCGGACGGCGCAGGACGTGATGTTCGACGCCGAGCTGCAGGCCCTGCAGCACACCGACGTCCGAGTGATCCACACCCGCGAGGACACGGCCGAGCGGCCCGCGGGGCGGCTGACCCAGGACGAGTTCGCCGAGCTCGTCGTGCCCCCGGCGGAATCGAGTGCCCTCTACATCTGCGGCCCGACGGTCTTCGTCGAGACCGTCGCGAACTGGGCCACGAGCCTCGGCTACCCGGCGCAGTCGATCCGTACCGAACGATTCGGAGGCAAGTGACGTGGTAACAGCACTCGATGGCAATGTCGCGACCGGCCCGCTGGCCGAGGTCTTCGGTATCGACGTCTCGGCCGCGCTGGCCGAATGCGCCGAATGCGCGAAAACGGACCCGTTCTGCGTCGCGGTGGTCTACGCCTCGCCGATGGGCATGGTGATCCGGTGCCGTTCCTGCGGTGCGGTGCTGACCGTGCTCGTCCAGCGGGAGGGCACCTGGCGGTGCCGCTTGACCGGCGTCGCCGCGCTCACCCTCCGCTAGGCCCGCACAGCGTCCTCGTTCTCCGTGATCGGCGATCCCTCGCTGCGATCATCCGTACTGACCTGAAGGACAAGCCATGTCGCACCATTTCGATATCCCCAGCGCCGACGAGGATCCCCGGCTCAACATCACCGACTTCTACCTGTTCGAGGGCGGCCCCGACACCACCGTGATGGCGATGGCCGTCAACCCCGTCGCGGCGGAGAAGTTCGCCACCGCGCCGTTCCGCGACGAGGGCCTGTACGCCTTCCGTTTCGACACCGACGGCGACGACACGGAGAACCTGACGTTCAAGTTCCGCTTCGACGAGACCGTCCACGTCGACCGGGGCAACGGCCACGCGCAGCAGCTCGAGGTCGTCATGGCCACCGGCGACGACGCGACGAAGGGTGCCGACGGCGAGCTCCTCGCCAAGGGCCTGACCGGTGAGACCGTCACCGGCGAGCACGGAGTACGTGCGTACGCGGCCGTCAGCTTCGACGCCTTCGGCGGCGACCACGTGGCGCTCGACGCCTTCCAGGAGGATTTCGCACGCGGCGAGTACCGGCCCGATCGCTTCCAGAACAAGGAGAACGGCTTCGACGGCCGCTCCGTCGCGACGATCGTGCTCGAGGTGCCGAACTCGCTCCTCGGCGGTGCCGGTGCGCGCGTGCACAGCTGGGCCACGGTCTCGCTCTACGGCCACGCGCCCGAGCAGCAGGTCAACCGCTGGGGCCTGCCGCTGTTCACGCACATCTTCCTCCCCGACGCGGAGACGAAGGACGCGTACAACCGGACCGCGCCGTCGGGCGACAACACCGCCGTGCTCGCGGCCGCGCGCACCCGGATCGCGCAGTACGTCACGGCCGCGAAGACCTCCCGCGACCCGGAGGCGTACGCCGACCGGGTGCTGGCGCTCTTCGGGGCCACCACGCTCCCCTACGTCATCGGCTCGTTCGCCTCGTTCGACTTCGCCGGGATCAACGGCCGCAGCCTGTCCGACAACGTGATGGACAACGCCCTGGTCTTCGTCACCAACTCGGCGCTGGGCACGGGCATCGCGCCCAACCCGGCGCGCATGACGTCGCAGTTCCCCTTCTTCGTCGACTTCGCGTAGCGGATCACCGAACCCGGCCGAGGCCGCTCCGACGATGCCGTCGGGGCGGCCTCCGTCGTCCCGCCCCGCCCGTGGGGCGCGCGACATGTGAGACTGCATCGGTGAACAGCGAGCAGCAGCCCGATGAGCCGGACGATCGCATCCCCGACACCACCGTGGAATGGGTGGCCGGCCCGGGCGATGCGCGGCGGGCGACCCTGTCGGTGATCCGGTCGCGCCGGCTGTGGCGGCGCACCCTGCTCCTCGCGGTCGTCGTGGGCCTGGTCGCCGCCACGATCTGCATCGCTACGGGCAGCGGGTGGCTGCTCGGGGCGGCGATCGGCGGCGGATTCTTCGCGCTGGTCGCCGTCGAACTGCCGATCGTCGCGCTCGTCTGCGCGTGGCTGCAGAACCGCCGAGTGCTCCGGCCCGGGGCACGCTGGGCCGCGGGGAGCAACGCCACGCGGATCCGGATCGACAGCCCCGTGAACACGATCGTCCTGGAGCGGGCCAACCTCGAATCCGTGCAGCCGGCCTGGGCGATGGTGCTACTGACGGTGCGCCCCGCGCAACACTTCGCCGTACCCGCCCCGCTGTTCTCGGGACTCCTGACGGACCCCGGGCTGCGGGTCACGGCCGACGATCTCATGCTCTGAGACGCTTGAGGTTTCACCTGAGAGAAGTTCGGCTAACTTTTCAGATCAAAAGCCCTGCAAATGACTACTGACCGCAGCGAGCGAGTCAGCTGCGGTCAGTGCTCCCTCAGGATAACAGCAGAGTTGCGATGATGCATATATCTCATCGCGATCGTCTTTGTCACGGCGTTTTCGCGCCGCGCCCGCACCGCTCCAGCAGCAGCCGCCCGGCCGGGTAGGCCGCGAGCGTCGCCGGCAGCGCGCCCGGCCGCCCCGACTCGAGCACGGCCACCACCGCGCCGAGCTCCGACGGCCCGCCCGGCTCCACACCGAGCCGGCGCAGGGTCTGGCGCGCGACGGGCTCGGGCGAGTCGAAGACGGCCACCTCGCGCCCCGTCCGCTGCCGCAGCGCGGCCACGATCGGCTCCCTGACCAGGCCGTAATGGGTGCAGCCGAGCACCACCGACTCGATGTCGGGCGGCGTCAGCGCCGCCGCGGCGTCGATCGCCGCCGTCACCCGCTGCGGATCGCCGGAGTCGATCGCCTCCGCCAGCCCGTAGCAGGGGATGCGGTGCGCCAGCGCCGGGTCGGCGAAGGCCTCGATCAAAGCGGTCTGATAGTCGCTCACCGTCGCCGCGGCGGTGGCCCAGACGGCGAAGGGGCGCCCCGTCGACCCGGCCGGACGGATGGCGGGCACCACCCCGACCACGGGGATCGCGGGCTCGAACCGTGCGCGCGCCGCCTCCAGGGCGTACATGGAGCCCGTGTTGCAAGCGACGATGATCGCGTCCACCCCGTGGCGCGCCGCGGCGCCGGCCATCGCGACCACGCACTCGGAGATCCGGGCGGGCTCGAGCAGGCCGTAGGGCATGTTGTCGGGGTCGCGGGCCAGCACCAACTCGGTGTCGGGGCGCACGCGGGAGAGGGCGTCGGCGTAGTTGACCATCCCGAAACCGGAGTCGATCACCGCTACACGCATGACCCGAATTTACCGGGCGAGCCGCAACCGGAAGACGGTGGTGGCGCCCTCGCGCCGGTAATCGACGTCGCCGCCCAGCAACCGCGCGTTGTCCCGGGCGATCGCGAGGCCGAGCCCCGCTCCCCCGCCCGCACCGCGCGAGCGCGCCTCCTGCGCCTTGGCGAACCGGCCGAAGACCCGCTCCTCGTCACCGGCGGGCACCCCGGGCCCGTGATCGCGCACCTCGACGACGGCACCGTCGGGGACGGGCGCCACGGTCACCGTCACCGGCGGGGCGCCGTGCCGGATCGCGTTGCCCACGAGGTTGGTCACCACCGCGACCACGCGGCGGCGGTCGGATTCGACGGTGAGCGGCGCACCGTCGAGCGCGACGGCCTCCCAGCCGCGCGCGTCCAGGGCCTCGCGCAGCGCGCCGACCAGCTCGAAGGGCGCGCGCCGGACCTCCGCGGCGCCGGCGTCGAGACGCGTCATCTCGAGCAGGTCGTCGACGAGGCCGGCCAGGGTGTCGACCTCGGAGGCCACCAGCTCGGAGGCGCGCCGCAGGTCGTGCCCGAGCGGGAGGGCGGCGGCCTCCTCGCGCAGCACTTCCGCGGCGGGCACCAGGGCGGCGAGCGGGCTGCGCAGCTCGTGCGAGACGTCGCCGACGAACCGCCGCGAGCGCGCGTCCTGGTTGCGCAGCACGTCGATCGATTCGATCTGCCGGTCGAGCATCGCGTTGAACGTCTCGGTGAGGTCGCGCAGCTCCGTCACCTCGGTCGCGGGCAGGCGGGCCTCGGTGTCGCCGTCGGTGACCCGCGCCGCGACGGCCTGGATGCGGCTCAGCGGCCGGATCACCGTGCGCGCGACGACGAGTGCCACGAGGATGCCGAGGAGGGCGCTGCCCGCCACGGCGACCACCACCAGCAACGTGAGTCGGCTCAACCGCGGCCCCACGTCCTCGAGCGGCTGGACGCCGTAGACCACCATCGTCGAATCGCCGGGGGTCGCACGCTTGGAGACGCTGTGCGCCACCAGGACCCGCCCTCCCGACAATCGCTGGAATCGGTAGAGCGTCGGCATCCCCTGCAGTTCGGCGCGCATCTCCCGCGGAATGTCCTGCGGGCGGATCCCGATGCCCGGCTGGACCGCGTCCCCATCGACCTCCACCAGGTAGTCCGCGCTGAGCGCGGCGAAGGCGCTCACCGGCTCGTCGGACCCGGGCACCCCCATTCCCGGCTCGCGCATCGGGTACCGCTCGAAATTGTCCATGTCGTGCCGGAACGTGGTCAGCACCGCGTCCTGCGCGTCCTGGTACACCCAGTCCCGCACCACCATCGCCACCGAGAGCCCGGTGACCCCCGCCGTCACGCAGGTCACGATCACCACGATCGCGAGGATGCGGTTGCGCAGGCCGGCGATGAGCGCGGGCCGGGGCGCCCGCCCCGTCATGACGTGGGCCGGAACCGGTAGCCGAAGCCGCGCACCGTCTCGATGTGACTGGCCCCCTCGGGCGGATCGATCTTGGGGCGCAGCCGCAGGATCGCGTTGTCGACGAGGCGGGAGTCGCCGAGGAAGTCCTGGTTCCACGCCATCGCGAGCAGCTGCTCGCGGCTGAGCACCTGGCCCGGGTGATCGGCGAAGGCGTACATCAGGCGCTTCTCCGTGGGCGTGAGCGGCAGCGGCGCACCGTCGCGCAGGACCTCGGCGCCGGCCCGGTCGATCACCAGCGGACCGTCGGCGGGCGGCGCCTGCGGCTCCTCCTCCGCGGGGGCGGCCGGGGCCGAGCGGCGCAGGGCCGCCTTGATCCGTGCGTCCAGTACGCGGGGGCTGACCGGCTTGACCACGTAGTCGTCGGCGCCGGCCTCGAGCCCCGCGACGGTGTCGATGTCGTCGGAGCGGGCCGTGAGCATGAGGATCGGAACCGCGCTGGAGCGGCGGATGCGGCGGCACACGGCGAAGCCGTCCTCGCCGGGCAGGCCGACGTCCAGGATCACGGCGTCGACGGCGCCCACGCGCTCCTCGAGATCGTCCGTCGCGGCGGTGAGGTGCTCGACGGCGTGATCGAGCCGCCCGAGCGAGAGCGCCAGCGCATCGACGATCGCGGGATCATCCTCGATGAGCAGCAGTCTGACCACCGGTGAGGCTCCCTTCCACGTCCGACGTCCACGCCCAGGCGGCCTGGCCGACCCGCACGACGGCGGCGGCGAGGACCGCCACCAACCATGCTCCCAGGACATCGCCCGGCCGGTGCCACTGTTGGGCGACGACCAGGACGGAGACGACGAAACCGGCGGATGCCGCCAGCAGGACGGCCAGCGACCGGTAGGGCCGGGCCGCGGAGCCCACGAGGACGACGGCGAGCGCGGCGACCACGGCCACGGTGTTCGAGGGGAAGGAGTTGAGCATCGGGCCGATGCCGAACGAGGGGCGGTCCAGGAGCGCCTTGAGCACGTAGGCGCTGGCGACCGTCCCGAACAGGACGAGCGCCGCCGAGACCGCGACCGTCTTCGACCTGCGGCTCGCGACGACCGCGGCCACCACGACGCCGCCCACGGCGAGCATCGGCAGCTGGTAGCGGCCCAGCGCCCCCTCCACGGGGTTCTCGACACCGAAGGCGGCGGAGATCCACCGCATGAGCTCGTGGTCGACGTTCTGGCCCGTCGACGTGCCGACCACCGCGAGGTACAGGCCGGCCAGCGCGAGAGCGGTGACAACGGCCGTCGTCGCGGCGGTCCAGGGGCGAGTGCTTGCGAACATGACGCCCAGCATTCTGCCCTCTCGTCGCCCGAAGTCCTCCGTTCGACCCCACGTTCGTCACAATCGTGTCGCAATCCACCGGGTCGCCGCCGCCCGAAATTCGGGTTCTGCGAGGGTCCGCGGCGATTTCCTGCCGCGGACCGTCGCTGAACCCGATTCTCGGGCAGAGAGCGGCGGCGCCGCGGAGGGTGAGCTCCGCGACGCCGCGCCGACGGCCGCTAGGCGTGGGTGAGGGTCTCCGCCTCCACGACCGCCGAGTCCGTCACGCGCAGCACCCGGCCGGACGCGATGTCGAAGAACAGGCCGATCACCTCGACCCGGCCCGCGGCCACCGCGGCCCGCGCCAGCGGGTGCTCGGCCACCGCAGCCACCTGCACGGCGACGTTGACCAGCGAGAGCTGGTCCGCGTCGTCGAAGCCGAGGTCGGCGGCGGCGCGGCGCACGGGGTGGCCGGCGCGGAAGGCCTCCGTCGACGGTGCCGCGTGCTCGATCCACCGCTCGATGGTCGGGGACACCGCCGGTGCGGTGAGCGCGACGCCCATCGCCCCGCACGCCGAGTGCCCGCACACGATGATCTGCCGCACCGCGAGCTGGTCGACGGCGTAGGCCAGTGACGCCTCGATCGACGGGTCCGTGCCCGCGGGCGGCACCAGGTTGCCCACGTTGCGGACGGTGAACAGGTCACCCGGGCCGCTACCGGTGATGACGTTCGGCACCACCCGCGAGTCGGCGCAGGTCAGGAACAGGGCCTCGGGCCGCTGCCCACCGCTGAGCAGGTCGAAGTCGTCGCTGAGCAGCGACGCGTGGCGCCGGTGGTAGCGGGCGATGCCGTCGGCCAGACCGCCGCGGGCGTGCGCGCGCCAGGGCAGCAGGCCGCGCTCGGCCGGCCGTTCGGTGGCGCGCCGCGGCGTCACGGTGGCGGCCGCGTCGAGCGCGGCTCCGCCCAGGTCGTCGACGGTGACGGTGCCGCCGGCCGCGCGGTAGCGCCGCGCCCACTCCTGGATCTCCTCCGCGGCGGCGTTGTCGAGGAAGTCGACGGTCAGCTCGATCGCGACGTCCTGCTCGGGCGGCACCGTGGCGAGCACCCGGGTCAGGCGCGGCAGGGAGAAGAAGGACAGTGTCCCGTCGACGGTGACGTGCCAGCGCCCGGCGCCGTCGACCTCGGCCACGATGTGGGCCCGCGCCACGCGCCACAGCACGAGCACCAGCGCGACCACGAGGCCGGCCAGCACGCCCTCGAGCAGGTTCAGGAAGAGCACGCCGCCGATGGTGACGGCGTAGACCAGCAGGTCGCCGGTGCGGCGGGCGGTGCGGACATGGGAGATCTTCACCAGCTGCACACCGATCACGATGAGCAGGCCCGCGAGCGCGGAGGTCGGGATCTTCTCGACGAGGCCGGACAGCGCGACGGAGAAGAGGAGGAGCCACACGCCGTGCAGGACCGCGGACCAGCGGGTGCGCGCCCCGGCCGCGACGTTGGTGGCGCTGCGCACGATGACGCCGGTCACGGGCAGGCCGCCGAGCAGGCCGGAGACCGTGTTGGCGGCGCCCTGGCCGACCAGCTCACGATCGAGCTTCGTCTTCGGTCCGTCGTGCATGCGGTCGGTGGCCACGGCGGAGAGCAGGGACTCGACGCTGGCGATGAGCGCGACGGTGAGCACGCCGAGGGCGACCGCGCCCCAGTTGCCGGTGGGCATCGCGGGCAGCCCGATCGCGTCGATGATGGAGCCGTTCAACCGGATCCGCTCGACGTTCATCCCGGCGACGAGCGAGAGGACCGTCGCGGCGGTCACGGCGACGAGGGCGCCGGGGACGCGCCGCCACTGCGCGGGCAGCTTCGGCCAGATCACCATCACCGCGATCACCACGAGGCCCACCGCGAGGTCGGGCCAGTGCAGCGCGCCGATCCGCGCGGGCAGGTCCGTGAGGTTCTGCAGCACCGAGCTGCGCGAGGAGCCACCGAGCAGCACGTGCGCCTGTTGGATCACGATGGTCACACCGATGCCCGCGAGCATGGCGTGCACGACGACCGGCGAGATCGCCAGCGCCGCACGGGCGATCCTGCTCAGGCCGAGGCCGATCTGCACGAGGCCGGCGGCGACGGTGATCGCGGTGGTGACCTTCCAGCCGAAGGTCGCGATGAGTTCGGCGACCACCACCGTCAGGCCGGCCGCGGGGCCGCTCACCAGCAGTGGCGAGCCGCCCAGGAGGCCGCCGACGATGCCGCCGATCACGCCGGCGATGAGCCCCGCCATGAGCGGGGCGCCCGAGGCCAGCGCGATGCCGAGGGACAGCGGTAGTGCGACGAGGAAGACGACGATCGACGACGGACCGTCGAAACGCGCTATGTCTCTGAGTTTCTCCTGCATGGGCACCACTGTGGCGGCGTGGTGTGGCCGCTCCGCCGCGACGTCGTGAAGGTTCCGTGAAGACGGTCGCGAAACCTCGTCACGGCGCCGGGAGCGTGAAGGCGAAGGTCGCGCCGCGGCCCGGGCCGTCGGACTCGACCCACATGTGCCCGTCGTGCGCGGTCACGATGGCCCGGCTGATCGTCAGGCCCACCCCGCTGCCGCCGTGGTCGCGATCGCGCGCGATGTCGGTGCGGTAGAAGCGCTCGAAGATCCACGGCAGATGCTCGGCGGCGATGCCGTCGCCGTGATCGACCACCGCTATCCGGATCCTCCGGTGCGGGATCCCGTCCGCCTCCAGTTCCACCGTGCCGCCGGGATCGCTGTGCCGCAAGGCGTTCGAGAGCAGGTTCGCCAGCACCTGATCGAGCCGCTGCTGGTCGGCGCGGATGCGCCGCCGCGCCCCCGGGTCGATGCGCACGCGCAGGTCGACGCCCTTGTCCGCGTACGCGCGGCGCGCGGCCGCGGCCGCCGCCTCGAGCGATTCCGGCACGTCCACCGCGCTGGGCCGCAGGTTCAGTGCGCCCTCCTCGGCGTGCGAGACGGCGAGCACGTCGTCGGTGAGACGGGCCAGGCGGGTGGTCTGCGAGCGCAGCATGGTCAGGGTGGCGGCATCGGGATCGACGACGCCGTCGGCGATCGCCTCCAGGTAGCCGTCGAGAACGCTGACGGGCGTGCGGATCTCGTGCGCGAGGTCCGCCAGCAGCCGGCGCCGCGACTGATCGGTGTACTCGAGCTGGACCGCCATCTCGTTGAACGCCTCGACGAGCCCGTCGGCCTCGCGGCCGAGCGCGACGGGTGCCACGCGCACCCCCGGGCGGCCGTCGGCGACCTGACGCGCGGCGCCCTCCAGGCGCGACATGGTGCGGCCCAGCCGGCGGGCGATGAACATGCTGGCCGCCGCGGAGAAGGCCACCGCGCAACCGAATCCGAGGATCACCGCCAGCAGGTTGACCGAGATGGTCATGTGGTGGCCCACCAGCAGCGGCCAGACCACGAAGTCGACGATCGCGGTCACCGCGAGGGTTCCCAGGGAGACGGCCATGAGCATGCCGCCGATCCGGCCGCCCATCCCGACCTCCCGAAGATCGCGCGCGAACCGAGTCCTCACCCCGGCCCCATCCGGTAGCCCACGCCGCGCACGGTGCGCACGTAGCGCGGATCGCCGGCGTCGTCGCCGAGCTTGCGCCGCACCCGGCCGACGTGCACGTCCACCAGCCGCTCGTCGCCGACCCAGCCCGCGCCCCAGATGGCCTCGATGAGCCGGCTGCGGGAGAACGCGACATTGGGGCTGCGAGCAAGGGTGGCGAGCACGTCGAACTCGGTGGCCGTGAGGTCGATGACGCGCTCGCCCACGGTGACCTCGCGGGCCAGCGGGTCGACGGTGAGCTCCCCGAACCGGCGGGGCGCCGCGGCACCGTCGCGCCGGATGCGGGGGCGGCGCAGCATGGCCCGGACCCTGGCCACCACCTCCCGCGGGCTGAACGGCTTGACCAGGTAGTCGTCGGCACCGACGGAGAGGCCGACGATCTTGTCGTACTCGTCGCCGCGCGCGGTGAGCATGATGACGTAGGCGTCACTGAACCGGCGGACGGCGCGGCACACCTCCAGCCCATCGATGCGCGGCAGGCCGATGTCGAGCAGGATCACCGCCGGGTCGAGTTCCCGGGCGAGCGCCAGGCCGCGTTCGCCGTCGGCGGCGGTCGTGACGTCGAAGCCGTCGCGGGCGAGGTACTCCTGCGTCAGCCGGGCGAGGGCGGGCTCGTCCTCGATCACGAGGACCTTGTGAGTGTTCATCCTTCATATAGTAATATGCGCATGTGCTGATTCCAGATCCACCGGTCGAGGCACCGTCGATCCTGGGCATGCTCGGGTGGGCCCCACCCGCGCTCCCCGTGCTCCCGCTCGCGGCCGTGCTGGCCGCCGCGCTGTACCTGACCGGCGTGCGCGCGGTGCGGCGGCGCGGCCGACGATGGCCGGCCGCCCGCGTCGCCAGCTTCCTGCTCGGCTGCCTCGTGCTGGCGGCCGTCACCGGCCTGCGCATCGAGGCCTATTCGTGGCACCTGTTCAGCGCGTTCATGTTCCAGCAGCTCACGCTGTCGATCCTAGTGCCGCCGCTGCTCGTCGGCGGCGCGCCCGGCGTGCTGCTGCTGCGCGCGACGCCGCACCGCGGGCTCGGCAGGGTGGTGCTCGGCGCCGCGCTCGGGCTGCTGCGCAGCCGCGTGCCGCGGATCGTGCTGCACTCGGGCTTCACCATCCCGCTGTTCCTGATGAGCTACTACGGCGTGTACCTCGGCGGGGTGGTGGACGCGATCGGAGACAGTTGGCTCGGGCACACCGCGCTGCAGGTGTTCTTCCTCGGCGCGGGGCTGCTGTTCATCATCCCGATCCTCTCGATCGGCCCGCTGCCCGGCCGCGACTCCTGGCTCATGCGCTTCTTCGACATCTTCATCGAGATGCCGCTGCACGTGTTCATCGGCGTGATCCTCATGATGGCGACCACCCCGATGGTCGGCCTGTTCGCCACTCCCCCGGCCTCATGGGGCGTCGACCCGCTGCGCGATCAGTCCATCGCCGGCGCCCTGGCCTGGTCCTACGGCGAGCCGATCGCGATGATCACCACGTGCCTGTTCGCGCTGCGCTGGCGCCGGTCCGAGCGGCGCGACGCCGAGCGGGCGGGGGCGGACCGTCGAGAAGAGGACGAGCGCGAGGCCTACAACGCCTACCTGCGCGAACTGCGCCACCGGTAACCTGGGCCCATGCGCCGCGCCCGCCTCATCCTGCTCGCAGGCACGGTGCTCTACTCGGCTTGGCTGATCGCACCGCTGCTCGGTTCACGGCTGAGTCCGCTGTACTCCTACGTCAGCGAGGCCGGCGCCGCCGGGCAGCCGAACGCGGCGTTCTTCCGCGCCACCGACCTGCTCGCCGGTACGGCCTTCGTCGTGGCGGCGGCCCTCGCCCTCCGCGCCGCGCGGCCCGTGCCCCGCCTCGCGCTGATCGCCCTCGCCGGCCTCCTGATCCTCGGCGCGGCCACCATGGGCGACGCGCTGCTCCCCCTCTCCTGCACCCCCACCGCCGACGCCGCCTGCGCCGCCCGCGAGAGCTCCGGACTGGTGCCGTGGACGCACGTCGGGCACGCGGTCTCGTCGGGCATCGCCGGCTTCGGCGGCGTCGTCGCCGTGCTCGGGTGGGGGCTGTGGCGCCGCTCCGGCGCGGACGGTCGCACGCCGGGGTTCGACGGTGCGCGGCTCGCCCTCGGCCTGGGCGCGCTGCACCTCCTGGCGACCGCGTGGACGCTGGCCGCGATGCTCGAGCCCGCGCTCTACCTTGGCCTGGCGCAGCGGACCCAGGTCCTCACGCTCACGCTGTGGCTGGCGCTCCTCGCGAGCTCGCCTCGCGCTCAGCGGCACGCAGCACCGACTCCAGCAGGCCGGGATACGCCGCGTTCACCTCGTCGATCAGCAGCAGCTGCCGGGCCGTCGCGCCCAGATCGTCGCGCCGGGTGAGCCCCGCCTCGCGCAGCACCTTGAAGTGGTGGCTGGCGGTCGCCTTGGTCACGCCGTCGTAGAGCTCCGCACAGGCCAAGGGGCGCTGCTCGCGATGCAGGCGGCGCACCATCTCCAGGCGCACCGGATCGGCCAGCGCGCTGAGCACGGCGTGCAGCGGGACGGCGGGGGCGTCGGTCATGATTCTCGTTCCCTGAGATAACGGTTTGATCTTCGTCGAACCGGGTGTACTGTGGCGATCGGTTCGACGATCGTCGAACCACCACCGTACACCCGGAGGTCCGGATGAGCCTGGCGCAGCCGATCACGGCGCCGTCGACCCATGTCCACCCGCAGCGCTGGTCCTTCGCCCTCCTGCTCACGCTGCTCGCGCTGGCCCTCGGAGTCTCCGGGCTGCCGTCACCGCTGTACCCGCTCTACCAGGAGCAATGGCATCTGTCGGCGCTGTCGACCACGGTCGTCTTCGCGGTCTACGCGATCGGAGCGCTCGGTGCGGCGCTGACCGTCGGGCCGATCTCGGACGCCATCGGCCGCAAGCCCGTGCTGCTCGCGGCCGTCGGCACGATCCTCGTCGGCCTGCTGCTGTTCCTCTTCGCGGGCGCCGAATGGCAGCTGATCCTCGCGCGGTTCCTGCACGGCGCGGCCATCGGCTCGATCACCGTGGTCGCCGGGGCGGCCCTGCTCGACGTCCGGCCCACCGACGGTGCGCGCAACGGCATGCTGTCCGGCGTCGCGCTCAACGTGGGCATCGCCGCCACCGCGCTCGGCGCCGCGGCCGTGGCCCAGTACGCGCCGCACCCGCTGCGCACGCCGTTCGTGACGATGGGCGTCGTGGTGCTCGCGATCCTGCTCGGCGTGATCGCGCTGATCGAACCGCACGTCGAGCGCACCGGGGCGCGCGTGCGACTGAGCCGCCCCAGCGTGCCCGGGGAGATCACCGCCGACTTCTGGTTCTCCGGGATCGGCATCGTCACGGCGTGGTCGGTGCTCGGCGTCTTCCTCAGCCTCTACCCCGCGCTGGTGCAGCACGTGACCGGGCACCGCTCGGTGATCTTCACCGGCGGCCTGGTGGCCGTGATGGCCCTGGCGTCGGCGATCTCGCAGTTCATCGGCGGGCGGTACCCGGCCAAGCCGACCGCGATCGTCGGCGACATCGGCCTCGCCGCCTCCCTGGCGCTGGCCGTGATCGCCGTGAACTACGGCCACACCTGGCTCATCGCACTCGACACGATCCTGCTCGGCGCCACCTTCGGCCTCGCCTTCGGCGGCTCGCTGCGCCACCTCGGGTCGGTCGCGCCCGCGCACGCCCGCGGCCAGGTGATGAGCGCGTACTACCTGCTCGGCTACCTCGCGATGGGCGTGCCCACCGTGATCGCCGGCTACCTCGCCACGCAGTACAGCACCGCCACGATCTTCCCGTGGTTCGCCGCCGCCGTCGCCGCCGCCTGCCTGGGTGCCGCCGCGATCGGCCTGCGGGGTCGACGGTCCGCCGTCACCCCGTAGGGCGGGGCGCACCGCGCCCACGGGACCAGCGCCGCGACCGGTGGCGCCACAGACCACCGGCGCGTGCTCCGCGGGGCCGCGCGATCAGTTGCCGGGAGTCTCGACGTCCGGCGCGTCCGACGGCGGCACCGCCGACGGCGAAGGCGCCGCGGGGGTGGTCTCGGCGTCACCCTGCTCCCCCGGCGGCAGCGCGCCGCCGGCGACCCAGGTGGCCCAAGGCACCGACCAGTCGCCGTTCTGCCACTGCTCGAGCGGGGGCCCACCGGTGTTGCGGACCTCCACGACATCGCCCGGCTGCGAGAGGCCGAAGAACCACTGCGCGTTCGCGGGGCTCAGGTTGAGGCAGCCGTGCGATTCGTTGCGCACGCCCTGCGCGCCGATGTTGTCGAGCGCGTGCAGGTAGATCCCGTCGTTACTGATCCGCGTGGCCCAGCCGATGGTCTGCTTGTAGCCCAGCCGCGAGTTGATCGGCAGGCCGTAGGTGGACGAGTCCATGACCACGGGGTTCGCCTTGTCGAGCACGGTGTAGACGCCGCGCTGGGTCCAGAAGTGCAGCGTGGTGCCGTTGACGACCTCGTTGCCGCCCTGCCCCATCGACGTGGGCATCGAGCGCACCATCTGCCCGCCCACGAAGACCTGCACCTGCTTGGTGTTGTCGTCGGCGATGGAGACGTGCGACTCGCCGATCGAGAACGAGATGGCGATGTCCTTCTCGCCCCACAGCCCGGGGCTGACCTCCTTGCCGAAGGCGTTCACCTCGATCGCGACCTTCGTGCCCGACGGGTAGTAGTCCTTGGGCCGCCACGCCACGGTCTTGTCGGTGGTCCACATCCACGCCCCCTCCAGGGCCGGGGTGGTGGTGACCTTGAGCAGCTTCTGGGCCATGGCCCGGTCCTTGATCGGCTCATCGAAGTGCACGACCGCGACCTGCCCGACGCCGTACACGGCACCGTCGGTGAGCGACATCCCGCCCGTGTTCTCGAAGTACGGCGCCGTCTTGTTCGTGTCGTCGACCTTGACCGTGGAGAACACCGCGCGCTTCTCGCGCTGCTGGCCCAGCGTCTCGTACTTCGCGACGAGCGTGTAGTCGCCGTTGTACTCGAGCGGCTGCGACGCCTTCCAGGTCAGCATGTCCGTCGACAGCTTCCCCTCGACGACGGTGCCCTTCGCGTCGGTCAGCACGACCGATCCCAGCACGGCCTTCGCGATCGTCACCGTGACCGGCGTGATCGGGCTGATCGCCTGCGCACCGTCGACCGGCGCGAAAGTGACCTCCGCGGGATCCTTCGGCGGCGTCGACGGACCCGCGCTCGTATCACTACCGGTCAGGTCGCCGATCGTGCAGCCGGCGGCCACCAGCGGCACCGCCGCGGCGGCGCCGACCAGGACCGCGCGCCGGCCGACGCGCTCGTTGAACATGCTCACTCCGTCGTCCCCTCGCTGATTACATGCAAGTCTAACGATGAGTGCCGACATCCCCGTCCGCGTAACGCTCCCGATGCATCGCCGAGGACAGCGGGCGGCGCTCGCGCCACCCGAATCGTTCCAGGTCAGGGACCGTCTGCAGGGCCGTCACCGGCCCCACGCACAGCCACGCCACGATGTGGACGTGCTCGGGCACACCGACCAGATCGCGCAGGAAGGGCTCCTGATAGAAGGACACCCAGCCGACCCCGACGCCCTCGGCCGTCGCCGCCAGCCACAGGTTCTGGATGGCGAGCGCCACCGACAGGTGGCCGGTCTCGTCGATCGTGTGCCGGCCCAGGATGTGGGTGCCCCCGCGGGTCGGGTCGTAGGTCACCACGACGCCCGTCCGGGAGGACTCGATGCCCTCGATGACGATGGGGTTGAAGGTGTCCTTGCGATCCTCGGGCAGCGACCGCGCGAAGTCCTCGCGGCACTCGCCGACGTGCCCGGCGAAGCGCGCCAGCGTCTCCGGGTCCTGGACCACGACGAAGTCCCAGGGCTGGGTGTTGCCGACGCTCGGCGCCCGGTGCGCGGCGTCGAGGATGCGCAGCAACCGCTCCTCGTCGATGCGCTCGCCGGAGAACTCGTTGCGCACGTCGCGGCGGCGCAGGATCGCCTCGAACACGTCCATCAGGCGGCGCCCGGCTCCGCGCTGTCGGCCAGCGCGCCCAGCGCGTCGCCGGTGAGCCGCTGCGTGGTCCACTCGTCCATCGGGACGGCGCCGATCGCGCGGTAGAAGCCGATGGCGGGCGCGTTCCAGTCGAGGACGGTCCATTCCAGGCGCGCGTAGCCGTTCTCCCGGCACTCCTGCGCCAACGCGGCGAGCAGCTTCTTGCCGTGGCCGCCCCCGCGGGCGCCGGGCCGGACGTAGAGGTCCTCGAGCCAGATGCCGTGCGTGCCGGTCCAGGTGGAGAAAGTGCGGAAGTAGACGGCCATCCCGACGACGCTCTCGCCGTCGGGCCCCGGCTCGGCCGCGATGCGCGCGAAGACCGCGGGCGCGGGACCGAAGAGCGCGGCGTGCAGCTGTTCGGCGGTCGCGACGGCGGAATCCGGCTCCTTCTCGTACGCGGCCAGCTCGGCGATCATGGTCAGGATCTCGGGCACGTCGGCCGGGGTGGCGGGGCGGATCACTGGGCGCCGCCCGCCGCCGTGCCGCCGGTGGCACCACCCGCCGCGCCGCCGGCGCCGCCCTGGGGGCCACCGGCCGCCGCGGCCTGCGCCGCGATGGCGGGCATCAGGCACTCGCGGACCACACGGCCCGCGGTGTACGGATCGTCGAAGCTGATCAGTCCGTCAGGCGCCAGCAGCACCGAGTGCCCGACGCGCGCGAAGATCTCGGCGATCGGCTTCGGATCGAACTCCGGCAGCTGCCCACCGGCCTGGAAGCCCGCGATGATGTTCGCGGCGAACTCGCGGCCGATCTCGATGACCATGCCGCCGCCCTGCGCGATCATCGGCAGGCCCACGACGACGTTGCCGTCGCCGATGCCGCGGATCAGGGGCCGGCGGTGCGCCTCGCGCAGGAAGGCCACGAAGCCCTCGGTGAGCGCCTCCTCGACGGTGCTCAAGCCCTGGACCTGCTGTTCCACCGTCTTGAGGAGCTGCTCGGCCTCGTAGCGGATGGCCTGCTGGACGAGGTTGTCCTTGCGGTTGAAGCGACGGTAGACGGTGGCCACACCGATGCCCGCGAGGTTCGCGACGTTCTCCATCGTGGTGCGGGAAATGCCGACGCTACCGATGCTCGACACCGCTGCGGAGAGGATGCTCTGCGCGGTCTGATCGTTTCTGCCGGGACTCACAACGTCCGATTCTATGCGTAGTGGGACGATGGAGGCATGCATGAAGGTCCGAGCAAGCCCAACCCGTGGCAGCTGGTGCTGTACTCCTACGGGAGGAAGGTGCTGCCGCCGTCCATGCACGAGTGGGTGGCGAACGATCTCGCGGGGCCGCGCGCGGCGTGGCGCACCGTGGTCCGGTTCGCGATCCCGTGCTTCATCATCCTGGTGCCGTTCTGGTTCTTCCCGACCTCGGTGCTGAACAAGGCCACGATGACGCTGCCGATCTTCATCCCGTTCGTGTACTTCGCGATCGCGCTGAACAAGATCTACCGGCGCGCCCGCCTCCGGCATCACGGTCTCGATCCCGACCTCGTGGACGTGATCGCGCGCGAGCGCGAGGCCGACCTGCACGCGGACTACCTCGCCAAGTACGGCCCGCGGGACGAGCGCCCCGGTCACACCTGAGCCGCCGCCCGCACTGATATGTGATCCGCGTCCTACTATCAGTGCCATGGCGCTCACCGAAGTCCTCCAGAAGCTGGCCCTGAAGATCCCCACGCCGCTGGTCGCGGGCGGGGCGAAGCTGCTCTTCGGGCTCCCCGTCCCGGTCAAGCAGCGGCTCGGCAGCCCGCGGACCGTCGAGGGCAACGAGCTCGACGTCGACTCGCAACTCACCCTGCTGCTGCTCGGCCTGCAGGGGGTCGACGGCCTGTCCGGCACCCGCGACGTGGCCGTCTCGCGCGCGTCCATGCTCAAGCTGAGCCAGGCGGTCGGCGCGGGCACGGCCCCGTCGGTCGGCGTGCGCGGCCTCATGGTCGACGGTGCCACCGGCCCCCTGCCGGCGCGCCTCTACACGCCCGCGGGGCTCGAGGCGGGCTCCCCGCTGGTGGTCTTCTTCCATGGGGGCGGCTTCGTCCTCGGCGACCTCGACTCGCACGACGCGCCGTGCCGCTACATCGCGGACCGGGCCCGGGTGCGGGTGCTGTCGGTGGACTACCGGCTCGCCCCGGAGGCGATCTTCCCCGCCGCCGCCGACGACGCCGTGGCCGCGACGACGTGGGCGCTGCAGCACGCCGACCAGCTCGGCGCCGACCCCGCGCGGGTGGCCGTCTCCGGCGACAGCGCAGGCGGCAACCTGGCGGCCGTCGCCGCCCGCGAGCTGGCGCTGGCCGGCGGTGCGCAGCCCGCGTTCTCCCTGCTGTTCTACCCCGTGACCGGCGCCGATCCCGCGAACCGCAGTCGCGACACCTTCGCCAGCGGGTACTTCCTCACCAAGGCCGACATCGACTACTTCCGGCAGCTCTACACCCCCGAACCCGGCCAGGACACCGATCCCAAGTTCGACGTGCTGCACGCCGACGGCCTCGCCGGGATCGGCCGCACGCACGTCGTGGTGGCCGGTTTCGACCCCCTGCGCGACGAGGGCGCGGCGTACGCGCAGCGCCTGCGCGACGCCGGCGTCGACGCCACGACGCAGCTCGCCCCGGGCGCACTGCACGGCTTCCTCAACACCGTCGGGGTCAGTGCGGACGCGCGGGTCGACGTCGACGCCGCGCTCGACGTGCTGCGGGACGTGCTCGCACACCGTTAGCGACAACAACTGTTGGCAATCGCGGAAGCGTGCGGGAACACGCATGTCACGAAAGGTGGCACCTGTACGCGTATACCCCGTATCGTGGGTTCTGCGGCCGCCATATGACGTCTCCCCCCACGTCGGCGGCTGCGTGATTGAGCCTTGATACCGGCTCCCCCTCCTCCCCCCATTCCGGGAGCCGGTATCAAGGCCTTTCACGTTTTCGGGCCCGGCCCCCGCGCGTGGATACTGGAGGGGTGACGGATCTCGACCAGGCCCCGACTCCGGCCGCCCCCGCGCAGCCGGAGCAGGCGCAACGCACCTTCCTCGACGTCGGAGGGATGACGTGCGCCGCCTGCGTCGGGCGGGTCGAGCGCAAGCTCAACAAGCTCGACGGGGTGCGCGCCGTGGTCAACCTGGCCACGCGGACCGCCACCGTCGAGCACGCGCCGACGGTCACCGTCGAGCAGCTGACCGGCACCGTCGAGGCCGCCGGGTACACGGCTGCGCGGAAGTCCCCGAACCCGCGCCGCGCGGTCCTCGCCGAGGAGCGCGAGCGGCGCGACGTGCTGCGCCGGCTGATCGTCTCGCTGGTGCTGTTCGTGCCGGCCGCGGACCTGTCGGTCGTGCTCGCGACCATCCCGTCCACCCGCTTCCCCGGCTGGCAGTGGGTGCTCCTCGCGCTCAGCCTGCCCGTGGTGACCTGGGGCGCATGGCCGCTGCACAAGAAGGCCTTCCAGGGCGCGCGGCACGGCGCCGCGACGATGGACACGCTGGTCTCGGTGGGCATCATCGCCGCCACCGCGTGGTCGGTGGTCACGGTGCTCACGCCCGGCCGCCAGCGGCCCGATCCGCACGGTTTCTGGAACGCGATCATCACGGCGGACCCGATCTACCTCGAAGTCGCGATGGGCGTCACCGTCTTCGTGCTGGCGGGTCGCTACTTCGAGGCGTCCGCCCGCGCCAAGGCGGCCTCCGCGCTGCGGGAGCTCGCGACGCGCGGCGCCCGCGAGGTGTCGGTGCTCGTCCGCGACGGCTCCGAGCTGCGCATCCCTGTCGGGGAGCTGCGCGAGGAACAGCTGTTCGTGGTGCGTCCGGGCGAGACGATCGCGACGGACGGCATCGTCGAATCCGGCTCGGCGTTCGTCGACAACTCCGCGATGACCGGCGAGTCCCGCCCCGTCCCCGCGGGCCCGGGCGACCGCGTCGTCGGCGGCACCGTCTGCCAGGACGGCCGGCTGACGGTGCGCGCCACCGCCGTCGGCGAGGACACCACGTTCGCCGCGATGCTCCGCCTGGTGGAGGACGCCCAGGCGACGAAGGCCCGGATGCAGCGCCTCGCCGACCGCGTCTCCGCCGTCTTCGTGCCCTGCGTCTTCGCGATCGCGGCGCTGACGTTCGTCGGCTGGCTGTTCGCCAGCGGGATCGACAGCGCGGTCAAGGCCGCGATCGCCGTCCTCGTCATCGCGTGCCCGTGCGCACTGGGCCTGGCGACGCCCGTCGCCTTCATGGTCGCGTCGGGCCGCGGCGCGCAGCTCGGCGTGTACGTGCGCGGCCATCGGGCGCTCGAGGCCACCGAGACCATCGACACCGTCGTCTTCGACAAGACCGGCACCGTGACCACGGGGCTGCTCGAGGTCGCGTCCGTGACCGTCGCGCCCGGGTTCGACGAGGCCGCCGTGCTGCGGCTGGCCGGGGCCGTCGAAGCGGCGTCCGAGCACGCCGTGGCGCTGGCCGTCGTGGCGCGCGCCGGCGCGGACCTGCCCGCGGTCGAGGACTTCCGGGCCGTGCCCGGCATGGGCGCCTCGGGCACCGTCGACGGCACGCCCGTGCGCGTCGGCGCGCCGCGGTTCGTCGCGCCCGGGGTGCTGTCCGGCGCCGTCGACGCGGCCGCGGAGGCCGGGCGCACCGTCGCCGTCGTCGAGGTCGACGGTGCCGTCGCCGCCGTCCTCGAGGTGGCCGACACGATCAAGGCCGACGCGGCGGCCGCCGTCGCGCGACTGCACGAGGCGGGCATCCGGACGGTGCTGCTCACCGGCGACAACGCCGCCGCGGCCGCGAAGGTCGCCGCGCTCGTCGGCATCGACGACGTGCGCGCCGACGTGCTGCCGGACGGCAAGGTCGAGGCGATCCGCGCGCTGCAGGCCGAGGGCCGGCGGGTCGCGATGGTGGGCGACGGCGTGAACGACGGCCCCGCCCTCGCCGCGGCCGACCTGGGCCTGGCGATGGGCACCGGGACCGACGTGGCGCAGGGCGCCGCCGACATCGTGCTCATGCGCGAGGAGCTCTCCGCTGTTCCCGATGCGCTCGGCCTCGCCCGCGCGACACTCAAGACCATCAAGACGAACCTGATCTGGGCGTTCGGCTACAACGTCGCCGCGATCCCCGTCGCCGTCGCCGGGCTGCTCAATCCGCTCATCGGCGCGGCCGCCATGGCCTTCAGTTCCTTCTTCGTCGTGTGGAACAGCCTGCGCCTGCGGACGTTCGGCACCCGGTAGCGGTCCGCGCGGGCCGGCTCCGATCTTCGGTGCGTGTCGGAGGTGGACTTCCGGCGTGTCGTCGCGGGAACGCACCCAGGCTCCGGGCGGCCCGGGGATCTCAGAGGGACTGCAGGATCGGCAGACCCACGAGCCCGGCCGTGAGCGCAGCCTGCAGTGCCGCCAGGCAGATCAACGGCCAGCGCCTGCGCACACGGCCGGCGGCGAACAGGGGCACCAGCAGGAGCACCGTCAATACGGCGACGGGGAGCTCGGCGTACTTCTGATACAACTGCGCGCCGAAGACGAGCACCGCGGCGAGCGCCGGCAACGCCGTCGCGAGGACCACCCCGGCGCGGGCCGGCACCGTCCGCACGAGCACTGTCGCGGCGAAGCCTCCGACGAACGCGAGCACGATGAGGACCGGCGACCGGCCGGCGACGTCCGGGAGTGATCCCACCGCGGACCAGACCAGTCCACCGCGGCGTGCATCGTCGGGCGCGAGCGTCGCCGCGCTGGCGAACACGACGGCGGGCAGCGCCGCGACGACGCCGACCACGGAGGCCTCACGCGCCCACGAGCGCACCTCCGTGAGGGGCGAGACCGCCAGTACGACCGGCACCAGGAACACCGCCGCGACGGCGGCGACGAACGACAGCGACGTCGGGCTGCGGTGCATCGCGTTCATCGCGCGGCCCGCGGGTGGTGCGATCCCCCCCCAGAGCACGGTGAGCCCGGCCAGTGTTCCCAAACCCGGCGCGCAGATCCGCGTCAGCGCTGCGATGTCCGGACGGCGCGGACCTCCGCCCGCGACGGCGTAGGCGGCACACGCGGGAAGAAGCAGCCACACGGAGTTCTGCCGCGTGGCGATGGCCGCGGCGATGAGGACACCCACCGCGAGCTGCGCCCGCGCACCGTCGAACCGGAGACTCACCGCGAGCGCGGCGAAGGCGAACAACATGGCGGCGTCGTCGGTGAGCATCCACAACGCAGACTGCCAGAAGTACGCGGAGAGCAGGAGCGGCGCGACGGCGAGCGCCCGCCCGGTCCACGTCGGCGCAGCCTGCGCGAAGGCCACGGCGAGGACGGCGAGCGCGACCGCGAAGATCGCGCCGACCGCCTGCGTTGCGGCAGCGCCGAAGCCGAACGGACCGGACAGTGCCGCGACGACCAGGTGGTAGAGCGGGCCCGTCGCCGTGGGCAGGCCGACGAAGTCGATGTGCGGGAAGCTCTCCCGGATCAGCATCACGGTGGGTAGGTGGAAGTCGCGCTGATCGTCCCCACCGGCGGTGGCGATCACACCGGAGACGGCCACCGCGGTACTCGCCGCCGCCACGGCGACGCCGCCGGCGACGGGTGCGCGCCACCGGCGCGACGGTCGGGGCGGGGGTGCGGGCTCAGCGGCGGTCACGGGGACAGATGCTATCGCGGCGCTTGCGATCCCACACACGACCGGTGCGCCGGCCGCATCGGATCTGCGGGTACACTTTTGCAATGCCACAACGCCTGACCGCTGTCGACGCGGCCCGCGGCCTCGCAGTGTTCAGCATGATCACCGGCCACTTCGCCGAGGGCAGCGTCCTGTCGTGGCCCACCCACAAGATCCCCTACTTCGACGGGGCGTCCGCCTTCGTCCTGTTGTCGGGCCTGATCCTCGGCGTCGTGCACCGGCGGTGGGTGGATCGCGACGGCGGCTTCTCGACCTCCCGTGAGCGCCTCGTCCGCAGGATCGCGGTCATCTACCTCTGCCAGGTCTTCCTCTGCGCCGTGGCCGCGGTCATCTCCTTCGCCCTCCCGCCGGCCCGGCAGCTGGGACTCGCGCCGATCACCGAGACGTCCCACCCGCTGCTGCAGGTGATCGCGATGCGCTACCTGCCCGCGGGCGGCGAGATCCTGGTGCTCTACTTCGTCCTGATGTGCGGCGCACTGCTCCTCATCCCGCTGCTGCACAAGGGGTGGTGGGCACCGATCGTCGCGGCCTCCGCGGCGCTCTACGTCTGGGCGATCCTCGCGCCGCCCGCGTGGTTCCTGCTGCCGAACGCGAGCCCGGCGGGCGCCACCGCCAACTGGGCGGCGTGGCAGGCGCTGTTCGTCCCCGCACTGGTCGTCGGGTGGAAGTGGCAGGACTGGAACATCGACGCGCGGCTGCGGCGCCCCCGGGTGCTCCTGACACTCGTACTGGGCACGGCCGCCGTCTACGTCGCCGGGCGCGCCGTGGCCCGCATGGCCTCCGCCGACGAGTTCCTCGGCGCGAAGATCGACTTCGGTCCCGCGCGCATCGTGGCCGCCTGGGTCGTGCTGCCGGCGGTGCTCGCCGTCATCACCCTCCTCCTGCAGTACGGATGGTTCGAGCGCGCCGCTCATCCGTTCGTCATCGTCGGAACCCGCTCGCTGGACTCCTACGTCCTGCAGTCGGTGGCCCTCATGACGATCCCCGTCGTCGTGCTGCAGCCGTGGGGGACGGCGCGGGCCACGGTCATCACACTCGCCGTGTTCGCGGCGTGCTGGGCGTGGGCGGAGTTCCGGAAGTGGGCCGGATGGTCCAAGCTGCACCGGCCGCCGGCTCGCTTCCGGCCGCGGCCGCCGAGCGCGCCGGTCCCGGCCACCGCCGCGGGCGAGTAGCAGCGGCCGCACGCGCGGCACCGCACCGTCGAACCGATGGACGGTGCGGCCCCGGGATCAGAGCAGCTCGGGCTCGGAGTCCTCGTCGCGGTTGCGCCAGGCCCAGTGCAGCACCAGGCCGAGGGTGACCAGCGCGATCGCGGCCTCGTCCGTCGCCCAGGCGACCACGCCGCCCACGAACTGGTCGCGGTGCAGGTCCGTCATCCACGGGAAGTCGAGGTAGAGGTACAGGCGCGAGCCGACGAGGCCGTCCATCGTCATGACGATGAGGGCGAAGACCATGGTGATCGGCATCATCGCGAGCAGCATGCCGATCCGCCCGATGAAGGGCAGCTCGCCCGGCACGGGGTCGATCTGGAACACCCGCCAGTAGAACAGGAACCCGGTGAACAGCAGCGCCGCGTAGATGGCCAGGTGGCCCCAGTGGAAGCGGCCGATGTTGTCGAAGAGCGGCGTGAAGTAGAGGCCGTAGAGCACCGCCGCGAAGAGGGCGAGCTGCACCACGGGCCGCATCAGGAACGCGAACGAGCGCGACTCCAGCACCATCGACAGCCACCGGGCGGGCGCACCCCGCAGCGTGTCCCGCATCAGGGTGATCGGCGCGCCCAGCAGGAGCAGGACCGGCACGATCGAGGTCATCAGCATGTGCACCACCATGTGCACGCTGAACATCGCGTTGGAGTAGGTGCGCAGACCGGAGCTGGTCAGGGTGAACAGCGCGGCGCAGCCCAGCAGGAACAGCACGGTGCGGTACCAGGGCCAGGACGTCGTGCGACGGACCAGCAGGAGGTATCCGACGGCGAGGGCGATCGCGAACGGGGCGATGTTGAGGTCCAGGCGCCAGTTGCCGACGAAGGCCATCGCGCTGGGCGGGTCCGGCAGGTTGTACCCCAGGAAGTTCTCCCCCACCGACGGCCGGCTGCGCAGGAACGGTGGCGGCGTCAGCTCCGAGGCCGCGATCGCCGTGCCGAACGCCGCGGTGAGCAGCGCCGCGGCGACGGGCAGCGCCCGCAACCAGTGCGCGGCGCCGGCGGCGAGCAGCAGCGCCGCGGTGGCGATCAGCAGTAGGCCGTACCAGGTGACCCACAGGTCCGAGCCCGGAGCCATGACCAGCGCGATCACGGCGCCGTTGATCAGCACGACACCCGCGTAGACCGGTCCGATCCAGCGGCGTTCGGGGCGCGCGGGCAGCCGGACCGCCGACCACAGGGCACCCAGCCACAGCGCGGCGACCACGCCGACGGTGGTCAGTGCGGCCGTCGTGTAGTCGTGGTCCCAGTTCTGCGCCTCGTTGGCCGTGACGATCGTCGCCAGCAGGCCGACGACGGCGGGCAGCAGGGTCCACAGGTGCGCGACCCAGGTGATCGCGGTGCGCAGGGCCACGTAGACGAGGACCGCGCAGACGAAGGAGACGATCCAGCCCTTGGCCGTCTCCGACGCGGAGATCAGGATCGTCAGGCCGCCGAGCCGGTAGGTGTCGACGAGGTTCTGCGCCGCGTTCTCCGCGGCGGCGAGGAAGACCATCGGGACCGAGACGACGGCCCAGACGGCCGCGTACCGTCGGGCCTGCAGCTGCGTGAGGTACCCGCGCAGGCCGAGCTCGCCGGTGTCGAGGGTCCGGGTGCGGAAGACGGCGTAGGCCACGGAGCCGAAGGTCAGCGCGGCGGCCACCGTGCCGACCAGGCGGCCGACGGCGGCGCCGTAGGCGGTGAGCGCACCCGGGTAGGTGTTGCCGTTGACGAGGTAGCGCAGTTCGCCCTCGCTGGCGACCAGCCAGATCACCACCGCGACGGCGGCGACGGAGCCGACGACCAGCGCCGCGATGCCGCCCGCACGGGGGGCGCCGGGAGATCCCCCGGTCATCGCAGCGGCGTCGGACTCCTGCGCCACCGTCGTCAAGTTACTTCGCGTCCTTGATCTTCTTCACGGACTTGTCGAAGAACGAATCGAACTCGCCGCGGTCCGGGTCGCCGCCGAGCTTGGTGCCCTGCACCGCGACGGTGTAGCCGCGCAGCGAGGCCACCCCGACGAGCACCTTCTGGTGCACGGGGAACGAATCGGTGCCCTTGGTGCGGGTGCCGTCCAGGGCGATCTCGAAGGTGGCCTTCTGCGTATCGGAGGCGACCTCCTTGGTGATGGCGCGCACCTTGATGGTGCCGCCCCGGGGGTCGCCGGTCTCGATGGTGACGTCCGAGCACAGCTTGAGCAGGCCGACCTTGAGGGTGTCGACGTCCGCGTCCTTCGCGACGAGCGTCTCGCTCAGCGACTTGCGGTCCTTGTCGTGCACACCGGCGACGGTGTCCCCGTCGCCCTGCCCCTTGGCGGCGGTCAGGATGTTCTTGCACTCGGGCGGGTTCACCTTCGCGGAGGCCGCGAGGGTCAGCGGATCAGCACCGAGCTCGTTGGCGAGCCGCTGCTGCGGGGCCGGGACCACGATGTAGTCGCTCGGGAAGTCGCTGGAGTTGAGCAGCAGCTCGGCCGCCGGCGCGGTGGGCTTGGTGGTGGTGTCGGGGTCGGCCATGGCGACGCCTCCGCTCATGCCGACGACCAGTGCGGTCGTGGCGGTGAGGGTGGCGGCGCGGCGCAGGCCCGCTCGCTTGAGGTCAGTCTTCGCGTTCATCGAATCCTCTATCCGTTCTCGGCAGTCCGGTGTTACCGCGCGGTCCGGCGACGAAGCGCGATCCAGCTCAGGGCGGCCACGGCCACCGCGATCTCCGCCGCGGCGAAGACGATCATCAAGGTCATCCACGGCTGCATCGCACCCATCGAGTGGCCCATCGCGCCCATGTCCATCCCCGGCATCGAGTGGTCCATCCCGGCCATGCCGGAGTCCATCGCCGACATCAGCACGGGGTGCAGCGCGATCATGATCGCGCCCATCGCGGCGGTCAGCAGCCAGGCCTTCACCGTGGGGTTGCGGAACAGGCACACCGAGCAGTGCGCGCAACCGATCAGCATCGCGGCGACGAGGATCGAGACGACCCAGCTCTTCTCGCCGAGCATCGGCAGATGCACGAGCGACGTGGCGAGGGCGACGGCGGCGCCGGCCCAGCCCCAGAGACGGGTGGTGCGCGACATCTCGGCGGTATCCGCATGCTTGTGCATCACGCGGGCCATCCTACCTGGGATTTCGCGGTGGGCGGAATCCCCGTCCGCCCCGTGACCGCGGGCACGTCGGGCGGGCGCCGCGGCTTGACCGTCGCCCGGCGGAAGTGATCGACTGGGCCCAGGTAACCGGCGTTAGGAAACCAGCGCTTCAGCAACCGACCGATCGGAACGGATCCGTCATGAACGCGAAGCCCCTGGCCGCCGCGGCCGCCGCCCTCGTCGCCGCGAGCGCCCTCACCGCCTGCGGTGCGAGCGACGATCAGCAGGACAGCTCCATCGCCTTCTCCCCCGTCGCGGGCGACGAGTTCACCGCGAACCCCGGCGCGTGGCAGACCGACGGCGTACCCGTGCCGGAGGAGAAGGTGGTGATGGTCGGCGACCCCGTCGCCGCGCAGGCCGTCGCGAACGCCGGGCTGGAGCAGGGCACCGTCACCGCGAGCTCCGAGGGCACCACCGTCTACTACCCGATGGCGCCGCCCGTACCGGGCCTGCCCGTCGCGCCGCAGGAGGTCGCGCCTCCGCCGCCGCAGCTCACCCGTCCCGCGAACACCCGGCCCTGGAACTACACGCCGCACCAGATCAGCGTCTACCGGCAGATCTGCGCGACGGGCGAGTGGAACGGCTGGAGCGCCGGGCCCGAGGTGCAGTCGCAGACCTGCTGGACCGTGTACGGGCGCCAGCTCGGCGTGCGGCCCTGGCATCCCGGCGAGCCGAAGCCGTGGGAGCGGGCCTCCTGGCCGACTCCCTGGTTCGAGGACGGCTTCCGCTCCGATCACCCCGTGGCCTGGGTGTATCCCCGGGACTGGCGCCGCCCGCGGCCGCAGCCCATCATCTCCGTCTCGATCGGGCTCAACGTCCCGCACAACCCGCACGCCCGCCCGAATCCCCGCTTCCGCGACGACGCCTTCCAGCCGGTGTGGGCCGTCACGCCCGGCCGGCCCGTTGCGGCCCGCAACCAGGCCCGGGTGGTCCCGCCGTGGCTGGCCTACGACCCGTCGCCGACGGTGCGCTACATCCCGCCGCCCGTCTTCCCGGGGACGGTGCTCGCGGCGGTGCCGGCCTCGGGTCGCGCCGACGTCGTGACCGCGCTGCCCGGCGGCGACGGCGAGTGGAACCCGAACCCGGACCGGACGGTGCTGGGGCCCTCCGCGCGGGCGCTCGCCGGGGCGGCCGTCTACAACGGCACCCGCGCCGACGTGGTGCGCGCCCTGGGCGAGGACGTGGACGTCACCGTCGCGACGAGCCGCAGCCGCCCGTCGGCGACCAGCACGACCAGCACGACGACGTCCGACAGCAGCACCGAGACCACCTCGACGACCCGGACCACCGACTCCGGCACCGGCGGCATCGGCAACGGCAACGGCACGACGACGCGGACCACCGACCGCACGACCGCCACGACGACGACCGCCTCGGAGAAGCCGTCGACGACCGGGCGCACCACGTCGGCGACCACGACGACCCAACCGGAGACGACCGCACCGTCGACGACCCGGACCACCACGACCGCGCCGAGGACGACCACGACCACGGCGCCCGTCACGACGACCCGGGCGCAGGAGCCCACCACCACCACGACGACGCCGGTCACGCGGACGACGACGAAGCCCGCGACGACGACCACGACGACCACGCCGGCGCGCTGAGCGCGCTCCGGGCTAGATCCGGCGGGCGAGACCCACGCGGGCGAGGGTGCCGGCCAGGCGCAGCGTCCGGCCGAGCTGGCGCGGGGAGGCCATCACGGTGCGCTTGTGCCGGTGGCCGGGGGCCGCGACGGGCTTGCCGTCGAGGCGATCGGCGAGCCAGCCCAGCAGCAGGGGCGCCGACAGGAAGTGCATCGAGAAGTGGTCGCTCCACTGGTCGGTGACGAACTCGACGTGCGTGCCGCCCGCGGCGTACCGGCCGACGTGGGCCTGCGCGTCCGAGGCCGGGGAGATCTGGTCCTTGGTGGACTGCACCACGAGCATCGGCACCGTGGGCGCGGACTGCCCGGGCCGGATGTCGTCGAAGATCTCCAGCAGCTCGGGCAGCCGCGCGACCTCGTCGAAGGTCAGCTCTGGGCAGTAGTAGCCGAAGTCCTTGTGCGCCATCTTGCGGATGGCCCGCTCGGGCGACCACTCGAGGGCGTCCTCGTAGAACAGCTTGCGGCCCTTGTCGTCGACGTGCTCGGCCAGCACCTCCCGGAGCGTGGGGTACTCGCGGGCGAGCGCGGCGATCACCAGGGTCGGCAGGCCCGTGAACAGCGTGTTGTTCAGGTAGACGAACACATTGCCCGGGTCGGAGACGGGCGCGCCCACGGCCCCGGCGATCAGGTTCAGCTCGGGGGCGTACGACGGTGCGATCTCCGCCGCCCAGGAGGTGGCGAGGCCGCCGCCGGAGTAGCCCCACACGCCGAGCCGGGTGTCGGGAGCGAGACCGAAGGGCTCGTGCGCGAGCGCGGCGCGCAGGCCGTCGAGCACCATGTAGCCGGGCTCGCGGGGGATGCCCCAGCGCCCCGCCTGGCCGCCGTGGTCGGGCACGGAGACCGTCCAGCCCTTGGCGACGGCCGCCGCGATGAACAGGTACTCGATCTGCGGGAACGAGGCGTCCTCGCAGCGGACGCCGTGCTGCAGCACGTACGAGGGGAAGGTCTTGGGGTGCAGCGAGTCGATCGCGCACTGGTAGGAGACCAGCGGCGCCCCCGGCTGAGCGCCCCGCAGCGGGCTGATCACCGTGGTCACGGTGACCTCGGGCTCGCCGTGCATGTTCACCGTGCGGTAGAGCAGCTGCGTCGCGCGCACCTTCTGCTTGATCCGGCCGAGGAAGCCGATGCTCACGTCGCGGTACCGCAGCACGGTGCCCTCGGGTGCGTCCTCGAAGCCCGACGGGGCGTCGAAGAACGGGTCGATGCCCACCATCTGCGGCTCCGCGGGTGCGGGCCACTGCTCGGCGAGCTCCGTGCGGTTCTGCACAGCCGTCATGTCGCGTCCTCCTGATCGGGCGTTCGGGGCGACACTACACGCAGTTGGGACAGATCCGAATAATTTGTCCCATCACGGTTCGGTCGCGACGGCCGGCCGGTCCCACGACCTGCACGATCCCGCCCCGCATGAACATCCGGTGAATCCCGTCGCGACGGCATCCGCAACCGCTAATCTTCAGTTCGCTTGATGACTGATTGAGGTAACGACATGACACCTGGCGACCGGGTACAGCTGCGCGACGAACTGCTCGGCTTCGGAACGGTGCTCAGCACCGACGACGAGGCGGTGTCCGTCAAATTGGACGACGGCCGCGCGGTCGCCGTGGACCGCGGAGCCCTCGTCCTGCTCTGAGGCCGTCAGGAACCGGCCGTGGCCAGCATCAACAGCGTGGCCCGCATCGATTCGATCACCGGCTCGGTCGCGATCGTGGGATCGATCGCGCGCTGGATCCCGAGCCCGATACCCGCCGAGAGCAGCAGCTCCGCCGCGGATTCGAGTGTGCCGCGCAGCTGCTCGACGGTCTGCTCGTCGCCGCCGGATTCGCCGCGCACCAGATCGACCAGCATCTCCACCACGGTGCGCCGGGCCTCGGTGCGCAGTTCGACGATCATCGCCAGGAGGTCGGGATCGTTCCGGGCGACGGTGATGAACTCGAGCTCGAGCATCGTCCAGCCCACGTCGCCGGCGGTGCGCTGGACCCAGTCGGCGAGCAGCTCGACCCGCTCGTGCAGGTCGCCGTGGCCGGTGACCACGTCGGCGAGCTCGCCGATCTTCTCCGCGTGGATGGCCTGCAGGACCTCCCGGCACAGGTTCGGCTTGTCCACGAAGTTCGAGTACACCGCGCCCTTGGAGTACCCGGCGCGGTCGGCGATGTCCTCCAGGCCGGCGGCCGCGTAACCGACCTCGAGGAACCGATCGCGCGCAGCGGCGAGCAGATCGGCGCGCGTCTGCGCGCGTTGCTCCACCCTGGTCAGCCTGGCCACGGGAGAAGACTACGCGAACAGGTATTCAAAAACTGCGAGTATTCGGATACTGTCGGTCGCACCTGATCGAAAGGATCCACCATGGCCCTCTTCGGCCCCTCCCGCGACCACCTCGCCCGGATCGACGGTGCGCTCGTGGTCATCACCGGCGGCGCCCGCGGCATCGGCGCCGCCACCGCCCGGCTCTTCGCGCAGTACGGAGCCCGGGTCGTGCTGGCCGACGTCGACCTCGACGTCGCGCAGGCCACCGCCGCGACCATCCCCGGCGCGCGGGCGGTGCACCTCGACGTCACCGACCGCGCCTCCTGGTCCGCGCTGATCGACGCACTCGACGGCCCCGTCGACGTGCTGGTCAACAACGCAGGCGTGATGCCGCTCGGGCACTTCGACGAGGAGCCCGAGGCCACCACCGACCTCATCCTCGACGTCAACGTGCGCGGCATGCTCAGCGGGATGCGCGCCGCGATTCCGGGGATGGTCGCGGCGGGCGGCGGTCACGTCGTCAACGTCGCCTCGATGGCCGGCATGATCCCGATCCCGGGCATGGTCACCTACAACGCGAGCAAGTTCGCCGCGCTCGGCGCCTCGCTCGCCGCGCGCCGCGAGTACGAGGTCGACGGTGTCGCGGTGTGCGCCGTCCTCCCCTCGGCCGTGCGCACCGAGCTCTCGTCCGGCGCGCAGCTCGGCGGCGCGCTCCCCACCGTCGACCCGGAGGACGTCGCCGCCGCGATCCTCGACACCCTGCGCACCCGCGCGGCCCGCACGTCCGTGCCGAAGTGGGTCGCGCCCGGCTGGAGCCTGGTGGAGGCCTTCGTCCCCGAGCCGGTCGAGCGCCTGGCCCGCAAGCTCGCCGGCGATCGGCGCGGCCTCGATCTCGACGCCGCGGCCCGCAAGGCCTACACCGACCGCATCTCCCGGCAGGCCGGCGATCACGCCGCGGCGCGCGAGGAGGCGCAGCGGTGAGCCGCGCACTCGTCATCGGCTGCGGCGGCACCATCGGCGGCGCGTGGACCATCGCCGCGCTGGCCGCGCTCGAGGAGCGACTGGGCTGGGACGTGCGCGACGCCGACGTCCTGCAGGGCACCTCCGCCGGCTCGGAGATCATCACCGCGCTGCAGGCCTTCTCCGTGCAGGATCTCGTCGCCATGCAGGAGGGCCGCGCGGAATCGCCCGTGCTGCAGCATCATCTGGCCGCCACCCCGGCGCCGCTGCCGCGCGTCCCGTTCTCACTGCCGTCGGACCCGTCCACGCTGTGGACCCGCCGCGGCGGCCACGCCCCGCTCACCGGCGTCGCCCCGCGCGGCCGCGGGGACGCCACCTGGCTGCAGGAGCTGGCCGACGCCACCGTCGGCCCCGGCGCCCTCGTGCCCCCGAAGGCCCGGCTGGTGGCGTACGAACCCGCCACCGGGGAGCGGGTCGCCTTCGGCGCTCCGGGTGCCCCGAAAGCCACGGCGGGTGAGGCGCTCCGGGCGTCCTGGGCGATCCCCGCCTGGATGCCCCCGGTGGAGATCGAGGGCCGCACCTTCGTCGACGGCGGCGCCGCGTCGACCGCCTCGGTCGATCTCGTCGGCCCGGAGGACGCCGACGAGATCGTCGCCGTGGTCTCCATGGCCTCGGCGCCCGGCGTGCGCGGGCCGGGCCTCGGTGGCCTGCTCGAGTACGGCGTTCTGCGCCGCCCCATGTCCCAGGTCTTCTGGACGGAGGTGGCGATCGCGCGGGCTCGGGGGCAGAAGGTCACCGTCATCGCGCCCGACGGTGCCGATCTCGCCGGCCTCGGCCCCAACTTCATGGCCCGCGGCAAGCGCGCGGAGGCGTTCGCCGCAGCGCGGCGCACCGCCCCGGACGCCGTCCGGCGGGGACTGGAGGAGGCACGATGACCGAGCCCCGCATCGTGGTCATCGGCGCCGGCGTCGCCGGCATCTCGACCGCACACGTGCTGCAGGAGCAGGGATTCACCGACTGGGTGGTGCTGGAGAAGGGCGCCGACGTGGGCGGCGTGTGGTTCTGGAACCACTACCCCGGACTCACCTGCGACGTGCCCTCGCAGATCTATCAGTTCGCCTTCGCCCCCAAGGCCGACTGGGAGAAGATCTGGGCCACCGGGCCGCAGATCCAGCGCTACCACCGCGACGTGGTCGAGCAACTGGGCCTGGCCGACCGGATCCGCTGCAACACCGAGGTTCTCGCCGCCGAGTTCGACGATGCCTCCGCCACCTGGACGCTGACGCTGAACACGGGCGAGACTATGGTCGCCGACTTCGTCGTCTGTGCCACCGGCGTGCTGCACAACCCCGCGATCCCCGACATCGAGGGCCTCGCCGATTTCGACGGCGACGTGGTGCACACCGCCCGGTGGGACGATTCCTTGGTCACGGACGGCCGGCGGATCGCGGTGATCGGCACCGGATCGACCGGCGTGCAGGTGGTCTCGGCGCTGCAGCCGACGGCGAAGCACCTCACGCACTTCGTCCGCTCCCCGCAGTGGGTGCTGTGGGCGCCCATGCGACTGCCGCAGATCGGTCTCGTCTCCGAGCTGTTCCGCCGCGCGCCCACGGTTCTCGATCAGGTGCACCAGGGCCTGCTCTGGGGCTCGGGCATCCTCGCCGACGTCGTCACGAGACCGTCGTGGCGGCGCCGTGCGGTGCAGGCCTACGCGCGACTCTCGCTGCGCGCCCAGGTGCCGTCGTCGATGCGGAAGGACCTGACACCCGACTACGAGCCGCTGTGCAAGCGCCAGGTGGTCTCCGGCACGTACTACTCAGCGCTCAAGGCGCGCAACGCCTCTCTGGTCACGAGTGATATCGAGCGGATCGAGCCGACGGGCGTGCGCACCGCCGACGGGACGCTGCACGAGGCGGACGTGCTGGTGCTCGCCACCGGTTTCCGCGCGCACGACTACATGCGGCCCATGCGGGTCACCGGGCGCGACGGGGTCGAGCTCGACGACGCCTGGGCCGACGGTCCGCGGGCCTACCGCATGACGGCGATCCCGGGCTTCCCCAACCTGTTCACCGTGCTCGGCCCCAATTCGCCGACGGGCTCGATCTCCCTGCAGTTCTCCGCCGATCTCACGGCGAAGTACATCGCGCAGTGGTTCGACCGGTTCCGCCGCGGCGAGGTCAGGCAGGTCGAGGTCACCGAGGAGGCGACGGCGGAGTTCAACCGCCAGGTGGCCGAGGCGATGGGGCCGACGGTGTGGAACACCGGCTGCAACTCCTGGTACTTCACCGAGGGCGGGTCCATCGACCTGTGGCCCTTCGACCGGAAGACCATGGTGCGCATGCTCTCGACGCCCGACGACGCGGACTTCCGCGTGCGACGGTCCGTCGAGCGCGCCTGACACGGGGGGCGCGCGGGGCGCGGAGGCGCTGCGGCGTCCCCGCGCCCCGTCAGGGCGTCACGATGGAGAAGCCCGGATCCGGATCGTCGACGACCGAACGGAGCGTCGAGAGCGGCTCGGCCGGACCCACGACCCGAAGCCGCCCGGAACCGGCCAGATCGGCGACGTCCGCCCCACCGAGCACCTGCGCCAGCACGGGTTTCGTCAGCTGCACCGTCGTGGTCGCCGCGGGCAGGCCCTCGTACTCCGCAGTGGCGAAGTGCGTGAAGACGCCGTTGCGGAGCTCGGTGCGGTACACCTCCCCCGGCCCGTCGGTGATCTCCCAGTCGATGACGGACTCGACGTCCCAGGCCCGGCGTCCGTCGATCCGCAGCGCCACGGCGTCGAAGAGCTGCGGGACCGTGAGGGCCGCGGTCAGCGTCGGCGTGCTCACCACGGCGGAGGGCGGGATCTTCCCGTGCCGCAGTTCGTGCGCACCGGTGAGGTAGAAGTTGCGCCAGGTCGCGCTCTCGCTGGCGTAGGCCAATTGCTCGAAGGTGGCGGCCTGCAGGCGTTTCGCCGTCTCGTTCGCCTCGTCGGCGAAGATGACGTAGTCGTTCACCTGCGCCGCCCAGCGGAAGTCACCGTCGTCGTACGCCTTCTGCGCGACCTGCAGCGCCGCGTCGGCGCCACCCATCGCCGCCACGTGCCGCTTCGCCCCCTCCACCGGCGGGTGCTCCCACAGGTGCGCGGGGTTACCGTCGAACCAGCCCATGTACCGCTGGTAGATCGCCTTGACGTTGTGGCTGACCGTGCCGTAGTAGCCGCGGGTGGACCACGCCTTCTCCAGGGCGGGCGGCAGCACCATCCGCTCGGCGATCTCGCTGCCGACGTGGCCCTGGTTGAGCATCCGCAGCGTCTGATCGTGCAGGTAGGAGTAGACGTCGCGCTGCGCCCCGAGGAACCGCACGACCTCGTCGGTCCCCCACGTGGGCCAGTGGTGCGCACCGAAGCACACGTCCACCCGGCGGCCGTAGCGGTTGATCGTCTCGGTCAGGTACCGCGCCCAGACGCGGGCGTCGCGCACGAGCGCGCCGCGCAGGGTGAGCACGTTGTGCAGGGTGTGGGAAGCGTTCTCCGCCACGAAGAGTGCGCGCATCTCCGGCAGGTGGACGTTCATCTCCGCGGGCGCCTCGGTGCCGGGCGTCATCTGGAACTCCATCGTCACGCCGTCCACCGTCTCGATCCGCCCCGTCCGGTCGATCGACACGGTCGGGGCGATCAGGCCCTTGTCGCCGAGTGAGGTCGTCTGGCCGAGCCCGGTGCCGACGGAGCCCTTCGGGCCCCGCGGGATCGCGGGGCCGAACATGTACGTCGACCGTCTCGTCATCGCCGTTCCGGCGTAGACGTTCTCGGCCACGGCCTCGTCCATGAAGCCCGCGGGTGCCAGGATCGCGCATCGACCGGCCGCCACGTCCTCCGCGGTGGTCACCCCCGGGACCCCGCCGAAGTGATCGATGTGGGAGTGGCTGTAGACCACACCGAGCACGGGCCGGTCCGCACCGCGCTGCGCCCGGTACAGCGCGAGGCCCGCGGCCGCGGTCTCCGCGGAGATGAGCGGGTCGATGATCACGATGCCCGTACGCCCCTCGATCACGGTCATCACCGACAGGTCGAAGCCGCGCAGCTGGTAGATGCCCGGCGCCACCTCGTAGAGGCCCTGCCGGATGTTCAGCTGCGACTGGCGCCACAGGCTGGGGTTCACGGAGGGCGGGCATTCACCGCGCAGGAAGCCGTAGGAATCCATGTCCCACACCGTTCTTCCGCGGGCGTCCTTGATGACCCCGCTCTCGGGGCCGCGCAGGAAGCCCCGGTCGGCTGCGGCGAAGTCCGCCGTGTCGGAGAAGGGCAGCGCCTCGCGGACCCTCCGGTTGGCCTCGATCACGTGCTTCGTCGGATCCGTCTGCGCGGCGGGCGGATCGACCCGCACGCCGGTACCCGTCGAGCGCCCGTCCGAGGAGCACGCGGCGGTGCTCCCCACGCCGAGCGCCGCGAGGGCAGCGGCGCCGAGGCCGACGACGCGGCGGCGCGAGACGCCGGTCGGAGGGGTGTCGTGGGCGGTTCGTTCGTGCATGGCGTTCCTGGTTCGATCGCGACGGGGCGGCGGGAGTCGCCGCGCATGACTATTGCAGTATGACTGCAATAGTGGCGTCGCGCCAGGAATCGGCCACAATGGACGGGATACGTCGGCGGGACGGCCGCCCGCGCCCGCGGCGCGCAGCCGACGCCGAGCAGGAACGTCGAGCAGAGGAGAGCAGCGGATGTCCGAGGCACCCCCGCGCCGGCGCCGCAACCCCGAGCAGACGCGGGCCGCCCTGGTGACGAGCGCGTTGGCGCTGGTCACGGCGGGCTCCGGCGACCCGACGGCCAAGGAGGTCGCGGCGCACGCGGGAACCTCGGAGCGCAGCGTCTACGTCCACTTCCCCGTGCTCGACGACCTGCGGACCGCGGTGGCCGAGCGCCAGGCCGAGCTCGTCCGGGCGCTGGTCACCGCGATCGACCCGACCGGGCCGCTGGCCGACCGGATCGACGAGGCCGTCGCGCAGAGCATGGCGATCTACCGGTTGCAGCGCAACGTCCGGCCGGCGGGCCTGATCTCGGCGTTGCGGGTGCCGGCGATCGACGCCTCCATGGCCGGGACGGAGAGCCTGATCCGCGCGAACTGGGCCCGGACCTTCGAGCCCGAGCTGGCACGGTCGGACGACCCCGGCCTGCTCGACGCCGTCGACACCGCGCTCGCCTGGAGCACGATCTTCCACCTCATCGAGCGCAGGCGCCTGACCGAGGCCGCCTGCAACCGGACCCAGGCGCGCATGCTCGACGCGCTGTTCGGCACCGGCGCGGCCACGCCCTGACCGCGACCGTCCTGGCCCCGGCTCAGACCGCGGGCTGCTGCTGGGTGATGCAGTGGATGCCGCCGCCCCGGGCGAACAGCGGCCGCGCGTCGACGGTGACGATCTCCCGCCCCGGGTAGGCGGCGGCCAGGATCTCCACGGCCGCTTGATCGTTCGGATCGTCGAAGGAGCAGGCCACCACGGCGTCGTTGACGACGACGTGGTTGATGTAGCTGTAGTCGACGAACCCCTCGTCGTCGCGCAGCACCGTCGGGGCGGGCACGGACAGGACGTTCCAGCTGCGGCCCGCGGCGTCGGTCGACGTCGCGAACACCTCGCGCAGCGCGGCGCAGCGCTCGTGGTCCGGGTGCGACGGGTCGCGCTGATCGTGCAGGAGGACGGTGCCCGGCGACGGGATCGTCGCGACGATGTCGACGTGGCCGCGGGTGCCGTACGTGTCGGAGTCTCGGGCCAGCCCGAAGGGCAGCCACACGGCGTGCGTCGCGCCGATCGTGCGCGCCAGCTCCGCCTCGACCCGCGCCTTCGTCAGCCCCGGGTTGCGCCCCGGGTCCAGCTGGACGGTGTCGGTGAGCAGGACGGTCCCAGCACCGTCGACGTTGATTCCGCCGCCCTCGTTCACCAGCTCGGACCCGACGTACTCGGCGCCGGCGAGCTCGGCGACGCGGGCCCCGATCCGGCTGTCGCGGTCCCACCGCGCCCAGGACTGGCCGCCCCAGCCGTTGAAGACCCAATCGACGGCGCCGAGCCGGCCCGCCCCGTCGACCACGAAGGTGGGTCCGATGTCGCGCATCCACGCGTCGTTCAGCGGCGCCTCGACGACCTCCACCCGGTCCGACAGGTACCGCCCGGCCGCCTCCCGCTCGCCGGGATCGACCACGACGGTGACCGGCTGGAACTCCACGATCGCGTTGGCGACGGCCGCCCAGGTGGCGCGGGCGGCGTGCTGTTCCTCGGCCGTGTCGCCGAGCGAGTACCCGGCCGATGGGTAGGCCATCCAGGTGCGCGCCTGGGGCGCGGTCTCGGCCGGCATGCGCCACGTCATCGCGCGCCTCCCAGCGGGGAGCGGGCGGCGACGGGGTCCGTCAGCAGCCCGTAGGTGTCCGGGCGGCGGGTGGCGAGGAACGGGAAGAGCGTCAGCCAGTCGCGGCGCTGGTCCAGATCGAGATCGGCCACGAGGACGGCGGAGGCGTCGCGCGGCGCCTCGACGAGGACGCGGCCGTACGGATCCGAGATGAAGGAGCTGCCGTAGAAGGTGATCGCACCCTCGTTCCCCCACCGGTTGGGCACCACCATGAAGGTGCCGCTCGCGATCCCGTTGCCCACGATCACCTGCCGCCACAGCGGCGCGGTGTCGAACTCCGGGTGATCGGGCTCGGAGCCGATCGCCGTGGGGTACGCGATCACGTCCGCGCCGCCCAGCGAGTACGCGCGCGCCACCTCGGGGAACCACTCGTCCCAGCAGGTCGGCAGGCCGAATCGCGCGCCGCCCAGCTCCGGCGGCGCATGCACCGGGTAGGGGTCCGCCCCGTCGTCCGGGCCGGGGCCGCGCAGGAAGTAGGTGTCCTCGTAGTAGCCGGCGGTGACGGGGATGTGCAGCTTGCGGGTGCGCGCCAGCAGCTCCCCGGACGGGGAGACCATGATCGCCGTGTTGTAGCCCAGCGGTTCGGCGTCGGGGTGCCGCTCGTAGAGCGAGGCGTGCACCACCACGTCGTGCTCGCGGGCCGCGGCGGCCGCGAAGGTGAAGGTCGGCCCGGTCCGCAGGTCCTCGGCGAGCGCACTCGGCCGCTCCCCGCCCCGCTCGAAGGCCGGGTAGCGCAGCAGGGTGATCTCGGAGAGGAAGACGACCTGCGCACCGGCGGCGGCGGCGCGCCCGATCGCCGCGGTGAGCTCGGCGCGCAGCAGCTCCGCATCGTCGTGCCAGCGGTGCTGCACGAGCGCGACGCGCAGCGGAGCGCGGCCCGCGGGCTCCACGCGGGCGGGCGAGTCCGGGATCCCCGGCGCGACGATGAGCTCCATCTCGACTCCTTAATCGATACCCTTTCGATAAAAGATAGACCGGCGTGACCGGGACCACAAGAGCCGAATAGAAAGGTGTTCGATTCCGTCGTGCGATCGGGTAGGTTCGTGCAGGTGAGCAGACGTGTCGGGCGGCCGAGCACCCCTCAGCTGGACCGCGCCTCGATCGGGGCGGCGGCGCTGGAGCTCGTCGATCGCGACGGCACGCTGAGCATGCCCGCGCTGGCCCGCAGCCTCGGCGTGCAGGTCTCCTCGCTCTACCACCACGTCGACGGCCGCGCCGGCGTCATCGGCCTGGTGCGCGACCTGGTGACCGCGGGCATCGACGCGAGCGGCTTCGCGAGCACGCCCTGGGACCGGGGCCTCGAGACCTGGGCGCGCACCTATCGCACGGCGTTCGCGGCGCATCCCGCCGCCGTGCGGCTGCTCGCGACCGAGCCGATCGGCGGCACGCAGAACCTCGCGATGTACAGCGCAGCGACGTCGGGCCTGCTCCGCGCCGGCTTCCCCGAGGACCAGGTCATGGGCATCGTCGTCGCGGTCGAGAACTTCCTGCTCGGTGCCGCGCTCGACGTCTCGGCGCCCGACGAGCCGATCCACCTCGACGACGAGGCCGGCACCGAGGACCTGCGCCGCGCGCTTGCGGCGGCACCGTCGGGCCCGGGTCGCTCGTCGCAGGCCTTCGACCTGGGGCTCGCGGCGCTGATCGAGGGCCTGCGGGGGCTACTCGTCGCCGAGCAGCAACGCCAGTAGCAGCTCGGCGCGCACCCGCGCCGAGCGGAGGTCCACGCCCAGCAGCTCCTCCGCCCGCGCCACCCGCGCCCGCGCGGTGTGCCGGTGCACCCCCAGCGCCGCCGCCGTCGCCTCCCACTGGCCGTGGTTCTCCAGGTACGCCCGCAGCGCCTCGGCCAGGCCGTCGTGCGCGCGCAGCGGCTCGAGCACGGCCCGGTCCAGGCGGGCGAGCGCCGCACGGGTTCCGGGGTCGGTGAACAGGGTGCGTCCGGCCAGCACCGAGGCGTCGACGGTGCCTCCCCCGGGCCGGGCGGCGCGGGCCGCGAGCTCGGCCGCGGCCACCGCCTCGGCGACGGCGCCCGGGGCGTGGGGCGCCCCGAGCCCGAGTTGCAGGCGGGCGCGCTCACGCGGGGCCAGACCCGCGACGAGGGCGTCGGCGAACGCCGGGCCGTCATCGCCGCCGAGCAGCACGACGACCGCGCCCGCCGCGCCCGCCGCAGCGGCGAAGACGGGCCGTCCGGCCGTGTGCAGGGCGGTGCGTACCGCCGTGACCAGCGCCTCCGGGTCGGCGCTGCCGCGGATCACCAGCGCCCGCAGGCCCGACGGATCGGCCGCCTCGGCGACCAGCTGCGCGGCCTCACCCGGATCGCCGCCGGCCGAGAGCACCAGCCGCAGCGCCGCGGCGTTCATCCGCCACTGCGCGAGCCGCAGCCGCAGCGGGCGCTCGAAGTCCAGCGCCAGCAGGGAATTGGCGTGCCCGATGAGCGTGTGATCGGCCGGGGAGGGATCGTCCGGCAGCAGGACGCCGAGGTGGCCGTGCCCGCGATCGCCCACCCGGATCGGCTGCGTCACGACGGTGGCCCGGGGCCCGGCGGAGCCGGCGGGACCGACCGCCGACGCCGTCAGATGCGCCCGCACCTGCGCACCGACGGCGCGCGCGGCCGCCGGATCGACGTCCGCCGGATGCGCCTGCACGATCCGGCCGCTGCGGTCGAGCAGCATCGCCGATCCGCCGCAGGCCACCGCCAGCTCGCGCAGCGTGGCCGACGGTCCGCCGGTCACCGCAGCCCGGGTCATGCGCTGCTGGGCTCGGCCCGCCGCCGCCCGCGACGCGTTCGCGCGGCGCGCGATCTCGTCGATCACGGTGCGCGCCACGGCCACGAAGGGCGTCGGCAGCGGCACGTCCACGAGGGCGAGCCCGAACTCATCGGCCGCCGCCACCAGCGCCGACGGCGCGCTGGCCCGGGACACGCCGACGCCGAAGCCCAGGGCGCGGACCCCGCGTCCGGTCAGCCGCCGTACGTAGTCGCGGCAGCCGTCGTCCCCCGGCGGGATGCCCAGGCCGGTGGTCAGCAGCATCTCGCCGCCGGCGAGCCAGGGGGTGGGGTCGGCCAGCTCGGTGGTGATGACGAAGCTGATCGGCGCGTCGACCGCGGCCGCGCCGGCGCGCAGGTCCAGGCCGAGATCGCGCTGCGCCAGGAGCCAGCGCACGGTGACCGCCACGGCACTCCAATCCGTCGAACCGCCCCGAATGATTTCGCCATTGTGGCAGATGCGTCTCGCGGTGACCCCGCGCACAGTAGGAGGAACCACGGATTCCCGCAGCCGGGTTACGGCAAAGGCCTCGCGGCGCACGGCCCGGAGGACTACACCCGTATCAAGCACGCATGAGCAGCACCGACCGACCTCCCGTTCCGGGCGAGCGATCCGCCCGCCGAGAAAGGCACCCCGCGATGCAGACCCCCGCCGCCGCCCATCCGCTCGACCCGCTCTCCGCCGACGAGATCCGCGCCGTGACCGCCCTGCTCGCCCGGGAGCACGGCGTGAACGACGACTGGCGCTACGCCTCGATCGAGATGTTCGAGCCGACCAAGGCGGAGCTCGCCGCCTTCGACACCGACGGGACGCCGTGCGAGCGGGTCGCCGTCGCGGTGCTCTTCGACCGCACCGCGAACCGCACCTACAAGGCCCGCCTCTCGCTGACCGCGGATGCCGTGACCGCGTTCGACCACATCCCGGGCGTGCAGGCCAACGTCACCGTCGACGAATGGGACGAGGCCGACCGGGCCCTGCGCGCGCACCCCGACGTGATCGCCGCCCTCGCCGCGCGCGGCATCACCGACATGTCGCTGGTGTTCATGGACACCTGGACCTACGGCGCGGTCCTCATCCCCGAAGAGTTCGCGGGGCGGCGGATCGGCTGGTCCGACACCTGGGTCCGCGCGTCCGACGGAGCCAACCCGTACGCCGGGCCGGTGAACGGCTTCCACTGCGTGATCGACCTGAACACCATGGAGCTGCTGAAGATCGAGGACGTCTTCCGCGTGGACCGCCCGCAGATCATGGGCGAGTACGTGCCGCGCATGCTGCCCAAGGAGATCCGCGAGGCGAGCACCCGTCCCGAGCGCAAGCCCCTGGAGATCACCCAGCCCGAGGGCCCCGGCTTCACCCTCGAGGGCAACAAGTTGACCTGGCAGAACTGGTCGCTGCGGGTGGGCTTCAACTACCGCGAGGGCATGACCCTGCACGCCATCACCTACAACGACAACGGGAACGTGCGCAAGATCGCGCACCGCCTCTCCTTCGCCGAGATGATGGTGCCGTACCGCGACCACTGCGAGGACCATTACCGCCGCACCGCCTTCGACATCGGCGAGTGGGGCCTGGGATTCATGACCACCTCGCTGGCGCTGGGCTGCGACTGCCTCGGCGAGATCCGGTACCTGGACGCCGTCCTCCACGACAGCAAGGGCGAGCCCTACGACATCGCCAACGCGATCTGCATCCACGAGGAGGACAACGCCGTCCTGTGGAAGCACGTCGACCACCACGCCGGCGCCGAGGTCCGCCGCATGCGCCGCCTGACCGTCTCCTTCCACGTCACCGTCGCGAACTACGAGTACCTGACCTACTGGCGGTTCTACGAGGACGGCAACATCGAGTGCGAGGTGCGCGCCACCGGCATCATGGTGGTCAGCCACTTCCCCGAGGGCGGCTCCCACCCGCACGGCACGCTCGTCGACGACCGCACCTACGCGCCCTTCCACCAGCACTTCATCGTCGCCCGCATGGACCTCGACGTGGACGGCGAGAACAACACCGTCTACCGGTCCGAGACGCAGAGGGTGCCCACCGGGCCCGACAACCCGTACGGCCTCTCGCTGCGGCAGGTGAACACGCCCCTCCGGACGGAGGAGGAGGGCAAGCAGGACCCGCACTACCCCACGCAGCGGTCGTGGAAGGTGGTCAACGACAACGTGAAGACCGGCCTCGGGGTCTCCCCCTCGTACAAGCTGGTGGCCTCGGCGAACGTCCCCGCGATGTTCGACCCGGACTCCCCCATCCTCGACCGCTGCCGTGCCATCGAGCACACCCTGTGGGTCACCCCCAACGACCGCGAGGAGCGCTGGCCCGCGGGCGAGTTCGTCAACCAGGGCGGCGGCGGCATGGGGCTGCCCGCGTGGACGGCGCAGAACCGCTCGATCGAGAACACCGACGTGGTGCTCTGGTACACCTTCGGCATCCACCACATCACCCGGCCGGAGGACTGGCCGATCATGCCGGCCGACACGGTGAGCTTCTGGCTCAAGCCCTTCGGCTTCTTCGACCGCAATCCGTCGCTCGACGTGGCGCCCACGCCCGCGAGGGGATCGTCGTGCTGTTCCACCGGATCCTCCGAATCCGACGGCGCCGCCGCCGGTTCCGCCTGCTGTGAGGGAGAGAAATGAAGGTCTACGTCGCCTATCTCGCCACCGACGGCGGCCGCGACGCGGTCGCCCTCGGCGTGCAGTTCGCCCGGACCCTGGGTGCCGAGCTCGCGATCGGCATGGTCGTCCCGCCGGACCAGACCGGTGCCTTCGTCTCCGGCGACCTGGTGGACCAGGTCCTCACCGCGCAGGCCAAGACCTGGCTCAAGCAGGCCGAGGGCCTCGTGCCGGACGACGTGCAGGCCTCCACCCACATCGGCGTGTACGACTCCATCGCCGGCGGCGTGATCGCCGAGGCGGAGCGGCTCGGCGCCTCCGTGATCGTCGTCGGCGGCACCGGCGGCGGCCTGCTGGGCCGGCACTCGCTCGGTCCCGTGGTCAACGACCTGATCCACTCCTCGCCCGTGGCGGTGGCGCTCGCCCCGCGCGGGCAGCGGCACACCAAGGCCGAACGGGTCCGCTCGGTGACCTGCGCCGTCGGTTCCCGCGCGGGCGCCGAGGAACTGCTCGACGCCGCCATCACCGCGGCCGAGCGCGCGGGTGTCCCGCTCCGGCTGGTCTCCCTGATCGCCGTCGATCTCATGCCCGGCGTCCATCAGGCCGATCAGGAGGCCATCGAGCAGGCCCGCGCGCACGCGGCCGCCGTGCTCGACGAGGCGAAGGCCCGCCTGGCGGGCACCGTCGAAGTGAGCTCGGTGGTGGTGCTCGGCGACACCGTCGAGGACGCCGTCAACGGGCTCGAATGGCAGCCGGGCGATCTCATCATGGTGGGCTCGAGCCGCCTCGCCGCACCGCGGCGCCTGTTCCTGGGCTCCACCGCCGCGAAGATGCTCCGCGTCCTCGACGTCCCGATGGTGGTCGTCCCCCGAACCGGCCTGTCATGAGCACCGCGGGTACGCGCCGCGAGGACCCCGGGGACGGCGCCCCGGCCGGCGGCGCCATCGTCGACAAGGGCCTGGCGCAGGGCCGGATCGGCACCCTCGCGGGCGCGGTCCTCGGCATCTCGACGGTGGCGCCCGGCTACACGCTGACGGCGAGCATCGGGCTCATCGTCGCGGCGGTGGGCCTGAAGATGCCCGCGATCTTCATCGCCGGCTTCATCCCGATGTTCCTCACGGCCTACGCCTACCGCGAGCTCAACGCGCGGGTGCCCGACTGCGGCGCCTCGTTCACGTGGTCCACCAAGGCCTTCGGCCCGTACGTCGGCTGGATGTGCGGGTGGGGCATGGTGCTCGCCACGATCATCGTGCTCTCCAACCTCGCGGCGATCGCGGTGGACTACTTCTACCTGTTCCTGGCGCAGATCTCGGGGCGGGAGTCCCTCGCCGACCTGGCCGCGAACACGCCCGTGAACATCGCGACCACGCTGCTGTTCCTGGTGATCGCGACGATCATCGCCGGCCGCGGCATCACCACCAGCGCCAAGGTGCAGTACGCGCTCGTCGGCTTCCAGATGGTGGTGCTGGTCGCCTTCGCGGTCACCGCGATCGTGCGCTCCGGCGGCGTGCCCACCGGCCTGTCGTTCTCCCTCGACTGGTTCAACCCCTTCACCGGCATCACCATCGCGGCGTTCGTCGTGGGCCTGACGGGCTCGATCTTCGCGTTCTGGGGCTGGGACACGTGCCTGACGCTCGGCGAGGAATCCAAGGACCCGACGAAGGTCCCCGGCCGCGCCGGCCTGCTCGCCGTGGTGTCGATCCTCATCACCTACCTGCTCGTCGCGGTCGCCGTGATGATGTACGCGGGCGTCGGCACCGAGGGCGTCGGCCTGGGCAACCCGGACAACTCCGAGAACGTCTTCCGGCCGCTGGCGACGCCGGTGCTCGGCGACGTGGGCGGCCTGCTGCTGTTCCTGGCGATCTTCGCCTCGTCCATCGCGAGCCTGCAGACCACCTTCCTGCCCGCCGCCCGCACCATGCTGGCGATGGGCTCGTACGGCGCCTTCCCCGCGAGGCTCGCCGCGATCCATCCCCGCTACCTCGTCCCCACCTACGCCACCGTGGTCTCGGGCGTGATCACCGGCGTGTTCTACGCGGTGGTCAAGCTGCTCTCGGATCGCGCCCTGCTCGATACGATCGCCGCGCTGGGCATCATGATCTGCTGGTACTACGGCATCACGGCCTTCGCCTGCGTCTGGTTCTTCCGCCGCGAGCTCTTCACCGGCCCGCACAACATCGTCTACAAGTTCCTGTTCCCGCTGATCGGCGGCACCATCCTCGCGGTGGTCTTCGTGATCTCGGTGCAGGAGAGCCTCGACCCCGAGAACGGCAGCGGCTCCTCGCTGTTCGGCATCGGGCTCGTCTTCTACATCGGGTTCGGCCTGCTGCTCCTGGGGGCCGTCCTGATGCTGATCCGGCGGGCCACCCACCCCGCCTTCTTCCGCGGCGAGACCCTGCGCCGCTCCATCGCCCCCGTCGACGTCGACAAGGAGACACTGACATGACCGCCACCACCGCGCGGACCCACCGCCTTCCCCAGGTCCGCAACCTCGTGACCGCGCTTCCCGGCCCGGAGTCCGCGCGCCTGGCCGAGCGCCGGCGCACCGCAGTGGCGGGCGGGGTCGGCTCGTCCGTCCCCGTGTACGCGGCGGACGCCGACGGCGGCGTCATCGTGGACGTGGACGGCAACTCGCTCATCGACCTGGGCTCCGGCATCGCCGTGACCAGCGTCGGCGCGTCCGACCCGCGCGTCGCGGAAGCCGTTGCGGCACAGGCGGCGCACTTCACCCACACCTGCTTCATGGTGACCCCGTACGAGGGCTACGTCGCCGTGGCCGAGCGGCTCAACGCGCTCACGCCCGGCGATCACGACAAGCGCACCGTGCTGTTCAACTCCGGCGCCGAGGCCGTGGAGAACGCGATCAAGGTCGCGCGCCTGGCCACGGGTCGCGACGCCGTCGTCGCGTTCGACCACGCCTACCACGGCCGCACCAACCTGACGATGGCGCTGACCGCGAAGACCATGCCGTACAAGAAGGACTTCGGTCCGTTCGCCCCCGAGGTCTACCGGATGCCGATGTCGTACCCGTACCGGGACGCGGTCGCCGGTCTCGACGCCGACGGTGCCGCCGCCGCTGCCCGCGCGATCTCCCAGATCGAGAAGCAGATCGGCGCCGATGCCGTGGCCGCCGTCATCATCGAGCCGATCCAGGGCGAGGGCGGCTTCATCGTCCCCGCCCCCGGGTTCCTTCCGGCGCTGCAGGAGTGGGCCACCGCGAACGGCGTCGTCTTCATCGCCGACGAGGTGCAGACCGGCTTCGCCCGCACCGGCGACTGGTTCGCCTGCGAGGACGAGGGCGTGGTGCCGGACATCATCACCATGGCGAAGGGCATCGCCGGCGGGATGCCGCTCTCCGCGATCACGGGCCGGGCCGACCTGCTCGACGCGGTGCACGCGGGCGGCCTCGGTGGCACCTACGGCGGCAATCCCGTCGCCTGCGCCGCCGCGCTCGCCGCGCTCGACACCATGACCGAGCTCGACCTGCCCGCGCGCGCCCGCGCCATCGGCGATCGGGCGCAGGCCCGACTCAGCGCCCTCGCCGCCGAGGTCGGCGTGATCGGGGACGTCCGCGGCCGCGGCGCGATGCTCGCGATCGAGTTGGTCCGCCCGGGCACCAGCGAGCCGGACGCCGAACTGACCAAGGCGATCGCCGCGAAGGCTCTCGCCGCCGGCGTGGTGATCCTCACCTGCGGCACCTACGGCAACGTCATCCGCCTGCTGCCGCCGCTGGTGATCGGCGACGAGCTGCTCGACGACGCCCTCACCGTGCTGGAGACGGCGATCCGCGAGGCGTCCGCGTGAACGTCACCGATCTGCTGAACTCCGTTCCCACCGGCCTGTGGCACGGCGGCCGTTCCGCTCCGAGTGAGTCCGGCCGCACCTTCGACGTGGTCAACCCCGCGACCGGCGAGGTCCTGGTCGCCGTCGCGAACGCGACGCCCGCCGACGCGACCGCCGCCCTGGACGCGGCGAGCGCCGTCGCCGACGAGTGGGCCGCCACCCCGCCCCGCCGGCGCGCCGACGTCCTGCGTGCGGCCTTCGACGCCGTCACCGCGCGCGCCGACGACTTCGCCCTGCTGATGACCCTCGAGATGGGCAAGGTCCTGGCCGAGAGCCGCGGGGAGGTGACCTACGGCGCCGAATTCCTGCGCTGGTTCTCCGAGGAGGCGGTGCGCATCGGGGGCCGCACCGCCACCGCGCCCGGCGGTACCGGCGAGATCGCCGTCGTCAAGGAGCCCGTCGGGCCGTGCCTGGCGATCACGCCGTGGAACTTCCCCCTGGCCATGGGCACCCGCAAGATCGGCCCCGCCCTGGCCGCCGGCTGCACCGTGATCGTCAAACCCGCCGAGGACACCCCGCTCACCATGCTGCTGCTCGCGCAGGTCTTCGCGGAGGCGGGCCTGCCGCCGGGAGTGCTGTCCGTACTCCCCACCCTCGACGCGCCCGCCGTGGTCGCCGGGCTCATGGACGATCCGCGGCTGCGCAAGGTCTCGTTCACCGGCTCCACCGGCGTGGGCAAGATCCTCCTCGCGCAGGCCGCGAACAACGTCCTGCGCACCTCGATGGAGCTCGGCGGCAGCGCGCCGTTCCTGGTCTTCGACGACGCCGATCTCGACAAGGCCGTCGACGGCGCGATGCTCGCCAAGATGCGCAACGGCGGCGAGGCCTGCACCGCCGCGAACCGCATCCTGGTGCAGAACGGCATCCGCGAGGCCTTCACCGCGAAGCTCACCGAGCGCGTCGCCGCGATGCGCGTCGGGCCGGGCTGGGAGGAGACCTCCGCGATCGGCCCGATCATCAACGCCGAGCAGCGGGGCTCGATCGCGGCGCTCGTCGACGAGGCCGTCGCCGCCGGCGCCACCGTGCGCACGGGCGGCAGGCCGGTCGACGGTGCCGGGTTCTTCTACGAACCCACCGTCGTCGACGATCTGCCCGACGGTGCCCGCATCCGCCGGGAGGAGATCTTCGGACCGGTCGCCGCGATCGTCGGCTTCGAGACCGAGGAGGAGGCGATCGCCCTGGCCAACGACACCGAGTACGGCCTCGCCGCCTACTTCTTCACGGAGAACCTGGGCCGGGCGCAGCGGCTCGCGCGCGCACTGCAGGCCGGGATGGTCGGCGTGAACCGCGGCGTCATCTCCGACCCCGCGGCCCCGTTCGGCGGGATCAAGCAGTCCGGGCTCGGCTCCGAGGGCGGCAGCGAGGGCATCGAGGAGTACCTGAACACCAAGTACATCGCTCTACCGCCGGTATGACGGTGCGGCGCCCCCGCCGGTAGTGTGGCGGGAGTGCGGCGATGGCAGAAGCTCCTGTGGGGCACGACGTTCACCGTCGTCTTCGCTCTCGCTGCGGTCGGCGCCGGCGGCTACGCGCTGTTCGGCGTCGACGGCCAGGACCCGCTGCGCAAGGTCGACGCGATCATCGTGCTCGGCGGCGAGCACGACGGTCGCGAGCAGTACGGCATCCGGCTGGCCCAGGAGGGTTGGTCGGACACCGTCGTGCTGTCGAACCCGTACGACCGTTCCGATCGCACCATGCAGGAGCTGTGCGACACCCGGACCGACGGGATCACCGTGACCTGCGAGGTGCCCGCGCCGAGCACCACCCGCGGCGAGGCGATCTTCACGGAGCGCCTGGCACGGGAGCGCGGTTGGCGGTCGGTCATCGTCATCAGCTGGAGCTACCACCTGACCCGCTCGCGCTACATCTTCGACAACTGCTTCTCGGGCGAGACCGTGATGCGGGCGGTGCCGCGGGAGTACGACTACGGCCCCGCCGACTGGGAGCTGATCTACCTGTACCAGTTCTTCGGCACGGCGAAGGCCGCCATGCAGGGCACCTGCTCCTGAGCGCTCAGCCGATCCGCGGGAACTTCACGTAGGCGAGCCCGAGCAGGTCGATCGACAGATAGCCGAGCACCGCGGCGGCCACACCGCCGCCGATCACGAGGGCCGCGCGCCCGGCGTCGCGGCGCGGCGCGGCGGTGAGCCACCAGGCGATCCCCTGGAACGTGACGATCGGCCCGAGCAGTGCGACGGGCAGGACCGCGTAGCCGTCGTGCCCGACGATGCGCACCATCCGCGCCACGCCGCCCAGCAGCAGGGAGACGCCGAGCGTGACGCACAGCATCGTCGTCCATCGCGGACCGCGCGCAAGGAGGCGGTAGCCGAGGAGCGAGCCGGCGGCCCCGGCGAGCGCGACCAGCAGGATCATCGCCGCACCCGTCGCACGATCGCGGCCCCGGCCGCCGTCCCGAGCGCCGCCACGAGCGGCGCGGCGACGAGGAACCGCACGCCGGCGGACGGGGGCATACCGAGCAGGGACACCAGCCCGTAGACGCCCACCGAGGCGAAACCCGCGAGGACGCCGAACACGAGGAAGCCGAACCACCTGTCGCCGAGCACGTCCCGCAGCGCGAACAGCGCCCCGGTGATCAACGAGACGAGCGTCAGGCCGGCGATGCGGACGTCGAACTCCAACGCCCGCCAGGTCGACGAGTGCGAGAGTTTCGTGACGGCGACGGCCGCCAGCGCGCCACCCAGCGCGACGCACGCGAGGGTGCGACGGTCGGTGGGCAGCCGCACACTGTCGGGGGCCGTCCGATCGGGGGGCGTCTCCTGCACGTCGACGACGATATACGCTCCGTCAGTAGGCGCCGTCGGAGGTGAAGACCGTCCGCACCGTCCGAGCGATGATGCCCACGTCCGAGGGGATCGAGAAGTTCTCGACGTAGCCCACATCGAGGCGGATCGACTCGTCCCAGCTCAGGTCCGAGCGGCCGCTCACCTGCCAGGCGCCGGTGACGCCCGGCTTGACCAGCAGCCGCCGCAGCATCACGGGCGGGTACTGCGCGACCTCGTGCGCGAGGGCCGGGCGCGGCCCGACCACGGACATCGATCCGCCGAGCACGTTGAAGAACTGGGGCAGCTCGTCGAGCGAGAACCGGCGGATGAACCGGCCGACGCGCGTCACGCGCGGATCGTTCTCGATCTTGAACAGCGGTCCGGCGCCGATGTTCTCGTCCACGAGCACCGCGCGGTGCGCGTCCGCGTCGACGTACATGCTGCGGAACTTGATCATGTCGAACGGCTCGCCGTTCGCGCCGACGCGCTGCGCGCGGTAGAGGACGGGGCCACGGCTGTCGAGCTTCACCGCGACGGCGATCGCGAGCATCACGGGTGCCGCGAGGAGCAGACCGGTGACGGCGACGACCACGTCGAGCACCCGCTGTCCGAATCCGAAGGAGCGCGCGGGACTCGGGGCGGCGACGTGGGTCATCGGCGTCCGCCCGACGGAACCGGACACCATGCGGGCGGCCGCGACCTCCGGCAGGCCGGCGGTGACCACGAGTTCGACGCCCTCCGCGGCGAGCTGCCACATCAGCTCCCGGATCTGGTCGGGGCCGAGATGATCCGTCGGGGTGAGCACGACGACCGCGGCGCCGGTCTCCCGGACGGCCTCGAGCACCGCTCGATCGGTGCCGGCCACCCGGATCCGGGCATCACCGATCTCCAGCGTCCCGATCTCGGCGTCGGCCGGAGGCAGGCACACGCCCACGACGTGCGCCCCTGCGGTCTCCGCGCGCAGCAGGCTCCCCGCGGAGGCCGTGGCCGAGGCCACGCCGCCGACCACGAGGGTGGGCATCGGGGCGACGGCGGTCGCCCTGCGGCGGTGGCGCATTCGCACCAGGAGGGCACCGGCCAGCGCGACGGGCGCGGAGGCGAGCAGGAGTGCCGAGGGGAGCATGCGCGGGACGAGCAGCTCGAAGAGGACGACCGGACCGTAGACGAGCTGCGCGGTCGTGAGGACGCGGCGCAGTTCGGGCGTGCCGAGCCGCACCAGCGGCACGGCCAGCGGGCGGGAGCGCCAGAGGCGCAGGAACCAGAACAGGTTCACCCCGATCACGAGCGCCGCGAGCTCCGGCACGCTCTCACCCTGGGCGTAGCCGACCGTCAGCCCTGCACCGGCGGCGAGGATCGCGACGAGGGCGTCCGCGGACACGAGGCGCCGCGCGAGCCGGGCGCGGTGCGCCTCCGCGAGCGCGCGGGCGGAGGACACCCGCGGCGGGGTGACCAGCGACGGTGTCACGACCAGTGGCTGCGGCGCGGTGATGGCCTGCGGCGCGACGAGGGCCGGCGGGACCTCACTCGTGCGCGAGGCTCGAGCGGGCCGCGGTTCGGACAGCGCAGGCGCCTTCGTCGCCGGACCGACGGGTACCGCTGTCCAGGTGTCGATCGACAAGTCCCGCTCCTCACATCCATCCGCTTCGGCGCGGGGAATGGCTCTCCCGGGCGAGTCAGAATTGGCAAGTCACATATTGCAATCGCGAATATGTGACTCAACACTCACTGCCTCGAGCCCGGTCGTGACCCACCGCCCCGTCGCACCGCACGCCCTCACGCCCGGCGGGCGTGACGACCGTCACGGCGATCCCGGGATCGTCACCGAACCCGACCGACAAGCTCGTTATTACTGCTCACGTGCTATTTTGTCCGGTTCGGACTCGTCCCCACCCTCGGCGCGGCGCCTCTGCTCGACGACACCCCGCGGGCGGTGAGGAGTCGCCGCCGCTTGCTACCGTAGACCGCACCGATTGCAATCGCAAGACGGACACGTATTTGCAACCAGAAAAGATGTGAGCGCTATTCTCAATCAACGAGGCTCATCCCAATCGGGGGTGTAGGAGTTGGGGTCTGAAGCCGCCGGTCTCGAGCAGGCTTCGGGCGATGTAGTTGGTCAGGTTGCGGAACCCGAGTGCGGAGCCGCGCAGGTGTTCGAGCCGTCCGTTGAGCGCCTCGGTCGGCCCGTTGCTGGTGCCGGGTCGTTCGAAGTAGGCGAGCACGTCAGCGGCTCGCTTCTTCAGGGTCCGGCTCAGGGTGGTGAGCTCGGTGAGCACCTTGGGGACGCCGGCGCTGAGGTCGGTGATCAGCTTCTCCATGAGCTCGCGGCCACGTTGCCGGTCCTCGTGGCGATAGGCGGCGATCATGCGCTGGTAGACACCCCAGGTCGCCTCGACCTCGACGTGAGCGTCATCAACGAACAGCGCGCGTAGCCTGTCGCTCTGCTTGTCGGTGAGCAGGTCCGCGCCGGTGTGCAGCGTGCGCCGCGACTTGTAGAGCGGGTCGTCCCTGAACCCACGGTGCCCGTGGATCGCGAGTTGGACCCGGCGCCGGCACCTGTCGAGGGCGTCACCGGCCAGGCGCACGACGTGGAAGGGATCCATCACCGTGACCGCGTCCGGGATCTCCTCCGCAGCGGCGGTCTTGAACCCGGTGAAGCCGTCCATCGCGACCACCTCGACCGCGTCACGGAAGGCGTCGTCGCGGTCGGCGAGCCAGGTCTTGAACGCCGCCTTCGACCGGCCCTCGACCATGTCCAGCAGCCTTGCTGGGCCGGCGCCATCGCGGACCGGGGTGAGGTCGATGATCACGGTGACATACTTGTCGCCACGCCTGGTGTGGCGCCAGACGTGCTCATCGACGCCAATGACCTTCACGCCCTCGAACCGCGTGGGGTCGTTGATCAGCAGCCGCTTGCCTTCAGCCAGGACCGCGTTGTTGGCGGTGTCCCACGCGACCCCGAGTCCCTCGGCGACACGGGCGACGGTGAGGTGTGCGACCACGATCCCTTCCAGCGCCCACCGCAGCCCGGTGCGCGAGAGCTTCGCGCGTGGCTCCGCAGCGGCGCTGGTGTCTTGGCGCCACACGTGTCCGCAGTCGGCACAGCGGTAGCGGCGCACTACAACTTCCAGCACGGTCGGTCGCCAGCCCAGCGGCTCGTGGGCCAACCGCCGGATCACGGTGTCACGAGCAGCGCCTTCGCTGCCGCACCGTCGGCACCACTGATCTGGTTCCACCACGCGGCACGCTAGGACCGCACGATCCGGTTCAAGTCGTTGTCCGGTCACGCTCAGACCGAGGCCGTCGAGTCGAGCGAAGGCGGTGAGGTCAGGGCGGCCGAAGCCGGCCGGCGGGGTTGTGTCGGTCACGTCGAGGTCTTTCGGATGGATGGCGTAGGAACCTCCGTCGTCGGGAGACCTCGACGTCTATCTGCGGACCGACGCGCCCGGCCGACCTACACCGGCATCTGAGAAGACCCCTGAAACGTCTTCGACGAAGACGGGACCGGCGAGGAGGAGGGCGCGGTGAGCTAAAAGAATGGAGCTTGCTCGGCTTCGACGCCGCCGCAAGCTCCGGTGAAACGGTCGGTACTAGTCGGTCGTCGTCGGTCACCACCGGATGGCGGCGTCCCCCACGCTCGGCGTTCGCGCAGGTCAGCGGCTCGTTCGCCCAGTGGGCGCATCAGGCGATAGACGCAAAGCCGACGTGATTAGGTCGTCGGTTCGATTCCGACAGGCGGCTCCGGCGAACAGCCCCTGACCTGCGGAAACGTAGGGCAGGGGCGGTTCGGTTCTGATGGTCGCGCGATGCGCTGGCCTCACGGCTCTGCCCGACACCCGACGTCGCTCTCCTCTGCGACGGACCCCTCGCCGGATGAACGCTCGGACATCCTGTCCGTGTGCCGATAGGCCTCGCACCGCTCGGCAACGCAGCGTGGCGCTGCGTCGCGACCTGGCGACGGCTCGGCGGGGCGCGATCGTCTCGTGCGTTGGCGGACTACGGAAGCTTGGACGCGAGGACGTCGGCCGCCAGGATCTCGGGTGCTGCGCCGAGGAGGTGCTGGTTGGCCATCAGGGCTGCGACGATGGCGCCGTTGGCGTGGGCGTCGCGAGCGGCCTCGTCGGGGAATGCATCGAAGATCCAGAAGGTGTCGGCGTGGGTCCTGACCGCGAACCAGACAATCGTTCCTACTTCTTCGTTGGCGAGCGCGACAGCGCCGGCGAGCAGATCGGCGAGCGCGTCGTGCTGTCCATCGGCCGCGACGATCTTGGCGACGAAGGCATACGGAAGTGATGCGGGTGTGGACATGAGGGGTTCTCCTAGGTGTCGAGGTTTCTTGGTGAAGCGAGTTCAGCGTATGACGAGCAAGGGCATGTGAGAAGTGGCGTATACGGCAGTATTGCTATTGTTGGCGCCATGCGTATCGGACTGATCGCGATCGACGGCTGCTTCGGTTCGGCTGTCGCGTCGATCATCGACATCGTGCGGGTGGCCGACGGAGCCCGCAGCGATGTCGACCCGCGGATCGACGCGATCGAACTCGCCATCCTCGGACCGAAACGGCGAGTGACCACGACGGCATCGATGACCCTGTCGGTGGACCACCCGCTGTCGGAGTCCGGAGAGTTCGACGTGGTCGTCGTCCCTGCGCTTGGAACCCTCACGGCCGCCGCGACCCACGACGCCCTCCAGAGCCGAGATGCTCGTTCGGTCATCGCCTCGCTCGGGCGCCTCGACGAGGCGACCACCCGGATCGCCGCGGCGTGCACCGGCGTGTTCGCTGTCGCCGAGACTGGACGGATGCATCATCGGCGGGCGACGACCAGTTGGTTCCTGGGGCCGGAGTTCCTGAAGCGCTATCCGACCGTCGCCCTCGATCTCGACACCATGGTCGTGGTCGACGGGAACCTCGTCACCGCCGGCGCCGCGTTCGCCCACATCGACCTCGCGCTCTCACTCGTGCGATCGATCAGCCCCGACCTGGCCCAACATGTCGCCAAGCTCCTCATCATAGACGAGCGTCCGTCGCAGGCGGCCTTCGTCGCCTACGAACATCTCCGGCACGAGGACCCGATCGTCGTCGAGTTCGAACGCTTCGTGCGCGCCCGCCTGGACGAACCGTTCAACGTCGCCTTCGTCGCGCAGTCGCTCGGCACCAGCCGGCGCACCCTCGAACGACGAGTCCGTGCGGCGCTCAACCTCACTCCGCTCGGCTTCGTCCAACGGCTTCGCATCGAACGAGCTCGGCACCTCTCAGCAACCACGGACCTCACCTCCGCCGAGATCGCGCTACGGGTCGGCTACGCGAACGCCGAGACTCTGCGCTCCCTCCTGCGCAGGGAGCGACGCCGTTCCTGACCTATCGCCATGCCTGTAGCCAGTGTCCTAGCGCTCGGTTGGAACCACCTCTCAGCACGTCGCGTCGACGCTCCTGCGTCGCCCCTGGACGACCCACTCGACACGCCCGCAGCACAGGCCGTGTGACGTGCCCCAGCTTCCCGGACGGTCGGGGTTGGGTGGCTGTGATGTCGCTGCGTTCTCGTCGAGGGGGTCAGCAGACCCGATCAGGGTCGATTGGGATGAGCCGCGAAGGCGGTGAGGTCAGGGCGGCCGAAGCCGGCCGGCGGGGTTGTGTCGGTCACGTCGAGGTCTTTCGGATGGATGGCGTAGGAACCTCCATCGTCGGGAGACCTCGACGTCTATCTGCGGACCGACGCGCCCGACCGACCTACACCCTCATCTGGGAAGAGCCATCAACGAAGCGCCCGCCGACAGTTACGGAAACCATCATGAATTGCCGTTTGTGCGGCTCGTCACAGCTGCGGAGTGTGGTCGATCTCGGTGCCACACCGCCGTGTGAGCTGTTCCTCACCGCGGCCGATCTCGATGCCCCGGAACCGACCTACCCGCTGCACCTGCGCATCTGCGAGCAGTGCCTGCTGCTGCAGATCCCCGCACTCATCCTCCCCGAGGAGACCTTCTCCGAGTACGCGTACTTCTCGTCGTTCTCCGCGAGCTGGGTCGACCACGCCCGCCGCTTCGTCGACGAGTCCATCGCCCGGCTGGGCCTCGGCACCGACAGCCTCATCGTCGAGGTCGCGAGCAACGACGGCTACCTGCTGCAGCACGCGGTCGCGGCCGGCGTGCCGTGCGTCGGCATCGAGCCATCGGTCAACGTCGGGCAGGCCGCCCGCGAGCGCGGCGTCCCGACAGTGACCGCCTTCCTCGGCCCGGAGACCGCCGCACAGGTGCGGGCGGAGTACGGCCCCGCCGATCTCGTGGTGGCCAACAACGTGTACGCCCACATCCCGGATCTGCTGGGATTCACTGCGGGACTGCGGGGTCTGCTCGCGGACGACGGCTGGCTGAGCATCGAGGTCCACCACGCGCTCGCGCTCGTCGCCGAGGGCCAGTTCGACACGATCTACCACGAGCACTTCCAGTACTACACCGTGCTCAGCGCCCAGCGCGCGCTCGCGACCGCGGGGCTGACCGTCGTCGACGTCGAGACCATCCCCACGCACGGCGGATCGATCCGCGTGTGGGCGCGGCCGGACGCGGTGGCGCAGGCACCGTCGGACCGCGTCCGCGCGGTGCTGCGGATCGAGGAGGAGGCCGGGTTGCACGCGCTGGCCGGGTACGCCGGCATGCAGGCGATGGCCGACCGGGCCCGGCAGGACCTGCTGCGCTACCTGCTGGAGCGGCGCGCCGAGGGCAAGCGGGTCGTCGGCTACGGCGCACCCGGCAAGGGCAACACCCTGCTGAACTACTGCGGTGTGCGGCCCGACCTGCTCGAGTACACCGTGGACCGGAACCCGTACAAGCACGGCAGATTCACGCCCGGCACGCGCATCCCCATCCACGCGCCGGAGCGCCTCGAAGCCGACCGCCCGGACGTGGTGGTGGTGCTGCCCTGGAACCTCGAGACCGAGATCACCGAACAGTTGCGTCCCCTGATCGAGCAGGGCACCGAGGTGGTCTACCCCATGCCCCGATTGCACACCGCACGGCCGCAGGCCGTCGCCGAGGAGGTCTGAAGATGAAGGTGGTCCTGTTCTGCGGCGGCTACGGCATGCGCATGCGCAACACCGCGGACGACATGGTGCCCAAGCCCATGCAGCTGGTGGGCCCGCGCCCGCTGATCTGGCACGTGATGCGGTACTACGCCCACTTCGGGCACACCGAGTTCATCCTGTGCCTGGGCTACGGCGCGCAGCACATCAAGAACTACTTCCTCAACTACCGCGAGACCGAGTCGAACGACTTCGTGATCCGCGGCGGCGAGGTCGAGCTCCTCGGCACGGACATGAGCGACTGGTCCATCAGCTTCGTGGACACCGGCCTCGAATCGGCCATCGGCGAACGGCTTCGGCGCGTACGCCCCTACCTCGACGGCGACGAGTACTTCCTCGCCAACTACGCCGACGTGCTCAGCGACGCGCCGATGAACACCATCATCGATCGCGTGCGCGAGAGCGGCTCCGCGGCCTCGATGCTGCTGGTGCCGCCGCAGTCCTCCTTCCACTGCGTGGACGTCGACGGCGACGACAAGGTCACCGGCATCACCCCGGTCTCCGAGTTCCCGATCTGGGAGAACGGCGGCTACTTCGTGCTCACCCAGCAGGTCTTCGATCACCTGCCGCCCGGGGGCGACCTGGTCGCCGACGCGTGCACGGCCCTGTCCGCGAAAGGGAAGCTGCTGGGCTACAAGCACACCGGCTTCTGGAAGCCGGCCGACACCTTCAAGGAGCGGGCCGAGCTCGACGCCGGCTACGCCCGTGGCGATCGCCCCTGGATGGTCTGGAAAGACCCGGTCGCATGATCGGACTCTCCCCCGGCCGCGTCGCCGAGATCGCGGTCCTCGGGGCGCACTGCGACGACATCGCGATCGGTATGGGCGGCACCCTGCTACAGCTGGCGCAGGCCAATCCCGGCCTGCGCGTGCGGGCCTTCGTCGCGACCGGCGCCGGCACCCCCCGCGAGGCGGAGGAGCGGGCGGCGCTGGCCGCGTTCACGCCCGAGGCGGAGTTGCACGTGAGCGTGCTGGACCTGCCCGACGGGCGGACGCCCGCGCACTGGGAGCGGGAGAAATCGCTGCTGGCGCAGTTCAAGCGGTCGACCTCGCCCGACATCGTGTTCGCGCCGCACCGCGGCGACGCACACCAGGACCACCGGCAACTCGCGGAGCTGGTGCCGCAGGAGTTCCGGGACCACCTGATCCTCGGCTACGAGATCCTCAAGTGGGAGACCGACACCCCGCGCCCCACCGTCTTCAACCCGCTCTCGGCGTACGCCGTGATGGCGAAGACGCGGCTGCTGGCGGAGCACTACCCCTCGCAGGTGGAGCACGACTGGTTCGACGACGAGTCCTTCCTCGGCCTCGCGCGTCTGCGCGGCATCCAGTGCCGCTCCACCTACGCCGAGGGCTTCATGTTGGAGAAAGCGATCGTGGAATTCGGAGGCAACCGATGAAGGTCCTGCTCACGGGCAGCCAGGGGTACCTGGGAACAGTGATGACGCCGGTCCTGCAGGAGGCGGGCCACGAGGTGACCGGCCTCGACTCCGGGCTCTTCGCCGATCGCGTGCTCGGCCCCGCGGTCACGGACCCGCCCACGCTCACCACCGACTTGCGCGACGTCACGGCTCAGCAGCTCGAGGGCTTCGACGCCGTGATCCATCTCGCGGCGCTGTCCAACGATCCGCTGGGCTCGCTCGCCCCGGAGATCACCTACGACATCAACCACGCCGCCTCGAGCCGCCTCGCCCGGCTCGCCAAGGAGGCGGGCGTCTCCCGGTTCCTCTACGCCTCCACCTGTTCCGTGTACGGCGCGGCCGGCGACGGCCTCGTCGACGAGGAGGCGCCCCTCAACCCGATCACGCCCTACGCGATCAGCAAGGTGCGGGTCGAGGACGACGCCGCGGCGCTGGCGGATGCCGACTTCACGCCCGTGTTCCTGCGCAACGCCACGGCATTCGGCTTCTCGCCCCGGCTGCGCGCCGACATCGTGCTCAACAACCTGATGGGCTACGCGGTGCTCACCGGCGAGGTGCTGGTGCTCTCCGACGGGACGCCGTGGCGTCCGCTGGTGCACGCGCAGGACATCGCCCGGGCCTTCGCGACCTGCCTGACCGCGCCCAAGGAGACCGTCTCCGCCCGCGCGTACAACGTCGGCACCGAGCGCAACAACGTCACCGTCGCCGAGATCGCGCAGGCCGTGGTCGACGTGGTGCCCGACGCCGGCGTGCGGATCACGGGCGAGGCCGGCAACGACCCCCGCTCCTACCGGGTCGACTTCTCCCGCGCGCGCGACGAACTCGGCTTCGAGGCGCAGTGGACCGTGCCGGACGGCGCGGCCGAGCTGCACAAGGCCTACACCGAGTACGGGCTCACCGAGCACTCCTTCCACCAGGACTTCACCCGGCTCGCGGTGCTCAAGGACCTGCAGGGCAGGGACGTCATCGACGCGGCGATGCGGCGGCGATGACGGACCGCTCAGCCCAGGCGGCCGCGCAGCTGCGCCCAGGTGCCCGCCGCCCGGTCGCGCGCCGAGACGATCGACGCGGCCAGCGGCCACTGCAGGGCCAGCTCGGGATCCGCGTGATGCACCGCCAGATCCTCGCTCGGATCGTGCGGACGGTCGATCCGGTAGCAGACGTCCGCCACGTCGGTCAGCGCCTGGAAGCCGTGCAGGAAGCCCGGCGGCACGTACAGGGTGTGGAAGGTCTCGTCGTCGAGTCGGAAGGCCCTGCTGCGGCCGAACGTCGGCGAGTACGGTCGCGCGTCGACCAGCACGTCGTGCACCGCACCGTGCGCGCAGCGCACCAGCTTGGCCTCGCCGCGACCCGATCGGCCGTGCATCCCGCGGATCACGCCGCGCACCGAGCGGGACTGGGAATCCTGCACGAAACGCGCTGCCGCGCCGCGCTCTCCGAGGTACTCGTCGAAGACGTCCGCGTCGAAGGTGCGGGTGAACAGGCCCCGGTCGTCCGCGTGCGGGGTGGGGACCAGCAGCAGGACGTCGGCCAGGTCGGTCTGCTCGATGCGCATGGGGACATGCTGCCATGAGACACGCGCGCACGTGCCGCGCCTGCGGCTCCGTCAAACTCACCCGGGTGCTCGACCTGGGCCGCGTCCCCGCGGCGGATCACTTCCCGCCCGCCGGTACCCCGGTGGACCCGGGCGAATCCGCCCATCCCCTCGCGATGGACCTGTGCGCGGCGTGCGGCCTCGCGCAGCTCGCCGACGACGACACCGTCACCGACGAGCCCCGCGGCGTGGAGCCGCGGGCCCTGCGCGAGCAGGCCGCGGACGCGGTGGCCCGGGTCGCCGACGCCGGCCTGCTCCGCGGCACGACGGTGCGCGAGTTCGGCAGCCCGCACGGCGGCACCTGGTTGCCGCTGCTCGCCGACCGCGGCTTCCACGAGGCCGACGGTCCCGCCGACGTGGTCCTCGACAGCTTCGGCATCATGCACGAGCCCGACCAGCGGGCCGCCTTCGCCGCGCGCGCCGCGGCCGTCGCACCCGGCGGCGTGCTCCTGCTGCAGTACCAGCCGCTCGGCGGCATCGTCGACCACCTGCAGTGGACCGCCCTACGGCACGGCCACTTCGGCTACTACACGCTGACCGCCCTGGTGCGACTGCTCGCCGCCGCGGGGCTGGAGCCGGTGCGCGCCTTCGAGTTCGACCTCTACGGGGGCACCGTGCTGCTCGCGGTGCGGCACACGGGCGCGGCCGACGTCGTCCCCGGCGCCGGCACGGCGGACCCCGTCGTCCGCCGGATCCTCGCCGAGGAGGCGGATTCCGGCCTCGGCACCCCCGCCGGCCTGCGCACCCTCAGTGCGGCGCCCGCCGACCAGGCGCGCGCGCTCCGGGCGTGGGCGCAGGAGCACGCGGCGGCCGGCCGCACCGTCGGGGCCTACGGCGCCGCCTCGCGGGCCGTCGCCCTGTTCGCGCTGGCCGGACTGGACGCGGCCCTCGTGTCCTGCGTGGCCGACGCCTCCCCGTCGAAGCAGGGCCGTCGCATGCCCGGCACCGACATCCCGATCGTGCCGCCCGAGCACCTCGCCGCGCTCGACGGGCCCGTCCTGCTGACCCTGCCCGACCTGCACGACGAGGTGCTGGAGGCCTGGCCGGCCCTCCGCGGAAGACTGGTGACCGAGCTATGACCGAACCCGACTTCACCCGCTCGCGCGAACTGCAGGACCGCCTGCACCACCTGGTGCCCGGCGGCGCGCACACCTACGCCCGCGGCGCCGACCAGTACCCCGAGTTCATGCCGCCGGTGCTGACCCGCGGCCGCGGCGCGCGCGTCTGGGACGCCGACGGCAACGAGTACGTGGAGTACGGGATGGGCCTGCGCGCCGTGACCCTGGGCCACGCGTACCCGCCCGTGGTGGACGCCGTGCGCGCCTGCCTCGACGACGGGCTCAACTTCAGCCGGCCCACGACGACGGAGCTCGACGCCGCCGAGGACTTCCTCGCGATGGTGCCCACCGCCGACATGGTCAAGTTCGGCAAGAACGGCTCCGACGCCACCACCGCGGCGCTGCGGCTCGCGCGCGCCGCCACCGGCCGCGATCTGGTGGCGATCTGCGATCAACCCTTCTTCTCCGTGGACGACTGGTTCATCGGATCCACCGAGATGGCGGGCGGGATCCCCACCGCGATCACCGATCTCACGGTCCGGTTCGGCTACAACGACGCCGACTCCCTGCGCGCCCGGTTCGCCGAGCACCCCGGCCGCATCGCCGCGGTGTTCCTCGAGGCCGCCACCGCGCTCGCCGAGCCCGAGCCCGGCTTCCTGGAAACCGTTCGGGCCCTGTGCGACGAGCACGGCGCCGTGCTCGTGTTCGACGAGATGATCACCGGGTTCCGCTGGTCGCCGCACGGCGCGCAGTCCGTCTTCGGCGTGACGCCCGATCTCTCGTGCTGGGGCAAGGCCATGGGCAACGGCTTCCCGATCTCGGCGCTCGCCGGCAAGCGCGCGCTCATGGAACTCGGCGGCCTGAACACCGACGCCGACCGGGTCTTCCTGCTGTCCACGACCCACGGCCCGGAGACGGTCTCGCTCACCGCCTTCCGCGCCGTCGCCCGGTCCTACCGCGAGGGCGATCCCGTGGGCGCGATGGAGCGCGCCGGGCGGCGCCTGGCCGACGGGGTGAACGCGGCCGCCGCGGCGGCGGGCGTCGGCGACGCGGTGCGGGCCATCGGGCGGCCGTCGTGCCTCGTCTTCACCACCCGCGACGCCGACGGCGCGCCGTCGCAGGCGTACCGGACGCTGTTCCTGCAGGAGCTGCTGCGGCGCGGTGTGCTCGGCCAGTCCTTCGTGATCTCCGCGGCCCACACGGACGCCGACGTCGACCACACCGTCGACGCGGTCGCGGCGGCGCTCGTGCCGTACCGGAAGGCCCTGGAGGCGGGCACCGTCGAGGGGCTGCTCGAGGGCCGGCCCGTGGCGCCCGCACTGCGCCGGACCGCGGCGCCGCGGCGGTTGACCGGAGGCCCGTCGTGACCGCGCCGACCCGGGTGCTCGTGGTGGGCCCCGCGGCGCCCGGCCCGGCGAGCCGCGGCGGGATCGCGACCGTCGTCGGGCACATGGCGGCGCAGCCCGATCCCGCGATCGCGGTGCGGCTCCTGACCACCTACGTCGACGGCACCGTCGGGCAGCGGCTGCGCACCGGCCTCGGCGGCATGGCGCGCGGCGTGCTGGCCGTGCTGCGCGGCGAGGCGGACGTGGTGCACGTGCACCTCTCGCACGGCGGCAGCGTGGTCCGCAAGGCCCCCGTGCTCTGGGCGGCGCGCCTGCGCCGCGTGCCGGCCGTGGTGCACGGGCACAGCTACGACTTCGGCGGGTGGGTCACCGGGCTCCCCGCTCCCGCACGGCCGCTCGTGCGTGCGGCCCTGCCCGCGGACCGCTGGCTGGTCCTCGGGACCGGGCTCGCCACCGAGTACGCGGCCGCGATGGGACTGCCCCGCGGCGACGTGGAGGTGCTCTACAACCCCGTGCCCGCCGTTCCCGCCCGGGCCGCCGCCGCGCCGCCCGACGGGGTGGTCCGCGTCGTCGCGCTCGGCCGGCTCGGCGAGCGCAAGGGCAGCTACGACCTCGTCGCGGCGGTGGCGGCCCTGCCACCGGAGATCCGGGCGCGCCTGCACCTCACGCTGGCCGGCGACGGCGAGGTGGACGAGGTCCGCGCCGCGGTCGCCGCGGCCGGCGTCGGGGACGCGGTGACGGTGCGCGGCTGGGTCGACGCGGCCGGGCGCGACGAGCTGCTCGCGGCCGCGCAGGTCTTCGCCCTGCCCAGCTACGACGAGGGTCTGCCGATGGCGCTGCTGGAGGCGATGGCCGCGGGCCTGGCGCCGTTGACCACACCCGTGGGCGCGATCCCGGACGCGGTGACCGACGGCGCGGACGCCCTCCTCGTCCCGCCGGGCGACGTCCCCGCGCTGAGCGCCGCGCTCGCGCGGCTGGTGACCGATCCCGCACTGCGCGCTGCGATCTCGGCCGGGGCCCGCACCCGTGCCGACGACTTCGCGATCGAGCCGTGGCACGCGCGGCTGGCGGCGCTCTGGATCGAGCTGGCGGCAGAGGGCGGGCCCGCGGCTACTCGCGGGTGAGGTGCTCGGGCTTCTCGATGACGGCGGCCTGGGACTGGAGGCGGGACAGGCCCGGCGCGGGGAACCACGCGTCGGGGCCCGGAGCGTCGTAGGCCCAGAGCGGACCGTGGAAGGCCGAGGACGTCCCGAAGTACGTGACGGCGAGGCCGTACGTGTTGGCGAGCGCGTACCACCGATCGCCGAGCCGGTTCCACTGCTCGGCGCTGGCCGCGCTCTGGCCGGGGCCGTACCAGCCCACCTCGCCGACCGAACACTCCACGGCGCTGCGGGCGCACCACTCGCCGAACGTGCGCAGCCGGCCGAGGAAACCCGTCTCGTAGCCGCGGTCCGACCAGGGCCGTCCCGCGTCCCGGACGTAGTTCCTGTCCAGCTTGGCCGGGTCGAAGACCTCGCCCTCGCCGCTCTTGCTGACCGGATACATGTGCTGCGAGTACACGATGCGGCCCAGTGGGTCGTCGACCCAGCCGCCGCGCGGGTCCGTGTAGGCGAAGTCGGAGAACCGCGAACAGCACAGGGACTCCACCCAGAGAACCTTGCGGTCGCCGACCTCGCGCAGCGCCGTGACCACCTCCTGCACGTGCCGCTGGTAGACCGCGTACGGGGGCTTGTCCGCGGACTGCAGGTCCCCGCGGGTGGGGTGGCTGAACCGGGTCGGCTCGTTGAACAGGTCGTAGGCGACGACGGCCGGCTCGTCGCGGAAGCCGGCGGACAGCATGCGCCAGACCCGGTTCGTCTGCTCGACGGTGAGCCCGGCGCCGCAGACCCGCGGTGCCGCGGTCGAGCGCGGCGCGCGCCACTCGCACCCGTTGTGCAGGCCGAGCACGACCCGCATGCCGGCCGCCTCGATCTTGCCGACCTCCGCCCGGATCGCGTTCCAGTACGCCGGATGGAAAGCGTCGTCGCCCGCGTCGAGTCCGGGTTGCAGGAAGGTCCAGTCCACGGGGAGGCGGATCAGCCGGTGACCGCGCTCCCGCAACCGGGCGTACGTGATCGCGGGTTCCCCGGTCCCGGTGACGGTGGGGTGGTCGTAGATCGTGACGGCCTGCGTGAGCATGGTCGCGACGTTGATCCCGCGCATCCAGGTCGTGGCCGGCTCAGCCACCCGCGGCCGCGGTATCGCGAGCGTGGCGAGGACGAGCGCTGCGACGATCACCACGATCAGGGCTCCGCGGCGGATCGTGGTCATGTGCTCACCCCCGCAGCGGTTCTCGACGGTGCGCGGGGCACCGGGCTCGACACCGGCAAGCCTACTGCATTCGCAAACGGGACCGGTACCCTGAACCCGTGCACGACGTACACATGCTCGGGGTCCGGTTCGACGATCTGCCCTTCGACGAGGCCGTCTCGCGGCTGCGGGAGGCGGCGCGCGGCGACCGGACGCGCACCGTCGTCTTCCCCAATGCGGCGACGCTCAACCTCGCCGCGCAGTCGCGCGACTACCGCGACGTCCTGAACTCCTCGTCGTTCGTCTTCGGGGACGGCACCGGTGTGCGGTGGGCCGCGCGGATGCGCGGCGTGCGGCTGCGCGCGAACCTCAACGGCACCGACGTGATCCCCGCGCTGCTGGCGGCGGCGCCCGGCCTGCGGGTGTACCTGCTGGGTGGGACCGAGGAGGTGAACGCGGCCGCGGCCGCGGCGGCCGCGCAGCGCTTCCCGGTCGAGATCGTGGGCCGCCACCACGGCTTCTTCGACCTCGACGACTGCCCCGAGATCCTGGCGGCGATCACCGCGGCCGCACCGGACGTGCTGCTCGTCGGCTTCGGCAATCCCCTGCAGGAGCAGTGGATCGCGCGCCACCGCGCCGCGCTGGCCGTGCCGCTGATCGCGGGAGTGGGCGGGCTCTTCGGGTTCTGGGCCGGCACCCGGACCCGCGCGCCCGGCCTGGCGCGGCGCCTGGGAGTGGAGTGGGTCGACATCCTGCTGCGCGAGCCGCACAAGGCCCGGCGCTACCTCCTCGGCAATCCCGCGTTCCTCGCGCGCGCCGCCCGGACCAGGGCCGCCGACCTGCGGAGCTGACCGGGTCCGATCCCCGTCACCCGCGCGGTGCTCAGCGCCGCGCGGGGCGGGCGCGCCGTGCGGGCCGGACGCTCCGCGCGAGGACCTCGGCGAGCGGCCGCACGGAGACCGGCGCGGCGTACGCGTGCAGGTAGTGCTCCCGCGCCGCGCGTCCCCGCCGCTCCGCCTCCGCGGGGTCGGCCAGGGCGTCGAACGCCCGGGCCAGGCCGGCCACGTCCTCCACGCCGATCGCGTCCTCCCCCGGGGGCTGGAACTCCGGGAGGGCGCCCTCGGTGGAGACGATCGGCGTCACCCCGAGCTGCATCGCGAGCACCTGCACCCCGCTCTGCGTGGCGAGCCGGTAGTGCGCCACCGAGCCCTTCGCGCGGGCCATCGGCGCCAGCACGTCGTCGTACGAGTACCGCCCTCGCTCCCAGCGCACCGACGGGGGCAGATCCTGCGGCAGGTCACCGTCGCCGATGAGGACCAGTTCGTCGCCGCGCCACCCCGGCCCGGCGACGTGACGCTCCCACGCGGCGAGGGTCACGCCGAGGTTCTTGTACTCCGACAGTCGCCCGACCGCCACGAAGTCCCGGCGGCCGGCGGCGGCCACGAACGGCGGCACGCGGGCCTCGTCGAGATCACTGGTCAGCGGCGCGACCGCGGCCGCGCCGACCCGCGCGCCGACGTGATCGCTGAACGCGACGGTCGCGGCCGCCGAACGGTTCCACCGGCCGAACAGCGCCCGCTCCCAGGCGGGGAAGACCTCGTCGGCACCGTGCGGTCGATCGTCGTGCACGAGGTTCACCCGGGGGGCGCCGCCCGCGAGCAGCATCCAGCGCGGGTCGCGCACCAGCTCGGTGACCACCACGTCGGGGGCGAAGGCCCGCACCGCCCGCAGCCCGGCCGCGAAACCCGGCCAGGTGGAGGCCGTGCGCGGGCGGGCGTCGAGCACCCGCTCGTAGGCGCGCGCCCCGTCGGACTCCGGGTGCTGATCGGTGGTCACCAGGAGCACCTCCCAGCCGGCCTCGATCAGCTGCTCGCAGTACACCCGGGCCAGGGGCCGCATCCACGGCGAGAGCCAGAGAACGCGTCCCGTCATCGCAGGACCCCGGCGAACGCCGCCTCGTAGGCGTCGGCCATGGCCTCGACGGAGTAGTTGGACCGCATCCGCTCGAATCCCCTGTCGCCCAGGGCCGCCCATTCCTGCGGGTGGGCGAGCATGTCGGTCATCGCCGCGCGCCAGCCGTCGACGGTGACCTCCTCGACGAGGCGCCCGGCCTCGCCGTGGGCGAGGATCTCCGGGATCGCGCCGACGGCCGAGGCGACCACCGGCACGCGGCGGGCCATGGCCTCGAGGATCACCAGCGGGAAGGCCTCGTCGCGGCTGGGCACGCACAGCAGATCCGCCTCGGCGAGGGCCGCCTCGGGGCCGGGCGTCCATCCGCGCCAGTGCACGCGATCGCGCACGGAGTCCGGGGTCATGGCCTCGAGCCGCGCGCGGTCGGGACCGTCGCCGTAGATGGAGAGCTCCCAGTCCTGATCGGGAACGCCCGCCAGGGCGGCGGCCAGTAGGTGCGGGTTCTTGAACTCGACGGCGCGGGCGAGCACGACCAGGCGGCGCGGGCGGCCGAGCGGGGGCCGCGGCGGGACCTCGCCGCGGGCGGCGGCGCGGTCGATGCCGTTGGGCGCGGTGAAGACCGGTGCGTTCAGGTCCTGGAACTGCGGGCCCACGTCCCAGTGCCCGTCCGCGAGGCCGACGAAACCGTCGGCGCGGCGCATCGCGCGGGCCAGGGGCGCCGAGAAGGTCGGCTCCTGCGCGTCGAACCAGGAGTGGGAGGCGACCAGCCAGCGCCGGTCACGGCGGCCGGCGCGCCACAGCGTCGCGAATCCGGTCTCGGTGTTCGTGGTCGCGCTGATGAGGATCTGCGGGCCCGTGACGGGATCGAGCACGGGCGCGAACCAGGGCTGCCGGACGACGCGCACCGAGTGCGGGACGTCGGCGACGAGCGGGCCGAAGCGTTGCATGCACGCGATGGTCACCGGGTAGCCGCGCCGGTCGAGCTCGGCGGCGAGGAGCACGTGCTGCCGCTCGGCGCCGCCGTAGACCAGCCGGTTCGTCGTGATCACGATCGCGGGTCGATCGGTGGCGCGCGCCGCGCGGGCGTGCGCGCGGCGGGTGGAGCGCTGCACGCGGTCGAGGACCGAGGTGCCGGCCAGGTACAGATCGGCGGTGCGGGCCCCGCCGTCGTGCTCGAGGTTGAGTGCGATGTTGGCGCGGAGCAGGTCGCCGGAGCGCCGGCTCGCGCGCGCGTCGTCGGCGACGGTGCCGCCGCTCGTGTGCGTGATCCCCTCGTCGTCAGTGAGGACCAGCCGCCAGCCCGCGCCGCGGGCCCGCTGCTGCCAGTCCGTCTCCTCGCCGTAGAGGAAGAACTCCTCGTCGAACGGGCCCAGCGCGTCCCAGGCGTCGCGCTGGATCGCCAGGCACGCGCCGGTCAGGTAGCCGTCGACCTCGGCCGGGGCCTGCGCGTACAGGTCGGAGAGCGGCGTGGCGCGCAGGCGCGGGGCGTACCCGGCGTACGAGACCAGTGCGCGGATCGGGCCCCGACGGCGGTGCGCGACGTCCCACTCGCGGTCGGCGGCGTCCCGATGTGCAGGATCATGAATTCTCGGCGCGGCTGCGGCGACGCCCGGAGACCGCAGCGCGGCACGGGTCGCAGCCAGATCGCCGCGCAGCACCGCGTCCGGGTTGAGCAACAGCAGATCGGCGTCGGGTGCGAGTGCGGCGAGCCGGTTGACCGCGGCGGCGAAGCCGACGTTCGTCCCGTCGCCGTGCCATGCGACATCGGGAAAATCTGCCCGCAACTCGGCCATCCCGGGCCAGTCCGCACCGGAGTTGTCCCAGATCAACGTACGTGTACGAGAAAGGTGCTCGGCGACGGAGTCCAGACAGGCCCGCAGGTCGTCCGGATTCTTGTAGGCCACGACGAGCACCGCGAGCGGGCGGTGCCCCGGCGTCGCCGGCGGCGGGGCGGACCGGAGTCCGCCGGGGAGATAGGCGCGGTCGAGCTCGCTCGGCACGAACTTCTCCTCACAGGTCGCCGGGTCCTTCAGCTTCGACATACTATACGGAAGGACAGCGTGGCATGATTCGGCATTGCACAGTCGGATCGCCGGCGCCGGCGCGAGGGAGAGGACGGCGGTGGACGAGTCAGCACGCCGCGGGCGGCCTCTCCGGGAACCCGGTCGCGTCACCGGGTCCGCGTCACATCGCGGTCAGCATGTCGGCCAGGTGCGCGGCCATGACCTCCGTCGTGAACCGCTCGCGCGCCCGTGCCGCTGCGGCGCGGCCCATCGCGATCCGCGCGGCGTCGTCGGCGAGCAGCTCGGAGATCGCCGCGGCCATCGCGTCGGGGTCCTCCGGCGGCACCAGCAGTCCCGTCACGCCGTGCTCCACGTAGTCGGAGACGCCGGGATTGTCCGTCACCACGACCGGGCGCCCGCTGGCCATCGCCTCCAGCACCACCGTGAGACCGGAGCCGGTGACTGTACGATGAAGTGCAATCGCAATCAGGCCCGCCCGGGCGTAGAGGTCGCGGATCCGTCCGTCCAAACGCTCGGTGTGCACCGTCACCAAGCCTTCGGGAGCGTCGAAATGCAATCCGGAGGCCAGTTCGAGATGTGCTCGGGGCCGCGTCGCGCGAACCCGCTGCATCGCACGGATCAGGGTGGCGTGGTCGCGGAAGCGGTCCTCGCCGGCGCTCACGACGAGATCCGTGTCTTCCGGAACCGGTTGCTCGACATAGAAATCGGTATCGATACCCAGGGGGATGAACTGCATACGGGAAGCGGCCAGCCCCCACTCCCGCTGGAGCACCGGCAGTACGGCCGAGCACTGCGCCCACACCGCCGCGGCCCGCGGCAGTGCGCGCGCCGCCAGCTCGCCGTGCACCCGGCCGGCGCCGGCGCGAGTGGTCAACCAGCCGACGCCCGCGGCGACCGGCGTCCTCCCCGTCAGCAGCGCCGGGACCCCCGTGCGCTCGTCGTAGGCGAGGATCGCGTCGCCGCCGCGCGCACCGGCTCCGAGCGTCCGTTCGACGAACTCGTAGCCGCCGGTGCGGTGCCGCACCGATCGGGCGAGCCGCTGCTCGACGCGCCCGCGGAGCCCCTCGCCGGGCCGCGCGGAGGCGAACTCGACGCGCATCCCATGATTCTCGAGCCGATGGAGGCCGTACGGTGACCGATCGGGAACTTCACCCGCCGCATGGCGGCGCGCCCACGCCGGAGCCGTCAATCCCCCAGCAAGAGGCACCGTCACCCGCACCGAATCATCCCTTCGATCCGACGGCCACCCCGCCCTCGGGAACGCACGCCCCCGCACCGTCTGGGGATGAGGGTATCGAGTCGCACAACGACACGGAGCGGGGGCGGGCGACACCCGGCCGTATCGCCAAGGCGTTCGGCCTGCAGCTCGTCGCCCGCGTCGTCGGCCTCGTCGCCTCGCTCGCCACGATGGCGATCACCACGACCCACCTCGGGCTCGTCTCCTACGGGCACCTGACCTCGGCGATCGTCTTCATCGGCCTGTGGACGAGCCTCACGGAACTGGGCATCGGCGCGGTCGTGGTCCGGCGCGTCACGTCCGGCACCGGCGATCTGCAGCACCTGATCCGGCTGAACGTCGGGCTGTCGCTGGCCTACTGCGTTCCCCTCGCCGCCGCGGCGATCGGACGGGCTGGCTGATCTACCGCGACACCGCGGAGGTCCCGATGATGATCGCGATCATCGCCGGCGGCCTCGCGCTGACCACGTTGGCCTCGTGCTTCCAGCCGCTGTTCATGACCGACGTGCGGTTCGGCGCGGTCGCGGTCTCCGACGTCGGCGGACGCGCACTCTCGCTGATCGGCACCATCGTGCTGGTCCGGATCGACGCCGATCTGGTGTGGTTCGCGGCGGTGCAGCTGATCCCGCCGCTGGTGATGCTGCTCATCCAGGGCTTCGTCGCGCATCGGGCCGTGGGCATCCGCCCGGTGTTCTCGGCCCGGCAGAGCTGGGAGCTGATCCGCGAGAGCCTGCCCCAGACCGGCGTGCTCATCGTGGCGGCCCTGTACTGGCGCGCCGACGCCTTCCTGCTCAGCGTGCTCAGCACGCCGGCGCAGACCGGTGCCTACGGCCTGGCCTATCAGATCACCTCGAACGCCACGGTGATCTCCGCCGTCTTCCTGGCCTCGTCGCTGTCGACCATGACCAACCTGTTCGCCACCGACAGAGCCCGCTTCGCGCAGTTCGTCCAGCGCAGCGCGGAGGTCCTGATCTTCGTCGGCGCGCCGATCGCGGTGGTCGGCCTGGTCCTCTCGCCCAGCCTGATCGGGCTGCTCGCGACGCAGGAGTTCGTCGTGGCGGGCGGCCGGACGCTCGCGCTGCTCTTCATCGCGCTCGCCGTCACCTTCGTCACGGCGGTCCTGAGCCAGGCGCTCTTCGCGGCCCACGACCAGGTGTTCCTGCTGCGCCTGAACGTGGTGAACCTCACCGGCAACATCGTGCTGAACGTCGCCCTGATCCCGTTCTTCGGCGCGATCGGCGCGGCGAGCGCGCTCATCGTCAGCGAGGTCATCGGGATGGTCGTCGCCGGCTGGCGCCTGCGCTCGCGCGCGCCCTTCCAGGCGCCGTGGGGATACCTGCTCCGCCTGGCGGTGCCGCTCGCGGTCGCCACGAGCGTGGCGATCGTCCTGCGCCACCAGTTCGTCCTGATCCCGCTCACAGCTTCGGCAGTGGCATACCTGCTCACCAGCGCACTCGTCGGGCCGATCCGCCTGCGGACGCTATGGGACTGGCGAAGCCCAGCTCCGGAGCCGACGAAGTGTGAGCAAGCCGCAGGTGTAGGTGCACTTGCGTGAATCGACGTAGTACAGTCAATGCCGTATATATGCGATTGCAACAGCACTGAGGGAGACCCTGCCAATGAACGTCGCCGGCTTCCTGCGCTGGGCACTCACCAAACCCGCGATCATCCTCCTGGTGATCGTCGCCGGCATCGCCGGCGGCGCCATCGGTGGAAGTCGACCACCTCGCACTTCGAGAGCAGTGCGGCAGTCCTGGTGATTGGGCGGCACGTCCGCCGGACTTTTGGCAGCTCCAACGCAACTGTGATTCACCCCGGCGGTTCCGAGCCAGCGCTCATTACGGCGCAAGCCCACAGACCCCAGGTGCTTCACTGGCTCGGCCGTCGCGCGGACACCGTGAAGGTGATGAGCGGGGAGATCTGCTTGGGTTGCCCGTCGCCGGACGCGGCGCATCATCGTCACGTCGGGGGAGGCACCGGCCCCCTCGAGCGCGGCGGCACCGCGCGGGACTCCGGCCACCACGGTGAGCACCTGGGCGTCTGGCCGCGCCGTAGTCGAGGCTGGTGAAGGGGTTGTCCTGGCGTTGACGCTGCCGGCTCCGGGGGAATCACCAGGACTGCGCACTGCTCTCGAAGTGCGAGGTGGTCGACTTCCACCGATGGCGCCGCCGGCGATGCCGGCGACGATCACCAGGAGGATGATCGCGGGTTTGGTGAGTGCCAGCGCAGGAAGCCGGCGACGTTCATTGGCAGGGTCTCCCTCAGTGCTGTTGCAATCGCATATATACGGCATTGACTGTACTACGTCGATTCACGCAGTGCACCTCACACCTGCGGCCTTGCTCACACTTCGTCGGCTCCGGAGCTGGGCTTCGCCAGTCCCATCAGCGTCCGCAGGCGGATCGGCCCGACGAGTGCGCTGGTGAGCAGGTATGCCACTGCCGAAGCTGTGAGCGGGATCAGGACGAACTGGTGGCGCAGGACGATCGCCACGCTCGTGGCGACCGCGAGCGGCACCGCCAGGCGGAGCAGGTATCCCCACGGCGCCTGGAAGGGCGCGCGCGAGCGCAGGCGCCAGCCGGCGACGACCATCCCGATGACCTCGCTGACGATGAGCGCGCTCGCCGCGCCGATCGCGCCGAAGAACGGGATCAGGGCGACGTTCAGCACGATGTTGCCGGTGAGGTTCACCACGTTCAGGCGCAGCAGGAACACCTGGTCGTGGGCCGCGAAGAGCGCCTGGCTCAGGACCGCCGTGACGAAGGTGACGGCGAGCGCGATGAAGAGCAGCGCGAGCGTCCGGCCGCCCGCCACGACGAACTCCTGCGTCGCGAGCAGCCCGATCAGGCTGGGCGAGAGGACCAGGCCGACCACCGCGATCGGCGCGCCGACGAAGATCAGGACCTCCGCGCTGCGCTGGACGAACTGCGCGAAGCGGGCTCTGTCGGTGGCGAACAGGTTGGTCATGGTCGACAGCGACGAGGCCAGGAAGACGGCGGAGATCACCGTGGCGTTCGAGGTGATCTGATAGGCCAGGCCGTAGGCACCGGTCTGCGCCGGCGTGCTGAGCACGCTGAGCAGGAAGGCGTCGGCGCGCCAGTACAGGGCCGCCACGATGAGCACGCCGGTCTGGGGCAGGCTCTCGCGGATCAGCTCCCAGCTCTGCCGGGCCGAGAACACCGGGCGGATGCCCACGGCCCGATGCGCGACGAAGCCCTGGATGAGCAGCATCACCAGCGGCGGGATCAGCTGCACCGCCGCGAACCACACCAGATCGGCGTCGATCCGGACCAGCACGATGGTGCCGATCAGCGAGAGTGCGCGTCCGCCGACGTCGGAGACCGCGACCGCGCCGAACCGCACGTCGGTCATGAACAGCGGCTGGAAGCACGAGGCCAACGTGGTCAGCGCGAGGCCGCCGGCGATGATCGCGATCATCATCGGGACCTCCGCGGTGTCGCGGTAGATCAGCCAGCCCGTCCCGATCGCCGCGGCGGCGAGGGGAACGCAGTAGGCCAGCGACAGCCCGACGTTCAGCCGGATCAGGTGCTGCAGATCGCCGGTGCCGGACGTGACGCGCCGGACCACGACCGCGCCGATGCCCAGTTCCGTGAGGCTCGTCCACAGGCCGATGAAGACGATCGCCGAGGTCAGGTGCCCGTAGGAGACGAGCCCGAGGTGGTCGTGGTGATCGCCATCGTGGCGAGCGAGGCGACGAGGCCGACGACGCGGGCGACGAGCTGCAGGCCGAACGCCTTGGCGATACGGCCGGGGTGTCGCCCGCCCCCGCTCCGTGTCGTTGTGCGACTCGATACCCTCATCCCCAGACGGTGCGGGGGCGTGCGTTCCCGAGGCGGGGTGGCCGTCGGATCGAAGGGATGATTCGGTGCGGGTGACGGTGCCTCTTGCTGGGGATTGACGGCTCCGGCGTGGGCGCGCCGCCATGCGGCGGGTGAAGTTCCCGATCGGTCACCGTACGGCCTCCATCGGCTCGAGAATCATGGGATGCGCGTCGAGTTCGCCTCCGCGCGGCCCGGCGAGGGGCTCCGCGGGCGCGTCGAGCAGCGGCTCGCCCGATCGGTGCGGCACCGCACCGGCGGCTACGAGTTCGTCGAACGGACGCTCGGAGCCGGTGCGCGCGGCGGCGACGCGATCCTCGCCTACGACGAGCGCACGGGGGTCCCGGCGCTGCTGACGGGGAGGACGCCGGTCGCCGCGGGCGTCGGCTGGTTGACCACTCGCGCCGGCGCCGGCCGGGTGCACGGCGAGCTGGCGGCGCGCGCACTGCCGCGGGCCGCGGCGGTGTGGGCGCAGTGCTCGGCCGTACTGCCGGTGCTCCAGCGGGAGTGGGGGCTGGCCGCTTCCCGTATGCAGTTCATCCCCCTGGGTATCGATACCGATTTCTATGTCGAGCAACCGGTTCCGGAAGACACGGATCTCGTCGTGAGCGCCGGCGAGGACCGCTTCCGCGACCACGCCACCCTGATCCGTGCGATGCAGCGGGTTCGCGCGACGCGGCCCCGAGCACATCTCGAACTGGCCTCCGGATTGCATTTCGACGCTCCCGAAGGCTTGGTGACGGTGCACACCGAGCGTTTGGACGGACGGATCCGCGACCTCTACGCCCGGGCGGGCCTGATTGCGATTGCACTTCATCGTACAGTCACCGGCTCCGGTCTCACGGTGGTGCTGGAGGCGATGGCCAGCGGGCGCCCGGTCGTGGTGACGGACAATCCCGGCGTCTCCGACTACGTGGAGCACGGCGTGACGGGACTGCTGGTGCCGCCGGAGGACCCCGACGCGATGGCCGCGGCGATCTCCGAGCTGCTCGCCGACGACGCCGCGCGGATCGCGATGGGCCGCGCCGCAGCGGCACGGGCGCGCGAGCGGTTCACGACGGAGGTCATGGCCGCGCACCTGGCCGACATGCTGACCGCGATGTGACGCGGACCCGGTGACGCGACCGGGTTCCCGGAGAGGCCGCCCGCGGCGTGCTGACTCGTCCACCGCCGTCCTCTCCCTCGCGCCGGCGCCGGCGATCCGACTGTGCAATGCCGAATCATGCCACGCTGTCCTTCCGTATAGTATGTCGAAGCTGAAGGACCCGGCGACCTGTGAGGAGAAGTTCGTGCCGAGCGAGCTCGACCGCGCCTATCTCCCCGGCGGACTCCGGTCCGCCCCGCCGCCGGCGACGCCGGGGCACCGCCCGCTCGCGGTGCTCGTCGTGGCCTACAAGAATCCGGACGACCTGCGGGCCTGTCTGGACTCCGTCGCCGAGCACCTTTCTCGTACACGTACGTTGATCTGGGACAACTCCGGTGCGGACTGGCCCGGGATGGCCGAGTTGCGGGCAGATTTTCCCGATGTCGCATGGCACGGCGACGGGACGAACGTCGGCTTCGCCGCCGCGGTCAACCGGCTCGCCGCACTCGCACCCGACGCCGATCTGCTGTTGCTCAACCCGGACGCGGTGCTGCGCGGCGATCTGGCTGCGACCCGTGCCGCGCTGCGGTCTCCGGGCGTCGCCGCAGCCGCGCCGAGAATTCATGATCCTGCACATCGGGACGCCGCCGACCGCGAGTGGGACGTCGCGCACCGCCGTCGGGGCCCGATCCGCGCACTGGTCTCGTACGCCGGGTACGCCCCGCGCCTGCGCGCCACGCCGCTCTCCGACCTGTACGCGCAGGCCCCGGCCGAGGTCGACGGCTACCTGACCGGCGCGTGCCTGGCGATCCAGCGCGACGCCTGGGACGCGCTGGGCCCGTTCGACGAGGAGTTCTTCCTCTACGGCGAGGAGACGGACTGGCAGCAGCGGGCCCGCGGCGCGGGCTGGCGGCTGGTCCTCACTGACGACGAGGGGATCACGCACACGAGCGGCGGCACCGTCGCCGACGACGCGCGCGCGAGCCGGCGCTCCGGCGACCTGCTCCGCGCCAACATCGCACTCAACCTCGAGCACGACGGCGGGGCCCGCACCGCCGATCTGTACCTGGCCGGCACCTCGGTCCTCGACCGCGTGCAGCGCTCCACCCGCCGCGCGCACGCCGCGCGGCGCGCGCCACCGATCGACCCGCGATCGTGATCACGACGAACCGGCTGGTCTACGGCGGCGCCGAGCGGCAGCACGTGCTCCTCGCCGCCGAGCTCGACCGGCGCGGCTACCCGGTGACCATCGCGTGCATGCAACGCTTCGGCCCGCTCGTCGCCGACGTCCCGCACTCGGTGCGCGTCGTCCGGCAGCCCTGGTTCGCGCCCGTGCTCGATCCCGTCACGGGCCCGCAGATCCTCATCAGCGCGACCACGAACACCGAGACCGGATTCGCGACGCTGTGGCGCGCCGGCCGCCGTGACCGGCGCTGGCTGGTCGCCTCCCACTCCTGGTTCGACGCGCAGGAGCCGACCTTCTCGGCGCCCCTGGCCCGCGCGATGCGCCGCGCCGACGGTTTCGTCGGCCTCGCGGACGGGCACTGGGACGTGGGCCCGCAGTTCCAGGACCTGAACGCACCGGTCTTCACCGCGCCCAACGGCATCGACCGCGCCGCCGCCCGCGGCGAGGTCCCGCCGCGGCCCCCGCTCGGCCGCCCGCGCCGCCTGGTCGTGCTCGCCCGCGCCGTCGAGTTCAAGAACCCGCACCTACTGGCCGCCGCCCTGGCGGGCGTTCCCGATCAGGACTGGGAGCTCTCCATCTACGGCGACGGTCCCGACCGCGCGCGGCTCGAGGCCATGACCCCGGACTCCGTGCGCGATCGCGTGCACTGGCGCGGATGGACGCCCGGCCCCGAGGCGGCCCTCGCCGAGGCGGATCTGCTGTGCGTGCCCAGCCGCGACGAGGCCTTCCCGCTGGTGATCCTCGAGGCCATGGCCCGCCGCGTGCCGGTGGTCGCCTCGGCCGTCGGCGCGATCCCGGAGATCCTCGCCCACGGCGAGGCCGGGCGCCTCGTCGAGGAGGTCACCGTCGACGGCTGGCGCGCGGGCGATGACCGACATGCTCGCCCACCCGCAGGAATGGGGCGGCCCTGGGCGACAGGGGGATTCGAGCGGATGCGGTCCAACTACTCCGTCGAGGCCATGGCCCGACGCCTACGAGGCGGCGTTCGCCGGGGTCCTGCGATGACGGGACGCGTTCTCTGGCTCTCGCCGTGGATGCGGCCCCTGGCCCGGGTGTACTGCGAGCAGCTGATCGAGGCCGGCTGGGAGGTGCTCCTGGTGACCACCGATCAGCACCCGGAGTCCGACGGGGCGCGCGCCTACGAGCGGGTGCTCGACGCCCGCCCGCGCACGGCCTCCACCTGGCCGGGTTTCGCGGCCGGGCTGCGGGCGGTGCGGGCCTTCGCCCCCGACGTGGTGGTCACCGAGCTGGTGCGCGACCCGCGCTGGATGCTGCTCGCGGGCGGCGCCCCCGGGTGAACCTCGTGCACGACGATCGACCGCACGGTGCCGACGAGGTCTTCCCCGCCTGGGAGCGGGCGCTGTTCGGCCGGTGGAACCGTTCGGCGGCCGCGACCGTCGCGTTCAGCGATCACGTCGGCGCGCGGGTCGGCGCGGCCGCGGTCGCGCCGCTGACCAGTGATCTCGACGAGGCCCGCGTGCCGCCGTTCGTGGCCGCCGCCGGCCGCCGGGACTTCGTGGCGGTCGGGCGACTGTCGGAGTACAAGAACCTCGGCGTGACCCTCGCCGCGTGGGAGCGTCACGTCGCCGGGCCGGGGTGGCGCGGCGACGAACTGGTCCTCATCGGCGACGGTGACCTGCCGCAGGATCTGCCCCCGTCGGTGCGCTGGGAGCGAGGGCGGTACTCGTACGACGACGTGCTGGCGCCGATGGCCCGCGCGAAGGGCTCGGTGGCGCACTACCGGCTCGCCACGCAGAGCGGGGTGCAGGTGCTCGCGATGCAGCTCGGGGTGACGCCGATCGTCTCCACCGAGGGCGCCCTCCCGGAGTTCCAGCCCCCGGGGGAGGACGCGATCGGCGTGGAGGACGTGGCCGGCCTGGCCCGGGCGTTCGACGCCCTGGCCGACCCCGCGGAGGCGGAGCGGCGGGGACGCGCGGCGCGGGAGCACTACCTGCACGCGTACGCCGCGCCGGTCTCCGTGCGGCCGCTCGCCGAGGTCCTCGCGCGGAGCGTCCGGCCCGCACGGCGCGCCCGCCCCGCGCGGCGCTGAGCACCGCGCGGGTGACGGGGATCGGACCCGGTCAGCTCCGCAGGTCGGCGGCCCTGGTCCGGGCGGCGCGCGCGAGGAACGCGGGATTGCCGAGGAGGTAGCGCCGGGCCTTGTGCGGCTCGCGCAGCAGGATGTCGACCCACTCCACTCCCAGGCGCCGCGCCAGGCCGGGCGCGCGGGTCCGGGTGCCGGCCCAGAACCCGAAGAGCCCGCCCACTCCCGCGATCAGCGGCACGGCCAGCGCGGCGCGGTGGCGCGCGATCCACTGCTCCTGCAGGGGATTGCCGAAGCCGACGAGCAGCACGTCCGGTGCGGCCGCGGTGATCGCCGCCAGGATCTCGGGGCAGTCGTCGAGGTCGAAGAAGCCGTGGTGGCGGCCCACGATCTCGACCGGGAAGCGCTGCGCGGCCGCCGCGGCCGCGGCCGCGTTCACCTCCTCGGTCCCACCCAGCAGGTACACCCGCAGGCCGGGCGCCGCCGCCAGCAGCGCGGGGATCACGTCGGTGCCGTTGAGGTTCGCGCGCAGCCGCACGCCGCGCATCCGCGCGGCCCCCGCACACCGGTGCCGTCCCCGAAGACGAACGACGAGGAGTTCAGGACGTCGCGGTAGTCGCGCGACTGCGCGGCGAGGTTGAGCGTCGCCGCATTGGGGAAGACGACGGTGCGCGTCCGGTCGCCGCGCGCCGCCTCCCGCAGCCGCGAGACGGCCTCGTCGAAGGGCAGATCGTCGAACCGGACCCCGAGCATGTGTACGTCGTGCACGGGTTCAGGGTACCGGTCCCGTTTGCGAATGCAGTAGGCTTGCCGGTGTCGAGCCCGGTGCCCCGCGCACCGTCGAGAACCGCTGCGGGGGTGAGCACATGACCACGATCCGCCGCGGAGCCCTGATCGTGGTGATCGTCGCAGCGCTCGTCCTCGCCACGCTCGCGATACCGCGGCCGCGGGTGGCTGAGCCGGCCACGACCTGGATGCGCGGGATCAACGTCGCGACCATGCTCACGCAGGCCGTCACGATCTACGACCACCCCACCGTCACCGGGACCGGGGAACCCGCGATCACGTACGCCCGGTTGCGGGAGCGCGGTCACCGGCTGATCCGCCTCCCCGTGGACTGGACCTTCCTGCAACCCGGACTCGACGCGGGCGACGACGCTT